>JANYJW010000020.1 GCA_025361705.1 Gemmatimonas sp.
GCGACACCTCGTTGACGCCGTTGGTGCCGTCACGCAGCAGCCCACCGATGTTGATGTTCGCAAAGTCGGTGTAGGTGCCGCTCTCCTCTGCCGTCACGCCTACCTTGGGCGGCGCCGGATGGTTGTTGAACTTGATGAAGAAGCACTCCAGCAGTTCGCGCGCCGACGCCCTGGTGAGCGTACCGTCGGCCAGCCCACGCTCGTAGAACGGCAGCAGGTGCTGGTCGAGGTGGCCGGGGTTGAACGCGTCCCAGCCGTTGAGCTCGGTGATCACCGCGAGGTGGCAGAACCAGTAGTACTGCAGCGCCTCGTGGAAGTCGCGCGGCGCCTCCGCCGGCACCCGCGTGCACACGGCGGCGATGCGCTCGAGTTCAGCGCGCGTCGACGGGTCGGTGGCGGCGGCGGCCCGTGCACGGGCCAGCGCGGCGTGGCGCCGGGCAAACAGCATCACCGCGTCGCACGCGATGTCGAACGACTGCAGCGCCTCGCGCCGCGCGAGCGCATCGGGATCGCCCAGGAAGTCGAGCGCTGCCACGGCCTGCGCGATATCGCGCTTGAAGTCCACCATGCCCTTGGCGTAGATCTTGTCGTCGAGCACCGTGTGCCCCGGCGCGCGCTGCTCCATGAACTCGGTAAAGAGTCCCGCCTCGTAGGCGTGGTGCCACTCGGCCGGCAGTTCCGCGAAGATCCGATCGCGCATCGACCGCCCGGTCCAATACGGAATCACCGTCTCCGCATACTGCCGCGTGCACTCGGCGTCCACGCGATACCACGTCTTGGGGCGCGAGTCGAGGATCCGCAGGTCCTCGACGCTGTGGCAGTTCAGCTCCGGGTACGTGGGCACCACCTTGGGCGATGGCCCACGCTCGCCCACGATGAGCTCGCCCTCGCCGTGGTACAGCGTCTTGTGCTCGCACAGGTGCAGGAACGACAGCGCCCGGAGCACCGGCACCGGGTGCCGGCCCGCGTGCTGCTGGTGGAACTCGGTCATCAGCACTGCGCGCTCCGCCGAAATGCTCGGGGGCGTGTCGAGGCTGAGGTGGCGCAGGCGGCTGGTTCTGTCGTTCATGAGGAGAATGTACGGTTGACTGCGTTCACCCGCCCAGTTGCACTGGGCAGCAGAGGTCGGCAAAGCACGCCGCGGCACGCTGCATGTCGTCCGGCGATGGCACCTGCACGGCGCTCAACGCGTTGACGCGGCCCATCCGGGTGTACTTGCTCCCCGCCGCGCGATGGTACGGCAGCAGGTTCACGCGGGTCACGTGCCGCATGCCGGCGACCAGCGCCGCGAGCTGCCGCAGCTCGTCGGGGTCATCAGTGAACCCCGGCACCACGGGCACGCGAATCCAGATGTTGTCGTGCGCGGCATCCAGCACCTTCAGGTTCTCGAGAATGTGCCAGTTGCTCACGCCCGTGAGAATCCGGTGCCGCTGATCGTCGTACGCCTTGAGGTCATAGAGCACCAGATCAGCCAGCTGGGCGCCCTCCCGCAGGTGCTCCGCGTGGCCGAACCCCGAGGTGTCGAGGGCGATGTGCACCCCCTGCTCGCGCAATGCCGGCAGCAGTTCGCGGAGGAAGGCCATCTGCAGCAGCGGTTCGCCCCCCGAGATGGTCACGCCACCGCCGGACTCTTCGTGGAAGATCCGGTCCTTGAGCACCTCGGCCACCACCTCGTCCACCGTCCAGCGGCGGCCGACCATCTGGCGCGCGCCGGTGGGACAGGCGTCGATGCAGGCGCCGCAGTAGTCGCACTCGGCCATGCGCGCCGGGAGCGCCCCCGTGCCGGCTCGCGCCTCGTCGAGCGGACACGAGGCCCGGCAGGCGCCGCAATCGATGCAGCGGCTCTCGGCCACCAGAATCTCGGGCCCTGCGGAGATGCTCTCCGGGTTGTGGCACCAGGCGCACGACAGCGGACAGCCCTTCAGGAAGACCGTCGTGCGGATCCCGGGACCGTCGTGCAGCGAGTAGCGCTGGATGTTGAAGACGGTGCCTGTCGCCTGGTCCATGGACGGGGGAGCGAGTACTGGGAAGTCGGGAATCCGGGATGCCGGAGGAGCCGCGTCCAGCGTCGGACCGCCGGTCAAATGTAACCGGGTGCACCGCAGTACCCTGCAATGCCAAACCGCCGCCCTCGGTGCAGGGGCGGCGGCGGCGAAACGGCCTGGTCAGAGCGGGCGATGGGACTCGAACCCACGACGTCCAGCTTGGGAAGCTGGCATTCTACCAACTGAATTACGCCCGCAACTCATCGGATTATACCTGACGCGGACAGTCGGGACAAGACGCCAGCGATGCACTGTATTCCCCTCTCGGAAAATCGGGCGCCAACGCTGTATTTTTCGGATGGCGCCGACGGCTCCCGCCGGTCGCCTCCCGTCTCCCGCTTGCCACTCCCGTGACTCCGCACCTCTCCGACTGGCGCTCCCGCGCCGTCTCGCCGTCCGATGCCCTCGCGCTCGTGCGCAGCGGCATGAAGATCTTTGTCCAGGGCGCCTGCGCCACACCGACGCCGCTGCTCGAGTCGCTCGCCCTGCGCGACGACCTCGAAAACGTCCGCCTCTATCACCTGCACCTCGCCGGCGCCGCCCCGTGGCTCGAGGGCGACAAGTCCAAGCGTTTCCACTCCATCTCGCTCTTCACCGGCCCCGGTCTGCGGCAACCGATCGAAGACGGACGCGCCGACTTCGTGCCCATATTCCTCTCCGACGTGCCGGGGCTCTTCAGCTCGGGGCGCGTGGCGCTCGATGTCGCCCTCGTGCAGGTCTCGCCGCCCGATACGCACGGCAACTGCTCGCTCGGCACTTCAGTGGATGCGGCCCGTGCCGCCGTCGACAGCGCGCGGTTCATCATTGCCGAGATCAACGACCAGATGCCGCGCACGCACGGCAATACCGGCCTGCAGTTCGACCGCATCGATGCCTTCATCACCACCGACCGTCCGCTCCACCAGCACCTCGGCGGCACCGAGAACGCCGTGGAGGCGCGCATCGGCGAGATCATCGCCGAACTCGTCGAGGACCGCTCCACCCTGCAGATGGGCATCGGCGCCATTCCCGACGCCGTGCTGTCGCGACTCGGCGACAAGCACGACCTCGGCGTGCACACCGAGATGTTCTCCGACCGCCTCATCGACCTGTGCGAAACCGGCGTCGTCACCAACAAGTACAAGCAGGTGCACCCCGGCCGCACCGTCACGAGCTTCATCAACGGCTCCAAGCGGCTGTTCGACTTCGTGCACGACAACCTCGCGGTCGAGTTCCACCCGTGCGACCGCACCAACGACACGGCGATCATCCGCCGCAACCCGCGCGTGGTGGCGATCAACAGCGCCATCCAGGTGGACCTTACGGGCCAGGTGTGCGCCGACTCGTTCGGCCACCGCATCTTCTCGGGCATCGGCGGGCAGATGGACTTCATCCGCGGCGCCGCCCTGTCGCGCGGCGGCAAGGCAATCATTGCCCTGCCCTCAACGGGCAAGAGCGGCACCATCTCGCGCATCTGCACCGAGATCAACCCCGGCGCTGGCGTGGTGACGACGCGCGGCCACGTGCACTGGGTGGTCACCGAGTACGGCGCGGTGAACCTGCACGGCGCCACGCTGCGAGAGCGCGGCGAGGCGCTGATTTCCATTGCGCACCCCGATTTCCGCGCGGAGCTGACCAGGGATTTCCACCGCATTCGGCACTAGCCGCTCACGACAACGGCACCACGACGGGCGAAGGGCCACGAGGGAATTTCCTCGTGGCCCTTTGTGTGCTCGGGGCCTGTGTGGCGATGCGGGGGAACCCCTCTTGACAGATCGAGGCAAGACACATACTGTATCGGTACACTAACACACACTGACCCCGTGTTCGAACGCATCGACCCCCGAAGCCCCACCCCCATTTACGCCCAGATCGCGGCCCTTGTCCGCGTGGCGGTGGCCGCAGGCGATCTCACCGCCGGCGACGGACTGCCGTCCGTGCGTGCGCTCGCCACCCGACTGCGCGTAAACCCCGCCACCGTCGTGCAAGCTTACCGCGAACTCGAAGTCGAGGGACTCGTGCAGATGCGCCAGGGCGCTGGAACCTTCGTCACCGACGTCACCCCGGAACGGCGCGCCCGCGAGCGCGCCACCGATGCGCGTCGGCTCGTCCGCGAGCTGCTCGCCGAGTCGGCCCGCCGCGGCATTACCGCCAGCGACCTCAAGCACGCGTTCGACGCCGAACTCGGGGGATCCAAGAGTGAGTGACGCGATCGCCCTGAAGCACGTGGCGTACCGCCCGGCCAAGGAGTTCGCCATTCGCGATCTCACGATGACCGTCCCGACGGGCGCCATCTACGGCTTCCTCGGCCCCAACGGTTCGGGCAAGACAACGACCATCAAGCTGCTGCTCGGCATGCAGGACGCCGATGACGGCCTCATTGAAGTGCTTGGGCACCAGATCCCGCAGGGGGCGCCCAAGGCGCTGGCGCGCATCGGTTACGTGCCCGAGAAGGCGCACTTGTACCCGTCGCTCACGGTGAGCGAGATGATGGACCATCACAAGGCGTTCTTTCGCACGTGGGATGCCGCGCGCGGCGAGGAACTGCGCCGGCAGTTCGGCCTGCGCAGCGAGCAGAAGATCGAACGGCTGTCCAAGGGCGAGGCCGGCAAGCTGATGATGCTGCTCGCGCTCTCGACGCAGCCCGACCTGCTGGTGCTCGACGAGCCGACGGACGGCCTGGACCCCGTGGTGCGCCGAGACGTGCTGAGCGCGCTCGTGGACTACGTGTCGTCGCGCAACGCGACCGTGCTCGTGAGCAGCCACCTGGTGCACGAGCAGGAGCGCATCTGCGACTGGGTGGGCGTGATGGACGGCGGCGTGCTGGTCGCCGAGATGCCCATGAACATGTTCCGCAGCGGCATCAAGCGGCTGCGCGTGCGCGGCGCACCGCCGGTGCTGAGCGCCGCGCCGTTCACGCTGCTCGGCCGCAGCGGCGGGTTTGGGCCGGACGAGGAATGGGGCGTGCGCGGCTGGCAGCCAGAGATGGCTTCGTGGCTCGCGGCGCAGGGCGCCGAGTTGCACGAGGTGATGGACCTGGACCTCGAGGAGAGCTTCGTGGAATTGCTGAAGACGTCCCGCACGGGAGGGACGACCTGATGTTCCGCGCCGTGTTGGCTACACAGTGGAAGTGGGCGCGGCCGGTGATTTTGCTGGGCGTGCTGCTTGCGGGGTGGATTCCGGTGGAGGCTTTGCGGAGTACGGCATACAGGACGGCGGACACCTACTATATCCCCTCGCTGTACAACAGCATTGCGATGGCAAGCACGATGTATCAACTGCTGGCGCTCGCCGTGGCGCTTGTGGTCGCGTTCTCCACCTGGCAGGCGGACTCGCTGCGCCAGCACGTCTATGCGCTGTCGCTCCCGATTGCCCGCTGGCAGTTTGTCCTGATGCGATTCGGCGCGGGTGCAGTACTGCTGGGCGCCGTCGCGGTTGCCGTGGGAGTGTTTGGCGGCATTGCGAGCGCCATTGCACCGCTCCCCGCCATGTTGCACGCCTATCCGGTGGGACTCGCCGTCCGTTTCTGGCTGGGAAGCCTGATTCCCTTCGGGCTGATCTTCGCGTTGATCGCGAGCAACCCCACGTGGATTCGGTTCGTCGTCGTGGCGTTTGCGACCATCGTGGTGGTGGACCTGCTGCTGCGTGCGTTCGGCTTCACGCAGAACACGATCGTGATGCAGTGGATCGCGACCAGCGTGTTCGGACCCAGCGGCCCATTGGCGGCGTTCCTCTCCAGGTGGATGCTCGTCGATGTCTGACCGACGGGTGCTGGCGGCGTTGCTGCTGGCGTGCAGCGCGGCACTTCCTGCCCAGCAGGGTATCGCGACGATGGAAGCCCGGTCCGTCGCGCTGCGCACGCGCGCCGACTCGCTGAGTCGGCAGGTCAAGCGCATGGAGGCGTTCTCGCGGGACTCCGGTCTCGTGGTGGACGTGCGCGAGGGATCCTATCGGCTCCGTACGACGACCACGCTGGCGCCCGTCGCGACGGTCGCATTGCGCCGCGCGGTACAGGAAGCCCGCCGCGTGCTCGGCCCGGAAGCTGACACGCTGGGCAGTCGCATGCGCCTCGCACTGCGCGAACAGCACGGGCAGATCGGCTTAACCGTCCTGTTCCCAGGCGCCACGGCGATGCGACAACGCATCTCCTCGGCATCGCTCGACGGCTTGTTCGACGGCGGCCAGCTCACCGGCGCCGGATTGGACTGGCCGCTGGATGCGGATGACCTCGCGTCGAACCTGATGATGCTCATCGAGCGGTCGGCCGCATTTCGCCTGCCAGCGCCCACCGCAACATGGCTCAACCACCGGCTTCCAATGCGCGACGAGTCGCCGGAGTTCTGGCCCGATCTGTACCGAGCACTCACCACGTCGCCGGTGGCCGTGGTGCGCCGCTGTGTGGCAGGGGACCGCTTGGCCTGCCGCAATGCGTTTGTCCTGGACACGATGCCAACCGACCGGGTGGCCGCGTGGTACGATGTGTCCGACTATCCCGGGATCGCGGGCACGGCCGGTGACGGCATGCAGCGGAATGGGATGTACCTCGCGATGTCGGTTGACGAGCGCGACGATTGCACCGTGCGTGGACAGCTCGATGCGTGTCGTCGCATCATCGCCCTGCTCCCTGTCGAGGCGTTTCGCATTCCCATGCCCGACGCGGGTCGCGCGTCGCTGGCCCGCATCGCACTCGCGACCGGAGGGGTGAACGCGATCGGGCGGCTGCGCGCCAGCGGGGGCAGCACCGTCGCGCAACAGTTGACCGCTGCCGCCAATGTGCCAGCGGACTCGGTCATCGCCTTGTGGCAGGCGCGCCTCATTGCATCGCGCCCATCGTCACCACTGCCAGGGCCGTCCTTCGTGCTGGCGAGCCTCGCCTGCATCGCCGCCTGCATTGCCTGGTCCGCGCGGGGGAAGCCATGGGTCTGACCACCCCCAGGACGATCGGCATTGCATTGGGGGCGTTCGCGCTGCTCGTGGTAGCGCGGCCTCCGCGACCGGTGGGCGAGGTGTACGACGCATCCAACCGTCAGCAGACGCCGCTCTCCCGAGCGAACAGCGCGCTCACCGCGACGAACGACACGGCGCGGGTCCTGCAGCATGCCATGAACGCACGTCAGCTGCAGGATTCGGTCGATCGCTGGCTGGCGCATACTCCACCACTCCAGCGCAACCAGATTGTGGTCGACTCGCGGTTGCCGCTGACGGTGCGTCAGCACCTGCAGTTGGTGTACGCGGCGTCGCGCGCCGGAATGGCTGGCGACGCCGTGACGCTGCCAGTATTCGTCGTGCTCGATTCGTCCCGAGATCAGTCGGAAGAGCTGCTGCAGTGGGTCGAATCAACCACGGCGGGCGCGCCGAGCTGCGTGACGATCGCTCGCATCAAGACGCCGAAGGACGCTCTGATCCGTGACACGCGCGCATTCACGCAACTGGCGTATCGAGTGCTCAGGGCCACGTTTCCACAGCCGAGGCACTTCGGCCTCTGCGGGTTCGAGGCGGCGTTCGGGCAGCCATCTCGCGTCGTACGGCAATGGCTGCAGGCGCGCGAGCTCTACCCTTCGAGCAGTGGATTCGACCTGGCGCGGCCCGCGCGGCTCGCGGTGCGCCGCCAATACGATCAGTCCGGCCTTGACTACAGCGAGCAGTACTTCATGCCGTGGTGGGGAGGCGATGAAGGGATCAGCCGGGCATTGAACTTGCGGTCGTGCGCCAGCGGGCGTCTCTTGATGTGCATCGACGCAGCCGTTCCGCGGCCCAAGACCATCACGGTCGCCGTGGGAGACACGACGGTGAGTGCGCCCGACGGGCGGTCGCGCTGGCAGGGGTCACCCGACGTGATGAATGCGCTGGCGACAAGCCTGGGGCAGCAGCGGTTTGCCGAGTTGTGGCGTGCCGACGCCCCGCCACCGGCGTCGTACGAGCGATTGACCGGCGTCCCGATGGACACACTCGCACGGCGGCTCCTGTATGGCGATGCCGCGCCACTTCGCGCCGGTGCCGCGCCGACGCTCGCCGAGATTCTCGCGGCCCTGGTCATCGCGGCGGCATTGGCCGGACTGGCCACGCTGTCGCATCCGCGACGCCGCAGGTAGAAACGGCCACGCGCCCCCTGCGGGCGCGTGGCGCGCCGGCCACGAGGATGCTATTGTGGGGGTCGTACCCACTTCCACGGAGCCCCTCATGCCCCCCATGCATGGCTCGTCGCAGCGCCGCTCGTTCATCAGCCGGCTCGCCGCCGGCACCGCGGCACTCGGCGCCGCCCTCGCCACCGGCACCAGCCCGCTGCAGGCGATGACTGCCCGCGAGGACTTCACCCCGGCGCGTCATCCGCAGGACGACTGGTTCGACCAGATCCCCGGGAAGCACCGCATCTACTTTGACGCCGTCTCTCCCAAGGGCGCCGCCGAGGGCATCACCTTTGCGTCGAACTATGCGCTGGCCAACAAGAACGGCTACGCGCTCGAGGCCACAGACCTCGCCATCGTCCTTGGCTACCGACACTTCGCCACGCCATTTGCGTTCAGTGACGCCGTGTGGGCCAAGTACGGCTCGGCGTGGGGCAAGGCAATAGGCTACACCGATCCTGTCACCGGCGCGCCGCCCGTGCGCAACGTGTGGAACGCGAAGGACCTTCCCGGCAACCAGCCCAATCGCGGCGTCACCGTCGATATGGCGGTGTCGCGCGGCTGGCAGTTTGCCGTCTGCGATTTGGCCACGCACGTCTTCGCCTCGATTGCCGCGGCACCGGGCGGCCCGAGCGCCGACGACATCTACGCCGAGCTGAAGCGGAGTACGCTGGGCAACGCGCACTTCGTGGCGGCTGGCATCGTGGCGGTCAATCGGGCGCAGGAGCGGGGATACACGTTCAGTTACGTCGGCTAGGAAGGACGATTGAGAATTTGTCCTCAACAGGAATCCCATGCGCCGTCGCACGTTCATCTCAGCTGCCACTCTCTCGGCCACGGCCCTCGCCACCCCGCCCGACCTCCGCGCCCAGGCGGCGACGGCACGCAGTGACGGCAGGCGCGACGTCCCCCGCTACCCGCAGGACGCCTGGTTCGACCAGCTGCCGGGCACGCATCGCCTCTTTCTCGACGCGACGAATGTCGAGGAAGCGGCCGGGGCGGTCGGCTTTGGCTGGAACTTCCTGCGCACCAGCCAGTCCGGCTACAAGCTGACGGACGCCGACCAGGCGGTCGTCATCTGCCTGCGCCACGGCGCCACGCAGTTCGCGTTTTCCAATGACGTCTGGCACAAGTACGATGTGCTGCGGAAGCTGAAGTACAAGCACCCGGACACCGAGAAGAAGGTCCGGGGCGGCAACGTCTTTCGCGTGGGCTCCACCGACCCCGACTCGATGGACGAGGGGTTCACGCTTGACGGCCTGGCCAAGCGCGGCGTGCACTTTGCCCTCTGTGGCGTGGCGACGCGCGGCCTGGCGAGCATGATTGCCGGGGCAAAGGCCAGTGCCGACGCCAAGGAGACGATCATGGATGAGCTCATGGCGGGCGCGGTGGCGAATGCGCATCTCATGGCGTCGGGGATTCTCGCGGCGCAACGGGCGGGCGAGTACGGGTACACGGTCCTGAGGGGCTGATGGAGAATCTGGAATCCGGATTGCGATCAATGATCCCGATAGTTGATCACGACGGGCGATGGCAACAACAGCGAGGGCCCGGCGCACACTCCGCCGGGCCCTCGCTGTCATTGCCAATCGCAATCCGGATTCGTGGTCATTGATCGCAATCCGAATTCCAGATCCTCAATCGTCAGGGAACAACGCGTGCCGTTTGAGGCGTAATCACATGCTGCGTCCCCTTCAGCAGCTCGTTGATTTTGCCCACACGATCCTTGATGATCCCATCGAGACGCACCTGCGCGCCATCGGACTCCACGCGCAGTTCGCCGGAGCGCAGCTTCTCGCCCTCGGTGATGGGCCACTGCGGGCGCGACACCATGCCGCTCACCGATTGCGTCTCCTCGCGGAGGCGTGGGTACTGCCGGTAACCCAGCCCGGGCAGCGGCCGCGCGAGCACGGAATCGCGGAACTGCCGGAGGTCCTTCAGCGTGCCGTCGATTTCGGTGAGCACCGCGGCGTTCTCGCCGCGCGGTCCTCGGCGCAGCGTCGTCTGAACGGCGCTGAGTTGCGTGATCATATCATCGACGCCCGAAATGACGCGCGTCACGCGCTGCGTGAGCGCCTGCAGCTGCAAGGCGGCATCATGCTGCGCCGTCACCTGCGCCGGCGTCATCTCGACGCGCGGGTCGTTGGTCACCACCACTGGCTTGGTGTACTTCTTGCCGCCCACGAGCAGCGTCACCTGGTACGTGCCGGGCAGCACGGCAACGCCGCCGCCACCGCCAAATCCACCACCGCCACCACCCGGGCCAGCCGCCTCGTCGGCCGCGGCCGCACGACGACGCTCACGCAGCGCCGCCAGCGATGTGTCCGGCCCCGCCCCACCCACAGCGCCAGCCGGACCAGCACCACGACCGCCGCCACGCCCGCCAAAGCCGCCGGCGGCGTTGTCGTAGCGACCATCCCACGTCACGCGGCTCACGCCGGGCTCATCCATTACCCGGGCGAAGCGACGCACCACGCGCCCGCTGGCGTCGGCGATTTCGATGTTCACCTCGCCGGCCGGCTGCGCCTTGAGGAAGTACGAGATGATCGCGCCGTTGGGCGGGTTCTGGCCCGCCCAGATGCGCTGGCCGAGGTTGCCGTCCTTGCTCCACATGTTGAATCGCACCGCAGTCCGCATGTCGAACAGCGCCGCCTCGTCGGCCGCGGCCCCTGCCACTGTCAGCTGCTGCAGCGGCGTGATGTCATCCATGATGTACAGCCCGCGCCCGTGCGTCGCGACCAGAAGGTCGTTGTCGCGCGGATGCACCTGGATGTCACGCACGGGCGTCACCGGCAGGTCGCCACGCAGCGATGACCAGTGCGCGCCACGGTCCCACGAGGCGTACACGCCGGCCTCCGTGCCGACGTACAGCAGGTTGCGGTTCCGCGGATCTTCGCGCACCACGTGCGTCCACCACGCGTTGTCGGGCAGGTCGCCGCGCACGCTCTTCCACGTCTTGCCGAAGTCCGTCGTCATGTAGACGTACGGCGCGTAGTCGTCATCCTGATGATGGTCGGCCGTCGCATACGCCGTGCCCGCGTCAAAGTGCGACGCTTCCACGGTGGCGATCCATGCCGCGGGCTTGAGCCCCGGCACGTTGACGAAGACGTTGCTCCACGTCTTGCCACCGTCACGCGTCACCTGCACGTTGCCGTCGTCCGAGCCCGTCCAGATGACATTGCTGTCCAGCGGGCTCGGCGCAATGCTCAGCAGCGTGCTGTGGAACTCGGCGGCCGTGTTGTCCACCACAATCTCGCCGCCACTCGACTCCTGCTTCTTGGGATCGTTGGTGGTGAGGTCGGGCGAGATGACCGTCCAGCTCAGACCGTAGTCCTTCGACTTGAACAGCACGTTGCCGCCAAAGTAGACCACGCCCGGGTTCTGCACCGACAGCGCGATGGGCGAGTTCCAGTTGAAGCGGTACTTGTGGCCGAGCATCGCGTCGCCCACCGAGCCCACGCGATTGGGATACGGGTAGATGGTCTTCTGCACGCCGCTGCGCGTGTCGGTGATGTTCAGCATGCCGCCCTGCGCGTCGCTGTACACCAGCCACGGCTTGTCCATCACCGGCACGCCAAAGAAGCCGTCGCCGCCCGACACCGTGTACCAGTCGTCGGTGCGGATGCCCTGCCCGCTCAGTGAGTTGCTTGGACCGCACCACGTGCCGTTGTCCTGCAGGCCGCCGCACACCCGGTACGGCACCTGCATGTCGTAGTTGATGTGGTAGAACTGCGTGAACGGGAAGGTGTTCACCACGTCCCAGTTCTTGCCGCCGTCGCGGCTCACCTGCCAGCCGCCGTCACTGCCGTTCAGGATGTAGCGCGGATCCACCGGGTCGATCCACATCGCCTGATGGTCGCCGTGCACGTCGCGCGCGATGGTGCGGAAGTTCTGCCCGCCGTCCTCGCTGAAATAGAGCGAACCCGAGAGCGTGAAGACGCGGTTGGGGTTCTGCGGATCGACGCGCAGGTCGGCGTAGTAGAACGGGCGGAAGTTGATGTTGGGGTCGCGATTCACCGTGCGCCACGATGCGCCGGCGTCGTCGGTGCGCCACAGCTCGCCCTCGTCCTTGGTCTCGCTCAGCACATACACGATGTTGGGATCGCTGGGCGCCACCGCCACGCCAATACGGTCCATCGCCTTGCGCGGCAGGCCGCGCAGCTTGTCGGGACCGCTGAGCTTCTCCCACTTGGCGCCGCCGTCCACCGACTTGTACACGGCCGTGTTGCCCGCACCAGATTCGAGGTGCCAGGCCCACCGGCGGTACGTGTACATGCCGGCGTAGACGATGTTGCTGTTGTTGGGGTCTGACGAGATGTCGGAGCACGACGTCTGCTGGTCGACGTACAGGATCTTCTTCCAGCTCGCGCCGCCGTCGGTCGTCTTGTAGACGCCGCGGTCCTCGTTGGCCCCCCACTCGCGGCCGAGGACGCAGGCGTAGACGATGTCCGGATTCTTTCCGTCGATGATCAGGCGGGCGATCTTGTCGGACTTCTCGAGCCCGATCTTCGTCCAGTGGTCGCCGCCGTCAATGGACTTGTACATCCCGTCGCCCACCGACGCATTATTGCGCGGGTTCCCTTCGCCCGTGCCCACGTACACGATGTTCTTGTCGCTCGGCGCCACGGC
>JANYJW010000023.1 GCA_025361705.1 Gemmatimonas sp.
GT
Organism: Gemmatimonas sp.; assembly: GCA_025361705.1. Classification (GTDB taxonomy): domain Bacteria; phylum Gemmatimonadota; class Gemmatimonadetes; order Gemmatimonadales; family Gemmatimonadaceae; genus PNKL01. The sequence goes on from JANYJW010000023.1 coordinate 3, forward strand.
CACCCGGTACCGGTACGCACCGGCATCGTGGGAAACGCTCGCGTATGTCGGCACGATGGCAGAGCAGGTGAGCGCGTCGCTCCGCGGCAAGCTCACGTTGGCCCTGATGCTGTGGCGCGGCCGGCGCGCGGTGCGCGCCGCGCTGCGCACACATCGTGCCGACCTGGTGCACGCGCACTGGTGGTTTCCCTCGGGACTGATGGCCGGCGGGCACGGCGTGCCGATGGTCGTCACCATGCACGGCTCCGACGTGCGCCTCGCGCGCGGCGGGCAGGCGCGCCGGCTTCTGCTTCGCGTCGCCGAGAGCGCCGCGGCGATGTTCGCCGTGTCCAGTTGGCTCGCGCGCCAGGCGGGTGAGGCCCTCGGCGGCGCGCGCACCGTGCAGACGGCACCGATGCCTGCTTCCTCGGCGCTGTTCGACCCACCGGCGCCTGGCCTGCGCGAAGAGCGCCGCATGCTCTTTGTGGGCCGCCTCAATGCGCAGAAGGGTGTTGATGACCTGCTGCAGGCGATGGCCCGCGCGCGGCGCTCCTGGTCGCTCGACGTCGTCGGCGACGGCCCCGATCGCGACGCGCTGCAACAGCGCGCTACGACACTGGGCGTTCAGGCGCGCGTGCGGTGGCTCGGGCACCTGCCTCAGCGGGACCTCGCGCCGCTCTATGCCCGCAGCGCCGCGCTCATCATCCCGTCCACTGACGAGGGCCTTGGCTTGGTGGGCGTCGAGGCGGCGCTGTGTGAGACGCCATCCATCGCCTATGCCAGCGGCGGCCTCACCGACGTGGTAAAGGACGGTGTCACGGGATGGCTGGTGCCGGTCGGCGACATTGCCGCGCTCGCGCACGCCATCGACGCCATCGTCGACCGTCCCTCGAAGGCGCGGGCGTATGGGGCCGCCGCACGCGTGCGTGCGTTGGCGGTGTTTGCGCCTGAGGCCGTCGGTGCGCGGTATCGCGAGGCCTACGACACCGTGCTTGGTGGGCACGCATGAAGACGTCGCGCCTCGTGCGTCACGCCCTGCAGGTTGGGCTGCTTGGCTTCGTCGCCTGGTATGTGCGCGCCCACTGGGGCGCGTACGAGCACGTGTTCCAGGATGCCAGGCCCGACTGGTCGTGGCTGCTCGGTTCGTCGTTCCTCGTCCTCGTGGCCTACGTCGTCCTCATCCAGACGTGGCGCCAGGTGGTTGTCGCGTGGGGCGAGCGCCTCTCGTTCGCCAGCGCCACGCGCATCTGGTTCATCAGCAACCTCGGCAAGTACGTGCCCGGCAAGGTCTGGTCGATCGCCGCCATGGGCACGTTGGCGCAGGAGGCGGGCGTCTCGCCCGTCGCCGCCGTCGGGTCGTCGCTCGTCGTCCAGCTCGTCAATCTCGTCACGGGCTTCGGGGTCTTCTTCATAGTCGGCGCGCGGGCAATGCACATCCCGTTTGCCGCGCTCGCCGCCGTCGTGGTGCTCGCCGCCTCGCTCGCCGCTGCGCCATGGCTGCTTCCCGTGGCGGTACGCGCGATCAATGTGGTGACCAAGCGGGGCCTCAAGGTGCCCGCACTTCCGCCGACGGCCATCTGGTGGGCAGGGGCGGGCACCGCACTGGCATGGATGCTGTACGGGGTCGCCTTTGATGCGTTTGCCAACGGCATCAGCGGCGGCAGCGTACACGGGTCGGTGGGTGATTGGACCGCCATATTCATTGGCCCGTACCTGCTAGGTTTCATCGCGGTATTCTCGCCAGGCGGCATCGGCGTGCGCGAAGTGGCAATGGCTGAGGCGCTGCAGCGCACCGGGCTCGCCATCGGGGGCATGTCGGCCTTGCTCGTTGCCGCATCGCGCATCTGGCTGACGGTGCTCGAAATAATTCCCGGCGTGCTGTTCCTCCTCGTGCGCCCCCTGGAACGCCCTGTCACCCCATCCGACCCGTAGATGACCACGTCCGACTCCGGCACGACGAACCTCGCCCCGCGCTTTGGCGCGCTGTGGGCCGCGCTCGCATGTGCCGTGGCCGCACTCGCGCTGGGGTATCCCGCGCTGAGCGGCCAGTTCCTCGTGAACCCGATGAGCGACCAGTATATCGCCGGGTTCGCGTTTCGCGATTTTGCCGTGCAGCAGTACCACGCGCTCGGCGCAATTCCGCAGTGGAATCCGTACCTCTTCGGCGGCCTGCCGTTTGTCGCCGCGATGCACGGCGACATCTTCTACCCGACGTTTTGGCTGCGCGTGCTGCTCGGCACGGACGCCGGCATGACGTGGGGCTTCATCAGCCACCTGTGGCTCGCGGGATTCGCGACGTTCGTGTTCCTGCGCGTGTACGGGCTCGGGTTCTATCCGGCGATCGTCGGCGCGCTCGCCTATCAGTTGGGCGGCCCGATCGCGGCATATGCCTCGCCGGGGCACGACGGCAAGTTGTTTGTCAGCGCGCTGCTTCCGGTGACGCTCCTGTTGCTGACCCTCGGCATGCGCGACGGACGGCGCTGGGCGTGGGGGGTGTTGTCGCTCGTCGTGGGGCTTGCCGTGCTCTCGCCGCACCCGCAGTTGCTGCAGTACCATCTGCTGCTCGCCGGGGCCTGGGCGCTGATGCTCGCGTTCGGCACCAAGGACCTCGATCGCGCCACGGCCCTCGCGCGGCTCGGCGTCGCGCTGGGCGCGGTGCTGCTCGGCCTGGCGATCGGCGCCATTCAGTACCTGCCGCTCATGGAATACACGCCGTGGTCGCCGCGCGCCGGCGGCCGCGACTATGCCTACGCCACGTCGTATTCGTGGCCGCTCGAAGAGCTCATCAATACGTACTTGCCGCAGTTCTCCGGCATCCTCAGCAATTACTGGGGACGCAACGGCATCCACCTGCACAGCGAGTACCTGGGTGCCGTGGTACTGATGCTGGCGCCGCTCGCGTTCGGGGCGGGCGGGGAAGCGCGCCGCACCTTCCGCCGCTTCTGGCTGGGCGTCGCCGTGGTTGCGCTGCTCTGGGCGCTCGGCGGGTCGACACCCTTCTTCCAGATCGTCTACGCACTCGTGCCGGGCACCAAGTTCTTCCGCGCCCCCAGCACGATGATGTTCGTCTTCGCGTTCAGCATCGCACTGCTCGCTGCACTCGGCACCGAGCGGCTGCTCGCCGGCAAGGCGAGCGCTCGCTATGCCGTTGGGTGGCTCGTGGGCGCGGCGGCCGTCGCGCTGCTCGCCACCGCCGGCGCGTTTACGTCGCTGGCGCAGGGGCTGGCCGACCCGCGGTTCATCGAGTTCGTCGACGCCAACTCGGGCAATGTCACGGTGGGCGCGTGGCGCTCGTTCCTGTTCGTCGCGCTCGCCGCCGGCATGATCATCGCATTGGCGCGTGGCAAGGCAACGCCACGGCAGCTGGGTATCGCGCTGCCGATGCTCCTCGCGGCCGATTTGTGGAGCATCGAGCGGCAGTACTGGTTGTTCTCGCCGCCGGCCGCGACGCTCTACGCCAGCGACGCCACCATCGATTACCTCAAGAAGATCAAGGAGCCCACGCGCGTCGTCGCCCTTGGCGTGCCGCAGGGCAATGCGGTGGCAACGCACGATCCGCAGCTGCGCGGCGACGGCCTGATGGTGCATGGCATCCGCTCGGTGACTGGCTACCACGGCAATGAGCTGGGCCGCTACCAGAAGCTCGGTCGCGCCGACGAGGGGTACAGCGCCGTGCTGAACCCTGCGTTCTGGCAGCTGATGAATGTCAACTACTTTCTCACCAACACCGACACGCTGCCGCTCGACGGCGCGGTGCGGGTGGTGGGGCCGCTTGTCAACGCCGCGGGCACCAAGGTCTCGCTGTACAAGCTCGCCGGAGACCGCCCATTCGCCTGGGTGGCGCCCGTGATCGCCCGGTACCCCGACGATGTGGTGCTGCCTGCGGCGTCGCAGCCGAACTTCGCCACGTATCAGGTGGCCATCATGGACACGGCCGCTGCAGTCCCGACGACACCACTCACGGCGCTCCCAGCGCCGCTCGCGATCACGACGAACACCACCAAGTATCGCCCCGGTGGTTTCACGGTCACGCTGAGCGCTCCGGCTCCGGCAGGCTCGGCGCTGGTGGCAAGCGAGAATTACTATCCCGGCTGGCGCGCGACAGTCGACGGCAAGTCCACGGCCGTGTACCGCACGGACTATGTGCTGATGGGCGTGGCGCTTCCGGCTGGCGCGCGGCAGGTCGAGTTCTCGTTCGTCAACGACACCTATCCCAAGGGACGAACGGTCACGTTCGCGGCCATCGTCCTCAGTCTGCTTCTCGCTGCGGCCGGTTGGGCCGCCGATCGGCGCAACCCGCAGGTGACCCATGGCTGACAAGGCGCTCATCATCGTCCCCACGTACAACGAGCGCGAGAACATTCCGTCGCTCATCAGTCAGGTGCTCGAGAAAGACCCGCGCATCGAAGTGCTGGTGGTCGACGACAACTCGCCCGACAAGACTGGCGACCTCGTCGCGGACCTCGGTACGCGGGATCCGCGGGTGCACCTGCTGCGGCGGCCCGGGAAGATGGGGCTTGGCACCGCCTATCTCGACGGCTTCCGGTGGGCGCTCGCCCGGGATTACGAATACATCTTCGAGATGGATGCGGACTTCTCGCATGACCCCAAGCATCTCCCCGAGTTTCTTGCGGCGGCCCAGGGCGCAGACTTCGTGCTTGGATCTCGCTATCTGGACGGTCGCGTGACCGTCGTGAACTGGCCGATGAAGCGGCTGATGCTGAGCTACTGCGCTAACATTTATGCCCGGATGGTAACCGGCATGCGGCTGTGGGACGGCACGGGCGGCTTCAAGTGCTTCCACCGGCGGGTGCTGGCCGCAATTGACCTCGACCGCGTGCGGTCGAATGGCTACGCCTTCCAGATCGAGATGTCATTCCGTGCGTTCGCCAAGGGGTTCCAGGGAAAGGAAATCCCGATCGTCTTTGCCGACCGGGCGGTCGGCGACAGCAAGATGAGCGGCCACATTGTCCGTGAGGCCGTGTTCATGGTCTGGCGGCTTCGGTGGTTGAAGCTCACGGGGCAGCTATGAGCATCCCGGCAGGGCACGCTTTTTACAAGATGTCTGGCTCGGGCAACGACTTTGTCTTCTTCGATGCCCGGTCTGACACCGGCGCAGTGCATGACCTGGACAACCCGGAGTCTGTTCGCACGATCTGTGCGACGGGAACCGGGATCGGTGCAGACGGGGTTGTATTTCTGCAAAGCGATACATATCAGGCATTTAGGATACGTTACTTCAACCGCGATGGCAGCCTTGGCGAGCTGTGCGGCAACGCCTCATTGTGCAGCATGCGTCTGGCACGAGAGCTTGGCGTAATTGGCGACGGGCAATGTCATTTTGAAACGGATGCCGGCGCGATGACCGGGCATTTCCGAGACGGCGTTCCCGAAATCGACCTGCAGGCCGTGCGGGAGCTGACGCAAGAGAGTGTTCTTGAGCGGCAACCGGGTGAACATCGCATCGGGTTTGCGGATGCAGGCGTGCCGCATCTCGTTGTTCTTGTTGATGATACAGCGGATATCGACGTCGTAGGGCGTGGGCGCACCCTTCGCATGGACCGCCGCCTCAAGGCGGGCGCAAACGTCAACTTCGTTGCGCCGGCAGGCCCCGACGGTTTCATCATCCGGACATATGAACGCGGCGTCGAGGCCGAGACGCTCGCCTGTGGCACCGGCGCCGTGGCAAGTGCGGCACTTCTCGAGGCATGGGGGCTCGCAGGGCAGGTGGTTCGGCTCAGGACGAAGTCCGGCCGAATACTCACCGTGACCCTCAAGCACCGTGACGGCCAGGTGTGGCCATCGTTGTGCGGCGAAGCGCGCATTGTCTACCAGGGTCGGACTGCCGAACTGTAGGTGACCTGAGAGGTGACCTGAGCGGTGACCTGAGCGGTGACCTGAGCCGGCCTGATATCGGTGCGCGCACCCGATGGAAGGCGAAGCGCAGGCAGGCGACACCATGCGCGCACCATTTGTCCAAGTTCAAAAGCCACAAGGGATAGGTGAATGGCGCCTTTCCACAGTTCTCCACGCGCTTTAGTTTACATAATACATATTATAGGTACTATTTCTGGTCAGAATGGCCGGCGTCGAGCTCTCCGGCTCCCCGGACGCAGCCACCACGGCGGCTCGTTTCATCCCCTGAACGCACGATGGGCGCGAAGCCGAAGCCCCGCGCCCACCTCATCCTCTGCCTGAACGACGCCTCTCGGCGCCGACGACCATACCGCTATGGCTTGGCCGGGACCGCCGCCAGTTCACCCATGCGGATCTTGGCTTCGCTCGCCATCGGCGAGTCTGGCTTGGCGGCCAGCGCGGTCCAGAGCTTCAGCGCCTCTTCCTTCTTGCCCGCCAAACCCAGCGCGCGGGCCGCCTCGCCCTTCAGGTAGTCCTTTTCGCCATCAAGGGCCGCCTTGACCACGGCCGCCTGATAATGCTCGGCCGCCTTGTCGAACTTACCCTGGCCTTCGTAGCCGGCCCCCTTGAGCGACTCGACACCCGCAGCGAACGCGCTGGCGGCGGAGACCCCGTCGAGGATCTTCTGCCCTTCGTCGTACTGGCCGGCGTCAAACTTGGCCTGCGCAAAGAGCATCGCGGCCTGGACGCCGCCTGCGGTGCCGTTGTAGCGCGCGGCCACCTTGGACAGCGCGTCGGCCGCCTTGGGATCGTTGCGGCTGACGAGCGGCATCGCATCGTAGAATGCCTTCTCGCCCTGCGACTCGCGGCGCGTCCGGTTGGCCTGCCACAGGAAGACGCCTCCGGCAACGACGGCAACGACAATGGCCGCGACGGAAATCTGCTTGCGATAGAGCTGAAACGTGTCGAGCAGCGACTCTGGATCGGCCGTGATCGGCGGACGGGCTGCTTCCCCGGTCTTCGTCATCGGTCTGGACTGAGGCTTGGGTTGGGGTGCACGCCGGCGTGGCGTACAACCTCAATAAGCTAATCGCGCGGACGGCAATGAGGCACCCCCGACCGGGGCGGCAGATGGTAGATGGCAGATGGCAGATGGCAGATGGCAGATGGCAGATGGCAGATGGCAGATGGCAGAGACCGCGGGCATGCGTGGCGGCAACACGGGCATCAGGTGCTTGACATCAGGTTGAAGGCTACTTATTCATACATACGTATGAATATCAAACGCGATGTCCCCGAACGCCTCCTCGCCGTCGCCGCCGATCTCTTCGCGCGCGAGGGGTTCGACACCGTCTCCGTGCGCAAGATCACCAGTCGCGCCAAGGCCAACCTCGGCGCGGTCACCTACCATTTCGGGTCCAAGGAAGAGCTCTTTCACGCCGTCATCGACCGTATCGGCGTGCCGTTCTCCCATCGCTTCATCAGCATCGCCGCCGGGGCCGGCACGCCGCTCGATCGCATCTGCGGCATCGTCACGATGGTTCTTACCGAACCGAACCTCCCCGCCCCGACGCTGATTCTGCGCGCTCTCGCCACCGACCGGCCACTCCCACCGCCGCTGCGCGAACTGATGCAGCGCAACCTTGCGACCATCGCCGGGCTCATTCGCGAGGGACAGTCCAACGGCTCCATTCGCGAAGGCGAACCCAACTTGCTCGCGCTGAGCGTGATGGCGCAGCCGTTCCTCCTCCGCATGGCATTCCGCATACCGCGCGACATCGTCGGCGTTGATCGCAGCGATCCCGCGACGCAGCGCGCGGTGGTGCAGCACGTGGTCACCACCATCACTCGCAGTCTTGCCACCCATCCCGAGCGTCGGTCATGAACCCGATTCTGCTCCTCGCCGCAGTCGTCGCCTTTGCCCCGCAGGACACGGCGCGCCTGACGGTCGCCTCGGCAATTGACCGCGCGCTGGCGTCGCATCCAGCCGTGGCCGGGGCACGCGCCACGGTGGAGATCGCCACCGCCGACGTGGGACAGGCCCGCGCAGCCTGGCTTCCCTCCGTCTCACTCGATGGCTCGGTGAACACCTTCCAGAAGCCGATGGTGGTGTACCCGCTGCACGCGCTCGACCTGCGGAATCCGCCCTTGTTCGACACCAAACTGTCGCAGGTGTCGCTGGGCGCCGCGTACACGCTGTTCGATTTTGGCGCGCGATCGGCCAAGGTGCGCGCCGCCGAGTCGCAGCGTGGCGCGGCGTCCGCCGCGCTGGGCGCGGCCGAGCAGCAGATGGTCGCGCGCACGCTGACCGCCTACCTGCGCGTGCTCACCACGCGCGGCATCGTCGTCGCGGAGAACCAGCGCGTGGCGGCCCTCACGGCCGAGGCCAAGCGCGCGCGCGACCGGCTGGCCGCCGGCAAGGCCGCGCGCGTCGACACGCTGCGTGCTGCCGCCGAGCTCGCGAGCGCTGCCGCCGATCGCGTCTCGAGCACAGCCAATGTGGAGATCGCCGAGCATGACCTCGCGCGACTGATCAGCGTGCCGTTTGCGGCCGTGCACGCCGCATCACTCGACGCCGTGCGGCTCACGGGCGACGTCGCGCCCGCTGCTGACGCCACACCGGGCGGCCGCGACGGCATGATGGAGCGCGCCAATACGGCCAACACCGATGTGCAGGCGGCGGCGCGACGCGCTGACGCCGCGGCGGCATCGGTGGGATCGGCCAAGGCGGCTCGCCTGCCGCAACTGCAGGCGACCACCGCCATTGTCGACCGCAGCAACATCACCGGGCGGTATCTCGCCGAGTGGCAGTTGGGGCTCGGGCTCTCGTGGCCGGTCTTCACGGGCGGCGCGCGCGACGCAGCGGTCAGTCGCGCCGAGGCGTCATCGCGCGCCGCGCAGGAACAGGTGCGGCTCACGCGCATGACCGTCGAGCAGCAGGTGGACGAGGCCCGCGCCGCATTCGACGCCTCGCGCGCCCGCGTGACCGCACTCGACGCCGCGGTGCTGCAGTCCACCGAGGTTGCGCGGATCACGCAACTGGCGCGCGACGTTGGCGACGGAACGCAGACGGACTACCTGATTGCCGAAGCAAGCCTCTTTCGTGCTCGCAGCAGCCTCGTGCAGGCTCGCCACGCCGTGATCGCGGCGCGTGTGGAGCTGGCGCGGGTGACCGGCGAGCTCTCCCGCAGTTGGATCGCCGGTTCGCTGGAGTCACAGCCATGAAGCGCGTTCGCATTGCCGTCATCGTCCTGGCCGTCGGCACTGCCGGCGCCTTCTTCCTGCTCCGCGCGCGCACGCCGGCGACCACGCTTGGCGCGAGCGGCACGGTAGAGGCCACGCAGGCCTCGCTTGGATTCCAGGCCGCAGGGCGCATTGAGAGCATTCGTGTGCGCGAGGGCGACAAGGTGCGCGCCGGCGACACGCTCGCCATCCTCGACCGCACCGAACTGGAGGCGCGGTTGTCGCAGGCACGGGCGCAGCGTGCCGCCGCACAATCGGGCCTTGCTGAAATGGAACGCGGCGCTCGCGGTGAGGAACTGGCGCAGGCCCGCGAGATCGACAGCGCCGCCGCAGCGCGCCTGGTGGACGCGCAACGCGATCTGGCTCGCGCCCAGCGCTTGCTGCAGGACGGCGCTGCATCGCAGGATGCCGCAGACAAGGCGCGCCTCGCTTCCGACCTCGCACGCAGTCAGCGTGAGCAGGCGGCGCAGCAACTGAAGCTGGTGCAGGCCGGGCCCCGCGCCGAACGGGTGGCCGCCCAACACGCGATGGTGGAGTCGGCCGACGCGCTGCTGCGTCAGGTCACGGCACAGGTGGCCAATGCCGTGGTCATCGCGCCGTTTGACGGCGTGGTGACGGTGCGCCAGCGCGAACCGGGCGAAATCGTCGCCCCGGGCTCACCCGTGGTCACGCTGGCCAATTTCGGTGACCGCTGGGTGCGCATCTATATCGCCGAGAACCGGCTCGGCGCAGTGCGCCTGGGCGCACCAGCCACCATCACGACGGACACATATCAGGGCCGGCAGTACGCGGGCACGGTGTCGTTCATTGCGAGCGAAGCCGAGTTCACGCCGCGCAACGTGCAGACCACCGAGGAGCGGGTGAAGCTCGTGTACGCGGTGAAGGTGCGCATCACCGGTGACAGCACGCTGGCGCTGAAGCCCGGCATGCCGGCCGACGTCGCGCTGCGCGCCGCGCCGTAGAGCTGCCGCCGTGTGCATCCCGCACTCCGCACCGTCTGCCGCGCCCGCCATCGGCGCGCGCGGACTCACGCGCGTCTTCGGTGCGGTGACGGCGGTGGACAGACTCACCTTCGACGTCGCACCGGGCGAACTCTTTGGCCTCGTCGGTCCAGACGGCGCAGGCAAGACGACCACGATGCGGATGCTGGCGGGCGTCCTGCGTCCGACGTCGGGCGATGCGTTGGTGCTTGGCCGGAGCGTGGCCAGGGACCCGGAGAGCGTGAAGCACCACATCGCGTACATGTCACAGCGTTTTGGCCTGTATACCGACCTCACCGTGCGTGAGAACATCGACTTCTACGCCGACGTGTATGAAGTGCCGGCGCGCGAGCGCGCGTCCCGTCTCGAGCGGCTCTACCACTTCTCGAACCTCGGGGCGTTCGAGCATCGCCTGGCTGGCCAGCTGTCGGGCGGCATGAAGCAGAAGCTCGGCCTGTGCTGCGCGCTCATCCACCACCCCGACATCCTGTTGCTCGACGAGCCAACGTTCGGCGTCGATCCCATTTCGCGACGCGACCTCTGGCTGATTCTCGCGGAGATGGTGGCGCAGGGCGTGTCGGTATTCGTGTCGACGGCGTACATGGACGAAGCCGAGCGGTGCGACCACGTGGCGCTGCTTGACCGCGGTCGGATCGTGGCACTCGACACGCCTGCGGCTTTGCAGGATTCGATGCGCGGGCAGATTGTGTCGGTGCGCACACCCGACGCGCGGCGCGCCCTCGGCGTGCTGCGTGCGCTGCCGGTGGTGCGGCGCGCCACGCTCTTTGGCGACACCATTCATGTGGTGGTGACCGGCGATGGACGGTCACGGGGCGCAATCGACGCCGCGCTGGCCGGCGCCGGCATCGCCACGAGCGACGTGCAGGAGGTGGAAGCGTCGCTCGAGGACGTGTTCATCGAACGCGTGTCGGGCGACGCGCCGGCAGCGGGGGTTGTCGCGTGAGCGCTTCCCTGCCCCGTGAGGCGACGGCTCCACGCGCCGCGGCCGCGCCGTCACCTGCCGTGCAGGTCACCGGCCTCACGCGGACGTTCGGCACGTTTGTCGCCGTGGATCACGTGTCGTTTGCGGTGGCCGAAGGGGAGATCTTCGGCTTCCTCGGGCCCAACGGCGCCGGAAAGACGACGACCATCAAGATGCTGACCGGCCTGCTTGCGCCCACGTCGGGCCACGGACTCGTGACGGGGCTCGACGTGCGCACTGAGAGCGAGTCAATCAAGGCGCGCATCGGGTACATGTCGCAGCTCTTCTCGCTCTACGGCGATCTCACCGTCGAGGAGAACATTGCGTTCTTTGGCGGACTGTACGAGGTCACGGGCACGCGGTTCACCGCGCGACGCGACTGGGTGCTGGAGATGGCCGGGCTCACCGAGCACCGGCGGCAGATGACCGCGTCGCTGCCGCTGGGCTGGAAGCAGCGGCTCGCGCTGGGCTGTGCCGTGCTTCACGAGCCGCCCATCCTGTTCCTCGACGAACCGACGTCGGGCGTGGACCCCGTGTCGCGGCGCGCGTTCTGGGAGCTCATTTACCAGCTCACGGCCAAGGGCACGACGGTCTTCGTCAGCACACATTACATGGAGGAGGCCGAGTACTGCGACCGGCTGGCGTTGATGAACCGCGGCCGGCTCATCGCGCTCGACCGGCCGCCGGAACTCCGCGCGCGAATGGCCGAACCCATTCTCGACGTGACCACCAGCGATGCGTCCGCGGCCGCGCAGGTGCTGCAGCACCAGCCGGGCATCATTGAGGCCGCGATGTTCGGTCGCGCGCTGCATGTGGTGGTGCAGGATGTGACGGCCGCGCGCGCCGTCCTCCCCGGGTTCCTTGCGTCGCACGGCATCACCTGCGGCGAGATACACGTGGTGCGCCCGTCGCTCGAGGATGTGTTCGTCTCGCTGGTGCGCCGCGAGGGCGGCGCGGTGGTGGGTTGATCATGGCCATCCGACCGGGGCGCCTGTGGGCGATCGCGCGCAAGGAGATTCTCCAGCTGCGCCGCGACACGCGCAGCGTGATGATGGCGTTTCTCATGCCGGCGGCGATGATCGTCTTCTTCGGCTACGTGATCAGCTTCGACGTCAAGGACATCGGACTGGCCGTGGTGGACCAGGACCACTCGCTGCGCAGCCGCGAGCTGGTGGAGAGCTTCGTCTCGGCGGGGCGCTTTCACATCACCAGCCGGCTGGTGCGCACGGCCGATATCGCGCCCCTGCTCGACCGCGGGCGCACGCGCATGGCGCTGGTGATTCCGCGCGGATTCGAGCGCACGCTCTCGTCTGGCCGACAGGCCCCCGTGCAGGCCATCGTTGACGGCGCCGACGCCAACACCTCGGGCATCGCGCTCAACTACGCCACCGCCATCGTCACCGCATACTCGGCGTCCATTGCCCTGCGGACAACCCGCATGGTGCCGCCGGTGTCGCCCGAGGCGCGCATCTGGTACAATGAGACGCTCGCGAGCCCGCCGATGATCGTGCCCGGGCTGATTGCTGTGATCATGATGATCATTGCCGCGATGCTGACCTCGCTGACCGTGGCGCGCGAATGGGAGCGCGGCACCATGGAGCAGCTTGCCGCGACGCCGGTGCACCGCGCTGAGGTGATCGTCGGCAAGCTCGTGCCGTACCTCGGCATCGGACTGGTGGACGTGACGGCGGCCGTGCTCCTCGGCATGACGGTCTTTGACGTGCCATTCCGCGGCAGCGCACTACTGCTCGCCGTCATGGCGACGCTCTTCCTGATTGGATCGCTTGGCCTGGGCATCTTCATCAGTGCGGCCTTGCGGTCACAGCTGCTCGCCACGCAGGTGGCGATGATCGCCACGTTCATCCCGTCGCTGTTGCTGTCGGGACTGATGTTCGACATCCGGACCATGCCCCTGCCGCTGCAGGCCATCTCGCTGCTCGTGCCGGCGCGCTACTTCATCACGGTGATGCGCGGCGTATTCCTGAAGGACGTCGGGCTGACCGTGCTGTGGGGGCAGGGCCTCGCGATGGTGCTGTATGCGGTGATCGGCCTCGGGCTTGCGGTGCGTGCCTTCCGCAAGGAGATCGAATGACCGCGCCGCTGAGCGCGAGCAGGCTCTGGCAGCTGCTGCACAAGGAACTGCGCCAGATGCTGCGCGACCCGCGGTCGCTCCGCGTACTGATTGCCGCGCCCATCATCCAGCTGATCGTGTTCGGGTACGCGGTGAACACCGACGTGCGGCATGCGCGCACGTTCCTGCTCGACGCCGACCAGACCGTGGAGTCGCGGCAGCTCACCAACGCGATGACGGCCAGCGGCTACTTTGACGTCGTGGCGCGCGGCGACCGCCCGGCCGACCTCACCTACGCGCTGGACCAGGGGAGCGTGCTCCTCGGCGTGCACATCCCGCGCGGCTTCGCCGCCGACATCGCGCGCGGGCGGCCGACGTCGGTGCAACTGCTGGTGGATGGCTCGAGCGCCAACACGGCCAACGTGGCCCTGGGATACGCCACGCAGATCATCGGGCGGTACGGCCTGTCGCGGGCCACGCAGATCGCAGCGCGCGCCGGCGTGCCGGCCTCGGCAGGCGGCGTGGACTTCAGGGTGCGCGTCTGGTACAACCCCAACCTCGAGAGCCGCAACTACAACGTGCCGGCGGTGATCGGCAACATCGTCATGCTCATGACGCTGCTGCTCACCAGCCTGGCGGTGGTGCGGGAGCGCGAGCTCGGAACCCTTGAGCAGCTGATGGTGAGCCCCCTGCGCCCCGCCGAACTGATTCTGGGCAAGACGCTGCCCTCAGTGCTCGTCGGCATGTTCGACGTCGTGCTGATCACCGTCGTGGCGCTTCTCTGGTTCCGCATTCCGTTCGAGGGGAGCTTCCTCGTCCTCGGCGTGGCGAGCCTGCTCTTTGTGCTCACGGGCATCGGAGTCGGGCTGTTCATCTCGACCATCAGCAACACGCAGCAGGAAGCGTTCATGTCGATGTTCATGTTCTTCATGCCGGCGCTGATGCTGGGCGGGATGATGTTCCCCGTGGAGAACATGCCGCCGTGGGTGCAGACCCTGACGCTTTTCGACCCACTGCGCCACTACCTGATCGTGGTGCGCGGCGTCTTCCTGCGCGGCGCCAGCTGGGGCATCGTGTGGCCGCAGTTGCTGGTGCTGGCCGCGATGGCCGCGAGCGTACTTGGGTATGCGACGCGGAAGTTTCACAAGACGGCGGTGTAATGGGCCGCCTGATCGTTGCCGACTCATGGCCAGCGACGCGCCTTCCAGTACCCCCGGCCGGAATCGAACCGGCGACCTAGCGTTTAGGAAACGCTTGCTCTATCCAACTGAGCTACGGGGGCAACACAGGAAACTAATACGACCGGGTCGCCGGGTGCCACAACGCTACGCTACGGCAGCGAATCCAGCACCCGCCGCCTGGCCTCGGGCTCCACCGCAAACGCCACCGCCTGCCCCTTGTACACCACCGCGCCACGCACGGTCGCAAGCGCCGAGTAGTACTCCACGTACGGGAAGCCGGCGATGCCCCCGCGGGCAAACTCGTATTGCGACACTGCCGCGCGCCACGCAGACAGCGCGTCGGTGACCTTCACGAACACGTATGGCGCAAAGTTGGTGGCGTCCTCCCAATTGTCGGCGTACCATACCGAACGGATGCCGCGCCATGCGGGATGCGCCAGCGTCACACCGGGCAGCGACGCGAGCAGCACCGCGTCCTGCACCACCGCGCTCGTGATGGAATGGTCCTTATGCAGGCTCTCCTTCCAATGCGTGATGACAAGCGTCGGCTTTACCTGCCGCATGACGTCGGCCACGTAGCGCCGCGCGGCTTCATCGTTGGGAATCTCTCCGTCCCTGTACGGTCCAAACAACACGTCGGCGCCCAATGCGCTCGCCACGGCCTCGGCTTCACGCTTCTTCTGAGCGCCGTACTCGGCCGGCGAGAGCTTGGGGTTTCCGCCCTCGCCGAGCGTCAGGTGCAGGATCACCACGCGGTCACCACGCTGATGCGCGCCGAGCAGCACGGCACCGGCGGTGAGCTCCATGTCGCCGGCGTGACCACCGATGGCAAGGATGGTGCGCGGCGCCTGCCCCTCCGCGGCCGAGATGAGAAACATGCTCAACAGCAAAGCGCGTAGAGCGTCGGCAACCAGGGCGTGGCGCGTAGGCATACAGGCAATCTCCATCAGGCGCGTACGATGTTCTGACCGTCCAGAAGCTAGCTCCAGAAGCTAGCTCCATTGACGCTCGCCCGTCTATTGAGGTAGCGTACCTGCTTCCTTCACCCCCTACGCATGCGCCTGCGCCTCCTGCCCCTCGCGTTCCTCGCTGCGCCGCTTGCCGCGCAGCAACCGGTGGCCGATCGATACCGCGACGTCGCCAACCGCATCATGGACGCCGCCATGGCCGACTCGTCGCGGGCGTGGAACCGCCTCGCCGCCTTTGTCGACTACAGCGGCCCGCGACTCGCCGGCAGCGCCAACCTGGAGCGCGGCATCGACTGGATGCTCGCCGAGATGACAAAGGACGGCCTGGCCAATGTGCGCGGCGAACCGGCGATGGTGCCGCACTGGGTGCGCGGCCGCGAGTCCATCGCGATGACGCAGCCACGCGAGGCCGACGTGCCGATGCTCGGGCTTGGCGGTTCCATCGGAACGCCGGCAGGCGGCATCACGGCCGAAGTGCTCGTGGTCAGCAACTTCGACGACCTCGCCAAGCGTGCGGCGGAAGCCAAGGGCAAGATCGTGCTGTTCGACGTGCCCTTTACCGACTATGGCTCGACCGTGCGATACCGAGGCGCCGGAGCGGTGGCCGCGGCCAGGGTGGGTGCCGTCGCGGCGCTCGTTCGCGCGGTGGGCCCGTACGGCATGCGCACGCCGCATACGGGGGCCATGCAATACGATTCCACGGTCACGCGCATTCCCGCGGCCGCCATCACGATGGAAGACGCGATGATGTTCCATCGCATGCAGGACCGCGGGCAGAAGGTCGTGGTGACTGTCCACATGGACGCGCAGACGCTCCCCGACTCGCCATCGCGCAACGCGATGGGCGAGTTGGTGGGTCGCGACAAACCGCGCGAGATTGTCGCGATGGGCGGCCACAGTGACTCGTGGGACGTCGGCACCGGCGCGATGGACGATGCGGGCGGCATCGTGGTGGCGTGGGAAGCGATCAACCTGCTGAAGCGCCTCGGCCTGACGCCGCGCCGCACGCTGCGCGTGGTGGGCTGGGTGAACGAGGAGAACGGCGGCCGCGGCGGCGCCGCCTATCGCGACGCACACAAGGACGAACCGCATGCGTTGCTCATCGAGTCAGACGCCGGCGTCTTTGCCCCGTCAGGCTTCGGCTTCACGGGGAGCGACTCGGCGCGCGCGATCATTCGCCAAATCGGCACACTGCTCAGCCGCATCAACGCCGGCACCATCGGCGCCAGCGGTGGCGGCGCCGACATCGGGCCGCTCATGGGCACTGGCGTTCCCGGCATGGGACTCGACGTCGATGGGACGCGGTACTTCTGGTACCACCACGCGCCAGCCGACACGCCCGACAAGCTGAGCCCGGCCGACGTGCAAAAGTGCGTGGCCGCGTTCGCAGTGATGGCGTATATCGTGGCTGACCTGCCCGAGATGCTGCCGCGCGGCACGCCGTAAGAAGTGCCGGCAGGCCACGGGGGCCGCGGGATCGCGCCGCGGCCCCCTGTGCGTTTCTCGGTCGGCGGTCAGTACTCGACGATCGCGTCCACGCTCGCGCCAACCAGCAGTTGCCGTCCGTGCAGGAACGTGAGGTCGATGACGAACGAGAAGGCCACCACCACGCCGCCGGCCCGCTCCACGAGGCGCCGCGTCGCGGCGGCCGTGCCACCCGTGGCAAGCACGTCGTCGACCACCAGCACGCGCGCGCCGACGCCCAGTGCATCCTCGTGCATCTCCAGCGCGTCGGTGCCGTACTCGAGCGTGTACTCCTCGCGCACGCGGCGGTGCGGCAGCTTGCCCGGCTTGCGCACGGGTACAAACGGCACGCCGAGCGCCTGCGCCACCGGGGCGCCAAAGATGAACCCGCGGCTCTCGATCGCCACGACGTGCGTCACGTGCATGGCGGTCGCAGCCGCGGCCTGACTTTCGGTGACGCGCGCAAAGAGCGACGCATCGGAGAGCACCGGCGTGATGTCCTTGAACACGACGCCAGGCTTGGGGAAATCCGCGACGTCGCGAATTGCGGCGCGCACGTCGTGCGCCAGGGTTTCCCGGCCTTCCGGAAGCGGTCTGGTGATCATGGTGTGCTCTCGCAGTCAGCGGTCAACTCGTCCTTGGCGCTCACGCCGTGTCCCACCCGTGCTTGCCCACCAGCGGAACGAAGCGCACGTCCGACACCTCGCGCGACTGGAATTCGTCGCCGGAGCGCGTGATCTCCATCAGCCGCTGGTCGTCGCGTCCGCCCACGGGCACCATCAGTCGTCCGCCCGCGGCAAGTTGGTCGAGCAGCGGCTGCGGGACGTCCGGCGATCCGGCGCTCACAAGGATCGCGTCGTACGGCGCGTACTCCGGCCATCCCACGGTGCCGTCGCCGCACAGCAGCGACACGTTGGCAATGCCGCAGGCCGTGATGGCGTCGCGCGCCGTCTCGAGCAAGGGACGAATGCGCTCCACCGAGTACACATGCCGGCACAGCTGCGCCAACAGCGCCGTCTGATAGCCCGAGCCGGTGCCGATTTCCAGCACCTGCTCGCTGCCGCTGAGGTGCAGCGTCTGCAAGTATGTGGCGTGCACCCACGGCTGGCTGATGGTCTGGCCGTTGCCAATGGGCAGCGGCGCGTCCTCGTAGGCGCGATGCCGTACGCCGGTGGGAACAAACTGGTGCCGCGGCACGAGGTCGAGGGCGCGCAGCACCGCCATGTCACTGATGCCCTTGCCGCGCAACTCGTCGATGAGCCGACGCCGCGCCCCGGTGAATTGCGGGGTTACAGGGGACGCCACCACTGCTCCGCGCGATCAAGAATGTCGCGATGGGTGAGGTCGAGGTGCAGCGGCGTCACCGACACGAAGCCGTCGTTGATCGCCTGGAAGTCCGAGTCGATGGCCGAGTCCTTCCACGACACCGACCCGCCGCCGATCCAGTAGATCGGCCGCCCCCATGGGTCCGTCATCTTGGTGAGCGAGTCGGAGTACGCACGCCGGCCGAGTCGGGTGAGGCGCACGCCCTGCACCTGGTCGGCCGCGATGGGCGGGATGTTGACGTTGAAGAGCGTGTGCTCGGGAAACGCCGGGAGCGACGTGAGGTGGCGCAGGATCTGTTCAATGGTGCCCGCGTGATCGTCGAGCAGCGCGTCCGCCCGCAGCACGCTGCCGGCATAGGAGAGCGCGATCGCGGGGACGCCAAGGGCGAGTCCCTCCATCGCCGCCGCGACGGTACCGGAATACAGCACGTCCTCGCCCATGTTGGGGCCGTGATTCACGCCGCTCAGCACAAAGTCCGGGCGCTCGGGCAGCAGCGCCTCGAGCGCAAGCATCACGCAGTCGGTCGGCGTGCCGTCCACCTGCCAGCGCCGCTCCGCGATTTGTACCGGGCGCAGTGGATGGTGCATGGTGAGGGAGTGGCTCGTCGCGCTCTGCTCGCGGTCGGGCGCCACCACATATACCTCGCCAAGCCGCTCCGCGGCGCGCTCCAGCGCCGCCAGGCCGCGGGCCAAAATCCCATCGTCATTGCTCAGCAGCAGTCGCATCAACGGTCCGGTGTGTCGCGCAAGTACGCGAGGAGATCCTGCAACTGGGTTTCGAGGGCGAGGATGGTCTGGAGGTCGAGCCCGGTGCGGGCGGCCGGACGTACGCCACCGGCACGGCGATATTCCTCCAGCTTCTGGCGCGCGCCATCAATCGTATACTTCTCGGTGTACAGCAGGTGCTTCACCAGCACCACCATTTCCACTTCGCGACGCGAGTAGACGCGATTGCCGGAGCGGTTCTTGACGGGACTGAGCCCCTTGAACTGACCCTCCCAGTAGCGCAGCACGTGCGGCTTGAGTTCGGTCAGCTCGCACACATCGCCAATGCTGAAGAACTCCTTGACCGGTTCGGGACGGGCGCCGGCCATCAGTCACGCTCCCCGCGCAACTCGCGCCCCATCAGCTCGACGAGTGCCCACCGCGCAGGCTGGCGCTCGAACAGCACGCGATGCACCGCGTGCACGATGGGCATCTCCACCCCGCGTGCCGCAGCGAGTTCTCGCGCACTCTCGGTCGTGATCACGCCCTCCGCCACGCTCTCGCGACCAGCAAGCACCTCTGGCAAGGTGGCGCCTCGTCCGATCTCGAGTCCCACCTGCCGGTTGCGGCTCAGCGCGCCGGTGCACGTGAGCACGAGGTCGCCGATGCCGGCGAGTCCAGCAAAGGTCTGCGGGTGCGCGCCCAGCGCGCTGCCCAGCCGCATCATCTCGGCGAGCCCGCGCGTGATCAGCGCCGCGCGCGTGTTGTACCCCAGGCCAAGCCCGTCGCTGATGCCTGTGGCCACCGCCATCACGTTCTTGAGCGCGCCACCAAGCTCCACGCCCACCACATCGTCCGTCGAGTAGACGCGGAAGTGCGGCGCACTGAATGTCTGCTGCGTCAGCGTCGCCGCCGGTTCGCTGGCGGACGCGGCGACCACCGCCGTTGGCTGGCGATTGGCCACCTCGGCGGCAAAGCTCGGTCCCGACAGCGCGACCACCGCGTGCCCAGGCAGTTCCTGCGCCACGACGTCGGTCATCAAGGCAAAGCTGCCGCGCTCGATGCCCTTGGTGGCCACCACCGCCGTAGCCCCCGGAGCCATCCACGCGCGTGCGTGCGACACGACCTCGCGCAGCACGTGCGATGGCGCCGCAAAGAGCACCAACTCGGCGCCATCCAGCGCCTCCGCCTTGTCCGTCGTGCCGCGCAACGCCTCGGCGAGCACTGCGCCAGGCAGGAACCGCGGGTTCGCGGAGGAGTGCGTGATCGCTTCGGCCACGTCGGGCTCGAGGCACCAGATGGTGGTATCGTGGCCATTTTCCGACAACAGGCTGGCCAGCGCGGTGCCCCACGCGCCGGCACCAATCACCGCGCACTTCATGCTCCCTCCCCCCTCTTCTTTCGCGCAAACCGATGTTCGGTCCCCGCGCGCAGCCGCTGGATGTTGGCGCGATGCGACCAAAAGACGAACACGCACACCAACGCCGCCACGATGGTGAGCGGCGACGCCACGCCCGTGAACACCGTCAGCAGGAGCGGCAGCACCACGGCCGCCGTAAGCGACGCCGCCGACACATAGCCCGTGCGCCAGAGGACGGCGACGAACATTGCCAGCGCCAGCGCCAGCGGCACCGGGGCCAGCGCCGCGAAGATCCCCGCCGCCGTCGACACGCCTTTTCCGCCTCCGCGCCACAGCAAGAAGACCGGCTTGGCGTGACCCACGATGGCGGCGATGCCGAATGCCAGGCCCCACCAGGTGGCTTCGTCGGTGCCCAGCGCGGCGGCCGGCAACACGAAAGCAGGCAACAGAAATGCCGGCATCGCGCCCTTGAGCATGTCCACCGCAAAGACAACGACGGCCACCCTGGCGCCCAGCGTGCGGTAGACGTTGGTGGCGCCCAGGTTGCCCGATCCCACGGTGCGCAGGTCGATGCCCTTCACCATGCGACCGGCGATGTACGCGGACGGAATGGAGCCCGAGACGTATGCGAGCACCAGGGCGCCGGCGGCGTTCATTCCTTCGGGGTTCCCTGCTTGCGCTTGAACGTGAGGCGCAGCGGGTTGCCGGTGAAACCCCACACTTCGCGGAAGCAATTGTGCAGGTAGCGCACGTAGTGCTCCTGCAGGAGGTCCGGGTTGTTTCCGAAGATGAGAATCGTCGGCGGCGCGGTCTCCACCTGCGTGGCGTAGTTCAGCTTGATCTCGAAGCCGGCCGCCTGCGGTGCCTGCCGGCGCCCGATGATGTCCTGCAAGGCCTCGTTCACCTGCGACGTGCTGATGCGCTTGTGCCGCTCCTCGTTCACCTCGAGAATCAGATCGAGCACCTTGGTCACGCGCTGGCCGGTGATCGCCGACGTGAAGACGAACGGCACGTACTTGAGGAAGGGCGCCTTTTCCCCAGCCTCCTTCTCGAATTTCGCGGCCGTCTTGTCGTCCTTCTCCTTGAGGTCCCACTTGTTGACGATGACGATGAGGGCGCGGCCCTGCTCCCACGCCATGTTCGCGATCTTCAGGTCCTGGTTGTGCAGTCCCTCGACGGCATCGATCATCAGGAGGCAGATGTCCGAACGGTCGATGGCACGGCGCGTGCGCAGCGACGAGTAGAACTCGATGCCATCGTCCATGCGCGACTGACGGCGAAGTCCCGCCGTGTCGACGAAGATGATGTCGCGCCCGTGGTACACGAAAGGCGTGTCGATGGCATCGCGCGTCGTCCCGGCGACGGTTGACACGACGAGCCGTTCCTCGCCGAGCAGTCGGTTGATGAACGATGACTTGCCGACGTTCGGACGGCCG
The DNA here is from genome assembly GCA_025361705.1 of Gemmatimonas sp. Classification (GTDB taxonomy): domain Bacteria; phylum Gemmatimonadota; class Gemmatimonadetes; order Gemmatimonadales; family Gemmatimonadaceae; genus PNKL01. Next base: position 21,553 of record JANYJW010000023.1, read on the forward strand.
ACCACTGCCACCCGCAGGACCTCGGCGTTTTCGTCGGAAGTCGCCGCCGGAATGCGATCGACGATGACGTCGAGCAGGTCGCCCGAGTTCTTGCCGTTGGTCGCCGACACCGGAATAGGCTCACCAGCCGCGAGCCGGTAGAACTCGTAGTAGTCGGCGTCGCGCGGATCGTCCACCTTGTTGGCGACGATGATAAACGGCTTGCCCGACTTGCGCAGCAAGTCGACGATGCGCGCGTCGCTGGGGTGCACGCCCACCTTGGCATCCGCAATCATCAGCATCAGGTCGGCTTCTTCGATGGCCTGCGCCACCTGCCGCCGGATGGCGACGTCCATCGGCAGGTACGAATCTTCGGTGAGTCCGCCGGTGTCCACGAGCCAGAACCGGCGTCCGTTCCATTCCGCGAGGGCAAAATGGCGGTCCCGCGTGGTGCCCGGCTCTTCGCTCACGATCGCGTCGTCGTGGCCAATGATGCGGTTGAACAGCGCGGACTTGCCCACATTGGGGCGCCCGACAAGTGCGACAACTGGGATGTTCACGAACAGCCTCCGGAAATGCATGCCCTCGGCTGTCCCTGCAGCTCAAGCACGTCAATGAAATCGTACGATGGAAGAACTGGCATCGGCAGCCGCTCACGCAGCGCCGCAAACTCGACGTCGTCCAGGAAGACGCCGTCCTCGTTGATGCTCTCGGCGGGAATGAGCGCCACGTCGAACCCGGTGCAGCCCGCAAGCGTGCGCTCGATGTCGGCGCCGACCAGCAGGCCCGCCGTGGTGACCGTCGGGCCAAAGAGCGAGTTCGTCGCAGGCAGCAGCTCGAAGCACGCGCCGGTTGCCGCGGTGAGTTGCGCGAGCAACGCGGGCATGTGCGGCGCCATCGAGGCGCCGGTCACCACCGCGACGCGCAGCCCGTCGAGGCGCGGAAGCCGCGCGAGGCCGCTCTCCACGCGATGGCGCAGCATGGGCAGCGCCCCCACCCCGTTTTCAATCTGCGAGAACTCGCCGTAGTGCTCGAACGGCGGAAACTCGCTGCCCGCCAGCAGGTAGAGCTCATCTGACCCGTACACCCAGGGGAAGCCACGCTCGCGCTTGCCGCGCTCGGCCCAGCGCGTGGTCACGTCCACCAGCGCGGCAGCGGCCTCGCGGTCCATCGAGCGCCCGGTGTAGAGGTGCGAGAACTGCGTGAGCCCCACCGGGACCAGCGCCACCGACAGACAGCCGTCGCCGAAACTCCAGAGATCGTCGAGGGTCTGCTCCAGCACCGCACCGTCATTCAACCCCGGCACCACCACCATCTGGCCGTGGAACTGGATGCCGCCCTCCACGAGGCGCTCGAGCTGCGACAGGATGTCGGGCACCCGCGGATTGTTGAGCAGCACCTTGCGCGCTTCCCACGGCGTCGCGTGCACCGATACGTACAGCGGCGACAGCCGGTACTCGATGATGCGCGCCTCGTCCTTGTCCTTCAGGTTTGAGAGCGTGGCGAAGTTGCCGTACGCAAACGACAGGCGATAGTCGTCGTCGCGGATATAGAGATTCTTGCGCAATCCCTTGGGGAGTCCCTCGATGAAGCAGAACTCACAGCGGTTGGCGCAGCGCCGCACCGTCGGCGGCTCGAGCTGCACGCCAATGGGCTCGCCCTCGGGCCGCTCGATTTCATAGACCACCGTGTCGCCGTCCGGCAGGAGCGCCTCGATCTCCAGGGCGTCCTCGGCGGTCAGGAACTCCCAGTCGAGGAAGTCGCCAAGCTCGCGCCCGTTGACGGAGACCAGCTCCGTGCCGGCCACGATGCCCAGCTCCTCGGCGATGCTGCCTGGATGTACCTGCGCCACACGAACCATGCGATCCTCGGATGCCAACGGGGAAAGGAGGGTGCGCCCCCTTTCCCCGTGTAGACAGCGTCCTGTAGAACGCCTAATGCAAGTTAGCAGGCGAGAGGGCGGAAGTCAATCGTATCTAACGACTTCCGCCCCGCGTTCACCGCACCGTGTAGCGCCACGCAACTGGTGATGCGCCAGTCGCTTGCACACTGAACGCCGCCGTTGCCCTTGGCGCGACGCCCTCGACGTTCACGACCATCGAGCCCACCACGGCCCCTGCGTTGTCCAACAGGTCGAACGTAACGGCGAAGCTTGCCAACGCCGAGCCGAGGTTCTCGACCGAGCCAGCCAGCGTCGTCGTGTGGTCGCGGCCCACCGTGAACTGCGAGACGACCACCCGAGCCGGAAGCCTGGCCGCCCTGTCGACGAGCGCGCTGACGGAATCCTGCGCCTGTCGCTTCGACCGGGGATCGCTCGCCTGGTTCCCGCGTTCCTGCCAGACGGCACCCGCGAGCTTGAGCACATCGGCGTTCATGGGGTCGATCGCACGCAGCCGATCAACCAGCGGGGCCATCTTGTCGGGCTGGCGCAGGGCGAAGTAGACGTTGGCGGCGTTGAACAGTGCGTCGCGGTAGTGCGGATTGGCCTGCAGGCCCGCCTCGTAAAGCCGAGCTGCGTCGTCGTACTTCTTGCCATTGGCCGAGGCCACGCCGGCCTCGAAGAGCTGCAACGCGGTGTACTTGGACGGATTGACCAGCATGTCGGCGTAGACGCCGGCCACCGATTCCGTGTCGCCAATCTCCTGCAGGATCCGTGTTGACGCCGCGCGCGCAGCCGCGGCGTTCGGGCCGTCGGGCATCGCCTGCGTGTACGACGCGAACAGCACGTGCGCGCGTCGCAGACCCTCGGCGCGCGCCGGGCCCGCTTGCTTCATGGCGTGATCGCGCGTGAAGACGGCAAGGTTGAACAGGGCCGTGGCGCGCGCGGGAGCGCCGGTCGCATCGGTGGCCATGCCGTCGACGACCTTCTGCAGCCCGGCGATGGCGCCGGCCAGATCGCCCTTGGCCTCGGACGCCCGCGCCAGCACCTGATAGGCCGTACTCGCCTGCGCCGCACGCGGCCCGACCTGCAGCGCCGCATTCGCGTAGTCAATGGCGAGGTCATTGGACGTGGCGTTGAGGCTGGCAATGGCGCCGTTGAGCAATTTCACGAACGCCGCGTTCCGGAACTTTGCCGTACTGTCGGCACACGCCGTCCCTTCGCGCTCGACCACGGCCATCGTCTCGTTGAATGCGAGCGGAAAGACGAAGTCGTCCTCCGGATTGTCCCGCAATCCGACGTCGCCGCGTTTAGCCCGCAACACCGGATCCCCTTTCTGGTCCAGGAGCCAGCGCGCGTAGACGGTGCCGAGCAGAAAACTGCGGCCCGCCTCGCTCTTGATGCGCGGCGGCGTGTCGGTGAGCCCCCGCACGAGCAGCCGCAGGATCTTGAGGCGCTCCTCGCTGTCGGTCGCCTGGTCGTGCTTGGCGATGTAATCGCGCACGAGGGCAATCTGGTCGGCGCTGCGCGTGTAGAGGTCGCAGCTGCCTTGTGCGGCAAGCGGCGCAGCCAGCGCGGCCGCCACCAGGGTCGCGAGAGACATGCGAAGGCCGGTCATGCGGGAGATCCTCGGTACGGGCTGTCGTGCGGGGGGCAGCCAATGCGCAAATCTAGCGGCGGGTGTGGCGCAGGTTACAGGGTCCGTGCCGCAGCAGCTTGGCGCGCGCGATCGGCGATTTCCGGAGCCGGACGGGCCAGCACGCGGGCCACCGCCTGCACGTCCTCCCACTCGGGCTTGGCGCGGGTTGACCCATCGGGGAGCGTCACTTCCTTCAACCGGATCGCCTGCCCTTCGACCATCACGATCAACTCGCGGCGCGCAAGCGCCCGGCGCGTGACGATGGTGCGGCGGACGCCGATGGACGAACTCTCGGACAACAGCAGCGACTCGAGCCGGTGGGCGTCGGCCATCGCGCAGAGCACTTCCAGGCGCACGCCGGGGCGTCCCTTCTTCATCAGCGTATGCACCAGCGTCACGTCGAGCGCACCCGCTGCCCGGAGCGCGTCGGCGGCACCGGCCACGAACTCGCCACCCAGATCGTCGATGTCGCACACGAGGTGCGCGAGCGTCTCCGAGGATGCGGGCTCATCCGTGACCTCAGCAAGGATGATGCGCAGGACGTTTGCCCGGCCCGCGGGATCCTTGGACCCCGCCCCGTAACCGCTTCGGATGGGCGTGTAGCAGGCCGGAGGCGCGCCACGGGACAGCACACGCACCAGCACTGCCCCGGTGGGCGTGGCGAGTTCCCCGGCCCCCTCAGGGCCGCCGCGCACCGCAATGCCCTCGAGCAGGCGCAACGTCGCCGGCGCGGGGACCGCCATGCGGCCATGCGCGGCATCCACAAAACCGTCGCCCAGCGTCACCGGCGTGCTGAACACGGCCTCGACGCCAAGGACCTGCAGCCCCCACACCGCACCCACGACGTCGAGAATCGCATCCACCGCGCCGACCTCGTGCAGGTGCACCTTCTCGCGCGTGGTGCCGTGAATGGACGCCTCCACGTCGGTCAGTTGCGTGAACGCATCCATGGCCGCGCGCTTCACCGAGTCGGGCGCCGACGAGCCGTCGACGATCGCCGCGATGTGCTTGAGATGCCGTCCATGCGGTTGCGGCGGGATGTCGAAGTCCACCTTCTTGCATGCAATCTCGCCGCGCTTCACATCGGCCATGCGCACCGTCACGCCGTCGAGCCCGAGCATCGCCGGGAGCGCGCGCAGCCACTCGGCGTCGAGCCCGAGGTCGAGCAGCGCGCCGAGCGTCATGTCGCCCGAGATTCCGTGGGCGGGGTCGAGGATGGCAATGCGCATCAGGCGTGGTCGGTGGTGGATGTCAGGACTATTTCAGAACCGGTAACTCGCCCCGGATCCCGTGTTGTACACCACCACCGCCGAGTCGCCGCTCAGTCGTCCCGTCTTCACCAGCTGCGCAGTGGCGGCGAGCGCGCACCCGCCTTCGGGCGCGGCGTCGATGCCGGCCCGCGACGCCAGGGTGAACGTGCCGGCGCGGATGCCCGCCTCATCGACCGCCTCGGCGTCTCCGTGGCTCTCGCGCAGTGTACGCAGCGTCCAGCGGTCGCCAAAGGGCCCCGGCACGCGCAATCCGCTGGCGTGCGTCTCCGGATTCTCCCAGGGAGTCGCCTTTTCTTCGCCCGCGTGGAACGCCCGCACGAGTGGCGCGCAGCCCGACGCCTGCGCAACGATCATGCGCGGCTTCACCGTGTCGCTGGGCAGCCATCCCCACGCGATCATCTCGCCGATCGCCTTCCAGATGCCGATGGTTCCCTCGCCACCGCCCGTGGGGTACACAATGGCGTCGGGAAGCTCCCATCCCATCTGCTCCGCGAGTTCGTAGCCCATCGTCTTCATGCCTTCCACGCGGTACGGTTCACGCACCGTGGCCACGTTGAAGAACCCCGTCTCCTTGGCAAACTGCATCGTCGCCTTGCCTGCATCGCCGATGTGCCCGTCCACGAGCTCCAGTTCCACCCCGTAGGCGCGAATGCTGTTCAGAATGGGAGGCGGCGTGGTGCGCGGCGCGTAGATGCGCGCGGGGAGCGCCGCCGCCGCGGCGTAGGCGGCCAGCGCGATGCCCGCATTCCCCGCAGTCGGCACGCAGACGCCGGGCAAACCCAGCGCCTTGGCGCGCGTCACCGCCATCATCAGGCCACGGGCCTTGAAGCTCGCGGTCGGATTCTGCCCCTCGTCCTTCACCCAGAGCCGGCGCACGCCGATCTCGCGCGCCAGAGCGGGCAGCTCGAACAACGGCGTGAGCCCCTCGCCCAACGTCACGCGCTGCTCGCCAGCGGCGATTGGCAACGCCGCGGCGTAGCGCCACAACGACCACTCGGCCCCGATCGCAGAGCGCGGCACGGCCACCTCGTAGCGTACCGCCAGCGGCTGCGCGCACTGCGGGCAGAGCGAAGCCAATGTGTCGCCCGGCGCGGAGTAGCCGCAGCCGGTGGAGCAATGCAGGGTCCAGGTCATGGAGAGCGGTCGAGTGATGGTGGGTTGAGACGAGAAACGGAGGACGAGAGACGAGCGGCGACGTCCCGTGCCGACGCCTAAAACTACGGCGTACCGTCGATGACCGCTGGTCCTGCGGCCGAGTCGCCAGCTGTTTCGGTGACGGAGACTGCTGGCCGGTCGGGCGCCGACGCCCGCAACGCCTCGAGCAGGGCGGCCGCCGATGTGGCCGAGAATCCCTTGAGCGCGGCCACCTGTTCCATGGTCGCTGAACGCACCGCATCCACGCTGCCGAACGCGGTGAGCAGCGCACGACGTTTGGTGGGGCCCACGCCCGGGATGTCGAGCAGGGCCGACGTGATGGTGCGCATCGTGCGGCGCTTGCGGTTGTAGCCCACGGCGGTGCGATGCGCTTCGTCGCGCGCCTGCTGCAGCAACCGCAACGCCGGCGAGCGGCGTGACAAGTGCAGCGGTTCCGCGCGCCCGAATACGAACACGTCCTCCTCGCGCTTGGCCAGCGACACCAATGGCAGGGCCTCAAGTGCCAGCGGAACGAGCGCGTCGTGCGCCGCCGCCAGTTGCCCCTTGCCGCCGTCAATGACAATGAGGTCCGGCAGCGGCTTTCCTTCGTCCACACGCCGACGGAAGTAGCGCCCCACCACTTCGCGCATCGAGGCAAAATCGTCGGGGCCGTGCGCCTCATCCACCGTCTGCACGCGCATCGTGCGGTACTCTGAGCGGCGCGGGCGGCCATTCTCGAACCAGACGATCGATCCGACGTTGTCCTTCCCCTGCGCCGTTGAATTGTCGAAGCAGACCAGCGCACGCGGGATCTTGGCGAGACCCAGGGCGCGCGCAAGCTCGTACACGGGATCTCCCGCGCGCTCGTCGGCCTCGTCCTCGGCCAGCTTGAACTCCTCGAGCAGGTGGCGGGCGTTCTTTTCCGCGAGATCCAAGAGCTCGCGCTTGAGTCCACGCTGCGGCAGCAGCACCCGCGTGGGTCTCAAGGCAGGCTCAAGCACGTCCAGATCCTCGGGTGCGAACGGCAGCAGCACTTCCACGGGGCGGTCGGCAACCGCGCGATAACTGCCGGCCAGGTACGCCGACAGCACGGCCGCATCGCTCTCGCCCTCGGCCTGCTCGAGAAAGCGCTGATCGCGCGCCAGCAGCTTGCCTCCACGGACCTTGAGCAGCGTCACGCACGCATCGTCCCCGTCGCGCGCAAAGCCCACGACGTCGCGGTCGTGGCCTTCGACATCCACGATGAGCGTCGGCTCATCGTAGCGCTCCAGGTGTCGCAGCGCATCACGCAGCTCGGCGGCCCGCTCAAAGTCCAGCCGCGCCGAGGCCTCATCCATCCGGCCGCGCACGCGGCGCATGACGTCGTCCGGCTTGCCATCGAGGAATGCAACCACCTCGTCGATCATCCCCTGATACTCGCCCAGGGACTGCGCACCGATGCACGGCCCCTTGCAGCGTTTGATGTGGAAGTCCAGGCAGGCGCGCTCGGGCATCTCGTCCGGCATGTTCCATCGGCATGAGCGCACGGTGAAGACGCGCTTGACGACATTCAGGGCCTGACGCATCGCGCCGACGTCGGTGAACGGACCGTAGTAGCGCGCGCCGTCCTCCTGCACGCGGCGGGTCACCAGCACCCGGGGATACGGTTCCTGCACCGTCACCTTCACGTACGGATACGTCTTGTCGTCGCGCAGCATCACGTTGTAGCGCGGGTGATGCTCCTTGATCAGGTTGTGCTCGAGGATCAGCGCGTGCTCCTCGCTGTCGACGACAATCGTCTCCAGGTCCGCCACGTGGTCCATCAGCACGCGCGTCTTGGATGTCTCGGCGTGGTCGGTGGCGACGTAGCTACGCACGCGCTGGCGGAGTCGCTTGGCCTTGCCCACGTACAGCACGGTGCCGTCCGCGCCACGCCACAGGTAGACGCCGGGGGTGTCCGGCAGGTGCGCCAGCTTCTGACTGATGGCGTCGGGGAAGGCGCGCATGGGCTCTCGGACGGGGGCTAGCCGGGCGTCAACGACCGCCGACCAGCCGCCGCACCCGCCCCGCCATCAGTGACGCTTCGGGGACGCCAGTCGACGCGGTCGCGCCCAGGTACGTCACGGCATACAGTGGCAGTGCAATGAAGCCGAGCACCAACGGGTGTTCGACGCCCAACACCAGCTTCACTCCGAGCGCGACCAGCGCCGCCGTGACCGCTGCGCGCCACAGCTTCAATTGGTACGGGCGGTCCAGGCCCACATCGCCGATGCGCGGAATCAGCGAGCGCCGCAGCAGCAGGCACTCCACCCACGCCGCCACGCCCGCCGACGCCGTGAGTCCCGCCACGCCCCAGCGCGGATCGATGCCCACCGCCCCCGGAAGCCAGAGCGCCGCCAGCCATCCGAGCGCGAGTGTCAGCGCCACGCGCACCAGCGCGAACTTCAGCGGCGTGCGCGTGTTGCGCAGCGCGTACCACGTGGACGCGTACAAGCGGCCCAGCGTCCCGGCGAGCAGCCCGATGGCCGACCCCGCCAGCACGCCCCACATCCACACGACATCGGTCCGCCCAAATCGCCCCGACTGATACAGCGTGGCGCTCACGATGTCGCCGATGGTCACGAACGCCATGGCCGACGGCACCACGTAGAACGCAATGCGGTGCAGCCCATCGCTGAGCCGCTGACGCAGCACGCGCGCCACCTCGTCGTCCGTGCCCACCGTGCCCGACATCGCCGGCAGCTCGGCCGCCGACACCGCCATGCCGAAGAGCGACACCGGCAGCATCGTGATGACCTGCGCGTACGACAGCACGGCCACAGCGCCCGTGCTCACCAGCGACGCGAGCACGTTGTCCACGTACGCGCTGATCTGCACCACGCCGCGCCCGATGAATACGGGCGCGAACTGCGCCAGCACGCCGCGCACGTTGGCGTTGCCCAGATCGGGCCGCAGGCGCAGTCGCTGTTCCACACGAAGCACGGTGGGCAGCTGCACGAGCAGTTGCGCAGCACTGCCAAGCACCGACGCCCACGCGAGCACCGCCACCAGCCGCGCCTGCCCTGCCCAATCGCCGCCCAACGACGGGCCAAACCCGAGCAGCGCGCCGATCATCACCACGTTCATCGCCACCGGCGACGCGTACGGCAGAAAGAAGCGCCGGTGTGAGTTGAGCACGCCCAGCGACCACGCCGACAGCACCAGCAGTCCGACGCCGGGAAACATCACCTGCACCAGATGGATGGTCAGCTCGCGCTTGTCGCCGGCAAATCCCGGCGCAATGATCGCCACGGCATACGGCGTCAGCACGATGCCCACCAGCACCATGACGGCACTCGTCAGGGCAAGCAGCGTTCCGATGGCGCCGGCCACGCGCCCGGCCTCCTCGTCGTCCCCGTGCGCCAACAATCGGCTGTACGCGGGGATGAACGACGCCGACAGCACACCTTCGCCAAACAGGTTCTGCAGGATGTTGGGAATGCGGATGGCGGCGTTGAACGCATCACCAGCATCGCTGGTGCCCAGATAGTGCCCGAGCAGTCGATTGCGGACGAGCCCGAACAGACGGCTCAGCAGGATGCCGGCGGCGACGAGCGCTGCCCCGCCGCCCCCGCGTCGCGGCGCGCCCACCGGCGCCGCGATCACGCGCCGCCGATGAGTTGGGCGGCGTGCGTCGCCGCGCCCGCCCGCAGCTGCTCCAGAAGCGCCTCGCCATGCCGCGCGATGAGCGGCAGCGGGTTGAGCACGCGCTCCTGCCGCTGCCCTTCGGGCATCAGCGCCGCGCGCACGCTCCCGAGATCGCGTACAGCCGCCGCCTCGGCCTTTAGTGCCGCAGTGCGATAGCGCCGCTCGAGGCGGTCAATACGGAACTTGAGCTGGTGCCGTGCTCCTTCGACGGTCGACGCGTGCACCATCGCGGCGCCCTCCGCCGAGTCGCGCACCGCATTGAGGCGCGCGTCCACATCCCCGCGCAGCGCCTCGAGCGTGTCGCGCACGAACGCCGGCATCGCGCGATCCCCCATCCGACGCTCCGCCTGGTGCGGCGGCTTGATGTCGTCAAATACCATACCGAGGCGCCCCAGCATGCGGTCGATGACCGGCTCGATGATCGTCGCCGACCAGCGCGGCAGCACCAGCGGCGCTGGCTGCCCAAGTGCTTCGGCCACCGCACCCACCTGGGCGAAGTACGCCACTTCGCCCGGGCCGCCAAAGTATCCGACGGTCGGCAGCATCGCACGTTCCACGATGGGACGCAGCAGCACGTTGGCCGACAGCACCAGCTGCGGCTGCAGGGCGACATCGCCCGCCTGCGACAGCGGCACGCGCTCCTTCATGCCGTTGGCGGACACCCGGAACACCAACGAAAGCTTGGGGACGCGCGCCACCTGCGCGCGGAATCCCGCGCGTTCAATCGCCACGCTGCGCAGCGACACGCCCTCGTCGATGGCCGGCGCGCGGCGCAACGCCTCCACCAGCGTCGGGCGCGCCGCATCGCGCACGGCCGGATGGTACGCGTCGAGAACCGCGATGCCAAGCGGCTCAAGGAGCGCGCGCAGCAGCTCGACGTACGCGCCGCCGACGGTGTTGTCGGCGCGATAGGCGCGGCGTGCGTGCTCCAGCAGGTCAAGATGCGGCGCCGAACCGGCCGCCGCGCACAGGTCCGCATACTGGCGGCTTACGTCGCCCAGCGGCTGCTCCGCCATGACCTGCCCATCAAATCCCAGCCGCTCGATTCGCAGACGGCGCACTTCGTCCTCCAACGCCACCGCCGTCCAGCTCGCCTCGACAAAATCCGCATCGTCGGTGGCGGCCCAGAAGACCGGCGCCGCCGGGATGCCCGTCGCCTGCTCGATGCGGTCGGCCAGCGCGCGTGCGCTGAGCGCCTTCAGCCACGTGTACCCCGGGCCACCAAACAGCCCGGGCTGTTGCCCCGTGGTGACGACGACGCCACGCCCCTGCGCTGCCGACTCGAGCCGGCGCGCCGCGGCTCCGCTCGCGTTGAAGGCAGGCGCCAACAGCGACAGCCACTCTGGGTTCGTGCGCGCGCGCACTTCGGCGGCGTGAGTACGCCAAGCCGCCGCGCCCTGCGGCCGCGGCGCATACCAACCTGAGGGTGTACGCCCCTCAACGGCAGCCCGGGCCAGCGGGTTGCCCCCCACCGGCTCGGCGACGACACGGGGGAGAGTCACGGTCGCGCTCCCGCCCCCGGCCCCTGCACCCATCGAGGACATCTACACGCCATGCGTTCCTTGCCTCCGGGGACGCGACGCCCAGCGAGCACGCCGCCCTCTAAACTAACTGCGCGACAGGGGACGGCGGAATGCGCCACCCCTCACTTGTGGTAGGGCTCCCGGCGGACGATGGTCCCCGCCCGGTACAGCTGCTCCGCGAGCACCAGCCGCGCGAGCTCATGCGGCAGCGTCCAGGGCGCCAATTCCAGGCGCACCGCCGCCTTGGCAAGGAGCGCGGGTGCCAAACCGTACGCGCCTCCGATGACGAACGCCACATCGCGGCCACTCTCCCGCTGATCCTGGAGCCACGCCGAGAACGCCGCCGAGTCCAGGCGTTTGCCCCCCGGGTCGCAGCAGACGATCACGGCGCCGGTCGGAATCCGTGCGGCCAACCGCTCCCCTTCCCTCGCACGCACGAGGTCCGCCGATGCCGACTTGGCCGGCTCCTCACGGACCTCGATGCGCTCCAGCGGCCAGTACCGTGCTGCCCGCTCCTCGTACTCCCCGGTCGCCGCGGCCAGCCCGGCATTCCGCGGCTTGCCGACGGCAAGGACGATGACTTTCACCGGCTACGCATAGATGCCGCGCAGCTTGTGCACCATCGACACGCGGCTGATCGACAGCATGTACGACGCCGTACGCATGTTCACCTTGTGTTGCGACGACAGCTTCAGGACCTCGCCGAATGCGTTCACCATGATTTCCTTGAGCCGGTCGTTCACCACCTGCTCGCTCCAGTAGTAGCCGCCGCGGTTCTGCACCCACTCGAAGTACGACACGGTCACGCCGCCCGCGTTCGCCAGGATGTCGGGAATGACGAACACGCCCTTCTCATCGAGGATGGCATCGGCGCCGGCCGTGGTCGGGCCGTTCGCGCCCTCGCAGACGACCTTCGCGCGGATGTTCGCCGCATTCTTGGTGGTGATCACGTTCTCCAACGCCGCCGGCAGCAGCACATCGCACTCGAGTTCCAGCAGCGCTTCGTTGGCAATCGGCTCACCCACTCCGTAGCCCTCGAGCGTCGTGTGCTCCTGCACATACGCCATCGCATGCTTGACGTCGATGCCCTTGCGGTGCACCCAGCCGCCGGTGCGGTCGCTGATCGCAATGATCTTGCAGCCTTCGGCCTGCATCAGTTCCGCCGCAATCGAGCCGACGTTGCCGAAGCCCTGCACCACCACCGTCGCCCCCTTCATCGGCATCCCGAGGTGCGCGAGCGCCTCGCGGGTGGTGAGCATGCAGCCGCGCCCGGTCGCCTCTCGGCGCCCCAACGATCCACCCATGGCAACCGGCTTGCCCGTCGTCACCGCGTTCACCGTGTGCCCGACATGCATCGAGTACGTGTCCATCACCCACGCCATCACGCGCTCGTTGGTGTTCACATCGGGCGCGGGGACGTCCGAATCCGGCCCGAGCGTCGAGATGATGGCTGAGGTGTAGCGGCGCGTGACGCGCTCGAGTTCTCCCATGCTCATCTTGAGCGGGTCGCAAATTACGCCGCCCTTGGCCCCGCCGAACGGAATGTTCACCACGGCGCACTTCCAGGTCATCCACGCGGCCAGCGCTTTCACCTCGTCAATGGAGACGTTCGGGGCGAAGCGGATGCCCCCCTTGGCAGGGCCGCGCGAGGTGTTGTACAGGCAGCGGATGCCCGTGAACACCTCCACCTCCCCGCTGTCCATCATCACGGGAATCGAGACGATGATCGTCTTCTCCGGATTGCGCAGCACCTTGTAGATGCCGGGCTCGAGGTCCAGCAATTCTGCGGCGCGGTCGAAACGCGCCATCATCGCCTCAAAGGGATTCACCTCGCTGAGAAAGCGATCCTTGTCGGGATGAACAATCGAGTTGGTGGGAAGTCGCAAGTCAGCCATGGAGTTCGCTCTCAGGGCCGGCGGAATCCGGCGTGGGGGCAGTCTGCAGCGAGGCAAGACGATCGAGCAGGGCCTGTACGGCCACCGCGCCAGCCTCGAGAACCACCGACTGCGAAAGGTACCAAAGCGGGGGAACACCCGCTGGCCAGATGACGCCCAGCTTCACGGCATCTTTCAGTGTGCACACCACGCGGTCGGCCGCTGCCATGCGCGCCGCGAGGCCGCGCAGGTCGAGCGCCGAATACGCATGGTGATCGGGAAACACGGCGGCGTCCACCGTGGCGCCCACTGCCTGCAACTGGGCGACGAACGCCTCCGGCGCACCCACGCCGGCGATCGCCAGCACCCGTGAGCCCCTCAGGGCGCTCAGCGCCTCGGACGCACCGCCCGTCCACGCCACCACCTCGGCGAGCGCGAGATGCGCCACGGCCACCGGCACGCCAGGCGCCGCCCGCGCGAGAAGGGCGACAACCGTCGCGGCGCGCTCCACGGACGCCGCCTTGCGCGTGACCACAACAAGATCGGCGCGCCGCAATGCGGACAACGGCTCGCGAAACGGCCCCGCCGGCAACAGGCGCACGGGATCGGTCCATAAGTCGGCGCTCACCAGCACCACATCGGCGTCGCGCGGCATCTGCCGATGTTGGAACGCGTCGTCCAGCACGAGCGCCGTGGCGCCGCCGGCTACCGCCCGTTCGGCGCTGCGGCGCCGATCGGCGTCCGCAAGCACCGGCACGTCGGGGTTGAGCCACGCGTGCACCAACGGCTCGTCATCGCCATAGCCACGGAGTAGCAGCGCCGGCGCCCGGCCGCGCCCGCGCAGCTGCGCGGCAAACCAGGCCGCCACCGGGGTCTTGCCTGTGCCGCCGACGGTGAGGTTCCCCACCGACACGGTGGGCACCGGTGCACGCCCCGCGCCAGCCGCGCGCCGTGCGCCGACGACGAGGCTGGCCAGGCCGTACAGCCACTCGCACGGCGTCAGCGCCGCGCGCGCAAGGAGCGCGGCGTACCCGTCGCCGTACCAGATCGCACGGAGCAGCGCGTCACCCACGGGCCATCGCCTCCGTGGCGTCCATCGCCGCCGCAAAACGCACCGCTTCGCCGTCGCCAAGGCGCTCGCCCTCAAACTGCGGCGTGAACGCCGCGCCGATGGACACGCACACCCGGGCGAACGGTTTTGGAATGGTGAACTGGTCCCAGCTCCGCAACTGCCACGCGCGCGCCGCATACATCGACATGGGCACGATGGGCGTGCCGGCCCGGTGCGCCGCCACGAACAGTCCGTGCTGCGCCACCCGCGCCGGTCCGCGCGGACCATCGGGCGTGAACGCAATCGACCGGCCGTCACGCAACGCCGACACCAGCGTCATCAGCCCGCGCAGCCCGCCCCGCGAGCTCGACCCCCGCGCTGGCGGCGCGTAGCCGAGCCCCTCGAGGATGCGTGCAATGATCTCACCGTCGCCGTGTTCGCTCGCCAACGCCATGATGCCGCGGTTCCGCTGCGTCCAGATGGGCGCGAGCATCAGCCCGTGCCACACGGCGACGACCACCGGCACGCGCGCGCCGTCCACCTGTGGCCAGTTGGTCTCGCCGCGCAGTTCAATCCGCCACGTGCGCGCCAGCACCTGCACCGCCCAGTAGCCGACCCGCGACATCCAGCGCACCTTGCGCGCGCGCTGGGCCGCCTTGGCGTCGCGAATAGCATCGTCCGGGGCGGCGGCGCTGCTCACGCGCCGAGTTCCGGAGGAATCATCGCGCTCGCCATGTCTGCCACCCGCAGCGCCGCCCCGGCATTGCCCAGCGACCGCCGCACGTCGGCCATGCCCTCGAGCATGCGAGTGCGCGCAGGGCTCTTCTCGGCAAACAACGGCTCGAGGGCATTGGCCACGGCATCCGTCGTGAACGCGTCCTGCACGAACTCCGGCGCCACTTCGCGTCCCGCCACCACGTTCAGCAGGCCAATGTGCGGAATGCTCACGAGCCACCTGGCGATGGCGTACGTGATGCGGCTCGTCTTGTACACCACCGCGCACGGGCAGCCCGCCACCGCCGCTTCGAGCGTCGTCGTCCCGCTCTTGCACAGCGCCACGTCGGCGGCACGCAGCACGTCGAACGACTGCGCGCGCACCATGGGGAACGGCACCTGGGACGCATCCAACCGAATGGTCGGCGCCACGCTCACCACCACCTCGAGTCCCGGACGACGACGCTGCAGTTCGCGCGCCACGGCCTCGAAGTCCTTCAGGTGGCGCTCGATCTCCTGCGCACGGCTCCCGGGGAAAAGGGCCAGCACTTCGCGGCCCAGCGGAAGCCCCGTGCGCCGACGCGCCTCGGCGCGATCAGGCAGCGCCGCCGCCCGGTCGAGCAGCGGATGCCCAACAAACGTCGTGTCGATACCCGCGTCGCGAAGCAGGCGCTCCTCGAACGGCAGAATCACCGCGGCCTTGGTGATCACCTCGGCCATCATCTTCAGTCGTCCCGGCTTCCACGCCCACACCTGCGGCGTGATGTAGTACAGCACGGGCACTCCCGCGTCGTGCGCGGCGCGCGCCACCCGCAGGTTGAAGCCGGGGTAGTCGATGAGCATGACCAGCCCCACGTGGCCGCTGCGCAGCTGCGCCTTGACCGCGCGCAGCAGCCGCAGGTGCGCCGGCAGGTGCCGAAGCACCTCCACAAAGCCCACGACTCCCTCGGCGCGCTCGAACAGGCGCACGCCGGCCGCCTCCATCCGCTCGCCGCCCATGCCCGTAAGCGGCACGTCGGGGCGAAGCACGCGCAACCGCTCGGCGACGCCGGCGCCGTGCAGGTCGCCCGACGCCTCGCCGGCGATGATCAGGACATCACGCACCGGCCGTGGCCGCCGCGGTCATTGCCGCGCGCGACCGATCGATGTCCGCCACGATCTGCAAGGCCACCGCCAACGCGTCGCGTCCGTTGTCGCCTGTCACCGGCACCGGAGCCTCACCGCGCACCGCCGCAATGAACGATTCGAGTTCGAGCTTCAGCGCATCCCCTTCGGGCGCCTCCAGCGGAATGCGCTCCACGAATGCCGCCACGTCCGGCTGCGCCTGCAGCGCGATGGCCGCCAGATCGACGTCGCTGCGCAGGCGGAAGAGCTCGCCGTTGCCCGCGCCGAGGTCGAGCGTGATGTAACCGTTGCGCTGGAACAGGCGCAGCTTGCGCGTCCGTTCCCGCGAGATGCGGCTTGCCGTGATGTTGGCAATGGCACCGTTGGCAAAGGCCAGGCGCGCGTCCGCGATGTCGATGCTCGGCGTCAACACGCCCACGCCCGCGGCCGACACCTGCGTCACCTTCGCGTGCGTCAACGTCAGCACGAGGTCGATGTCGTGGATCATCAGGTCAAGCACCACGGCCACGTCCGACCCGCGCGGATTGAATGGCGCCAGCCGCTCGCTCTCGATGAACAGCGGGTTCTCCACGTACGGAAGCGCCGCCCGAATGGCACGGTTGAACCGCTCGATGTGGCCAATCTGCACCAGCACCCCTTGGGCGCGCGCAATCGCGAGCAACTCATCCGCCTCGGCCAGCGTCGTCGTAATCGGCTTTTCAATGAGCACGTGCTTGCCGCGCTCCAGCGCCGCCTTGGCCACGGCATGGTGCGCCGGCGTCGGCACCGCAATCGACACCGCGTCCACCCCGTCGAGCAACGCCGCCAGCGACTCCATGTGCGGCACGCCCAGTTCGCGCGCCACCGTCCCCGCCCGCGCCGCATCCGCCTCGTGGAAGCCGCCGACCACGGCCCCCGGCAATGCGCGCAGGTGACGCAGGTGATGATACCCCAGCGCCCCTGTGCCGATCACGCCCACCCGCACTGGACCGCTCATATGACGATACCGCGCTGGCTGTCGTCCACGAAGTCGACGAACGCCTTCACTTCGGGACTCATCGACAGCTCGGCGCGCGCCTGCTCGAGCGCCTGCGCAATATTGAGCTCGCTGCGGAAGAAGAGCCGGTAGGCCTTCTTCAGTTCGTGGATCACCTCGGGCGTAAAGCCGTTGCGCGCCAATCCGATGCTGTTGAGCCCGTACAGCTTGATCGGGTTGCCGACCGCCTTCACGTACGGCGGCACATCCTTGTTCACGCGGGCCATGCCGCCAATGAATGCGTAGCGCCCGATCTTGCCGAACTGGTGCACGGCGATGAGCCCCGACAGGATCGCCTTGTCCTCGATGGTCACATGCCCGGCCAACTGCGTGCCGTTGGAGATGATCACGCCATTCCCCACATGGCAGTCGTGCGCCAGGTGCACATAGGTCATCAGGTAGCAATCACTGCCCACCGTCGTCTTGAAGGACTGTGAGGTGCCGCGATTGACGGTCGAGTAATCGCGGATGACCGTGCGATCGCCCACTTCAACCCACGTCTCCTCGCCCTTGAACTTGAGGTCCTGCGGCAGCCCGCCAAGAATCGTGCCGATGCCAATCGTGACCTCGGTGCCAAGCCGCACGTACTCCTCGAGCACGGCATGCGCCGCAATCACGCAGCCGTCGCCCACGAAGCAGCGCGGCCCGATGATGGCCCCCGGGCCCACGCTGACGTTGGCGCCAATGACGGCGTCCTTGTCGATGATCGCCGATGGATGGATGAGGCCGCTCATCGGTCGCGCACCATGGCGGCCATCTCGGCCTCGCAGACGACATCGCCGTCCACCTTCGTCACGCCCTGCATGCGGCACATCTTGCCGCGCACCTGCACCATTTCCAGTTCGAACCGCAACTGGTCGCCCGGTTTCACGGGCCTGCGGAACTTCACGTTGTCGAGCGACATGAAATAGACGACCTTGGAATCGGGATCTTGCACCGTGCCCATCAGCAGCATGCCGCCCACCTGCGCCATCGCTTCCACGATGAGGACGCCGGGCATGATCGGATGGCCGGGAAAGTGCCCTTGAAAGAAGGGTTCGTTGATGGTGACGTTCTTGATGCCAACGATGCGCTTGGGCTCCAGCTCGAGGATGCGATCCACGAGCAGGAACGGATAGCGGTGCGGCAGCACCTTCATGATGTCTTCAATTCCGAGCACGTAGTCCTCCCGCCGGGCCTGCGCGAGTATCGCGCGTACCAGCATCACCGTTCCACGATGGCTGGGCTTCACGGCCGTGATCCTCGCCAGCACTCGCGCGCCGGCCAGCGCCAGATCGCCCACAAAATCCATCGCCTTGTGTCGCACGAACTCGTCCGGCCAACGCAGCGTGGTGCCCACCACGCCCTGCTCATCCAGCGCCACCGTGTTTTCGGTGGATGCGCCCTGAATCAGCCCCTTCGCCCGCAGCGCGTCGACTTCATGCATGAACCCGAAGGTGCGCGCCCCCGCGAGCTCACGCGCGAACAGCTCTGGCGTCACCGTCCACGTCCCATCCTGCACCCCCACGACGGGGTGCGGAAAGTCGATGTGCACGTCCAGCGTGAGCCGGTCCGAGGGGATCGCCTCGTAGACGGAATCGCCGTCCACCACCCGCACCGGACCGCCCAGATGAAGGTACGACAGGCGGCCCTCCTGCTCCACCATCCCGGCCTCCTGCAATGCCGCGACGAATGGCCGCGAGCTGCCGTCCAGGATGGGCGGCTCGGGTCCGTCCATCACGATCAGCACGTCGTCGATGCCGATGCCGGCCACCGCGGCGAGTACATGCTCTACGGTGTGCAGCGCCGCATCGCCGGTGCCAAGCTGGGTGCGCCGTTCGGCCAGTTCTGCCACCGACACGTGCGCCGGCGTCTCGGGCGCGCCCGGCAGGTCTGTGCGGCGAAACCGGATGCCGGTCCCCGCCGCGGCGGGTTCAAACGACAGCCGGCACGGCTTCCCCAAATGGAGCCCGATGCCGGCCACCGCCGTGGCACGCGCGATGGTCCGGCGATGGCTCACAGCTTGACGCGCTCCAGCAGCTGCTCGAGACGGCGCATCATGTCCGGCAGCTTGAACAGCGCCGCCGTCGCGCGCAGCGACTCCTTGTGCGGACGCGCCGGGTAGCCCGACCACGTCTCGCCGGCCGGAATGTCGCCGAGCACGCCCGCCTGGCCGCCGATCTGTGCGCCCGACCCGATGTTCACGTGCCCCTGAACGCCCGCCTGACCCGCCACCACGACGCCGTCGCCAAGCCGTGAACTGCCGGCAATCGCCACCTGCGCGAGGATCAAGCAGACCTTGCCCACGCGCACGTTGTGCGCGATGTGCACCAGGTTGTCGATCTTCGTCCCGGCGCCAATCACCGTGTCATCCACGCTGCCGCGGTCGATCGTCGTGTTGGCGCCAATCTCCACGTCGTTCCCAATAATGGCGCGTCCAATGTGCGGGATCTTCACGTGCGCCATTTGTCCGCCCACGTCCTTCTGCACGTAGCCGAACCCGTCGCTTCCGATCCGCACGCCCGAGTGGGCAATCACGCGATTTCCCAGCCGCGAGTGCGGGTAGATGCTCACGTGCGGATGGATCTGGCAGTCATCGCCAATCTTGGTGCCGGCGCCCACTACCGTGTGCGTGGCAATCCACGTGCGATCGCCGATCACGACATCATCCTCGACCACCGCGCCGGCCTCGACGCAGACGTCGTCGCCCACCATCACGTTGCGGCCGATGCGTGCCGCCGGGTGAATGCCCGTCGGATGCACCACCGGCCGGTACAGGCGCGGAATCAGCGACAGCAGCGCTTCGTGCGGGTTGGACACGACAACGCGCGCCCGCGGCCTGCCCGGCGTGTCCTTCAGCTCGGGGGCCACCAGCACCACCCCCGCCCCGGTCTCCTCGAGCATCGGCGCGTACTTGGCCGAAGACAAGAAACTCAGTTCCTCCGGCCCGGCACGGTCGAGCGGGGCGATGGCATGAATCACCATCGCCGCGTCGCCGATAAGCACGCCTCCCGTCACCTCGGCGAGTTCAGCGGCGGTCATCGAAAGCTGCGGGAGATTCGGAGTCATGGCTCCTTCCGGGATGGGGTTGCCGGGCCGCCTTAGCGCACCGGCGGAACCTTTGGCTTGGCCGCACCCGCCGGAGCAGACACGGGGCCAGCCGGCTGCGGCGCGGGCTTCGCCGCTGCCGGTGCGGCCGCCGGCTTCGGCGCCACCACCTGCGGAACCGGCATCGAGCGCAGCTTCACCAGCACCTTGTCGGTGATGTTCAGGTTCTTGTCGATCGCGACCAGCGGATTCCCCTGGCTGCCGACATCGAAGATGGCCGTGAGCCCTTCGTCCTTGCGGATGTCCTCGAGCGCCACCTTGATCTGCTCGATGATCGGCTGCAGCAGCTGGGCCTGACGCTGCTGGGCCTGCACGTCGAGCGCCTGCGTGCGCGTCTGGTACTCCTGCTCCTTCTCGCCAATCGACTTCTGGCGCGCCTCGCGCAACGCCGGCGCCAGTGTCGGCTCCGCCTTCTGGTACGCAGCGATCATCGCCTGCAGCGAGTCCTGCATGCGGGTCACCTGATCCTGCATGACCTGCGCTTCCTTCTTCCACTGCCCATCGGCATCAGCCCGGCCCGGCGCCTTGTCGAGGAGCTCGCGAGAATCGACGTACGCGAACTTCGTGGCCGGAGCCTGAGCGGCAGCAGCGGCCGGCAGGACGAGGAAGGCGAGCATGGCGCCGAAAAGCGCACGGGCACGGACGGACATTAATGACTCCAGATGTTAGAAGAACTGACCGAGACGGAAGTGCAACTGGAACTTGGGATCCGGTCGCCCATACGCGTCGGTGCGATCGAATCCATAGGCCCAGTCGAGGCCGAGTGGCCCAAGGGGCGTCACGACGGACGCTCCAACCCCCGCGCCACGATACAGGCGCGATGGGTCGATTTCGCGGGGGTGGGCCCAGATGTTCCCCGCATCATAGAACATGTTGAGGTACAGTTGCTGACTCACGCGCAGGCCTACTTCAGCAGTTGTCGTAAAGAACGCATTGCCAAATGAACTGCGCTGCGCGTTGTACGTCCCCGTGCCACCGCTGTAGCCGCTCGGCGTCACCGAAAACTCGGGATACCCGCGCAGCATTTCGCCGAACTGCACGCCGCCCAGCGAGAAGGACTGGGAATAGAAGAACGCGCCGGGGTCACCAAACACGGCGCCCGCCTTCGTCGTCAGCCCCACCGTAAACTTCAACGGGTTCGCACCCATTTTCGCGCCGCCAATCGTGCCCAGCAGCGCATGCGACCGCATTTCCGTGTAGTACCGCTGGAAGGTCGAGGTGCCACCCAACAAGCCACCGTTGAAGTCGGCCTTCACGCTCTGCATGCTGCCCTGCGTCGCGAACGGCATGTCCACGCGCGTATCGCGCATCAGCGACAACCCGAGGTTCGACCGGAAACAGCGGGTGCACGTCGTGGTCTGCGCCACCGTGCCCAGCAGGCCATCGCTGCCGAACTTCACGCCCTCGGCTCCATACGTGGCAAACAGGCGCGTGAAACGCGAGTTGGGCAGCGGGACGCCCACCTGGAGGCTGGCGCCGGTGCGTATCGTCCGGCCGAGGTCGGCAATCCGGTAGCGCGCCTGCGAGTTGTATGCCGTCACCGTCCCCGACACGCGTCCGCCCTTGATGCCCGGATCGGTGTAGCTCAGGTTGAAATCGTTGATGTACCGCCCGAACTGCCACTGCATCGAGCCCCGCTTGCAGTTGCCCCACAGGTTGGGCTGCTCGAGGCCGATGAAGCCGCCAACACCCGTGCCCTGACCCATCGATGCGCCAAAGTTGATGTTGCCCGTGCGCTTTTCCTTCACGCGGAAGATCACGTCCACATCCCCGGCCTCGTTCGCCTGCTTGGTGTCAGGCGGCGGGATGGGCGTTTCGAAAAAGCCCATGTTGCCGAGCCCCTGATACGAGCGGATCAGCCGGTCCTGATTGAACACGTCCCCGGGTATCACGAACAACTGCTCCCGAATGCAGGCCTCGTTCGTGTAGTCATTGCCGAGGATGTCGACGCGGTTGATGATCGCCGGCTGGTTCTCGGTGATCTCCCAGCGCAGGTTCACGCGCGGCACGGAGTCGGCTCCCATCGGCGCCGGTTCCGCCACCGGGCGGATCTGCGCATAGATGTAGCCGTCGGTCTGGTACATCGTCCGCACTTTCTGCGTCGCTTCGTCCCACTGCGTGCGGTCGAACAGGTTCGACGCCGCCTTCTTGCGTCGCAGCAACGCCACCACGCGCTGCGGCAGCGATGCCTCGGTGCCGGTGAACGGGAACGCCAGCTTGATGTCTTCGGTGGAGAAGTGCTTGTTGCCGTCAATCGCAAACGCGCCCACGGTGTAGCGCGCACCCTCATTCACCGTCAGGTCGATCAGCCCCTTGCCCTTGGCGCGGTCAATCAGGAGCGTGTCCTTGAGGAACTGGAAATCGACGAACCCCTGCTTCGCGAAGAGCCCGGGAATCCGCTCGCCCAGGTCGCCTGCGTACTTGTCCTCGTCAAAGGCGCCCTTGCGCCACCACCAGAAACCCTCGGGGCGCACCTTCATGGCCTTGACCACGTCCTTGGTCGGCACCAGCCGGTTGCCGGAAACGCGCACGCCCGACACGGCCAGCCGTCGCCCTTCGTCGACGCGGAACAGGATCGCGATCTTGTCGCCCACCGTCGTCGTCTCGGGCTTCACCTCGGCCAGGTAGAACCCGTTGGCCTGGTACACGGAGTCGATGCGCGTCACCACGGCGGCCACCGCCGATGGATCAACCGGACGGCCAATGAGCAGGTCCACCTTTTCCTTGATGGTGCGCAGCGACACCACGCTCGGGCCCCGCACATCGACGTCCGACAGCAAGGGACGCTCCACCACCTTGATCACCAGCGTCGCACGCTGGTTGTCAGGAGAAAGCGTGCAGGACAACTGCACGTCATTGAACTGCCCGCCCTGAAACACCCCGCGGATGGCCCGCTGGAGGGAGGGATAGTTCAACGCTTCCTTGGCACGCAATCCGGCGTCCGACAGTATCGTCGACGACGAAACGCGCCGGTTGCCGCTGACGGCAATCGAATCGGGAGTCTGGCAGCGCCCATCTTCAGGCTGCTGCGCGGACAGTGGCTGGGCCCCCGCCAGCGCGAGGAGCACCAGGGCGGCATACATCGGTCGGAGCATAAGTAGGGAAATATACACAAAGGGACCGGTCGGGTTCACCTGCAACCCGTCCGGCCCCCCCGGGTTCCGCCTCACGCCTTGGGCGTGCTGGCGGGAACCCGAAAGTCGAGCCGCGTCCCGTCCGGGGCAACGTCTACCTCAATCTCGTCCCCCCGGCTGAACTCGGCGAGGAGGAGCTTCTCCGACAGGGGGTCCTCAATGAACCGTTGAATGGCCCGCTTCAGCGGCCGGGCGCCGTAGGCCTCGTCGTACCCATGCGTGACCAGGAAATCGAGGGCGGCGTCCGAGAACTTCATCGCCAGCTCCTCTTCGGCCAGCCGCTTCTGCACGTCGCGCAGCAGAATCGTGACGATCTGCGCGATGTGCTCCTTGGCCAGCGGATGAAAGACAATCGTGTCGTCCAGCCGGTTCAGGAACTCCGGGTTGAACGTGTGCTGCAGTTCCTCACGCACCTTCTCTGCCATCTTCTCGAACCGGCTCGGCCCCTCGACGCTGCCGAACCCCATCGTACGGCTCTTCGTGATGTCCTTGGCGCCCACGTTGGACGTCATGATCACCACCGTGTTCTTGAAGTCGATCACGCGGCCGTAGTTGTCGGTCAGGTGCCCCTCATCCAGCACCTGCAGCAGGATGTTGAAGACATCCGGGTGCGCCTTCTCGATCTCGTCCAGGAGCACCACGCTGTACGGTTTGCGCCGCACGGCCTTGGTCAGCGCGCCGGAATCCTCGTAGCCCACGTACCCCGGCGGTGCGCCGATCAGGCGCGACACGGAGAACTTCTCCATGTACTCCGACATGTCCACGCGAATCAGCGCCGACACGTCGGCAAAGAGGAACTTCGCCAGCGATCGCGCCAGTTCCGTCTTGCCCACGCCCGTCGGACCGCAGAAGATGAACGAGCCGATGGGACGCTTGGGGTCCTTGAGACCCGCGCGGCTCCGCCGGATCGAGCGTGCGATCGCCTTGATGGCGTCGTCCTGCGCGACCACGCTCTCGTGCAACTCCTCTTCCATCCGCAGCAGCCGGGCCGTCTCGGCCTCCTGCAGCCGCGTCACCGGAATGCCGGTCCAGCGGCTCACGATGAAGGCAATCTCCTCCTCGCCCAGCACCGGGCGGTACGACTGCCGGCGCTGCTCCCACGCCTCCTGCCGCGTGCGAATTTCGCCCTGCAGTTCGCGCTCGCTGTCCCGCAGCGACGCCGCGCGCTCGAAGTTCTGGTCGCGCACCGCGGCGTCCTTCTCCGTATTCACGGCATCCAGCTTCGACTTGAGCTCGGCCACTTCCGGCGGCGGCACCTGGGCCGCCAGACGCGCCCGCGCCCCCGCCTCGTCAATCACGTCAATCGCCTTGTCGGGCAGGAACCGGTCGGTGATGTACCGCTCACTGAGCTTGGCGGCCAGCACCAGCGTGTCGTCGGGAATCGTCACGCGGTGGTGATCCTCGTACCGCTTGCGCAGCCCCTTGAGGATCTCCACGGTCTCGTCGATCGAAGGCGGCTCCACCACCACCGACTGGAAGCGGCGCTCCAACGCCCCGTCCTTTTCGATGTACTTGCGGTACTCGTTGAGCGTCGACGCGCCCACGCACTGCAGTTCGCCGCGCGCGAGCGCCGGCTTGAGCATGTTGCTCGCGTCAATCGCACCTTCGGCCGCGCCCGCGCCCACCAGCGTGTGCAGCTCGTCGATGAACAGGATGATCTGCTTGTTCAGCGCGATCTCATTCATCACCGCCTTCAGGCGCTCCTCGAACTGGCCGCGGTACTTGGTGCCCGCGATCACCGCCGCCATGTCGAGCGACAGGACGCGATGGTCGCGCAGCGAATCGGGGCTGGTGCCATTGGCGATCATCTGGGCCAGACCCTCCACGATCGCGGTCTTGCCCACGCCCGGTTCGCCGATCAGCACCGGATTGTTCTTCTTGCGGCGCGTCAGCACTTCCATGACGCGCTCAATTTCCTTGAAGCGGCCAATCGTCGGGTCCAGCTGCCCCTCGGCGGCCAGCGTGGTCAGGTCACGACAAAAATGGTCGAGCGCGGGCGTCTTGGACTTCTTCTCGCCCTTGCCGCTCGGCGCGCCCGACGCGGGGGTCGGCTGTCCCGGCACCGGTGGCGGCGCACTGCCCTGCGGCGCCTCATTGCCGCCCAGCAAGCGCAGCGTTTCGGCGCGCGCGGCCTCCAGCGAGACGTTGGCATCAGCCAGCACCTGCGCCGCAATCCCCTTTTCCTCGCGCAGCAGGCCCAGCAGCAGGTGTTCGGTGCCCACATACGTGTGGCCAAGCTCGCGGGCCTCGCCCATGGCGAGTTCGAGCACCTTCTTGGCGCGTGACGTATACGGGAGGTCGGGACCGGTGGCCTGCGCCGCCTTTCCCTTCTTCACCGTCTCCTCGATCTTCTGCTGAATTTCCTCGAGCTCGACGTTGAGGTGCTGCAGCACGGCGGCCGCCACCCCTTCGCCCTCGCGGATGAGCCCAAGCAGGATGTGCTCCGTGCCGACGTACTCGTGATGGAGGCGGGCAGCCTCCTCGCGAGCCATCGCCAGCACCTTCCGCACGCGTTCGGTGAAGTTGTAGCCGTTCATCGTGTCCCCAGTCGATGCCGTCGAACCCGCCTATGCCTCACCCGCTTCCCCGGCCAGCACGCCGCGCACATACCGCGCCCTGGCGACGTTGGCCTCGCTCTCCGTCAGCGCACGACCCTCGGCCAGGGAGAGGTGCGCCAACTGGCTGAACACCAGCAGTTTGTTCAGCGTGTACACGCTCAGCCCGCCAATCAGGTACATCCCCACCGCCAGCCGAACGCCGCTCAGCAGGTTCATCGCCTCATCGCCGGCCAGGCTGCGGGCATGCCGCAACGTGCCATACGCCCGCCAGAGCTTGTCTTCAATAATATAACCGGCGTCCCGGCTCAGTACACGGCGAGCCTCCGACTCCCGGGAGATCACATGCGACACCACCCGGGCAAGGTGGTCGCACAACTCATCCTCGGTGCGCCCCAGCGTCGTCTGGTTGGAAATCTGGAAGAAATTCCCCACCACGTCGCTTCCCTCGCCGTACAGCCCGCGATAGGTCAGCCCCATTTGCTGCAGGCCCGTCAGCACCTTCCCGATCTCCTGCGTCAGCACCAGCCCGGGCAGGTGTACCAACACCGACGCCCGGAGCCCGGTTCCAACATTCGTCGGGCACGAGGTCAGGAACCCGAACTCCTGGTGGTACGCCAGCGGCAGCCGCTCACCGAGTTCGCGCTCAACGCGCGACGCGCGCTCCCACGCCCCGCTGATGTCGAATCCCGAGCGGAATACCTGCAGCCGCAGGTGGTCCTCCTCGTTGACCATCAGCGCCGCCTCCTCACCGACAAGCACCGCCGACCCGCTGCGCGCCGAGGGTGCGTCGAGCTCTGCCAGTTCCTTGCTCACGAGGTGCCGCTCGTGCAGCAGGCGCCGCTCGCTGGCCGTCATTTCGTCGAGACGCAGCAGCACGGCGCTCGCCAGCAGCGGCGAGTGCGACGATGCCTCGCGCACCTGCTGCAGCACACGCAGTCGCTCGGCGTCGTGGGCGCGCGGACTGAATGAAAAGCCCGCCACGTTGCGGGCCAACCGCACGCGCGACGACAGCACGATGTCGGCGTGCGGGCCACTGGCCGTGATCCACGGGATCCCGCCGTCGGGCAGCAGCGACAGGTCGAGCGTCATTCGAGCGCCCGGATCTGGTCGCGCAAGACCGCCGCCACCTCGAACTCCTCCGCGACCACGGCAAGCAGCAGGCGCTCCCGCAGCGCCTCGAGCTCCTCCGTCACGCCGCCGGCGACCGCGGCCTCCGGCTCTGCATACGCGTGCCCGCGGTGCTTCGCCGCGCCGTGCACGCGCCGCAGCAGTTCGCGCAGCGCACCCTCGAACGCGGTGTAGCACTGCGCGCATCCCAGACGCCCCGACGCACGGAAATCGCGCAGCGAGGTCTGACAGTAGCCGCACCGCACCTGGTCGCCGGCCGCCGGCGGCGCCTGCTGCTGCACCGCGTGCAGGAAGTCCCCCAGCGGGTGCTTGGGCATCGCAACCGTGGTTTCGATGCCCTTGGCTGCCGCGCACTTCTCGCAGAGGTGGAGCTGTGTCACCGCCGACTCCACGATCTGCGTCAGGTGCACCACCGCGTCCCGCTCCTTGCATTGGTTGCACAGCATCAGACGAGCCCCTCGCCGTGGGTCGGCGACAGCACGCCGTCCTCAAGCAGAAGAATCCGCTGGGCGCGCGACGCCAGCGACCGATTGTGCGTCACCACCACAAGCCCCACTCCCATTTCCGCCGCCAACGACGCGAACAGGTCGTGCAGCGACTCGGCGTTGGCATGGTCGAGGTTGCCCGACGGCTCGTCGGCGAGCACCAGCGGAGGCGCCGCGGCGAGCGCGCGCGCGACCGCGGTGCGCTGCTGCTCCCCACCTGACAGCTCCCCGGGGCGGTGTTGCACGCGCCCTGCCAGCCCCACCCGCTCAAGCAGGTCCTGCGCCCGCGCCCGTGCCCGGCCGGACGATTCGCCCGCAATCCGCAGCGGCATCATCACGTTCTCGAGCGCCGTGAACTCCTTCAACAGATGGTGGAACTGAAAGACGAATCCCACCGACCGATTGCGCAGCACCGCCAGCTCGGCGTCAGCCACCGCGCGCACGGACGTGCCCGCGAGCACCACATCACCGGCGGTCGGGCGCTCGAGTGCGCCGAGCACCTGCAGCAGCGTGCTCTTGCCCGCGCCGCTTGCCCCCACGATGGCCACCATCTCGCCGCGCGCCACTGCCAGGTCCACGCCGTCAAGCACGCGAATCTCGCCGCCGTCGCCGCCGGTGAAGACCTTCGTGACGCCGCGCGCCTCGAGAATCGTGGTCATTCGTCGCGAATCGCCTCAATGGGGTACAGCCGCGATGCCTGGCGCGCTGGATACAGCGTGGCCACCGCCGCCACGGCAAAACCGAGCACAGCCATCAGCACAGTGTCGCCGAGATCGAGCTGCACCGGCAGGTGATCGATGAAATACACCGTCGGATCCAGCGAGATCAGTCGGTAGCGGTCAATCAGCACGCCGAGTGCCCCGCCGAGTCCCGTGCCCAGCAGCGTCCCGACGCAACCGATCACGGTCCCCTGAATCAGGAAGATCCGGCGAATCGACGCCTCGGACATTCCCATCGCTTTCAGGATGCCGATCTCCCGCGTCTTGTCGCGCACCACCATCGTGAGCGTGCTCACGATGTTGAATGCCGCGACAACGATGATGAGCAGGAGAATGACGCCCATGCCCATCTTCTCGAGCTTGAGCGCCTTGAAGAGCGAACTGTTCTGCTCCTGCCAGTCCACGGTGTGAAACGGAAACTCCAGCGCCGCGCCGACCCGCTGTGCCACGACCGGCGCCGACCAGCGATCGGCCGTCGCCACTTCGAGCCCAGTGACCGCACTGTCGAGCCCGGCGAATTCCTGCGCCGCCGCGAGGTCCACGAAAACGTACGCATTGTCGTACTCGTACATCCCCGTCTCGAACACGCCCGTCACCTCGAACTCGGCGACGCGCGGGACGATCGTCCCAAGCACGGCGCTTGGCTTGAGCCCCGCGACGGTAATCAGCGCGAGATGTGCGCCCGGCTGCCCGGGGTAAGCGCCCAGCCGGTCCGCCAGCAACTTGCCGAGCACCGCGCCACGCCGACCGCCGCCCGTGGACTTGAACGAAAAGTCTCCCATGATCGCATGCTGCCGGATCGTCGTCACCGCACGCGGCGACGCACCCGCCGGCTCGATGCCCGACACCGACACCGGATCCGTGTAATCGTGGCCGGCATTGGCCAGGGCAGTGGTCAGCACGAACGGCGCCACCGCAACGACACCGGGCACCTTGGCCACCTTGCCCTGCACCGCACGCCAATTGGAGATCTTGAGGTCGTCGCCGTACACCAGGACGCGAAAGTCCGGGCTCCCGACCAGAATCTTCTCGCGCAGGTCCGTCTGCAGCCCGTTCATCACGCCGATGATCAAGATCAGCGCGCTCACCCCCACCACGATCCCGCCGATGGCGATGACGGAAATGAACGACAGCCACCGCGTGCGGCCGCGCGAGCGGAGGTAGCGCCAGGCGATCTCAAGTTCCAGTCGGTTCACCTGTCTCCCCTGTCCGTTCCGTGCACCTATTCCGGCCGCATCGTCGGAAACAGAATCACGTCCCGAATGTGCGTCGTGCCCGTGAGGTACATGAACAACCGGTCCATCCCGATCCCCACGCCCCCCATCGGTGGCATGCCGTATTCCATGGCGCGCAGGTAATCCTCGTCCACGGCCGTCGCCTCTTCGTCGCCCGCCGCCTTCAGCGCCGCCTGCGCCTCAAAGCGCTGCCGCTGGTCGATGGGATCGTTGAGCTCGGAGAATGCGTTCGCCATCTCCTTGCCCCGCGCAAACAACTCGAAACGCTCCGTCAGGTCGGGATTGCCGCGCTTCGGCTTTGCCAGCGGCGACAACTCCTTCGGGTAGTCCACCACAAAGGTCGGGCGCTCGATCTTGCTCTCCACGTGGTGCTGAAACAACTCGTCCATCAGCTTCGGGCGCGACAGCTTGCCCACGCCATGCACGCCGATCTTCTCCGCAGCCGCGCGGAGTTCGGCGTCGGAGAGCTGCGTCACATCCGGCACGTGCATCGCCTGCGAGAGCGACGGCAACCACTCCATGCGGGCAAACGGTCCGGCCAGCACCGCCGGATCGAACGCCGGCGCGTCCGTGGCTAGGCCCGCCGCCGTCAGCGCATCACGCACCGCCGTCGCCGCGGCAATCAGGAGCGCCTCCACGCGCCCCATCATCACCGTATAGTCGGCGTAGGCTTCGTAGAACTCGATCATCGTGAATTCCGGATTGTGCGTCCGGTCGATCCCCTCGTTGCGGAAGTCGTGCCCAATCTCGTACACGCGGTCAAAGCCGCCGATCACGAGGCGCTTGAGGTACAGTTCGTCCGCAATGCGAAGGAACAGCGGCATGTCGAGCGCGTTGTGGTGCGTCTCGAACGGCTTGGCTGCCGCGCCGCCGTACAGCGGCTGCAGCACCGGCGTCTCGACCTCCAGGTATCCGAGCCCGTCGAGGAACGCGCGCACCGCGGAGGTCATCTTCGAGCGCGCCGCAAACAGCGCGCGCACCTCCGGATGCACCGCAAGATCCGCGTAGCGCTGGCGCGACCGCTGCTCGCCGTCGGCAAACGCGGAGTGCCGCACCACCGTGCCGTCCACCACCTCTTCCTTGCCGAACGGCAGCGGGCGCAGCGATTTCGCCAGCAACTCGAGCCGCTCCACCTTCACCGTCACCTCGCCGGTGCGCGTGCGGAACAGCGGCCCGACCGCGCCCACCACGTCGCCCAGGTCCAGCAGGTCGCACAACGCGTAGCCCCCCTCGCCGAGCACATCCTTCTTCAGGTACAGCTGCACACGCCCCGATGAGTCGCCAAGGTGCGCAAAAGTCGTCTTGCCATGCGCGCGCCACGCCACGACGCGTCCGGCCACCTGCACCGTCGGCCCCTCCTCCGCGTCACCGAGCAGCCCCGCACACTGTGCCGCGAATTGCTGGCGGTCGAACCCGTAGGCAAACGGGGCAATCCCCTTCGCCTCCAGCGCCGCCACCTTGTCGCGCCGGGCCTGCAGCACGTAGTTCAGTTCGTCACTCATCGTGCCGCTCCTGCGTTACCGCCCATCTTGAGGTAGGCCTCGATGAACGGGTCGATGGCGCCGTCCATCACCTTCTGCACATCCGTGATCTTCAGCTCCGTGCGGTGGTCGTTGACCATCGTGTACGGCTGGAATACGTAGCTGCGAATCTGGCTCCCGAACGTCACGTCCGCCTTGTTGGCGTCCAGCTTCGCCTTCACCGCCGCCTGCTTGTCCAGCTCCAGCTGGTACAGCTTGTTCTTCAGCTGCTTCATCGCCTGCGCCTTGTTCTTCCCCTGACTGCGCTCCTGCTGGCACGACACCACGATCCCCGTCGCAATATGCGTCAGCCGCACCGCTGAGCTCGTCTTGTTCACGTGCTGGCCGCCGGCACCGCTCGCGCGGAAGACGTCCATCTTCACGTCCTCGTCGCGGATCTCGATGTTGATTTCGTTGTCGACCACCGGGTAGATGAAGATCGACGCAAAACTCGTGTGCCGCCGCGCCTGCGAGTCGAACGGCGAGATGCGCACCAACCGGTGCACCCCCGCCTCCGGGCGCAGAAAGCCGTACGCGTAGGCCCCCTTGATCTCGAGCACCGCGCCCTTGATGCCAGCCTCCTCACCGTCGCTGAGGTCGAGGATCTCCACGGCATACCCGCGCCGCTCCGCCCAGCGCGTGTACAGGCGCATGAGCATCTGCGCCCAGTCCTGGGCCTCGGTGCCGCCCGCCCCGGCGCTGATCTCCACCTGCGCGTCGCGATAGTCGTCGCGCCCCTGCAGCAGGGACCGCAGCTTGAATGCCTCTACCTCCTCGCGGAGCGCCGCCGTCTCCCGTTCCACCTCGGCGATCATCTCTGCGTCCGGTTCGGCATCGAGCATCTGGTCCAGCTCCAACGCCGACTCCGCGCGCCCCCACAGCTTGTCGAACGGGTCCACCCAGCCCTTGAGGAGCTTCAGCTCCTGCACCAGGCCCTGAGCACGCTCCTGCGCGTCCCAGAAGCCCGGCGCGGTCATCTCGGTCTCAAGTGCCGCCAACCGGATCCGCTTGCCGTCCAGGTCAAAGAAACCTCCGCAGCTCGGCGAGACGTTCCTCGTCCTGCCGCAGAGATCGTGCGCGTTCGCTGTCTGCCATCGGGGTGTGCCACGGTGCGAGAAACGCCGGCTCCCGCACTGGGAGTCGGCGTCTTTCAAATCTAGCGGCTCCCTCCCGGAATACAACGGAGCGAGCCGGCGGTCAGCGCCACCCTCAGAAGATCTTCTTGCCGCCGGCGAGCACGTCGTTCAGCGCTTCCTGGAAATGCGTGGTCGTCTCGGCAAACTCCCTGCCAATCTGGTCGCAGAACTCCTCGTAGCTCTTCTTGATCTCCTCGCGGAAAAGCTCCTTGAGCGTCCCGTTCTTCAGCCCTTCTTCCCGCTTCTGCGGCAGATACGCCACCATGTCCGACACCAGGGCGCGCGCCAGCCGCTTGGCCTTCTGGTTCGGATCGTTGTTCAAGAACGGGTTGATGACCCGCTTTGGGGCCGCAGGCGCTCCCGGCGCCGTCGACACGGGCGCCGACGTCCGTGCGAGCGGAGCAGTCGGACGCGGCGCCGCTTCAACCGGCTGCGTCTTACCGATGTCCACGACGGGTGCGGCGCCAGCGGGCGGCATCGTCGGCGCGGCCACCGGCGGCATCATCCGTGGCTGCGTCGTGCGCGGCGCCACGCCGGGCGGCGCCATCATCGGTACGCCCATCGGCGCGGCAGCCCGCGGAGCCCCAAGCGGCCCCACGCCAGGCGCCACAGGAGGCATGAAGCTGGGACGCGGCATCGTCGGCGCTGCAGCGGCCGGCGCAACGGCCGGCGCAACAGCCGGCGGGGGCGTCACCATCGTCGGTCGCAGCGACGGGGCAGCCGGCGCAGGGGCAGCCGGCGCAGGGGCAGCCGGAACCGACATCGGCGTTGCGGCAGGCGTCGCCGACCGCGGCGGCGTAAACGGCCCGGGTGCCCCCGGTCGCGGTGGCTGTGATATCACGCCAGCCGGCATCGGTGACGGCAAGGGCGGCATGAGCGGCCGCGGAATCGCAGTCACCGGAGGACGCGAGGGCGGCTCAAACGCGGGAGCCGCAACACTCGGCGCAGTGGCAACAGGCACTGCGGGCGCAGCAACCACCGGCATTGCAACCAGCGGCGTCAGTCCGCTTGGCGCACCCGCCGGCGCGCCAGGTAGCGCCACAGGCTGCGCCCCCGGCGCCTCGATCTCACTCTCCAGCGCCGCCCGCGAAGCGCGCCCCGGAATCCGGGGCATCGTCATCGGCTCAGGCACTGGCGACATCGGTCGCACGGGCGATGCTGGCATCGAGGCACGCGCCATCGCGGCCCCAGACGCACTCGCGATCGGCGCAATCGTGATCACCCCACCGCACACCGAACAGCGTGCGCGCACGCCGACGGTCGGCACCTTCGACGGGTCGACGCGAAAGACCGACCGGCATTCAGGACACGTGACGTTCACTGCTCCTCCACCACGATGGCCGCGTTGGGCCCTGCTCCCGGTGGTGCCTCGTCGTCCGCCGCGAGATCACCGCGACGGTCAATCGTGAACACCGAACCCGTGAGGCTCTTCGCGTAGCTCTTCATCTCAGTCGCCAACTCGCTCACCTGCGACGGGTGCGTAAACCGCCGTCGCTCGTTGGTCACGACACCAATGGACACCGTCATCAGCGGCACCTTGTGCAGCTGACCGCGACGGTCCTTGCCGAAGTAATAGCCGGCGCGCCGATCCTGCTCTGAATACTGAAAGGGCACGATGGCGTCGAACACCGACACAATCTCCGCGCACACCTCTTGGACTTCCTCCACCGGAATGACGAAGAGAAAATCGTCGCCCCCGATGTGGCCCACAAACCCCCGCTCAGCCACCGTCCCTTTCACCACGTCGTGCAGGATCTTCGACAGGATCCGGATCACCCGGTCGCCATCATAGTAGCTGTATCGGTCGTTGTATTCCTTGAAATGATCGAGGTCGGCATAGCACGCGGCAAAGAGCAGGTCCGCTTCGAGCCGCCGCATGATCTCGGTCTCGATTTCGAGACCTCCAGGCAGGCGCGTCGACGGATGCACATACGTGTCGCGGTCCGAGCGCCGCAGCAGAGCCTCCACGCGCAGCGAGACCTCACTCACCGGCGTTCCCTCGCGAATCACCTCATCGGCCCACACGTCAAACGCCGCCGCAAAGGACGTGGGATCATCGCGTACCAGCACGAGCGCGGGCACAATGCCCGTGAACGAATCCGCCTTCAAGCGCTGACACCCCTTGAGGCCGGCGACGGGATGCGTGCGCGCATCGATGATCGCCAGTCGCGGACGTGACCGCAGCGCAGCGGACATCAATTCGTCGGCGGAGTTCACCGTCGCCGTCGGCAGGCGGTGCTTCTCGAGCCACGCACGAATCGAGTCCGGTACGGCTTGGCCGTCCGGCGAAAACACTACGGCGGTCGTGTGCGTCACGCGATCCGTTCAGCTCCTCTCAGGAATCGTAACGTACCCGTTCGGTACGGGCGTGTCAAACACAAGGGAGAACACGACTTGCGCTCGCAGTTACACCGTCGCGCGCACTCACATGACACGACCATCCCCCCGCGAAGGTCACCTGATGGGCAGGCTGCCCCGCAACGCGAACCCGCCGCCGCCGCCTTCCAGGCCCTCGACCCGCAACGTCACAAATGCATCGACGCTCGACAGCAGGTGGTTGGCCAGCACTGCGCCCAATGCGGCCCGCGCCCCGCGAAACGAGGTATTGCTCCGCCGGATGGTGCGCACATACAAGTCCTGCTCCAGCTGCGCGCCGCGCCAGGACCACCGGAACTCCGGCCGCACCGCGCGGTCGAGGTAGAAGTTGATCGCGTGTCGGTACTGCGCGCTCTCGGTCGGCGGCGCCAGGTTCGGGTCGGCCCAGTACGTCGTCCGGGCCAGCAGCCACATGGCACCGTTGTAGGTGTCCGCATCGAGATCCGGGTCCACGTCCCCGCCGGGCTGCCGGTCGAACACGCCGCTCTCGAGGTAGTGCTCCATGGACTCGTAATAGGCCCACGCCCCCACGGGGCGTGTCGGCCCGTACAGTGCCCGGGCCACGTCGCGCGCCATCCCGCGGTATCTGTTCTGCTGCCGCTTCGCCTCGGTCCGTTGGTTGGCGAACTCGAGGACGCCCCACGCCTCAAGCGCCAAATAGGCTACAAACCGGTCCTGGTGCAGTACGGCCTGCCCAAGGCCTGGAAGCACGAGCGACGCAACAGGCGCCCATCGGCGACGCTCGGCGTTCGCCAACCCTGCCCCAATCCGCTCGCCTGAAGCAGCCCCCTCCCCATCAGGCGCCCCGGCCCCCCAGGCCCGCGTGGCCCGCGTGGCCCCACCGATGCTCGCCACCCCCGCTACCGCGATGGTACCGCGCACCAAAGCCGGACCGTCGGTGACGCGTTGCGCGCGTGCGTCCGCCCCAGTCAGGGCCCACGCGAGGGCCAGCCCCGCAACACACACGGCGGCCCGCATCAGAAACCCAAGCGGAGCGTGAGAAACGTCGGCGGCTCGCCCGCATCGGACGAAAACCCGCCAAAGACGCGCGCGAAGTCGATCCGCAGTTTGCCGCGCACAAAACCAAGGCCAATCGCCGCCCCCGTGGCGTCGCCGGTCCCCGACACGTAGCCCGCACGCAGGAACAGCTGCTGCTGCAAGCCAAGCTCGGCCCCCACATGCACCGAGGGCTCGTTGAACGACGTACGACTCACGATCTCCGCCGCCCAGCGCAGCTCCGCACCGGCGAGCGCCTGCGTCACCGCCGGCACCCGCGCCTGCACGCCCACATGAATGCGTGTCGGCAGCGGATCGGACTGGGCATTGTCGTTCACCTGCAGCCTGAGCCCCATGTTCCGCAACGCGAGGCCAAACGTCATGCTGTCCGCACGATCCGCCTGATACTGCGCGCCCGCGTCAACGCCGTTGGTCGACACGCTGAACGTATTGACGTCGGCGCACGGCCCGGTGCAGTCGAGACGCATCTGCGCCACCTTGTAGGTTACCCCGGCCCGCAGGCGCGGCCCAAGTGTCGCGGCGTACGTGAGTCCCACCACGACGGAGCGCGGCAGAATCTGGCCGAGCACCTGCCCCGTCAGCCGGTCCGTGTTGTCCTGCGCGCCAAGGTCGTTGAGCTGCGCGCCTACGGCGAGCACGCCTGCCTTTCCGGCGGGATACAGAAACGCAATCACCGACCCATTGGCCACCACCGACTTGGCGTAGTGCAGGGCAAGCTCGGGTCGAACGGCGCGCGCTATTCCCGCCGGGTTCGACCAGAGCGACTCCGTGCCCATCTCTGCCGCCACGCCGGCTTGCCCGCTGCCGACCGTGCGCGCTCCCACGGGGACCAGCAAGAACAGCGCACCTTCCGTCGAAAGACCGCCTTGCGCGCCAAGCGGGGCGGCGGCGGCCTCCACGGCCAGCATCGCCACCACCAGCGCGCGCACCACGCGACGCGCGCCGCGCATCCTACAGCGCGGCGGCCTCATCGACGAGCATGACGGGAATGTCGTCGCGCACGGGATAGCGCAGCTTGCACGACGGGCAGTCCAGCGCCTCATCGGCCTCGCGATACGTCAGTGTCCCCTTGCACTTGGGACATACCAGGATGGCGAGCAGTTGCGGAGAAAGCGTCATTTCTTCTTGTCGTCCGGAGGCGGCGCGTACCCGAGCCGCGAGAGCGCCACGGGGTTTCGCCGCCAGTTGGGAAGCACCTTCACATGCAAATCCAGATACACCGCGCTGCCAACCAGCGTCTCGATGCGTTGGCGTGCTGCGGTGCCGATCATCTTGATGCGCTGCCCGCCGCTGCCAATCAGGATGCGTTTCTGGCTGTCCCGCTCAACGTGCAGCACGGCACGAATGTACACCGGCGCACTCGTTTCGCGGAACTCCTCGATCTCGCAGGCGAGCGCGTGCGGCACCTCTTCGTCCAGCTGCTCGAGCGCCGCCTCACGCACCGCCTCCCGGGCAAAGAACCGCAGGTGCTGCGTCGACAGGTCGTCCTCGGGATAGAGAAACGGACTCTCGGGCAGGCGGCTGGCGACGGCGGCGATGAGGTCGGGCATCCCGTCCCCGGTCCGGGCCGACACGAAGACCGCATCGGGATGCTGCTCGGCCAACTGCCGCCGCACCGACGCCGACATCAGGTCGCTCTTGTTGATGACCAGCAGCACCGGCGCCTTGGGCGGCCGGTCGAGCCCGGCGACCACGACCAGCGGCGCCACCGCCTCGTGCTCCACGTCCACGAGGTACACGATCACGTCCGCTTCGTTCAGCGCCGACAACGCCGCGCCCCGCATGGATCGATGCAGGTGATGCTTCGGTTCCAGGAGCCCCGGCGTATCGAGAAGTACCATCTGCACGCCGTCCACGCTTCGCAGCCCGACAATGCGGTCGCGCGTCGACTGCGGCTTGGGGCTGGTAATAGCCAGGTGCTGGCCCACGAGCCGATTGAGCAGCGTGCTCTTGCCGGCGTTCGGCCTGCCTGCGACGGTGACGATGCCTGCTTTGGTCATCAATGGGAGACGAGTGGTGGCGATGGATCGGACCGGGAGCACCGGAGGCGTGCCCACTGGAATAAACAGGCGGGCGGCGCGACCGGTAGTCGCGCCGCCCGTCCTGCGATGGCCAGCGGTCCTGCCTAGCGATTGCCGCTGTCGTGATGATCGTCGTTGTCGTGCGGCACAAACACCTTGCAGCTGGTCGTCGCCGAGTTGCCAGCCACATCCAGCCCACGGTACGTCAGCGTGTACGTCCGGCCATTGCCTCCGCCCGCGCGTTCGGCGCGGAACTGCCCCTTCACGTCGGCGGTGCCCAGAATCCAGCCCTGGATGTCATTCACCGTATTCCCGTCGCCGACGTCGTCGTCCTCCTCGTCCTTGCGCGAGCTCTCCTTCGCGTCATCTGGCTCGCTGCTCGTCGCCGAAAGAAGCGTAAAGCCTGCCGCACCCGAGCCCGCATCGGTCAGCGTCACCTTGACGGTGATGTCCACCATCTTGTGATTGGGCGGCCACAACCGGTCGGGCGATGCGACGCACGAAATCACCGGCGGCGTCATGTCCGACTTGAACTGCGCCGTCACGCTCTTGATCGCGTCCATCGTCACGAGGCACGGGCCGGTGCCAGTGCACGCCCCGCTCCACCCGGCAAAGCCGTTGCTCCCGGCAGGCGTCGCGGCCAGTGTCACTGTCGTCCCCGCCCCGTAGGTCGCCACGCAGGTCGATCCGCAGTTGATGCCGGCTGGAGATGACGTCACGGTCCCGGTGCCAGTCCCGCTCTTCGCAACGGTCAGCGCAAAGGTCAGGCGCGTAAAGGTCGCCGTCACCGTCGTCGCGGCGCTGATTGGCACCGCGCACGTGGTCCCCGTACATCCCGCCACGCTCCACCCGCTGAAAACGGACGTCGACGAGGGCGTGGCAGTCAGCGTCACGCTCGGGCCCATCGCGAACGGCCACGCGCAGGTCGACCCGCAGGTGATGCCCGCCGGCGACGACGTAATCGCACCACTGCCCGTGCCCGCCGTGATCACCGTCAGCGGGAACGTGATCCGACTAAACGTCACCGCGACCGCGCGCGCGCCGTTCATCGGCACAGTGCACGTCACCCCCGTGCATCCCGCGACGTTCCAGCCCCCAAACAGCGAGGTGGGATCCGGCGCGGCCGTCAGCGTCACCGATGTGCCCGCCGGGAAGCTCGCGGCGCAGGTCGCGCCGCAGTCAATGCCCGCAGGACCCGATGTGACCGTGCCGCCGCCCGTGCCTGGCTTCGACACGGTCAGCTGGTTCGCCGCGAATGCCGCCGTTACCGTACTGGCCGCCTGCATGCGTACGACGCACGCATCTGTGCCCGTACATGCCCCGCCCCATCCGGTAAATACAAACGACGGATTCGGCGCTGCCGTCAGCGTCACCTGCGTTCCCATCGGGAAGCTCCCACCACACACCGGGCCGCACGTAATGCCAGCGGGTAAGGAGCTCACGTTTCCGCCAGCCATGCCCGTTACCACCAGCGCCACGTTCGGCAACGGTGCCGGGTCGGCCACGGCGGTCCATCCAGCGCCGGTGTTGTACTCGCCCTTGATGCCGCCGTCGCAGCAGTCCTCAAAACCCACGAGTTCAACCACATGCGGCCCGGCCGTCAACACGGCGGTCCCAAGGAGTCCCCACGCGCCTGGCCCCATCCCGCTCCAGTCGGAGGCAATGACGCCACCGTCCACCAGCAGCGCCGCGCCCTTCCCATAGTCCGCGTCGAACCGGAAGGACACTTCCGCCGCACCAAGCGCAGTCATCGCAATGACGCTGCGTGTCGCGATGTCCTGATGGGCCGCGACGTTGGGCGGCGAGAACAACGGGCCATTGCGCGTGAGGTTGGCCACGCGCACCGGCTGGTTGGTATAGCCGGCCACGGTGTTCGGTAGGCTGTTGAACGCCGCGGTCACCGAAGGCACAGTCGCCGGGTTCACGATGCTCTGTGTCCAGTAGCGGGTCTCGACGGTGATGGCGCCGGTGGTCACGGTGCCCGTGTACACCCTCTGAAAGGTCGCCGTCACCGTCTGCGCGCTGCCCACCGTCACGACGCACGTGGGTCCCGTGCATCCAGGAATGCTCCACCCAACGAACTGCGACGTCGCATCAGGAGTTGCCGTGAGCGTCACCAGCGATCCCCACACGACGCTCGCCGAACAGGTCAGCGTCGTGCAGTTGATCCCCGCCGGGGTCGAGCTGACCGTGCCACCGCCACTCCCGGCGCGGGCGACCGTCAGCAATACCGCAACCTCGGGCGCTGCCACATTCTCCCAGGCGCCGCCCACCAGCTTGATGCGCGCGGCGTTGCCGTAGTCGTTTCCGTTCTCGAAACCGATGACCTCAATCGTGTGCATCACGCCAGCGGACAGCGTGGCCGTCGCCTCGAGCACCGCATCGCTGGTGACCATCACCGGAACGTACGGGTCCGCTGGATTCGCCGGCGCGACCCCAACATCCATGAGCCACGCGCCAAACCAGAACGGATCGTTCCAGTTCTCGGCCTGCATCACGCCATCGATGTACAGTGCGCCGCCGGCGAAATCCACGGCGAACTGCACCGTCACGCTCGTCAAGACGGTGGGCGTGATGGAGACACGATACCGCGTGGCGACGTTGTTATGCGCCCCGCCGGGATTGCGCACCCCGCCCCAGGTCGTGTCCGGCAGGCCGAGTGCATTCACGCCAATCGATGCAACGGTTGCAGCCAGATTCGCCGCTGGCACTGGCCCGCTGGTATAGCCCGCTACACCGGTGGGCAGCGCATTGAACACCGCGGCTGCGGTCGCTGCCGTCGGCAGCGCACCCGGGGTCCACGGCCGTGTGTCGATCGTAATGCCAGTGATCGGAACCAGTCCGGCGGTGGCGTGGGACTTCGCGCGCACAGCGACGGCGGTCTCTCCTCCCTCGCGGGCCACGGCCACGGGATCGGTGCAAGACGTCGTCAGGGCGATCGCGGCGAACCACGCAAGCGCCATCCAGCGACGCGGCGAGGAATTCAGCGGGTTCATTGGGTCCTCATCTTCATGATAAACAGCAACTTAAGGACCGTCGACAGGTCGGTCAATTCCATGTTTCTGCTACACTTGACGCGCCAAATGGCGGAAAAGAACCGGTAAACCGTCCAAGAAACGAACAGTGCCCGGTAGAACGAGCGAACCCCCCAGCCGATTGAATCGACTGGGGGGTTCACAGGGGTGCCGGCGACGGCCTACTCTCCCGCGCCCTCTCGGGCGGAGTACCATCGGCGCTGTCAGGCTTAACGACCGTGTTCGGAATGGGAACGGGTGTGGCCCTGACGCTCTAGTCGCCAGCGTATTGGAGACAATGAAACGGGGAAGTGTTCGTGGTCTTCAAATCTATTGATTACGCGTTGTAATCGCGTGCGCTCTGCGAATATTCCTGCCCCTCTCGCGAGAGAGGGGGGAGTAGTCAAGCCTCACGGGCGATTAGGATCGCTACGCTCGTAACGCATTGCTGCGCTTCCACGGGCGACCTATCGACGTCGTAGTCTCCGACGGCCCTTTAGGGTGCTCAAGGCACCAGGGAGAGTTCATCTTGGGGACAGCTTCCCACTTAGATGCTTTCAGCGGTTATCTGTACCGAACATCGCTACCCGGCGTTGCATCTGGCGACACAGCCGGGACACGAGCGGTTCGTCCGACTCGGTCCTCTCGTACTAGAGTCCGCACCCCTCAACTCTCCAACGCCCACAGCGGATACAGACCGAACTGTCTCACGACGTTCTGAACCCAGCTCATGTACCACTTTAACCGGCGAACAGCCGGACCCTTGGGACCTTCTCCAGCCCCAGGATGTGATAAGCCGACATCGAGGTGCCAAACCGCGCCGTCGATGTGAACTCTCGGGCGCGATAAGCCTGTTATCCCCAGCGTACCTTTTATCCGTTGCGCGATAGCCG
>JANYJW010000026.1 GCA_025361705.1 Gemmatimonas sp.
GGTCTTCAGCAGGTCCTTCCACTGGAACGTGGTCTCCTTGCCGCGCACGTAATGATCCATCCACGCCATCTCGGCCGTGGACTTGGTGTACTGGTCGCGGGGATCGGGAATGCCGTGCGTGTTGCCGGGGTACACGAAGAACTCCGTGGGCACGCCGAGCTTCTTGAGGGCCATGTGCAGCTCCTCGCTCTGCGGACGCGGCACGCGCGGGTCGCCCTGCACCACGTGGATCATGGTCGGCGTCCTGGCGTTCCTGATGTACGTGATGGGCGACTGCGCCATCCAGCAAAGGGCAATCAGAAACGAGTTGAAGAAGCGCGCGGGAAAACCAACCGCCAGATTGTGCCAGCGGTCGGAGTGATAATCGTGCAGTTGGGC
The DNA here is from genome assembly GCA_025361705.1 of Gemmatimonas sp. Classification (GTDB taxonomy): domain Bacteria; phylum Gemmatimonadota; class Gemmatimonadetes; order Gemmatimonadales; family Gemmatimonadaceae; genus PNKL01. The sequence continues at coordinate 379 of JANYJW010000026.1, forward strand.
CTTCGCTTCGTCGTCGAGGTCACGCGCTTCAACGTCGAGGCGGGTCTCAAGAGCGAGGCGCTGGCCGTCGAGTATGGGCACAACCGCGTCGAGATAGTCCACAAACGTTTCGACTTGAAGATGGATGCCGATATCGAAGAACGACGTCGCTCGGATGTACTTGGTCATAGTCCTTTCCATCGAGGACAGCCTAACGACGATTGGACAGCAAATTATCACTGCACAGCAAGTGATAGACTGCGAAACGCCGCCCACCTATCACGCAGCGTTAAGTACAATATTCAGCGCTTCAAGTCATTGCGCCAGTTGGCGTTGGGGGCGCGGCCCTCGATCAGCCGGCGGGACGTTAGGCTGACAGGGGTGGTCAGCCTAGCACGGGTGGCACCCGTAGCATCGGCGAACGACCCTCTTGCTGCATCGCCCGAGGGCGCGCCGCCCGACAGGCCGGCCGAAACGCCAGTCATCACTCGAGCCGCCGAGCCGGGCGTGGACCACTCCAGCGCATCCAGCGGACTCCGCACCCCGCGGCCGCCGCGGTTGAGCACGTGCGTGTAGATCATCGTCGTCTTCACATCGCGATGCCCCAGCAGTTCCTGCACCGTGCGGATGTCGTATCCGGCCTCGAGCAGGTGCGTGGCAAACGAGTGGCGGAACGTGTGGCACCCGACGCGCTTGTTCACGGCCGCGGTGCGCGCCGCCGCTGCCACGGCGCGTTGGATGACCGTTTGGTGCACATGGTGGCGCACCCAGAGCGACGTCGACGGATCCCGGTCGAAACGCGACGCGGGGAACACCCACTGCCAGCGCATGTCGCGCGCCGCAGTTGGCGACTTGCGCACCATGGCCGTCGGCAACATCACGTGACCACGCCCGGCCGCCATGTCGCGGCGATGCAGCGCGCGCACGCGTTCCATCTGCCGCCTCAGCGGCTCGAGCAGGGACTCGGGCAACATCGTGAGACGGTCACGTCCACCCTTGCCCTGGCGAACCACCAACTCGCGCCGGTCGAGGTCGACGTCCTTGATGCGTAACGAGCACGCCTCGCTCAATCGCAACCCGGCGCCGTACAGCACCTGAGCCACCAGGCGCGGCGCCCCGTCCATCACCTCCAGCACCCGGCGTGCCTCGTCCCGGCTCAGCACCGTCGGCACCCGCGCCGGTCGCTTGGCGCGCACCATGGTGTCGAGCCATCCAACGGTAATGTCGAGGACCTCGCGGTACAGGAACAGCAACGCCGCCAGCGCCTGATTCTGCGTGGACGCGGCCACATGGCGATCGATCGCGAGATGGGTCAGAAACGCGGTCAGGTCGTGCTCGCCCAGATGCCGTGGATGCCGCCCCCGATGAAACCGGATGTACCGGCGCACCCACTGCGTGTACGCAGCCACGGTGTGCGGACTGGCGTGCCGCAGCGCGAGCCGCTCCGTCATCACATCCAGCAGGCGAGGGCTTGCCATGGCCCAACGGTACACCGTGCCGGTCGGCAACTCGGCATCGCATTCCCGCCGCCGTCATCATTTGCCTCCCACGCCCCACCAAGTGCAGCCAGCGAAAACCAGGTAGATTGCTGGCGACCCTCAACCACCGGGCCATGGCACACGACACTCCGCTTTCGCCCGACCGCGCCACCGTGCGCATGCACCGCGAGCGCGCCGTCCCCGACGCAGCCGCCCGGTTCCTCCGCGAAGGGATCGTCGCCCACGTCGGCATTGCCGACGCCGACGGGCCGGTCGTAATCCCGATGACGTATCACGTCGACCCGGCTACGCCGCACGAGCTCCATCTCCACGGGGCATACCACAGCCGCCTGATGCAGGCGGTGGCCAGCGGTGAGCGGGTGTGCGTCACCGTGACCACGGTCCAAGGCCTGGTCTTCTCCAAGACCGCCCTCAACCACTCGGTGAACTACCACAGCGTCGTCTGCTTTTGCCGAGCGGCCGCACGGCAGCCCACGGCCGAACGCAAACGCGACCTGCTCGATGGGCTGATTGGCCGGTACTGGCCGGGGCGTGCGCCCGGCAACGGCTACGCCCCGATGTCGCCGGCGCACCTCGACGCCACCGCGTTCGTGACCCTCACCATCGAGGCGGTCAGCGCCAAACAGCGCATCGGCGGCCCCAATGGCCCGGGCGATGACGACCCCGCCGTGACAGGCACAGCCGGTGTGACGGAGTTGCGGCCGGGCGACTAACTTTCGAACGTCCCAAGTCCACACCAACCAGGCGTTCGCGTGAGCACGGATACCCCGAAGCGGGACTTCATAAGAGACATGGTCGCCGAAGACCTGGCGTCCAACAAATTCGGCCGCACCATCTGCACGCGGTTTCCCCCGGAACCCAACGGCTTCCCGCACATCGGGCACGCCAAGTCCATCTGCCTCAACTTCGGGCTCGCCAAGGAGTTCGGCGGACGCATTCACCTGCGCTTCGACGACACCAACCCGTTCACCGAAGACATCAAGTACGTCGAAGCCATCAAGAAGGACATCCGCTGGCTCGGCTTCGAGTGGGACGCGGAATACTACGCCAGCGACTACTTCGAACAGCTGTACGACATCGCCGTGCGGCTGGTGGAGCTGGGCAAGGCCTACGTCGACAGCGAAACCGAAGACGAGGTGCGCGAACACCGCGGCACGGTCACCACGGCGGGCACGCCGTCACAATTCCGCGACCGCACGCCGGCCGAGAACCTGGACCTGCTCACGCGCATGAAGGCGGGCGAGTTCCCCGACGGGGCGCATGTGCTGCGCGCCAAGATCGACCTCGCGCATCCCAACATGATCATGCGCGATCCGATCCTGATGCGCATTGCGCACGCAGCACACTACCGCCGCGGCGACGCGTGGTGCCTCTACCCGCTGTACGACTTTGCCCACGGCCTCAGCGACGCCATCGAGGGAATCACGCACTCGCTCTGCACGCTGGAGTTCAAGGACAACAAGGACATCTACGACTGGCTGGTGCAGGCCGCCGGCTTCGAAAAACCGCCCAAACAGACGGAGTTCGCGCGCCTGGTGCTCGACTACACGGTGGTGAGCAAGCGCAAGCTGCTCACACTCGTCACCGACGGACACGTCACGGGCTGGGACGACCCGCGCCTGCACACGCTCTCGGGCATCCGCCGCCGCGGCGTCACGCCCGACGCCATCCGCGCCTTCTGCGACGGCGTGGGTATTGCCCGCAAGCCGGCCCGCACCGAGATGGCCGCCTACGAACACGCGGTGCGCAGCGACCTCAACATGCGCGTGCCGCGCGTGCTCTGCGTCGTCAATCCGCTCAAGGTCGTCATCACCAACTATCCCGAGGGGCAGGTGGACGACCTCGACGCGTCGTACTACCCGCACGACGTGCCGCTCACGGGGTCGCGCACCATCCCGTTTACGCGCGAGATCTACATCGAGCGCGATGACTTCATGGAAGAGCCGTCCAAGAAGTTCTTCCGCCTCGCGCCGGGACGCGAAGTGCGCCTGCGCTACGGCTACTACATCACCTGCCAGGAAACCGTCAAGGACGCCGCCGGCTACATCACCGAACTGCGCTGCACCTACGACCCACTCACGCGCGGCGGCGACTCCCCCGACGGCCGCAAGGTGCAGGGTACCATCCACTGGGTCTCGGCCCGCCATGCGGTGGACTGCGACCTGCGCCTCTACGACACGCTCTTTGCGGTGCCAGACCCCGACGGCCTCCCCGAGGGACAGGACTTCACCTCGGTGCTCAACCCCAACGCGCTCGTCGTCGTGCAGGGCGCCAAGGTGGAGCCCAGTGTCGCCGCCGATCCGGTGGGCACACGCTACCAGTTTGAACGCACCGGCTACTTCATCTCCGACGAAGACTCGCGCCCCGGCGCGCTGGTCTTCAACCGGACCGTCACGCTGCGCGACTCGTGGGTGAAGGAGAAGGCGAAGGCATGAACTTCCATATCGGCATCATGGGCAACCTCTTCTCCGGGAAGACCACGCTCATGAACGCGCTCGCCGCGCCGCCCTATCGGCGCGACCTGCAACAGCTCATCGGCCACGGCGACACCTACGCCTTCACCGAGCGCGTGGAAAAGGGCTCGCTCACGGACGAGTGCCTGGCCCTGTTCTATCACGATCGCGTGGCCAACATCTTCGCCACCGAGACGGCGTTCCTGCACATGCGCGTGCTGCAGCAGCGCGAGATCCGCCACCTGATGACGCGCGAACAGAAGCATGGCGTGCTGATCCTCGAGGACCGGCCCTTTCTCGACGGTCCCGAAGTCTTCGTCAAGCGCATGATCGACGCGGGCGAGATGCCGGCGGCCCACGCCAAGCTCTACCGCACCCTGCTGCACCAGACGATGCTCGCCGACCGCGTGCGGTTGCCGGATCTCACGGTCTACCTGCGCACCGAGCCCGAGTCGCTCGAAACGCGGCGCGCCGCGCGCGCGGCCTCCGGCGACGACTATGCGGCCGGCATCACCCGGCAGTACCTCGAGGAAATCCACGCGGGCTACGAGCGCCTGTCGGGCACCTGGCGCCAGACCCTGCGACGCTACATGGAACTCGCCATCGTGCCGCCCGACGCCGACATCGTCACCCTCCCCGCCGAGATCGACATGCATGACCATCCGGACTACGTGCACGTCGCGGCCGGGACCATTCGCGAAAAGGTGCGTCGCATGATCGCGGCCAGGACGCTGGAGCCATGAGCAACGCCACGGGGCGCGTGCTCGAGGTCGTGGAAGATCCGGGCATCCGGCGCCACGAAATCGCCAACCGGCTCACCAACGTCGAGCGCCGCCTGCTCACGTACCTGTCGCGCCACCAGACGCTGATCGCCTGCGTCGGCAACATCGGCGCGGGCAAGAGTTCGCTGGTCAAACTGCTCGCGTACAGCACGGGCATGAACGCGCTCTTCGAGCTGCCCGACGAAGGCTTCGAAGATCACGTCGCGCAAAACGCGTCGCTCTACCCGCTGCTCGCCACCGCCAAGCACTCGGCCAAGCGCACGCTCGGCCGCTACTACGGCGCCATCAACGACTTCATTGCCGCCCAGCGCGGCGAGTGGCCGGGCAGCCCGGGGCTGGGCGCGGCCAAGAAGCATGTGGAGCAGGCCGCACTCGACATCCAGCACGCCTACCTCGACCTGCGCAAGATGCAGTTGCAGGCGATGCCCCATTTGCAAGCGTCCACTTGCATTGATGGCTCGCCGCTCGCCGACCGCTTTGCGTTCTGCGAGGTGCTGCACCGCGACATGGACGAGCCGTACCTCACGGCCGATGCGCTGAAGGTCATCGATCAGCGCCTCGAGGAAGAATTTCGCCCGCTCGTGCGCCCCGGCCTGCTCGTCATTCTCAAGAGCCCGGTGGAGAACCTGCTGCGCAACATCCGCGACCGGCAGCGCGACGAGGAAGGGGGCGGGGAAGACCTGCCCGAAGGCCTCGTCCGCCTGGTGAAGGCGCTCAACCCGCGCTACGACGACTTCGTGGCCAACCTGCGCGCGAGCGGCTGGTACCACGGGCCGGTGCTCGAGATCGACGTGAGCACGATCGACTTCGTGAGCAACGTGCGCCACCTGATTGCCGTGTACGACGGCATCGAGCAGCTGCTGGTGCCGAAGGAGTTCCGCGGCTAGGGCAGCACGTCGCGCGTCACGGAATCCGGCTCAGCGCCTCGCGCGTGCGCGTCTCCACAGCGATCACCGCTTCGTCGATGGCCGCGCGGGTCTTTGCCGACGCGCCGCCCACCTCGATGTCGGCCGCCGAGCGCACGGCATCGGCGTAGTACGCGCCCCACGTCTGCAGGATGTCGCGCTCGCGGGCCACATCGCCGCCGCCCTTGATGGCCGCCATGCTGAGCCGCGCCTCCCCGTCGAGCCGCGCGAGCGCGGCGCGCTGCACCTCGGCCACCACGGCGCGCGCCGTCGCCCCGTCGGCCGACGCCAGCACCAGCGCGCTCACCAGCGCACTCACGCCGACGTTCTTCATCTCGTCCGCCGACACCTTGTCCATGCGGTCGCCATCGGTGTGGTAGAACTGGTCGGTGAAGTGCCAGAACAGCAGGCCGGCCTTGTTGGCCTTGAGAAACGGCGTGTGGTCGCTGCCGCCCTCAAACGGGTTGGTCTTCACCACCCAGCCGTTGGTCGCCGCCTGCTCGAGGCAGCGTTGCAGCACGTAATCGTTGAAGTAGTGCGGCAGCAGCGCGGCTTTGTCGATGGGCCGGCCGCCCCACTCGGTGTGCTTGTCCTCGCCGCGCGTCCAGATGGCCGACGGGTCGGGGAGCTTCTCAATCAGGAACGTGCCGCCCGTCTTCTTCGTGTCCTCGCCCACCATGTCGAGCGACAATCCCCAGCGGATGCCCACCGCGCGCGCCGTGTCCTGCGTGATGTACCGGTCGGTGCTGCGAATCTCGAGGCCCCACAGGAACGTGATGCTGCGCTTGGGATCGAGCGTTCCCGACGTCACGAGATCCGCCGCCACGCGCGCCATCTCCACCTGCGCGCCCACGCCCGACGCGTTGTCGTTGGCGCCCGGCTCCTGCACGTGCGCGCTGAAGACAAACCGCTCGTCCGGTCGCACGCTCCCGCGGATGTCGGCCACCACCGTGCGCTCCACGGCGTTGGGCGTCCACACCACGTCGGTGCGCACGCGCAGGCGCACCGGCCCCTTGGCCAGCGCCGCGCGCAGCCGTGAGCGCGCATCGAACGACAGCACCATCGCCCATCCGCGGTGCACCGTGTCGAGCGGCACCGATTGGAAGGTGATGCTGGTGCGGTTCTTCTCGGGCTGCGTGTACCCAGGCAACGAGTACGCCAGCACGCCCACCGCGCCGCGCTTGCCCACGGCCTCGGCGAACAACTGCCCCACGTGCGCATCGGCCATCACGATCTTGCCCTTCACGTCGGCCGCAGCGAGTGCGGCCGGGGTGTAGGCGCCGAGGTCCACCAGCTCGGCGTCGACGCCGCCGGGCGGCGTGGCGAAGGAGTTGTTGGCCAGCATGTTGCGATTGGTCGCCCACTGCAGCACCGGCGTGTCGCTGCCCGCGATGCGCACGTCCGCGCCGACCGCCTCCCATGCCGGCACCGCCATGGGATAGCGCTCCACGCGGTAGGTCAGCCGATCCGACGGCTTCGCGCGGTCCTGCAGCACATAGCCCGCGCGCTCGAGCCGCTGGGCGATGTGGTCGATGGAGGCATCGAAGCCGTGGGCGCCGGGCCATCGCGCGTACTGGTCGAGAAATGCCACGGTCTCGTAGGCGCGGTCGCCACCAAAGCGCGGGCGCACCAGCGCAAACGACGCGGCCGAGGGCGAGCCTTGGGCGGCGGCGGACGTGAGTGCGCCGCCGAACGCCAGCGCAAGCGCAAGCGCGGGGCAGGCGGCAGCGCGGCGAAGCCGGGACGACAGCAGCATGTTCAATCCTCGGTGGTGGGGCGGTGGCGCATGACCACTAACGATAACGCGGCGCCGGCCCAGTGCCGACGCCGCGTCATCACCGGTTTCACAACCACTCAGGGGCCGATGCGACCGCGCAGGCGCTGGAACAGCGAGCGCACGTCCGATCCCGTTTCGATGTTGTTCGGGTCGATTTCGTAGTACTTGTTGTCGAGGTAGCGGCCCGTCACCGGGAAGAAGGGCGGCTTGCGGTTGGTGAGCTGGCACGGATCGACCGACCGATTCTCGCGCAATCCCAGGCCGGGGCCGCCGGTGGTGGCATTCACGAACTTGCGGTTGATCGTGCCGCCCGTCTGGTTGATGCAGCCGCCCGACGTGGACGTCGCGCCGCACACGGTGGCCTGCGGGCCCGCGGCAATGGACGGCCCGTTGTTCCACCCTTCCACGCCGAAGTCGCCGGTGAGGGACATCGCAACGGCGTTGAGCAGGAAATGGTAGTTGGGTGAGAGGAATCGCACCGTGCCGCTGGGCAGCGTACGCGGCCGGTTCATCGAGTTGTCGGCCACCATGATCTGGCCGCTGGCGATGACGCCGAGGAAGTTGCGGCACACCACCACCGCCGGGTCCTGGTCGTACAGCAGGTCGTCGATGAAGTTCACCACGCCAATGACGTACATCGTCATGTTGCCGCGGAAGGTGCCACTGGCGTAGATCGGCCCCGACGTGAAGTGGATGACGCCCTTCGCGTTCAGGTTGTACGGCTTGAACATTGGCCACAGGTACGGCGCTTCCACCGCCTGCATGCGCGTGGTCGCGATGGCGGGAAGGGCTGCGCCGGTCCATGCGCGCCAGCTGCCGACATTCACGGGGGCCGCCGCCACGCCGCCGGCCGTGGTACACTGGCCGGTGCCTGGCGCGACCGCGGCCTGGTAGATCTGGCAGCGCCACGACGTGGGACGGAACGTCGTGTCGGAGCCGCCGTAGCGCTGCGTCGCGGCGCACCCGAGTGCCTGCGCACCCCAGCCGTACGCGTTGCCGACCGAGGCGGCCGTCCACAGGTTGCACGTGCCGTCGATCATGCGCTCGGCGAGCATCAGGTGCGGGTCGCCAATCGGGTAGCAGCGTGCGGTGGAGTAACTGAGGATGAGCGTGATGGCCGCCGCGTCGGCATTGCGCATGGACGTCGTGTCAGCGTTGCTCACCGTGGGCGCCGTGCTGCCGCGGACGCGTGCGCGCACCCAGGCCTCGCGGAAGCGGCTGATCGGGAAGAACTCACGCTGCGTGCCGATGGTGAACGACGCGCCGCACTGGTGCTGCAGGACCGGGTGCGAGATGGTGAGGCCCGCCGTCGGCAGGTCGGCACGCAGCGACGCGGTGTCCATGCCCAGCGCGAGGTCATAGATCATCATCATCCCGTCTTCCTCGGCGATGAGGCCGTCGCCGTTGACGTCCACGGTGTCGAAGTAGACGCGCGTGCCGCGCGGCACGGCGCCGGCGCTCGCGCTGCCCGAGACGTTGAAGCCGCCCGAGCTCAGCGCGGCGAGGGTGCCGCTCACCGGCGCCAGATTGAGGCTGCCTGCGGTGGCGTACGTGGGCAGGCTCGCCAGCTTGGCCACCGTCGGGTACGGAATGCGCGAGACGCCCGTCAGGCTGGGGAAGGTGTAGGTGGCGGTGCCCGTCACCGCCGTGACGGCGGAGACGGTGTCGAAGTAGGTTGGGCCGGGTGCGCCCGGACACGAGCGCCACGTGGTGTTGGTGTGTGCGCGCCCGCGGATGAACTCGCCGGTGCCGTAGCACAGCGCAGCCGGGAACGTGTCCACGAACATGCCGTACTTGGAGAAGCTCTCCATCGACAGGTCGAGGCGCCGCACGTGGCGCGTGCCGCCCGCATCGTAGGCACGCGAGATGAGCGTCAGGAACTGGCCGTAGATGCCCACCGTGTCGCCGGTGATGCCCACGTACAGATCCACCTTCACGCGCGGAATCGTGGCGCCCGACGCATCGGTGAGCGAGGCGTTGCTGAGGATGGTCGTGTAGCCGGTGTCGGCGAGACCCATCGCAAATGCGGTGTCCCGGTTCACACGCGACTTGCCTATCGCCAGCGCGGCTTCGGCCGCATAGCGGAAGTCGCGTTCACGCTCGTACAGTCGGCTCAGCGTGGAGCCGCTGGCCGAGAGGTAGATGGCCGAGAGGGCCAGAGCGGCCATCGCAAAGGTGAGCACCAGCACCAGCACGAGGGCCGATCCGCGGCGCGGCACCGGGGTGGAGTGCCTTGGCATCGTCGTCTCCATCTAGGGGATCACCACGTTGCTGCTCTGCACAAACGACGAATTGGCCGGGTTGCAGTCCTGCGAGTAGACGCCGTAGATCCACGTGCCCGGCGCAAAGCCGAAGTCGTCCCAAGTGTAGCTGGCGGAGTTGTTGGCCGGCACGTTGCGCAACTCGGTCCATTCGGTGCTCGACGACAGGCGTCGGGCCACGACGTAGAGCGTGACGTCCCGCTCGCCGCCCGATTCCTCCAGCGACTTGGTCCACGTGACGCGCACCTGGGTCACGTGGTGCGCCACGTCCTGCAGTGTGTCGGCCGACACCGCCTGCGGCCCGAGCGGCGAGGCGCCGCACGTCGGTATGCGGAGCATGCCGGCGTTGAGCAGGCGGGTGCTCGAGTAGACGGTGCGCACGATGTCCTTGCCCGTCTTGGCGTCGCGGTACAGCGACGAGACGCGCATGTCGACCACGCGGATGGAGTCGGCCCAGCCGTTGGCGGAGCGCCAGTAGAGCGGCTGCTGCGCGGCGGTCAGCTGCTGCAGGGCGCCGGCGGCGTCGGTGCGCCAGTACTTGAAGAAATACGCGGTGTCGACCGGCACGATGAGGTTGCGCGCGATCACCGTCGAGTCGCGGTCGTTGACTCGGCGATACAGCACATAATCGTCCGTGCGGCTGGTTGACGCGTCGGGCATGACGAAGAACGAGATCGTCTCCGCCGAGCTCAAGATGCCGCCGGCGTCACGATAGCTCGTGGTGGGGTACCGCGCGGTGTCCACCGGCAGCCGCTTGGAGCGCGAGGCCATCCAGCCCTCGGTGCCCAGCGAGTCGGCGTCCGGGTTGTAGTACACGGCGCCCGGGTCGTTGGCGATGCGCGTCACCAGGTCGACATTGAATGTCACCGACCACGGCGTGGCCTGGACGATGATCGGCTGCCCCGTGACGCCTCCCGCCATGCGCAACTCGCGGTCGATATCGGTGTTGGCGTAGCGGGTGTTCTGGATGGCATCCATGCGCCCCGTCTGCGATTCGACGGCGCGGGCCTGCACGCGGAAGAACGGGACGGACGCGGCGAGGACGATGATGAAGATCGTCATGGCCGTCATCATCTCGATCATCGTGAAGCCGGAGCGGTGGCGCACGGTGCCTGGGGGGAGTGTGCGTGGCATGGCGGGTTCCTAGAAGGCGGCGATGATCGTGGTGGTCTTGGCCGTGCTCGACAAACCGCGTCCGGTGACGGTCACCGTCACCGTGATGTAGTCGGCGGTTGCCGTCGGGCCGGTGCGCAGGGCCACGGTGCGCCGGGTGAATCCGGTATAGGGGCTCGTCGTTGGCCACGTCTCGCTCACGCCATTGTACGTCGCGACCAGCGTGGAGTAGACGCGCCATCCCTTGATGGTCTCGATCCGGGCGTTCACGAGGTCGTTGGCCAGCGTGCGCACCGTCGTGTCGGTGGTCGTCTTGGTGAAGTTGCGTACGAACATCGACATCCCCAGCAGCGAGCCGCCGAGGATGGTGATGGCGAGGATCACTTCAATGAGAGTGAACCCGGCGCGGAGGCGACGGCGCAGGGTGCGGCGCACGGCGGGGCGGCGGTCGGTGGCGGTCATTGCGTCATCCTCACCCAGGCGGTGCCTGTCCATCGGTACAGGTCGGAGCGGCCGGTGGATGGCGAGACGGTCATGGCGCGAAAGTCGGTGGCGACGGTGGCGCGGGCGCTGAAGTAGATCTCGGCGTCCGAGCTCGCCGAGCCGTCCCGTCGGAAGGTGACGCTTGGGTAGGACGCCACCGTGCGCAAAGCGGATCCGACCAATGCGGCGCTCGCCGTGCCGCCGATCACGCGCGCCATTGTCGGCGTGATGAAGCGCACGCCCTCGGGCAGGCCGCGCCAGTAGACACGGTCGGTCGTGTTGAGCGTGTCGTTGTTGTTGTAGTCCTCCACCACCCGGATGCGCGAGTTGGTGAGGTCGAAGCTGACGATGGTGTTCGATTGCCGGGTGATGGAGGTGCGCTGCGCGTTCATCACCACCATGCGCACCAGGCGCGCGGCGCCGTCGGCCTTCATCCGCGTCAGGTTGATGCGCGGCAGGGCGATGGCCGTGAGCAGGCCGATCATGACGATCACCATCACCAATTCAATGATAGTGAACCCTGGTCCGTGGCGGTGCCGTCCCCTCGTCTCCTCTGTCCGCATCGGCATGCTCTCACCAGTTGAAAAACGAAGCCATCCCCCAGCCAGTGGCGACCGGGGGCAGTGGCATATACCAGCACGTTATGACCCACAATGGTGCGCCAGCAAGCACGAGGTGTCACACTGTGACGCTCAGCTGTCACGCCGCACTCTATGGGAATCTTCGTCAGCGACCACCCAATGTGACGATTCCGCCTGCGCTGTGCGTCACGCCAATGCGACGATCGTCACAAGGAGGCCGTCACCCGACCCGCATCCCGCGTCACCACACGGTAACATGCGCTGGCAGGCCGTTCGGTGACGGAGCGCACCATCCGGCGCACCGGAGCGCCATGGAACGGGCCTAGAACCGCGAATCGTCCCGCTTCATTACTACTTGGGCCTGCCGCGACACCTGGCCATTGCGATACCAGAAGGGCACATCAATGCGCCCTGGGGTGAACGTGCCATCGAGCATCTCGATGCCCCGGCCGCCGCGCTTGGGGTCGGGAATGAACCGCAGGGTGTTGCCGCGCACCTCATACCGTCCGTACACCGTCATCCGCTGGATGGGTTCCCGGTCGAGGGCCGATCCCTTGACGGCCAGCGACTGTCGGTAGCGCAGCGCCGCCCTGAACTCGCCCTTGGGCCGGATCGCCAGCACCAGCTCGTCGAACTCCACCAGGAACTTGGTGCCGGCGGCGTCGCTCACCCGGTCGACCGAAGGGAGTGCGCCGCCGTTGACGGACACGGCCACGTAGCTGGCTATGGCCGGCCCGCCTGGAACGGTGCCGGCGGGCGCCAGCGGTTTGGCCGGCAGGCCCTGCGCGTGGAGCGTCGTGGCAAAGGCGAAAAGGCAGAGCAGTGGGCGCACAGCATGAAGCTTCTCAGCGTGCGAGGCCCGGCGCAACGACCGGCGTTTCAGCCCGACCGGACCCTTGTTATATTGCAAGGGTTTCCCCGATCTTAACGCTATTTTAGTGGTCGGGGATCTCCGTAAGCAAGACCCCCCAAGTCCCCGACAGACGTACCCCTCACCACTATGGGAATTTCAATCGCCGAGGCTGGTTGCCACATTGCCCCCAGGGGCGTGTTTTTCCCGACAACCGCTCCGGCTCACACGAGTTACGAGCCCGGCATGCACGCCACCGTCACAGACAGGTGATCGCGCATGCCGACGCCACCAAATGAGGTGCCTGCGCGCACATGCCCGCCCCGTCCGCTACTGCCGCTCCCGCGCCGCCGAAGGTGCTGCGCGTCCCTGAGCACACTGTTGAGATTGTCTCCGACTCGGGCGAAGGCGCCCAGAAGTGCGGCCAGATTTTTGGCGCCGTGTCGGCCAAGATGGGAAACGGTGTCTGGACCGTCGAGCTGATTCCCGCCGAGATCCAGCCGCCGCCGCGCGTCCCTGAGGGGGCCAGCGGAAACCGCATTCGCGTTGGCGAACACCCGGTCACGAACTGGGGCGACCGCACGCATCTGGTGATCGCGTTCAACGAACAGGTGCTGCTGGCGCGGCATCGCGTGGACGCGCTTGCTGATGACGCCATTCTCCTCGTCGAGGACAAGTGGGCGCGCAGCGACGATCCGGACATTGTCGCCGCATGGAATGCCGCGATGAAGGAGCTCTCCGGCAAGCACTATCGCATCGTCCCGGTGGCGATGGAGGACGAGTGCCTCACCATCGTCGACAACCCGAAGAAGGGCAAGAACATGTTTGCCCTTGGGCTGCTGGCCCGCATCTACGGGCGCGACATGGAGCTCATCAAGCAGCAGATCGCGCACGCCTTCCGCAAGAAGAGCGAAGAGGTCTATGCCCAGAACGTCGCGCTCCTCGAGCTGGGCTTCCACTGGGCCGAGGACAACATCGATATCCGCGTCGAGATTCCGACGCATCCGTCGACCAAGCCGCAGGTCGTGATGAACGGCAATGAGGCCATCGGCATGGGCTGCATCGCGTCGGGGATGGAACTCTGCGCGATGTACCCGATCACGCCGGCGACGTCGGTGTCGCACTACCTCTCCGAGGTGTTCGAGAAGTTCGGCGGGATGGTGCATCAGGCGGAGGACGAAATCGCTGCGGTGGGAGTGGCGATTGGCGCCTCGTACGCCGGCAAGGTGGCGTTCACCGTCACGTCCGGCCCTGGCATGGCACTGAAGACGGAGTTCCTCGGCTATGCGATCATGACCGAGACGCCGCTGGTGCTGGTCAACGTGCAGCGCGGCGGACCGAGCACCGGATTGCCCACCAAGGTGGAGCAGTCGGACCTGCTGGCGTCGATCTTCGGACAGACGGGCGACGCACCGCACATCGTGATGGCGCCGGCGACCATCGAAGAGTGCTTTCACATCATGATCACCGCGCGCCGGCTCGCCGAGACGTTTCGCACGCTGGTGATGGTGCTGACGGATGCGAACCTCGCGACGGGCGTGACGCCCTACGACAAGCCGACGCTCGACGAGAAGTGGCAGGCGGCGCCGCTGGACCTCGCGCCGGTGCGTGAGGGGCAGAAGGCGTACGACTGGAACAAGGAAACGGGGCTGAGTGAGCGGATCATTCCGGGGCGGCCGGGCGGCATGTTCACGCTGACGGGTCTGTCGCACGACGATCGCTCGAAGGTGGCGTACAGCTCCGACATTCATCAGCACTCCTCGGCCATGCGCAGCCGCAAGCTGGCCGTGCTGCAGAGCCTGCTGACGCCGCCCACGGTATATGGCGACGAAAAGGGCGACCTGCTCGTCGTCGGGTGGGGAAGCACCAAGGGCGCCATCGAAGAAGCGGTGGACCGCGCGCGCAAGGACGGACTCAAGGTGTCGGCGCTGCAGTTGCGATTCCTGTCGCCGCTCGAGCCAGGGCTGAAGGAGATCTTCAAGAAGTTCAAGAAGGTGATGACCGTCGAGATCAACTACTCCGACGATATGGGCGACCCGTACGTGACCGAGGAGAACCGCCGGCGCGGCCAGCTGTCGATCCTGCTGCGCAATGCGACCCTCGTGGATGTGGACTGCTGGGGCCGCGTCCCCGGCGAGCCGCTCCGCCCGATGTCGATTCTGGAAGCGATTCGCGGCCGTCTGCCGCGTGGAGGTGCCGCGTGAGCTACACCTGTGGATTGCTCCCCGTCCTCGACCAGAGCGACGACCACCAGTACGAAATGTCCGAGTACGAGGGCGCCCGTGCGCGCTGGTGCCCGGGCTGCGGCGACCACTCGGTGCTCACCGCCGTGCAGCGGCTGCTGGCCGCCGAGCAGTTGATTCCCGAGCAGACGATGATGGTGTCGGGCATCGGGTGCTCCAGCCGCTTTCCGCACTACATGAAGACCTACGGATTCCACGGGCTCCACGGCCGCGCGCTTCCGGTTGCCACGGGCATCAAGCTGCATCGCCCCGAGCTCGACGTCTTCGTGACGATGGGCGACGGCGACTGCACGTCGATTGGGGCCGGCCACTGGGTGCATGCCATTCGCTACAACCTGAACATGGTGGCGATGATGCTCGACAACGGCATCTACGGCCTCACCAAGAACCAGACGTCGCCCACCACTCCGCAGGGCTTCAAGAGCAACACGCAGCCCTTTGGTTCCATCCTGCCGCCGCTCAACCCGATCGAGGTCGCGCTCGGCATCACCAACGCGTCGTTCGTGGCACAGACGGCAGAGTGGGTGCCGTCGCACCTGTACGCGACGCTGCGCGCCGCGTACAAGCACAAGGGATTCAGCTTCGTGCGTGTCCTGCAGCGCTGCCCGGTGTTCACGCCCGCCATCTTCCAGAAGGCGGTGCAGGATCCGACGCGCATCAACCTGCTGGTGCATGACGACGGCGTCGTGACACCCGATCTCGACAGGATCTACCAGACGCAGACGCAGCACGACCCGAGCGATCTCGCGGCGGCGCGCGCGCTGGCCGAACAGACCGATCGCATCAACCTCGGCGTGTTCTACAAGGATCCGTCGAAGCCCCGTTACGAAGAGACCCGCCGCGTGACGCCGCGTACGCCGGCCGAACGCGTCGCGCTGCTCGAAAAGGAGTTTGCCCGCTATGCCGTCTGATCCGCGCGTCGCCGCGGCGCTCGCCGCGCTCGCCAAGCCCATCGCGGAGTTCCGTGCGTCGGTGCACGGCGCCCTGCAGCAGGCCGATTCGTTTGTGGCGGCTCATTCCGCAACCGCCACGGCGCGCGCCGCCGGTGCGGCGGTCGGTCTTGGCAAGTTCGCCGACATGCATATCGACGCCGGCAAGTTTGCGGCGCTCTTCCCGGCATCGCAGCCGGCCGCACCCGACGCGATGGCCGCGCTCGAGCGGGCCATCAAGGTGCTGCGCGCCGTGACGGCGCAGGGTGACGCGCTCTTCGTCGCGAAGGTGACGGCGGGGAAGAAGCTCGGCGCCACCATCGATGCCGCGCTGGCCGATGCCGGTGCCGCGTTTGGCGCAATCGTCATCGCCGAACTGGTGCGCGGCGGCCGATACAATGCTGCGGATCATGCGCGCCTCCTCGATCCATCGGAGTTCCGCGCGTGGAATCGTGCGGAGCGGCGGTTTGCACCACCGCTGGTGGTTGAGGTGGATGGAGCTGATTTGTATGCGGGAGCGTTGCTCGATTTCGTCGACGGGCGCGAGAAGATTGTGCTCGTCGTGCGCGGCGCGGCGCCGCCGGCGCCGCTGGTGCGATGCGTGACGCCAGGCACCTATGTGCTGCAGACGGTGGACGGCGCGGACCTGGAGAAGGTCGCCGGATTCGAAGGGCCGGCGATCGCGGCACTCGTTCCGCAGGGTGCGGCGACCTTTGCGCACAATCCGTCGGCGGGCAACGAAACGTGGCAGCGCCTCAGCGTGACGTTCCTCCCGCCGCTGCCCACCAAGGCCGTCGGTGGCTTCAGCGCATGGCAGATGGGCGAGGATGTGAAGATGCTTGCCGATCTCGCCCGCACGCCGTTTGCGGTGCCGGGTGCACCGGGCGCCAAGAGCGCACCGGCGATCGGCGCCAATGACGCGGTGGATCGGCTGGCCTCCTGGTTGCTGGACGCCTCGGGCGTTTCCGGCACGAACTGAGTACGCGCATGCCATTGATGATTCAGGCCATCCTGATTCTGGGCGGCACCGGACTTGTGTTCGCCGTCTTCATTGCGCTGGCCAACATGAAGCTCTGGGTGTGGACCGATCCGCGCATCGAGATCGTGTCGCAGATGCTGCCGCAGGCCAACTGCGGCGCCTGCGGCCTGCCGGGGTGCCACGCGTTTGCCGAGCAGACGGTGCAGGGAAAAGTCGAGCCGTCGAAGTGCACCGTGTCGAATGCCGATCAGATTGCGGGAATAGCCGCGTTCCTCGGCGTCGATGCTGGCGAGGCGACCAAGCGCGTGGCGAGACTGCTGTGCGCGGGCGGGACGGACGTTGCGCTGCAGCGCGCCGAGTATCGCGGTCTCCCGACGTGCGCAGCGGCGGCCGCCGTGGCGGGCGGCGGCAAGGGATGCGCGTGGGGCTGTCTTGGCCTCGCCGACTGCGCAATCGCGTGCACGTTCGGCGCCATTCGGATGAGCGCGACCGGCCTGCCCGTGGTCGACGTCGACCTATGCACGTCGTGCGGCGACTGCGTGGAGGCCTGTCCGAAGGGGCTCTTCGTGGTGCGTCCGATGGACGATCACTTGCTGGTGCAGTGCAAGAACCTCGTCTCGGGTGACGGTGTGCTCGAGGCGTGTCAGGTGGCGTGCACGACGTGCGGAAAGTGCGCACTGGACGCCGAAGCGGGACTCATCAGCGTGGCCACGGGCGTGGCCGTCATCGATTATGACAAGATTGCCCTCGCAACGGAGCGCGCCGTGGAGCGCTGCCCGACGGGAGCGATTGTCTGGTTGGCCGGAGCGCAATTTGCGCGCGTGCCGGCCCTCAGCAGTGCGGAGGCAGCATGAAGTCGGAGAGCAAGTCCCCGAGTGGCGCGTCCCCTCGATTCCCTGGCGTCACGAACGCGCTCGACGGATCCAGCGCCGTCGTGGCCATGGAGACCGCGGCCAGTGAAGCGGCCGGCGCCTACCCCATTACGCCCTCGACGCAGATGGGTGAGGGATGGGCGGCCGCCGTTGCCGAAGGCAAGCTGAACGTCAACGGTCGCAAGCTGCTGTTCTTCGAGCCGGAGGGCGAGCACGCTGCCGCGGCCGTGACGGCGGGCATGAGCATGGCCGGGCTGCGCTCGACGAACTTCTCGAGCGGGCAGGGCATCGCCTACATGCACGAGTCGCTCTACGCCGCAGTCGGCAAGCGCCTCACATATGTGCTCAACGTTGCCGCGCGCGCCATCACGAAGCACGCGCTGAACGTGCACGCGGGGCACGATGACTATCACGCGGTGGACGACACGGGCTTCTTCCAGCTGTTCGCCAAGGACGTGCAGGAAAGCGCCGACCTGAATCTCGTGGCGCACCGTGTGGCCGAACTGACGCTCAATCCGGGGATCATCGCGCAGGACGGATTCCTCACGAGCCACGTCATCGAGACGCTGCTGTTGCCCGAGCGCGAGATGATCAAGGAGTATCTGGGCGATCCGGCCGATCTGATCGAGAGTCCGACGCCGGCCCAGAAGCTCGTCTTCGGCGATCAGCGCCGCCGCATTCCCGAGATGTTCGACTTTGATTACCCGGCGATGCTGGGCGTCGTGCAGAACCAGGACAGCTACGCGCAGGGCGTTGCGGCGCAGCGTCCGTTCTACTTTGACCACATCGCGGAGCTCACTGACCGCGCGTTCGCCGAGTTCGCGGCGCTGACGGGTCGGCGCTATGCCCGCGTATCGGGCTACAAGCTCGAGGATGCGGAGTGGGTGATCATCGGGCAGGGCTCGGTGGTGAGCAACGCCGAGGCGGTGGTGGATCATCTCCGCGCGACGCGCGGGCTCAAGGTGGGCGTGCTCAACCTCACGATGTTCCGTCCGTTCCCGTCCGACCTGATCACGAAGGCACTGGCTGGAAAGAAGGGCGCCGTCGTCATGGAGCGTGTCGACCAGCCGCTCGCTGTCGATCCGCCGCTGCTGCGCGAGTTGCGCGCGGCGATGGCGAAGGGTGTGGAAAACGGCCGCAGCGCCAACGCGCACAGCGGACTGGCCGCACTGCGCGGCGAGCAGGTGCCGAATTTCTTCTCGGCGTGCTTCGGTCTCGGCAGCCGCGACCTGCAGCCCGGCGACATCGTGGCCGCAGTCGACAACATGCTGCCCGGCGGCTCGGGGCGTCGGCAGGTGTACCTTGGCATCGACTTCGTGCGTGCGGGAACCAAGCTGCCGAAGTTGCAGATCTGGCAGGACACGCTCGTCGATCGCTATCCGAATCTTGGCGAGATGGCGCTGCCGCCGGCCGCGCCGCTGAACCTGCTCCCCACGGGAGCGACCGCGCTGCGCATTCACTCGGTGGGCGGGTGGGGCGCCATCACGATGGGCAAGAACCTCGCGATGACGGCGTTCGAGCTGTTCGGCCTGCAGATCAAGGCGAACCCGAAGTACGGATCGGAGAAGAAGGGACAGCCGACGACGTTCTACGCCGTGCTGGCGCACGAGCCCATTCGCCTGAATTGCGAGCTGAAGTTCGTCGACGTGGTGCTGTCACCCGACCCCAACGTCTTCCGCCACAGTGATCCGCTGGCCGGCCTTGCAGTGGGCGGCGTGTTCATCATCCAGAGCGACCTCGCGCCCGAGGCGTTCTGGCAGACGCTGCCGGCGCGCGCGCGCCGCACGATCATCGACCGCAAGATTCAGGTCTATTGCATTGACGCGTTCGCGATTGCCCTCGCCGAGGCGTCGGACGTCGAGCTGCGCTATCGCATGCAGGGCGCGGCCTTCATGGGCGCGTTCTTCCGCGCGGCGCCGCTGCTCAAGCAGGAAGGCCAGACCGAAGAGGCGCTGTTCAAGGGCATCGCCAAGCAGCTGCAGTACAAGTTCGGCACCAAGGGTGCGCGTGTGGTCGAGGACAACGTGCGCGTGATCCGTCGCGGCTACGACGAAGTGCTGACGGTGACGCCGGTGGCCGGTGACTTTGGCGAAGAGAAGGGCGAGGTGCCGCATATGCCGGTGCTGATGGATTCGCCGAACGCGCTACCCGGCCTCGGACACGAAGGGCGGTTCTGGGAGCAGGTGTGCTCGGTGTGCAACCTCGGACAGGACGGGATTGCCGATCCGTTTGCGGCCATCAGCGCCGTGCCGGCGGCGACCGGCGCGGTGCGCGACATGAGCGGCGTGCGCATGGAAGTGCCCGAGTTCGTCGCCGAGAAGTGCACGGGGTGCGCGCAGTGCTGGATTCAGTGCCCCGACTCGGCGATTCCGGGCCTCGTCAGCAGCTTTGATGACGTGCTCAACGCCGCCATCGACTCGGCGACCAACGGTGTGCGCATGGAGCGCATTCGGCCGCTGGTAAAGAACTGGGCGAAGGCGACGCAGACCATCTTGCAGAAGGATCCGACGGTGAAGGTGTCGGACGCGTTCGCGACGGCGTATGCAAACGTCGCGAACAAGATGGGCTGGGACGCCGATCGACGCGCGGCCACCGACACCGAGTTCAGCCTCGTGCAGGCGCGCATCGCGGATTTCCCGCTGGCGCGCACGAAGCCGTTCTTCGACGCGCTTGAAGGGAAGACGAAGGGGTCGGGCGGCCTGCTCTCGGTGACGGTGAACCCCGAGGCGTGCAAGGGCTGCAACCTCTGTGTCGAAGTGTGCCCGGACGGCGCGCTTGTCACGATCAAGCAAGACGAGCCCGGCCTGCAGAAGCTGCGCAGCAACTGGACGATGTGGAACAAACTTCCCGACACCGACGACCGGTTCATCAATGTCTCCGACATTGACGAGGGAATCGGCGTCCTCTCGTCGCTCCTGCTGAAGAAGGGCACGTATCGGGCGATGGTGGGCGGCGACGGCGCGTGCATGGGGTGCGGCGAGAAGACCGCGGTGCACCTGATCCTGTCGACGATTCATGCGCAGATGGCGCCGAAGGTGGCGCATCAGGTAAAGAAGCTGGATGAGTTGCTCGGTGCGCTCGACGAGCGCATGGCAGCAGCCGACGCGAGCATGCGCGCGGTCATCGCGAAGGCGATCAGCGAGGTGAAGGATCTTCGCTGGCGCTACGTCGAGGGACCAAGCGGCAAGGGACGCGCGATGGTCGGCATGGCGAACTCCACCGGCTGTTCGTCGGTGTGGGCGAGCACGTATCCGTACAATCCATATCCGTTCCCGTGGGTGAACCACCTGTTCCAGGATTCGCCGTCGATTGCCATCGGTCTCTTTGAAGCGCACATGCGCAAGATGACGGACGGTTTCGTGTCGGTGCGTCGGGCCGAGGCACTGGTGGCTGGCACGTACAGCGCGGCGACGACCGAAGCCGAGCTCGCGGCGTTCCACTGGAAGGAGTTCACGGACGAGGAGTTCTTCCTCTGCCCACCGATCATCGCGATGGGCGGCGACGGGGCGATGCTCGACATCGGCTTCCAGAACCTCTCACGGCTGCTCGCCTCGGGAAAGCCGATTCGCGTTGTCGTGCTCGACACGCAGGTCTATTCCAACACGGGCGGTCAGGCCTGCACGAGCGGCTACACGGGACAGGTGGCCGACATGTCGGCGTTTGGCAAGGCGCAGCACGGCAAGACCGAGATGCGCAAGGAACTCGGCCTGCTGGCCATCGCGCACCGTGGCGTCTTTGTGCATCAGACGTCGCAGGCGGCGGCGTCACACCTGATTGCCGGCGTGCTGAAGGGACTGCACAAACGCCGTCCGGCAGTCTTCAACATCTACACGCCGTGCCCGGTGGAACACGGGCTGGCCGATGACTGGTCGCAGCAGGCGGCGCGGTTTGCGCTTGAGAGCCGCGCCTTCCCGTTCCTGACGTACGATCCCGACGGCGGACCGTCGTTCTCTGACTGCCTGAGCCTCGAAGGGAATCCGTCGCTCGACGCCGACTGGCCGACGTACGAGCTGCGCTATCTCGATGACGCTGGCGCGGAGCAGACGCTCGAAGTGCCGCTCACAATTGCCGACTGGGCCTGCACCGAGGCGCGGTTCAAGCAGCATTTCAAGGATCTGCCGCACGACAAGTGGGCAGCAGCCGTGCCGTTCGCCGACTTCATCAAGCTTCCGATGGCCGAGCGCGAAGGGAAAACGGCGTTCATTCACGCGGTCGGCAAGAAGCGCAACCTGGGGCGCCTCAGCGTCTCAACCGAGATGGCGACGCTGGCCGAAGAGCGTCTGCAGTACTGGTCGCAGCTGCGTCAGCTCGCCGGCCTCGAAGTCTCCGACGCACAGCGCAGCACGGTGTCGGGGGAGATCGAAGCCGAGTTCGACGTCAAGATGTCGGCCCTGCGCGCCGAGTACGAGGCTCGCATCGCCGAACTGAAGCGCGACTATCCGCAGCAGATCGCGCGTCGTCTGGCCGAAGGGCTGATGAAGCACGGCGGTGGTGGCGCGCTCAGCGAGCTGCTTGCGACGCTGCCAACGGTTGCTTCGTCGACGAATGGCGTGGCGACGGCTGCTGCGCCCGTGCCAGCGCCCGCCGCTGCTGCTCCGGTCGTGAGTGCCGTCGCTGCCGCGCCGGCCGCTGAGCCGGCGGCCGCGAGCGCCGTTGCCGCGAGCGCCGTTGCCGCGAGCGCGGCCGACGACGATGAGTCGCTCGTCCTTGAGGCGTACATCGACTCCGCGCGCTGCACGAGCTGCAACGAGTGCATCAATCTCAACAAGAAGATGTTCGCCTATAACGGCGCCAAGCAGGCGGAGATCAAGGATGCGTCGGCTGGGACGTTCCAGCAGCTGGTGCTGGCGGCCGAACGCTGCCCGGTCACCATCATCCATCCGGGGACACCCTTGAACGACAAGGAAAAGGACCTCGAGAAGTGGGTGAAGCGCGCCGCGAGGTTCAACTGATGGCCCTTTTTGGTTTCAAACACGGCGTGCACCCGCCGGAGGAGAAGGAGCTCACGAGCGGGCTTCCGATCCGTCGCATGCCATATCCCGAGGAGCTGGTGCTGCCGCTGCGCCAGCACGCGGGCAAGGAAGCGAAGCTTTGCGTGAAGGTGGGCGACCACGTGGAGCGCGGCGATCCCATCGGACTGGCGGACGGTTTCATGTCGGTGCCGATCCACGCCTCGGCGGCTGGCGTGGTGACGGCCATTGATTGGTGGCCGCATCCCGATGGCACGATGGCGCAGTCGGTGCACCTCAAGGTCGACAAGTACGCGCCGCAGGTGCCGCGTCCGCGACTGGTGCCCAAGTGGGAAGGGCTCACCGTGGAGCAAGTGGTGCAAGCGGTGCAGAACGCCGGCGTTGTGGGATTGGGCGGCGCCGCGTTTCCGACACACGTCAAGCTCGCGCCGCCGAAGGACTGGAGCGTGCACACGCTCATCGTGAACGGCGCGGAATGCGAACCGTATCTCACGTCCGATCATCGGACGATGGTGGAGTATCCCGAGCGCGTGCACTTCGGCTGCCGCGTGATGATGCAAACGCTCGGCGTGAAGAAGGCCGTGATTGGCGTCGAGCGCAACAAGCCCGACGCCATCGCCGCGCTCGAGCGCACCAAGCCCGCAGATCTCGACATTACGATTCTTCCGCTCACGGTGAAGTATCCGCAGGGCGCCGAGAAGATGCTCATCCAGGCCGTCACGGGCGTCGAGGTGCCGTCAGGCAAACTGCCGGTGACCGTCGGCGTGGTGGTGCAGAACGTTGGCTCGCTCGCCGCCATCGCCGAAGTGTTCGATACGGGCCTGCCGCTCATCGAGCGCATCGTGACCGTGTCGGGCCACGGCCTCAAGCGACCGGCGAATCTCATTGTTCCTGTCGGAACGATGCTGCGTGATCTGCTCGCGTACTGCGACGGCGTTGCGGTGGACGCCGCCGAAGTGATCATTGGCGGACCGATGATGGGACAGGCGCAGTCGAACCTCGCCGCGCCGGTCGTGAAGGGAACGACGGGCGTCGTGGTGCTGACGGCCGCCGAGACGCGCGCCGAAAAGGTGTATCCGTGCATTCATTGCGGACGCTGTCTCGAGGCATGCCCGATTTTCCTGAACCCGTCGCTGCTCGGCGACTATGCCCGTGTGCGGCGCTATGACGACATGGCGGACCTGCATCTCGCGGACTGCATGCTGTGCGGGTCGTGCGCCTACGTCTGTCCGTCCAACATCCCGCTGTCGCAGCTCTTTCAGGCCAGCAAAGTCGCGCTGCGCCGCGCGCAGCAGGCGCAAAAGGCGGGGGCCGCATGACCGCACCCAAGTTGATTGTCACCGCGTCGCCGCACATCAAGTCGCTCGACTCGACGCCGCAGATCATGTGGACGGTGGTGCTGTCGCTGATTCCTGTTGTGCTGTCGGCGGTCTTCTTCTTCGGCATCAGTGCGTTGCTGGTCATTGCGGCGGCGACGCTGAGCGCGCTGTTGACGGAGCGTCTGCTCGGGCGGCCCGGTTCGCTGAGCGATGGCTCGGCGCTGATCACCGGATTGCTCCTTGGCCTCTCGCTGCCTCCCGGATTTCCGCTGTGGATGGCGTGCGTGGGCGGCGCGTTCGGCATCGGATTTGGAAAGCTCGTCTGGGGCGGCCTTGGGCAGAATGCGTTCAATCCCGCGCTCGTCGGACGCGCCTTTCTGCAGGCCTCGTTTCCGGTGGCCATCACGACATGGCCAAAAGCGGGCGGACCGTTCTTCGCACTGAAGGGCGATCTGTTTGCATGGCCGTTCCTGCATCCCAACCCCGACACCGTCACGGCGGCGACGCCGCTCGGCCTGCTGAAGTTCGAGGGGAAGGGAACGCCGCTGGTGGATCTTGTGCTTGGCACGACGGGCGGTTCGGTGGGTGAGACCGCCTCGTTGGTGATCATTGCCTGCGGGTTGTTCCTGCTGTGGAAAGGCTACCTCAACTATCGCGCGCCGCTCGCGATTCTCCTCAGCGTGGCGGTGCTGAGCACCATCCTGCACGCCATTGACGCCACCAAACCAGATGCCGCATTCATGCTGTTCTCGGGTGGCCTGATGCTGGGTGCCGTGTTCATGGCGACCGACATGGTGACCGTGCCGGTGACGAATCTCGGACGCTGGGTGTTTGGCATCGGCGTCGGACTGCTGGTGGTGGTGATCCGCGTGTGGGGCGGGCTCCCCGAAGGCGTGATGTACGCCATCCTCTTCATGAATGCGCTGACGCCGTTCATCAACCGGGCGACGCAGCCCGCGGTGTTTGGCACGCGCACGAGGGCGACGACATGAGCGGCCATCATCACGGCCCGCCGGCCGCGGCATCTGACAGCCACGACGGACCGCCGCAGGGCGTCGCCGCTCCCAAGGTGTCGTCGTTCCGACTGCTTGCGACGCTCTTCATTGCCGGCGCGATGGCGGGCATCGCGGTTGTCATCGTGTATCAGATCACGCTTCCCGCCATCAAGAAGTACGCGGGGGCAAAGATAGAAGGCGCCGTGCGCGAAGTGCTGCGCGCGCCGGCCAGGTGGGACACGCTGTACCTGGCCGGCGACAAGCTCACTCGCACGCCGCCGGCGGGTGTTGACATCGGCGAGGCGACAAAGGCGTTTGTCGGTTTTGACAGCGCGGGACAGCGCACGGGCGTGGCCATCGAGGCAGCGGAGCCCGGTTTTCAGGAGGAAGTGCACCTGATGATCGGTTTCAACCCGGCGGACAGCGCGGTGACAGGATACGCCGTGCTCGATCAGAAGGAGACGCCGGGACTCGGCGACAAGATCGAGAAGGACACCGCGTTCCGGCGCCAGTTTCACGGCAAGGTTGCGCCCTTTACGGGAACCAAGACAACCACCACCGACGCGCACAAAGTGCAGACCATCACGGGCGCGACCATTTCTTCGCGCGCCGTTATCCGTATCATTAACAATGCGGTCGCGCTCTGGTTGCCGCGCGTTCGCGCCTTTGATCAGGAGGGAGGCAAGTGACCGCCCCCACCGTTGCAGCTGCCTCGCAGGAAGAGCTCGTTCCGGGCGCACCGCCTCCGGCGCCGCTCTGGTTCGACGTCTGGCGCGGCATCGCCAAGGAAAACCCGGTGCTCGTGCAGATGCTGGGGATGTGCCCGACGATGGCCGTGACGAATACGCTGGCCAACGGCACCGCGATGGGCCTCGCGACGCTCTTCGTGCTCGTCGGTTCGGGGCTCTTTGTGTCGTTGTTCCGCAAGCACATCGCGAATGAAGTGCGCATCACCTCGTACATCCTGATTATCGCCACGTTTGTGACGCTCGCCGACATGATTCTCGCGGCGACGTTCCCGGACATCTCCAAGGCGCTGGGACCGTTCATTCCGCTGATCGTGGCCAACTGCCTGCTGCTCGGTCGGGCCGAGGCGTTCGCCGCCAAGGTCGGACCGGTGCGCGCGGTGGCAGACGGACTCGGGATGGGACTCGGCTTCACCGTCTCGCTGATGGCGCTGAGCGCGCTGCGTGAGATTCTTGGCAGCGGGTCGGTGTTCGGCATCAACATCCTCGGGCCGAGGTTCGAACCGTGGGTGTTCTTCGTTGCGCCGCCGGGCGGCTTCATGGCGCTCGGCATCCTGCTGCTCATCAAGGGAGCCATCATGACCCGCAATGCGCGCCGCGCCGCGGAGGCCCGCGCATGAGCAACCTCGCCTGGATTTTCACGTCGACGCTGCTCGTCAACAACTTTACGCTCGTGATGTTCCTCGGGCTCTGCTCGTTCTTCGGCGTGACGGCGAAGATCGAGACGGCGTGGCGCCTTGGACTCGCGAACACCTTCGTGCTGTTGATCACGGCAGTGAGCGCGTCGTTCCTCAACGCCTACGTGCTGGCCAAGACGCCGTTCCTGCGGACCATCGCGTTCATCGTCGTCATCGCTTCGGCGGTGCAGATTGTCGAGATGGCGGTGAAGAAGTATCTGCCAGTCCTCTTCCGCCAGCTGGGCATCTATCTCCCGCTGATCACCACCAACTGCGCCATTCTCGGTCTCGCGCTCTTCCAGACAAGCCGCAAGTACACGTGGGTCGAGGGCATCGTCTTCGCCATTGGGGCCGGACTGGGACTCACGCTGGCGCTGTCGCTGCTGGCGTCGATCCGCGAGCGGCTTGAGGTGGCGGACGTGCCGGACTTTGCGCGCAAGATGGGATTGGTGCTGGTGGCGGCGTCGTGCCTGTCGCTGGCGTTCATGGGCTTTGCGGGGATGGGGAGCGGCTGATGTGGCAGATCGTTCTGAGTGTCCTGATTTGCGGGGCGCTGTTCGCCCTGTACGGCTGGGTGCAGCAAAGGGGCTGCAACGGTCATTGTGCAGGCTGTATCGGCGCCGATTGCGCGCGCGACGAGAGGATCCATCATCATGACTGAGACTTTGCTCCGCCGGCCCTTTGGCCGCCGCGAGTTCATCGCCCTTGGCACGGGCGCATTCGCCGTGGCGGCGCTTCCCATCGCGCTGCGCCGGCATGTGGCTGTGGCGCGCCGCACGGTCCCGGTGATGGGGACCATCGCCGACCTCACCGTCGTGCACCGTGACGAGCGCACCGCGCAGGCCGCCCTCGACGCGGCCATCGCCGAGCTTCGCTGGGTGGATGCGACGATGACGCGATTTGCGCCGACGTCGGACGTTGGCCGCGCCAATGCTGGCGCATCGCGCGACGGCGTGGTGGTGGGGCCCGAGACGGCGCGGCTCATCGAGACGGCGCTGCGTTGGTCGTCGGCGAGCGGCGGCCGCTTTGATGCGGCGCTCGGTGCCGCCTCCGAACTGTGGGATGTGACGAATCGTCACGAGCCGCCGCCGAGTGATGCGGTGGCGCGCCTCGCGAACCGCGCGTTCTGGCGGCATGTCGACTTGACGGTCGGGGCCAAGCAGGGCGTACTGCGGTACGGCGACGCCGACCTGCACCTCGACCTCGGCGGCATCGGCAAGGGCTATTCGATTGACCGTGCGGTGCAGGCGCTGCGTGACCGCGGCATCGAACACGCCATCGTGAACCTGGGCGGCGACCTGTACGCGCTGGGTGAATCGCCGGAGGGCGGTGCGTGGCGCGTGGGAATCAAGTCGCCTGATGACGAGCGTTCCATGGCGCGCACGCTCGAGGTGAGCAACCGCGCGGTTGCCACGTCGGGTGACTACGAGCGGTTCTTCCGGTATCGCGGCACGCGCTACCACCACCTGATGGACCCGGCGACGGCCGCGCCGCGCCGCACAACCGTGCGCAGCGTCACGGTGCTGGCGGACCGCTGTGTGGACGCCGAGCCGTGCGCGGTGTCTATCTTCGGACTGCCGCAGGACCGTGCGCTCGCCTTTGCGCGCACGCAGATTTCTACCGCCGACGTCATTACCATCAGCTGACCCCGTTGGCGGCCGACCGCGGCCGTCGGGACTGCACCAGGAGATTGCGATGAAGAACCATCAACTGTTTTGCAGCGCGTGCGACCGTCAGGTGCGGGTGATGATCTCGGAAGCACCGGTGGGCGAGCACCAGGCCACCGTGCACGATGACGAATTGATCTGCCTCGAAATTGGCGAGCATTGCACGGGCAACATGTGCCCCTTGGGTGCGGCCGAGCCGAACGCGATGGTGGCCCGACTGGTGCACGAGGGCATTTCGACCGAAGGCCTGCGCACGGCCAACGCGACGTGTCCGTCGTGCGGGATGGTGGCGGAGTTCGTGCTGTATGGGCAGGGCAAGGCATCGTGCACGGTGTGCGGCACCGCCGCGCGCTGGGTGGCGGAGCGCGTCGAGCCGATGTAGCGGCACTTGGCCGGCACGGCGGGAGCGGGATTCGCGCGTGCGGCGTGGTGGTCCTGAGACGGTGAACCGACGGCGGGTCGTCAGTTCACCGTCTTGCGTTGCGCGCCATTGCGTTGCGCGCCTGGCCGGAGGCAACTGGCAGGCCGGTCAGCGCAATGAGGGCGCGGTCAGCAGTTCGGCGGCGATGGCGGCGCGCAACGTCTCGACCCTCGTGCGCACCCACGTCGGGATCAGCGGGGCGTTGCGCGCGTCATACACGTACCCGATGGCGCCTTCGGCCACGCCGTAGGTGATGGTGCCGCCCGCAAAGCTGCCGGCGCGCTCGCGGTTGATGACGTCCTCCACGGCGACGTCGATGCGCTTGATCATCGACGTGAGCACGCGGCCCGGCGCGGCCCCCGACTGATCGACGTCGACGCCGATGACGAGGTGGCCAGACTTGCGTGCGGCCTCCATGACGCCCATTCCCGTCTCGCCGGCCGCCTGGAAGACGACGTCGGCGCCGCTGGCATACTGCTCGAGGGCCAGCGCGCGTCCCGCCGCCGGATCGCGGAACCCGGCTGGCGTACTGCCCGCATAGTTGACGAGCACGTCACAGCCCGGGCAGACGCGCCGCACGCCTGCCGCGAAGCCCACCTCGAACCGCGTGATCAACGGGCTGCGCATCCCTCCCACAAAGCCCACCCGCTGGGTCCGGCTGGAGAGCGCCGCCAGCGCCCCGACGAGATACGCCCCTTCTTCTTCGCGGAAACTCACGCCCACGAGATTGGCCGGCGGTGTCATCGCACGCCCCTGGTCGTCGACCGGGAGGGAATAGTCGATGACGGCGAAGTGCACGGCGGGGAATTCCCGTGCCACGATGGTTGCGTCCCTGCTCGAGAGAAAGCCGACGGCGACCACGAGGTTGGTGCCCGCCTTTGCCAATCGGCGCAGCGAGATGAGGCGCTTGTCACCCTCACCCCCGTCGGCGAACTCGACTGTCGCCTTGCCGGCACCGGCCGCGCGGTTTGCCCCGGCCGCCGCGCCATCATTGAAGCCGTGGTCGCCAAGCCCGCCGACGTCGAACACGATGCCGATGCGCGGCAGGCGTTGCGCGTCGCCCGCTGCGTCGCGACCGCACGCGGGGACCGCTGTCGCGAGGGCGAGCGCCGCCAGCACGCGGCTGGCGCCTCGCATGGGCCGCACACGACTACCTGTCATCATGACCTCCACTG
Source organism: Gemmatimonas sp. (assembly GCA_025361705.1). GTDB lineage: Bacteria > Gemmatimonadota > Gemmatimonadetes > Gemmatimonadales > Gemmatimonadaceae > PNKL01. Next base: position 30,055 of record JANYJW010000026.1, read on the forward strand.
CCGGCAGCGCCCACCCTGAAGAAGCCGACGAGTCCGCGCAGCACTTCCGCCTGGGCCGACAGTTCCTCGGCGGTGGCCGCGAGTTGCTCGGCGTTTTCGGCGTTGGCCGACGTGATGGCGGCGACGTCGCGCATGTCAGCGCTGACGCCCTGCACCTCGATGGCCTGCGTGGCGGAGGTGCGCGTCACGCTCTGCACCAGCGTCGCCGTCTCCTGGATGGCCGGCACCAGTGCGCTGACCATCGCCCCCGCCCGTTGCGCCACCCGCGAGCCATCGGCCGTGATCTCCTGCGCGGCCGATGCCGACCGCGAGCTCCCATCGGCCAGTGTGCGCATGCCCTGCGCAACGACGGCAAAGCCTCGCCCGTGTTCGCCCACCCGGGCGGCCTCGATGGCGGCATTGAGCGCGAGCAGGTGCGACTCCTCGGACATGGCGTGGATGGCGCTGACGCTGGCCGAGACGCGCGCGAAGGCGGCGATGGCGTCGCGCACGGCCTCGCTGCTGACGGCCATCCGCTCGGCGCCGGCCGCCGTCAATGCGCCGGCCCGTTCGCTCGCGTCGGCATTGTCGCGAATCAACGCCGTCACCGCCGTCACCCGGGCCTCGGTGCGCCGGATCCGCTCGGCCTCGATGGCCACCGCCTCGGACAGCCGCTGCGCCGCCTCGGTGAGGTGCTCCGACGCGGCCGTGATGGCATCGGTGCTGCAGTGGATCTCGGTGATGACGCTGGTCAGCCGCGCCGTCATGGACTGGAAAGCGCGTCCAAAGGCATCGTCGCCGGAGACCGGGGCCCGGTTGGTAGTGAGGTCGCCCGCCGCGATCGCGTTTGCCGTCTCGGCCATGCCGCGCAAGTACATGGTCATGGCGGCAAAGGCGCGGCCAAAGGCGTCGTAGTCGGAGCGGGGCTGCACGACGTTGGAGAGATCGCCGCGTGCGATCGCCGTGGCGAGGTCGGCCATCTCGCGCAAATAACCGTTCATTTGGTGCATGGCATGCTGCAGCTGGCCGAGCTCGTCGTTGAGTACCGCGTCGGGAATGACGGTGAGCTCGCCGCGCGCCGCCTGGCGCGCCGCAAGGGCGGCGGCGGTCACAGAGCGCATGACGGTACCCGTGACGACGCGGAACAGCTGCAGCAGCAGGGCGAGCGCCGCGCCTGCCACCGCGAAGCTCGCCGCCCAGCCGATCCACAGCAGTCGGGACGCCCGGCGCGCTGCCGTCGCGCTTTCGAGGGTGCTGTGCGTGCGCGCCTCGGCGAGGAGCCTCAGGAGTGTGGCACGGGCAGCGCCCGCCTCGTCGAGGCGCCGCACCAGCGTGTCGCTGCTCGCGTCACCGGCGAGCTGCTGCGCCGACCAGCGTCCCGCCGTGACGTAGCGGCCAAACGCGGTCTCGATGGAATCGATGGTCTGGCCGTCGAGTGTCGGGTTGTCGCGGAGGACGGCGGCGTCGGCGCGAAAGCGACGCACCAGCGTGTCAGCCGGGCCAAGCTGCAAGGCGTCGCGTGCCTTGATGGCCGCGTGGAATGTCTGGTGCACCGCGGCGAGCCGCTCCTGCAGGTCGCGCGTGATCTCGACGGCATCGTGGCCGTATTGCACGCGCGAGAGCTGCCAGCTGTTCAGCGCGCCAAAGGCGACGTTGAGCACGATGATGCCGCCCAGCGCTGCCGCGGAAAGCACCGAGAGCAACGCGAGCTTCCGGCGAAACGGCAGCGCCTCGGCATGCGCGACCAGCTTGGCGAACCGGCGCCGGCCGTTGGTTCGTGGTTCGCTGAGGGGTTCGTTCACGCGGCGTAGCGGAGCGGGATGGTGGGGTTACGCATCGGAGGCATCCATAGATATCGGCTCCGCGCGGCAAATTCTAACGTCATGGCAGGCATCTGGCGACTCGATGGCGCCGAGCGCACGGCCAGTGCGTGCCGGTGCATATTCGTGGTAGTTTGCTGGCCGTCACCCCATGCCGAGGATTCCATGCGCCGTGTCGCCCCGCTCGTGCTGCTTGCCGCCATCACCGTCTTGACGTCGTCCGCTGCCGCCCAGGGGGGCGAGGCCCTGCTCCGCAAGGCCGGCGCGCCAACGCCGGTGCCGAACCCGTCGTTTGTCGCCGCCCGGGACGTCGAGTACAAGGTGGTCTGGGACATCACCGGCGCGCCGGCGACGCCGGGCGAGATGGCCCCCGGCATTGCGCGTCCGGCGAACTTCCTGATGATCGCCGAGGCAAACGGCGTGGCGCGTGCGCGGGTACACCTCGCGATCATCGTGTCTGGCGGCGCCACCGCTGCGGTGCTCACCAATGAGGCTTACCACGCGGTCGCGGGTGTGGACAACCCGAACGTCGCGCTGCTCCAGGCAATGGCCGACGCCGGCGTGCGGGTGATCGTCTGCGGCCAGGCGCTGGCCGGCAAGAAGTACACGCGAGACCAGGTGCTGCCCTTCGTGCAGGTGGCGACATCGGCCACTTTTGCGCGCGCCACGCTGCACGCGGAGGGGTACGCCACGTTCTCCCCGTGATGATTGCGTGGGCCGTCGACGCGGTCGAGGCAGCGGTCAGTGGGACACCATTCAAGGCGCAGGTCGGACCTGACGAGACTCTAGGATGTTCGACCGTGTGACCGGCAGTGTCGGCCGACGCTGCTGGTGCACCCACCATCCGAATCCACCGTGTCCCAGATTCCCATTCCCATGCGTCCGGCGCGCAAGCCGTGGAACGACCGCTGGCTGCTTGACGCGTTCCGTGAACGCGGCAAGGAGATCACGGACGATGCGGCTGGCGCAGCCACCGCGTGGGAAGCGCTGGAGCTGGTTGGCATCAGGCCGGCCGACATTATAAAGGTGGTGGGCGACCTGTCGTCGGTGGAACTCGCGGACGTGTCGATGGTGGGCGCCGAGTGTGTGAAGCTGCTCCCGCAGGTGCTCGCGGATCGGTACGACGTGGTGCCCATCTCGCAGGAGCAGCGCACGCTCGAGGTGGCGACGGGCAATCCGCTGCGCCAGAGTCTCGACCGCGATCTCGCCTTCGCCAGCGGCAAGGCCATCAAGCTGCGCTTTGCGCATCCGGCGGCCGTGCGCGCGGCGCGTGAGCGTGTGTACAGCGGCGTCGTGGCGGCGCCCAAGGTGGCGCGCATGGAGTGGGTGATGCCGCAGAGCGCGGCGACGTCGGGCGTTGCCTTTGCGCGAGGTGCCGCCGCCGACGCCCTCGACCGGCTGGTCACCGACGCCATGGACCAGCGCGCGAGTGACATTCACCTCGAGCCCAAGGAAGGGGAGCTGCTCGTCCGCTATCGCGTGGACGGCGTCCTGCACGACGTCACGCGCATCTCTGCCGACCTCACGCCGCTGCTGCTGAGCCGCCTGAAGGTGGGCGCCGGGCTCGACATCGCCAATCGCCGCAAGCCGCAGGACGGCCGCGCCTCCATCATCATGGACGGGCGGCCGGTAGACCTGCGCATCTCCACGCTGCCGCTGGGCGAGCGCATGGAGAAGGCGGTGATCCGCATTCTCGATGCAAGCGCCACGTCGCTCGACTTCGATTCACTGGGCTTCAACGCCGCCGAGGCCTTGTCGCTCCGCCGCATTCTGGCGAGCAACGAGGGCATGGTGCTCGTCACCGGCCCCACGGGCTGCGGCAAGACCACCACGCTCTACTCGGCGCTGATGCACCTCGCGTCGCCCGAGACGAACATCGTGACGGTGGAAGACCCAATTGAATATCGCCTGCCCGGCATCAATCAGGTGCAGGTGGAGGAGAAGCAGGGGCTGACGTTTGCGTCGGCGCTCCGGTCGATCCTGCGGCAGGATCCCGACGTGGTGCTGGTGGGCGAGATCCGTGACGCCGAGACGGCCGAGATTGCGATACGCGCGAGCATGACGGGGCACCTCGTGCTCTCGACGTTGCACACCAACGATGCGGTGAGTGCGCTCACGCGCCTGGCCGACATCGGGCTTGATCTCGGCAACCTGGCCAGCGCGCTGCGCGCGGTGCTCGCCCAGCGCCTGGTGCGCCGGCTCTGCCCCGAGTGCAGCGTGCTGGCGACGCCCGAGTCACTGCCCAGCGAGCTGCGCTGGCTGCTGGATGGCAAGGACGCGCGTGCGGTGCGGCGCGCGGTGGGCTGCCCCGCGTGCCGCAACACCGGCTACCGCGGGCGGCTGGCCGTGGCCGAACTCTTGGTGATTGACGAGGAGTCGCGGCAGCTGATGGCGCGCACGACCGAGCGGCAGGCGATGCTGCAGCTCGCCCGTCGGTCGGGCATGAATTCGCTGTGGGACACGGGCATGCAGCGCGTGCTCGAGGGGCAGACGAGCATCGACGAACTGGCGTCCAACATCACGCCGCCGCTGCCGGTGGCCGTGTTGCCACAGGGCGACGTCGACGCGCTGCTCAGGCAGCTGCTGCCGCCCGCTGGATCGCACGCCGGGGAGCCCGGGGAGTCGGCGCACGACCCAAGCACGGACGGCGCGGCACTGTCCATGGTGCGCCCCGTGACGGTGGCAGCCCCGGCGCCGCTCGTGGAGCCCGCGTTGGAGCCCGCGTTGGAGCCGCGCTCGGCCCGCGCGTCGATTGCCCGCGCCTCGATGACGATGACCATCGCGCCGCGACAGAGCGCCACGGCTGACCGCGTGCGCGTGCTGTTGGTGCACGAGGAGCATCACCAGCGGCGTGCCCTGCGGCGCGCGTTCGAGGGCATGGGGTGCATCGTGATTGAAGCGGCCGATGGCGAGTCGGCGCTCACGTTTGCCAGCTGCCTGCGGCCCGATGCGGTGGTCACCGAGGTGGTGCTGCCCAAGCTGAACGGGGTCGGGCTGGCGCAGGCGCTGCTGGCCGAGCAGATCGTGGATCAGGTGTTCGTCTGCACCGATCAGCGCGACGAGCTGCTGCTGCAGTGGGTGGTGGGCGTCGGCGTGACGGATGTGATCGCGGCAGACGATGACCCCGACGTGATTGCGGCCCGTGTGGTGCGGCAGCTGCCGCAGAGGGTGCACGGGCTGAAGGTGATGTAGCGCGTCCGCGGACACCGCGCGCGATTTTGAACCCGCGCGGGCGATTCCGGTGACGAAGGCAGGGAGGCGGGCATGCAGAGTGACGGCATGCCCGCCTCCGTGTTTTCCGCCGTGGTCAGCACGGAGACCATCACGCCCGTCGCTCGCTGAGCGGAGGACAATGCCATGGTCCGTGTTCACCGCAGTTTCATTGTTGCTGCTGTCGGAGGTGCGTCCCTGCTCGGCAGCTGCCGGCGCGACGCTCCCACATCGCTGGATGTCGCACAATCGCGCGCGGCAGCCGTCGCGGATCGCGAGGCGTCACCCGGCGTGGTCGTCGTGTACGGCCCCGCGACGTTCACGCGGGACAACGCCCGGCCGCACACTGACAGCGCGACGTTTGCGGCGCACGCCGGCGACACGCTGACCTTTGCCATCGCGAGTGGCGACGGGCGAGGACTGGAGGCGTCGATCGCCGTGAATGGCCGCCGGCTGTGGGAGTCCGACCCCGCCGATGACCACGACCACGATCGCGGCCATGCGGATGCGCGTGACCATGATGCATCGCTGCATGTGGTGGCGCAGGCCACCAACACGCTGCGCGTGACGATGACGGGCAAGCCCGGGTCGAGCCTGCACATGGTGGCGACGGTGCCAGCGCCCAAGGCGCCCGTGGAGCCGCGGGTGTTGTCAGTGCTGTACGGAAGTGGCATTTCCGGCTCTGTGCCAGCCGGGGACCTCGCCGTCGCACCGGGCACGCGCGTGCGCTACGGCTTTGCCGCCAAGGCAGGCTACAGGCACCTGCGCGTGGTCATCGACGGCCAGATGGCCGACGACTCAGGCACGATCACGATGGACCGCGCGCACTGGGTGACGGCGTCAGCCGACACGGTCATTGTGCTTGACGCGACGGAGCAGGCGGTGGCGACGCGCCTGCGCGGCGTGCTGACCAGCGCGACGCCGCGCACGGAGTGGCGCGCCTACCAGAGCGCTGTCGACCAGGCGGGCGTTGCATGGGGCGACCAGGCGGCGGGGCATTTTGCGCGCATCGAGGCGGCGACGATTGACCCCGTGCGCGATCTCGCGCGGCTGGTGCGGTTGGATTCCGCGCTGGCGGGGATGGAGACGCCCATCGAGTGGCCGGCCACTGGCTCGGCGCTGCGCATGGAGCCGGCGACCGGTGGCGTGGCGCGGAGTGCGCTGTCACGCGCGGCCTTCGCGCAGGACTCGGCGAGCGGGCGCGAGGCGACGCACATACTGCTGGTGAATGGGATCTATACGAACCAGCTGGAGTTCGAGCACAGCACGACCTTGCTGAGGCTTCGATTGGCGGAGGACCCCCTGCGCTTTCCACGATCCACGACGACGCTTTCACATTTCTACAACTCGTCACTCTTCAATCTGAGTGAGGCCGGGCGCCTGGCCGCCGTGTGCGCCCACGCGCTGGGCGTGCAATCCGCGCTGCGCGGCGGGCAAATACGTGAGGTGCTCTCGGTGGTGCCGATGTACGTCGCCTGCGTCATCCAGCTCGGCCGGTATTCAAACGACATCAGCGAGATGCTCCGCTGGGCGCATGATGCCCTCGCCGGCGCGGCTCAACAGGATTACGAGGTGGACGAGATGGCGCGCCTGATGCAGCGCAATCTGTTTGACGCCCGTCGGCATGTGCTCGTCATCGGTCACTCCGAAGGGAGCCTGCTCACGCAGCTCGCCGTGCAGCGCCTGCAACGCGTGTACGGATTCAACGAGCTGCGGAGTCCGCAGTGCGTCGGCACCGTGTCACTGGCTGGCGTCGGCACCGCCAACTGGCCGTTATCCGACCGCCACGCCCGATTCGTTGTTGCCAATCACGATCTCGTGACGATGCTGCCCGGGAACCTCGCCAACCGGCGCCCCACGGTGAACGACATGGGAACGCTGGCGTTCGACGCGTTCCTCGGTGAGCTGTCGCAGGCCGCGGGCGGCCAACTGTCCGGCAGTGTCCTGCTGACGGCCGTGGAATTGGTCGGCGGCAGCCAGATTCACCATCTCGATCGGTACCTGCAATCGCCCGAAATGTGGGCCGCAATCAGCAACGGCCTCGACGAACTGTATCGCACCTGTGCCGTCGGCACCGTGGTGGTGAATCCCGCGGCAGCAAAGGTGCAAGTCTTTGGTGCGAGCACATTCGGTGCGACGTGGCGCGCGCTGGACGGCCAGCCGCTTGCCACGACGGACTCGGCGCACTGGTCACTCGGCTCGGCGCTCGCGAGCGTCAACGCGAGCGGGCGCCTGGTGGCGGGTGCTGCGCCGGGCACTGTCACGCTGCAGGCGACTGTCAGGCACGTCACCGGAACGGCCACTGTCACCATCGCGGACGACAGTGTCAGGGCCCTCGCCGCACCGCCCATGGTGTCCGTGGCAGAGCGCACCACGATCGGCTTCCAGCAGCCCGGGCCGCTGGGCGCGATGTGCGATACGCGTTCGATGACCATCAGCGCGACCGCTGCTGCGGGAGCCACCATCGCATCGGTCCAGCTCTTTCGGCGGTCGGCGGCCCAGCCGTACATCTATGAGAGCCTCATGGTCCCATTGGATCAGGAGTTCACTTACCTGACGGCCAATTGCACATTCAATGGGCAGTCCATGGCATCCGGGCTCGACTTCGCGTGGTATCGCCTCGTCGTCACCGACTCGCACGGCCTCGTCACAGAAACCACAGGACCCACTCCATGAACGCCATCAAGGACGCAGCATCCGCCGCCGTCCGCCGAACGCCGCGTCGCGCGGTACGTGCCGTGGTGCTGCTCGCGAGCCTGCTGGGCGCAGTCGGCGGATGTCAGCGCGGCGCAGGCCGCTTCTCGGGGAATGCACGGTTTGCCTTCGATTCGCTCGTCGCCGCCAACGAGGCGCTGTACGATTCGGCGACCACCACCAACGCCTACGACCGCATCGGCTGCCTGTACTTGCGTGCCTACGGGCGCTTGGGAGACGCGGACTCGTATCAGGTCTTGAAGGCTGCCAATCACCAAATCATCGACCGGCATTCGCGCACCGAACAGGAGGAAGTGAATCAGCGCCTGCACGGGGAGCACCCGATGGCGTCGACGGAAGATTGTGTCGGTGTCGATTCGATCTGGTATGCGCATATCAATGCGCGCACGTCCGGGCACCCCAAGCCATAAGGTCGATCGCCGCTGCTCGCCGTCACAAGAACGCCCCGGTCACGTCGGCCGGGGCGTTCGCCTCGGAGGTGCGTCGCAATGACCACAGCGCGTTGCCGTGATGCCGCACCTCGCGTGGAGGCGACGCAGTGTGGTGCATGCTCGCCTCCGTCCATTCCGCCTCCGTCCTCGGCGTTGACGCCCATCCTGTCCTCGTCGAAGTCGACGTCGCCCGCGGTCTTCCTGCGTGGTCCATCGTCGGCCTCGCATCGAACGCCGTGAAAGAGGCCCGCGAGCGCGTCAGCGCCGCGCTCGTCAACTCGGGCTTTGAAGTTCCAAGTCGCCGGCTCACCGTGCTCCTGGCACCCGCCGATCAGGTGAAGACGGGAACGGCCTTCGACCTTCCCATCGCACTCGCCGTGCTTGCCGCCAGCGGCCAGATGGAGCCGGCCTGCATTGACGGACTCTGCGTTGCCGGTGAACTGGGCCTCGATGGCACCGTGCGCCCCATCCGTGGCGCGCTCTCGATGGCGCGGCTGGTGCAGCAGCGAGGCTATCGCGCGCTCGTGCTCCCGGAGGCCAACGGTGGCGAAGCGTCGCTCGTCACCGGTGCGTGCCTCGCGGGCGCGTCGACCCTGCGCGACCTCGTCGACCAACTGCGCGCGGGTCGCATGTCGCCGCCACGGCTCGGTGCGCCGACCGCGGAGTGGTGCGACGACGGCCTCGACCTGGCCGACGTGGCGGGGCAGGCCATGGCCAAGCGCGCGCTCGAGATCGCCGCCGCCGGCGCGCACAACCTGCTGCTCGAAGGGCCACCCGGGGCGGGGAAGACGATGCTCGCAAGACGGATTCCCGGCATCCTGCCGCCCCTCTCGCCCGATGAACACCTGGAGGTGGTGGCCATCCACTCGATTGGGGGCGTGCTCCCCACCGGCACCATCCCGGGGCGCGTGCCGCCGTTCCGTGCGCCGCACCACACCATCTCGCAGGCGGGTCTCATTGGCGGCGGCTGTCAGTTCTGGAAGTTGTTGCGAATATCCACAAGGAGATGCTGTGTTACATAAGTTCGTGCGACTTCGTAATATGGCTGATGCCGCCGGCGATCATGGGATTCCCGCCAGCAACGTGGGGCCAATGCCGATTGCTTGCGATCGGGGGCCTCGTCGCAAGCCGACGGGATCCCCGGGATTTTCGGCTCCAGGTGCTTCTCCGGCTGCTGAAACCGCCGGCGGGGTTCGACCGCGCCGGGCCGCAGCTCGTCGAGGTGCAACTCCCTCTCGGAGCGTTGCCGCTCCTCGTCGGCGGCACCCTCTGGCGAGGCGGACAGCTACTCAGCGTCCACCAGACTGCGGACGTCTCGCGGGACTCGTTCCACGTGGGCGCTGATGCGGAGTTTCGGCACTGGACGTACCGTGTCCGCGACGTCATCAGACTCCCCGCCGACTTCTTTGAGCGTGCGGCGGGTGGTCCTTCGCCCATCCCAGATGCGCGCACGTCGATGTCGATCGCGTTCCTTGGGATCCGTTCGAAGCGCACAAGCATCCACGTGTCCCAGTGGGAACTCGTACGCGCATTGCACGCGTGGAATACCGATCTCGCGCTCGCATTGGTGCGTGGGCCGACCGGAGAGTCCCTCTTCGAGCAGCTGCTGTGGCAACCCCCGGACGCCGTGCGTGATCTCGAGTCAACGCCATCGCTCGAACGAGTGGGCCGCGGACATTACCGCGTGCGTCTGAGAGACAACCTTGAGGCACGTCGCGAGACCGCGCTCCAGGCAGCCATCGTGTGCCTGAGTGAGGCCGCTCGGCACTCGGTGGGACTTCTGCGACGTTCACTTGCGATCCCGGGCACCGCGGCGCGAACTCCCGCCGTGCTCCTGCCGTTCGACGGACCAGTGACCATACATGGCCGCTTCCGAGTCTTTCGTGGAAATCGGATTCTCCGAGAGCTGCAATCGGTCGCTTGGCCACTCCCGTTCGATCGCTTGACGGTCGAGGGTCTTAGTCCCGAAGCGACCTCGGAAGTCGAGACCGCCGAGTCCGCGGAGCCCACGCATGCTCCAGCGCACGTCGGCGCTCTGACCGATGCGCGGCCAGTGCAGGCAGGGCGACGCCGCCATATCGAAATGCCCAGTTCCGCGCCACTCTGGAACAACCTGAAGTGCACCTTTGAAACGGTGGATGAACGGTCGGTAGCATCCGGGCGGCCGCAATACCCCGGTGGCATTCGGCCATTTGGCGGTCTTGGCGCCGCCACGGCCGCAAAGGGTACGCTTCTCGCGCGAGGCGTCACCGCGCGAGTCGAGGTTTCGCCCGAGTCACCACCGACTGGCGAACTGCCGGTCGCGCTCGATGAGGCCGCGCCCCTTCTTCTGCGCGCCCTCCAATCGAAGGCGCGCAAGCTCGACTGGTCCGCGGTCGTCGTGCAGCCCTTGCCGCGGCTGATGCTCGCTGCCGACCCGAGGGACGCCCGGGTGGTACTTCAGATGGAGGGACGCCACCTAGCGCTTGTTCGCGTCGTCCTCGACGACTGGCAATGTGTCCTCGTCGAAATGGCGCGGCTCAACGACGATCCTCGGCATCGCCACGCGATCGCTGCTGTCGCCGAACGGCGCGGGCGCACCTTGCCATCGACATCCACAATTCGGGAGGTGTTGATGCAGCGTCGTGGCCGTATCGCGCGCGGTGGACTCGTCCGGGACGACCTTGTGCTGCATCCCATCGCGCACCCGATTCTGTCTGGCACCAAGGCCGAATATGGTGCGCGCCTTTCGGTGTTGCTTGCCGTCGCGGTCGTCAGGATCTGGCAGCGCGATGCGCGCGGAGATGCGCAGTGAGCTCGCGTCGCGGTGATCGGTTTCGGCAAGCGCATCGCGAGGCGGCGCGGCGCGTTGGTGGCCTCCGTGTCCGCCTGGTGATTCGCTTCACCCAAGCGGACTTGCGCGCGCTGGCGGGGCACACGGGGGATCTCTCCCTTCGCGGACTCCGACGGTGGGTTCGCGACGAAGCGGTGGCCTCGCAGCTTGCTGATCTCCGAGTGGAAGCGGAGTTCTGGAATAAGGTGCGTCCCCCAAAGTGACGCAGTGACTACGCGCGTCACGGAACACCCCTTCTCGGCGCCTTTTCCAGATTGCGCTGTCTCTTGTGGTCCGTTTCACGCACGCCTATGTTTCCGTGGGCCATGCGGAGTTGCCGACCGCCGTATCGCTCGTTGAGGCTTCCCTCTTTGTGCCTCCTATGACCGTCCCATTTGTTGAATCCGTGGCAGCCCGATGGTCCGAACGGCTTGGTCTTGCGACGGCCCAGTTCTTCGGCCACCGGACTTCTGCCGTTCCTGGATATCACGCGGCGCTGCTCGATGGCCCCACGGCGTCTTTCGTGTTGTCTGAACTTGCAGACGACGATCCAGCGCCCACGAATTCGTCCCATTGGTTGTGGTCTGCGGATCTCCCTCGCCATGTGGTCGTTCGGCCCGGCGAGGTGGCCGTCTACTCGGGGCGCGAGGCATCTCCTCAGCGATTTCGACTCCGAAGCGTCGAACGTCAGCTCGACACCTTTCTGTCCTTTCTCGGTGGCCCACGTTCGCACCCGCTGCCCGACATTGTTCCTTTCTTGGTCCGTGAATTCCAGCAACTCCGAGCCGAATCGCAGACCATCGGGGATCAGAGGGGAGATGCGGCGCTCCTTGCGTTCTTGCTCGCCTTACGCGCGACGGCTGAGCCGGATGTATCCGTCATCATGGACCTCGGATGGAGAACACGTACGGGAGAAGATCTCGGCTTCACTGCCGCGGACCTCTCGGTGATGGACACTTGGAATGAGGCAATGCTCGTCACGAGGGCGCAGATGGCGCAACGAGCGCCGCACGGACTCAAGATTCTCCCGGACCTCACCCTGCGCCACGCAGCAGGCCGTCTCTTTCAGGAAGCGCACGCTGTCCTCGAGCGGAGTACACAACTCCAGCTGTTCGGAGCACCGGACGCCGTGTATCGCTCGGCCTATTCGACAAGCGGAGCCTATTATACCCCCGTGGCGCTCGCGCGGTTGGTCGCGGACGTGGCGTTGGGGCAGTGGGGAGAACTACCGGCGAGTCTCCATATCGCAGATTTCGCCTGCGGCTCGGCCGTGTTTCTTACGGAAGCGCTGCATTCACTCGATCGGCGCGGATACGCCGGCGTCGTGCACCTGATTGGACGCGACGTGAGTCCAGGTGCGATCGTGATGGCGAAAGCAGCTATCTCCACGGTTCGCCAGGGCGTATCTCGTATGACGGTCACGACGGACCTTCAGATCGCAGATTCTTTGGAGCTCACGGAGTGGCCGACAGCGGATATCATACTCCTGAATCCGCCGTTTCGTTCGTGGGAGAATATGGAAGCCTCCGAACGAGCACGAGTTCGCGCTGCCATCCGCGGCGAGGGGCGTGGCCGGCCTGATCTATGCGTCGCCTTCTTGTCTCGCGCTATCACCGCCCTGCGCCCCGGCGGCACGCTGGCGTCGCTGGTACCTGCCGGAGTCTTAGCAAGCGAGGGACTGGCAGGCTGGAGGAGATCACTTTGGCAGGATGCGTCGCCATCACTCGTCGCCGTGTTTGGCGATCATGCTCTCTTTCGACAGGCCTTGGTGAACGTTGGCCTGATCGTATTACGGGGCTCGCGTGTCCCGTCGAGTCGCGTCCAGATGGCGTGGGCATCGCCAGAGGCGGGGGCTTCGTCCGCACTGTTGCGCGCGCTTCGTCGTGAAATCCCTAGCAGTCGTCTCGAGGGACACGCGCTCGAACCGACGGCAGGGCGCGCGGCGCCGTCGCAGCTCCCATGGTCCGTGACATCGGTGCATCCGAACTCATTGCGCGAACGACCCTCGTGGCTTCCAGGCGCAGCCCTGATTGGCAATCTGCGAGAACGTCTGGAGCACGCGATCCCGACGCGTGTCGAACACCTTTTTGCCGTGCGACAGGGGATTCGCACGGGACACAACACGGCCTTCGTTCACGATTCATCATTCGTGGCGAAGCTTCCTCGGGCTGAAAGAGGTTACTTTCACCTAGTGGTGGATGCCACGAGTTTTCAAGATGGTATCCTCGTTCCAAGCCGAGCGCTCTTTGTACCCGATGATGCGTGGACGGAGGAGGCCCATCTCTTGCGGGCATGTCCGGAGTTCGCGCAGAGAATGCTCCTTCCGCATCGTGCCGAACTCCAGTCCCGTAAAGGGATTAACTCCGCGATGTGGTGGCGACTTACACGCGTCCGTGGATGGATGTTCGACAAGCAGCCGCGTGTGGTGTCCAAGCGATTCGGGCTCATCCCCGCATTCGGCCTTGACGCGCAGGGCACCTTGGCCGTGGTGCAGGCCAACGCGTGGATTCCCAAGGGCCTGATCACGACCAGCACGAACGCCGAGGGCATGCTGTCGTTGCTTCAGGGATATTGGTGGATGCTGAATTCCGATGTCTTTGTCGCGTTGCTGAAGGAGTACTGCCCAAATGTCGCTGGCGGGCAACTGGATCTTGAGCACAAGTACGTAAAGTATGCCCCGCTTCCCGTGCTCAGGGCCAGCATTCAGGAGAGTGGACTCTTGCAGGAATTGGTGCAGGCCTACAGCGAGAGTGCGGAGTTGCCCCCACGCGACATTCGCAACCGCTTTGCGGCGCTTGCCTACGGCACGGCCGTGGACGACTGGCTTCTCCCGCATGTCTGATTGTACGCATCCTCCTGTGCGAGAGAGGCGAGCCGTGGTCGATGCTCATGCCGGCGTCCTCGGCAAGGCGGTGGCAGTCGAGTGGCATGGTAGCAGCTCTGCTAACGGGCGCGTCCTCTACGGCACGGATGGGAGCGAAGGACGCGTCTATCAGATTGGGCCGGGTGCACAAACGGCCGGGCTGTGCCTGGCCCAGGTGATTTCGGATATTGGGGTTCAGGAATCGGTCGTGGGCTTGGCAGGCGTTTCGGTCAAACGCCCATCTCTTTGGCTAGGCCTTCATGAACACTGGACCTACGACGGCAGCCGGTATCTCTGCTTCAAAGAATTGGGACTGCGCGTCTACTTTGGAACTAGGGACGCTGAAGGCAGCGGGACTGATCTTCGGCAGCTGCTTCGTGCCGAGTGGCTTGCACCGGAGATACGAGATGGCTTCGTGAACCCTCTGGGAGCACATGCGGGTCATCCTCATTGGCATATCGATCATCTGGTGGTGAATGCCGGCTTGCCCTCCCTGCAACTCCAATGGGAGGACGAGCCCCGTACGGATGAAGACATACGTGACTTCGAACCCGCAGAGGCACGTCGGAACGATGAAGACCGCGACGCGCACATCGATGATTGTGCCTGGCTGCAGAGAGTGCACTTTCCCGCCCAGACGAATTGGTGCGAGCAGGAATGGACGGATACCGTAGCTCGTCCCTTTCCTCATCAGAAGCCCCCGGCGTCACTTGTAGAGGTCCAGAGATGGGCCTTGGGTGTCATTCGGTATCTCAGAATGGAGCTGTCCGCGTTTGCTCCAGCACAGTAGTTCCGCCATGAGCATTCAAGGCCGACGTCGCGTGGCGTATCAGCCGAAAGGCACCTGTCCATAGCCTGTCCTCGGTGACGGTGATCACCCCCTTCGCACTTCAGAAGCCGCGAAAGAGCCGTCTGCACGAGGACTCGCCACACGCGGCGGCGAGAACGCTCCGTCAACTCGATCCGCGCCGGTGTCGATGCAATGCTAGTGGAGCGCATCAGGCGACGCTACGTCGACGCGGGTGAGAACAACGCCGGTCCCTTCGGGACCCATGGTGTCGAATCTCGGCGACCAATGTACTGAAGCGCCGCGGGATTTCCGGAGACAGGTTCCTCGCGCGGCCACTGGGTGCGACGACTGTTGGGGAGTCCGGCCTCCACGCGTCAGACGCGCGGCCACGGTCTGGTGACTACTTGTGAGGAAGCGGTGTGTGCTCGCAGAAAGCACCTGCGTGCGGTATATCCTCTGGCATCGTCAGAGTCGGAAGTGAATGGTAGCGGCTGCGCTCGCAGACGCCTGAAGGCTCTCCGACACGTCGACGCCTATGCCCACAAGACCGAACCCCCTTGTCTTTCTCTCGTCAACACTTCGCGGACGCCAAGTTCCCGGACTCAAGGAGGAGCGGAGGCGCATCTACGAGCACGGATTGCAGTACGGCGACAATGCTGTCTGGGTTGACGAGTGCAGCCATCCCCGTGACACCACTACTGCGGACCCGCTGGAGAGCGTGGATGATCTACTGAAGGAGATCGAGCGCTCTCAGCTTTACCTCGTGCTGGTTGGGACAGACTGGGCGGGCTCCGAGATCGAAGTTGCCGGTCAGAAGTCGCAAGTCAGCTTCTTTGAGATGGAACTATTCTATGCGGCGATGCGGGGGCGTCCCATCATCGTAGTTGAACGCTCCGACATAGCCGTACCCGCGCGGACCGCGGACGTGCTTGCGCTGATGAGGCGCACACTGCCCCAGTCGCATTGGTACACCGCGCATTCTATCCAAGACGCCGAATCGCTTTGTGAGTACTTCGTTGATCGATGCGCGAATGGAGAACTTGGAAATCTCGCACAAGGCCAGCGACAATACGCCTCGCTCCTCTTGGGGCTTTGGAAGTCGTTGGAGAAGGACCGCGAGGGCGAGCATATAGAGTGGTTGCGCGGCGCCCTACTCCCGACTCAGAGGTCGCCGAATGTTGGGGTGATTGAAGGCTGCCTCAACGATGCGGGACAACTGTACTCCCACCAAGCGCGTCTCTCCCGCATCTGGATCGCGGCGCGAGAACTTATGGGTGTGCCGTGGCTCGACGAGCAGCACGATGAATGGCTGCCTTACTGGGATCGGGTGTTCGCGGCCTGGAACAAGGCCGCGGGGTGGTATGGCCTGCACGGGCATGTTGATCTGGGCTACCTCGCCGCAGTGAACTCCATGGAGAGTGTGCGCCGGAGATGGAAGCTGATCGGTGAGGTCTCTGCGGACGATCCAGCTTGGGATCCGCCCTTCAGTTCTCAGGCCAGCGCATACTACGCGCTGGCACGAAGAGTCGGATCGCTTCGGTACCGGTATCGCGGAATGCGGCGTGCGTTGGATCTGGTCGACAAGGCGCGGCCGCAGGATGTACTCGGACGATCGAATGTGCTCTCGATTCGCGCGAGCATTCTCAAAGGCCTCGGTGCCTTCCCGGCAGCTAACAAGGCCTACGAGGAGGTTGTGCGGCTTCGAGAGCAGGCCGGCGCCTCGGATGGAGCCATCGGTGAAGCCCTTTCAGAGCTCGGCTTCGGCCTACTTCACACCCTGCACTGGTTGCGCGGGCGCTCTCTCCTTCATGCAGGTATCGCAATGATGCGACGGGCCGAATATTCTCCCGGCTTCTTGGTGCGAGCGCTCCGCAAAGAGGCGATTGCGTGTCGTCTGCTGGGGCGTTTCGCAGAGGCTCGCGGCCTGGATGAGCAGGCGCGTGAGCTTGCGAATATCGCTGCCGTAGCTCGAATGAGCTGGAAGCGCTAGCGGGTTGCCGTTTTGGTGATCCACAGATTGGCGCACCTCGGTGAGGATTGATCCTCTTCACGGCGGAACGACCTCCCTGCTACGATGCCGCTTATGAGAGACACAACTGGTCTCTCGGATGCACTGACCCTCGGCAGGGGAAATGAACACGAGAATCGCCACTGCGTAACGGGGAGCTAACGCTCGGACACTGCCTCGCCTCAACGTGAGCATAGTCAGCAGTCAGCGCTCGGGCGGTCTGTCCCAACTCACAAGCAAGCCGTAGTCCCGGCCGTACAACCGGCCGAGACTGCGGCTTCTCCTCTTCAGCCCGCAAGCATGCGAGGTGGCGACGATTACTCGGAGCAGCGATGGCGAGCGGTGTTCGCGACCGGAGGTTCTGACCGTCCTTGAGCCGTGTATGCGGACCAGGATGGAGATTGGATGCCAGGGCGCATGCGCAGCGCGACACGCAGGCTCCATGGAAGAGGCACAGCTCCTTGCCAAGGAGGGCATCTACGACGTCCATTGGTGTTTCCATCAGCTGCCGAGGGGAATGCCCTCGCGCAGCTTGCTCGGGGCGCCCCTCAAGCATCGCCGCTCAAGATCGTCGCGACTTAGGGAAATCAACCGACGCATCCATCGACCCCGGCGGCCACCTCAAAATCCCCCACCCGTGGCCGGGTCAAACTCCTCCACCTGACGAGGGCGGGACGAGGGTGCGAGGATGTTACGCGGTCGCTGGCCGCTTCGCCACTCGGGCTGCCGCTTCCTTCAGCCGCCAGCTCTTGCCGTCAAACTTCAGCAGGTGCCCGTGATGGAGCAGGCGGTCGAGT
>JANYJW010000039.1 GCA_025361705.1 Gemmatimonas sp.
GCGTCGCCCGCGCTCAGCGCGTCCAGATGAGGATGAGGCCGCAGGTGCTGCGCGTGCCGTTGTACTTCGCCGGCATGGTCGCGCCGCCCGCGTAGAACTCGACGCCGGCGATTGTCTCGGGAGGCAGCGCATTGATGTCGAAGAGCGGCTCGCTCTCGCCTTGGCCGTCCTCGGAGCCGCGATAGACCAGCACGCCGTCGAGCGCGACGGCGCCATAGCACAACCCCGGCTTGGCTCCCCGCGCGCGGTCCGACCGGTTTGGCTTGGTGGTGCGCATGAACGACTGCGTGCCGCGGGACGAGGCGACGAACGCCGCATTGGTCGTGCCGACCACGACGGGCACGCCGATGACGGCGACCGCCTCGGACATCCGGCGGCCGTCCATGCGGTCCAGCTGCTCGCGCGTGAGAAACCGGCCACCCGCCCCGAGGGCGCGGCGTTCCTCGAATTCCGCAAGGCGGCTGCGGAGCACCGAAGCCGCCGTGACGGTGACTCCCGGCAGTGGCTGGCCTTCGCTGGTCGCACTGGCCGACAGCAGCAGGTCGGCCTCGATCGAGTCACCAGCCGCGAACGTCATCATGGTGCTCAGAGGGGCGAAACCCACCCGCCGCACGACCAGTGCATGACGGCCGGCAGGAATGCCGCCCAGGCGAAAGGCACCCGTTGCGTCGCTGCGCGCCGCGAGCGACAGCCCTGGCAGCGACACCTCGGCACCGGCAACCGGCGCATCGGTGCCATCCACCAGCACATTGCCGCGCAGGACAGCGCGGGCCTGCGCGCCGAGCGGCAGGGCCGTCAGGCAGAGGGTGATGGCCAGCGCGGTGGGGACGAGGTGCGTCAGACGCAAGCGAATCAGTGGACGCTCCGGCAGCAGTGGCCAACGAGGCCGCGTCACGACGACGCGCCTCAACAGTGCAGTGCGTTCTTCAATGTAGATCACAACAGAGGGGCCGGCAGGTTGGCCGGCCCCTCTGTCGCATTCCGTCGCACGCGGCCGGCTTTACCTGTAGCTTTGCAAACTCTTTCGTAATTCCAGCGGTCTTCTTTCGTAATTCGGCCGTCATGTCATTATTGCACCGCGCGTTACGATCCCCTCCGGAGCGGGAGAGTGTGGCCCGCGTGAGATCCGACTCCGGAGGCAGGGCCAAGTCGCGATCATTGCTGTCGATTCCGCTATTTCTTCTTCGGCCTCTCTTTCCCCGCCCGGCGTGCTTGGACTGTGGTGGCCAATGGCGTCACCGCGGGCTGAGCCCCCATGTCGACCCCCCCGAGTAACTGCGCGCTGGTGTACCCCCGATGTATCGCCTCCGGCAGCATGGCCAAGAGCGTCGTCCCGGTGACCGTCAGCCATTCGGAGGCGCCTGAACGGCGCTCCGGACGCACTAGCCTATCCTCGAGCCACTGCTTCTTGTGGCTATGCACGGTGGGTTGCCGCATGGGGGCGAGTATGCGGACAGCATCCGCCTCGCGAAAACGGTGGATCACGTATGGGCGGGCGGTGGCGTTGGATCCCAGTACGATGTTCTGCAGATGGATCCACGCGGCGCCCCTCGTCTTGCCCGCGAGGAGTTCCGATTGCTGTTGACTAGCCACCCGCATGACCGTATCCAAGTCCAGCGGCCCGGTGCCGAGTGGTGCCATGGATAGGACGGCGGACTCGAGAGCCCGCAGGAGCTCGCGCAGGTCGCCGATGAAGATGCGCGCCAAGGCGGCCACCGTGTCTGGCGGCACCGGAGGCGTCATCACCTGCCCGTTCACGCGCAACGCCTCGTAGCGCTTGTTAATCAGTTCCCGGATATCGTCCGCAGTGAGCGGGGCAAGCACGACGGGGTGTTGCATGATGCCCGCCAGTTGCCGCGTGGGGACAATCACGTCGCTATGAAAGTCCGGAGTGCCCACAAATAGCCAGTGTACGTGGGGCACCATGAAGACGTCGCGCGCATCCTGGAGAACGACGGCGGCGTTGCTGGCGGTGTCGCGCGCCATGTTCTCCGCGTTATTGACGGCGATCAACAGGTCGCACCCTGTGTCTGCGACCAGTTGCTCGAGCGCCTGACGCACCAGGGGGACCCATGCCGCGATACTGACAGTTCCCCCGGTGCGTTGTCCTGAGAGGCCAAACCCGGCGATTTGTGGTGCCAACGTCGTGGCCCCACGAACCACGCGCGTCACCTGCTCCCACAGGTCCTGTCCCGGAACTACCGCGCGCTTGGCGGCCACCCCAAGCCCCTTCGCCTGGGCCAGGACCTTTCGCGCACCGCCCCGCTGCGCCTGCTGGGACTGCTGATGCTGCGTTCGCATGTCGAGGACGTGTCGTAGGACCTCGACGCAGAAGTCTGTCAGCGTCGTTGCGCCCGGCAGGTTGATTGGCATGGATGCCGGCACGAGCCATGCGGGGCGCGGCGACTCTCCCGTCCGCAAGTCGGCAATGACGCGGTTCATGAGGGTCGTCTTGCCCACCCCAGGATCACCAACCATCACCACGCGCGTCTGCTCGTCGTGGCTGAGCGCCGTGATGCACGCGGCGCGATCGCGGTCGCGCCCCACGAAGAAGCGCGCCAGATCCGCCGCCTGCGCGCCTTCCTCCAATGGTTCTTGAAAGAACGGCGTACGCGCGAGACCGAATCGGTTCCAGATGAGGGTCATGTGCGGGGGAGCAGAGATACTGCGTGTGAGTGCATAGGGGCGTCCTTACCTGTCGTCTATTATAGTCCTTTTCCCCTATTATAGTCAAGTCCTACTATGATAGGTCAATTCCGTCGAGTCCCTATATCACCCGTGCCCGGGGTGCCTGCACCTTGTCGGCGCGCCAAGGGGAGGCAGACGGTACGTCCGGCAGCGGTACATCTCGCGACACAAATTCGGCCCCGTTTCAGGAGCGAAACAGGGCCGAATTACGAAAGACTCAACGCAAATTACGAAACAACCTCGCTCAAATCCTACGAAAGATCATGCAAAGCTACACGGCTTTACCCTACTGCACCGCATTAATCATGTCGAAGATCGGCAGGTAACACGCCACCACCATGCCGCCCACGACGACGCCGAGGAAGACGATCATGATCGGCTCGAGCAGCGCCAGCAGGCCGCTGACGGCGGCGTCGACCTCTTCATCATAGAAGTCGGCAATCTTGCTGAGCATCTCGTCCAGGCCGCCGGTCTGTTCGCCCACGGCGATCATCGAGATCACCATCGGCGGAAAGACGTTGCTCTTGGCAAGCGGCGCCGAAATGGTGTCGCCGCCGGCAATCGACGAGCGCGACATCATGATGGCGTCCTGGATCACGCGGTTGCCCGAGGTCTTGGCCGTGATCTCGAGGCCGTCAAGAATGGACACGCCGGAGCTGATGAGCGTGCCGAGCGTGCGCGTGAAGCGCGACACGGCCGACTTGCGCAGCACGTCGCCCAGCACCGGCATCTTGAGCATCAGCTTGTCGAGCGCCAGGCGGCCGTTGGGCGTCGCGTAGTACTTGCCCGTGGCCACGTATCCGCCGAAGCCGATTGCACCACACAGCCACCAGTACCCCTGCAGGAAGTTCGACATCCCGATCACGATGCGCGTCGGCAGCGGCAAACTGAGGCCAACGCTGGCAAACATGTTCTGGAAGACGGGAATGACGAAGATGAGCAGCACGATGATGCAGATGGCCGCGACGCTCATGATGACGCCGGGATAGATCATGGCGCCCTTCACCTTTCGTACGAGCTGGTCGTTCTTTTCCATGAACGTCGCCAGACGCATGAGGATGGTGTCGAGAATGCCGCCGGCCTCGCCCGCCGCCACCATGTTCACATACAGGTCGCTGAACGCCTTGGGATGCTTGGCGAGCGCGTCGGCCACCGTATGGCCGGACTCGACGTCAAACACCACCTGCCGCGTCACGGCCGACAGTGCCTTGTTCTCGGTCTGCTTGCTGAGGATGTCGAGGGCCTGCACCAGCGGAAGGCCGGAGTTGATCATCGTCGAGAACTGACGGGTGAAGATCACGATGTCGCGCATCGCAATCGACCCGCCGGTCTTCTGCTTGGCTTTCCCCTGCTCCTCGACCTTGACGACGTTCATGCGCTTCTGGCGCAGCTGCGTCACCACGTCGTCTTTGGTCGCGGCCTCGAGCGTCCCGGTCTTCAGGTCGCCCTTGGCATCGCGTGCGGTGTACTGGAAGGACGCCATGTGCGTTGGTTACCCGATGCGGCGTGAAATGACCCCGTACAAGGACGGCCCAGCGGTCATCGGCGCAACCCGCCGGAGGCGCCGCCCGGCCCCTGCCGGCTCGCCGGCACATCCCGTGCCCCGGTGTCGCCCTCCATTGGCCCCTTGCCGATGAGGCGCAGGAACTCGTTGGGGTCGCTGGCCACGCGCAGGCACTCCTCTTCGGCCACCTCGCGCGTCATGTACAGCTGGTACAGGGCATCGTTCATGGTCTGCATGCCGAACTTCTTGCCCGACTGCATGGACGAGTAGATCTGGTGAATCTTGTCGTCGCGGATCAGCGCGCGGATGGCCGGCGTCACCACCAGGATCTCGGCCGCCATCGCGCGGCCCTTGCCGCTCTTCTTGGGCAGCAGCGTCTGCGTGATGATCCCCTCCAGCACGAAGCTCAGCTGCGCGCGCACCTGCGCCTGCTGGTGGCTGGGGAAGACGTCGATGATGCGGTTGATGGCCTCGGCCGCCGAGTTGGTGTGCAGCGTCGCGAAGGCCAGGTGGCCTGTCTCGGCGATGGTCAGCGCCGCCTGAATGGTCTCCAGGTCGCGCATTTCGCCGATCAGGATGACGTCGGGGTCCTGCCGCAGCGCGTACTTGAGCGAGTTCTGGAACGACTTGGTGTCGGTGCCGACCTCGCGCTGGTTGACGATGCAGTTCTGGTGCCGGTGGATGAACTCGATGGGGTCTTCCACCGTGATGATGTGCCCGTGCCGCTCGCGGTTGATCTTGTCGATCATCGCCGCCAGCGTCGTCGACTTGCCCGAGCCCGTCGGCCCCGTGACGAGCACGAGGCCGCGCGGCTTCTCGGCCATGCGCGCAATGATCGGCGGCAGGTGCAGGTCGTCGAACGTCTTGATGTTGAACGGGATCTGGCGCATCACAATGGAGACGCACCCGCGCTGCTTGAAGACGTTGCCGCGGAAGCGTGCGAGATTCTGGATGCCGAACGAGAAATCGAGTTCGTCGTCCATCTCGAAGCGCTTCTTCTGGTTCTCGGTGAGCACCGAATAGGCCAGCTGCAGCGTGTCCTTGGGATTGAGCACGTATTCGGCGCGCGAGTTCGTGATCTCGCCGTCGATGCGCATCTTGGCGCGCTCACCCGCCGTAATGTGCAGGTCGGACGCGCCGCGCTCGATCATCTCCTCGAGCAGGACGCGCAGGTTGACGCCCTGCTGCGGCGCCGCGCCGGGCGCGGTGGGGGGTGCACCAGTCATGGATGGGTCCGGGTCATTGGTCTTGGCGCTGCGCGACGCGCGTCAGGCGCTGGTCTCGCGCAACACTTGCTCGAGCGGTACGACGCCCTTCAGGACCTTGAGCCAGCCGTCCATACGGAGCGTCAGCATGCCGTCCTCGACGGCGCCTTCCTTGATCTCGGCGGCGCCGACGTTCTGCAGGATCAGGCGGCGCAGGCGGGGCGTCATGAACATCACCTCGTACAACCCCTGCCGCCCCTTGAGTCCGTTGCCGCCGCACGCATCGCAGCCCTTGCCGCGCCAGCACGGCACCGAGGCGATCTTGGTGTCGAGGTTCACGTCCTTTACCAGCGGCACCGCCTCCTTGGCGGCACGCGACACGGCGTCGCGCAGCGCCTCCTCGGTGAAGCGCAGGTCGCGATACGTGGTGTCGCGCGTGAGCTTGGCCGTGGAGAGCTCCACGTCGTCCATGATGTAGTGCTCCTTGCAGCTGCCGCAGATGCGGCGCACAAGGCGCTGGGCAAGGATCAGGTTGAGCGCCGAGCTGACGTTGAACGGTTCGAGCCCCATATCGAGCAGGCGCGTCACCGTTTCGGGAGCCGAGTTGGTGTGCAGCGTGGAGAGCACCAGGTGGCCCGTGAGCGCCGCCTTGATGGCGATGCCGCCGGTTTCGAGATCGCGGATCTCGCCCACCATGATGATGTTGGGGTCCTGCCGCAGGAACGCCTTGAGCGCCGCGGCAAAGGTCATCCCGATCTCGTTGCGCACGAGCACCTGATTAATGCCGAAGATGTTGTACTCCACTGGATCTTCGGCCGTCATGATGTTCGTGTCGATGCTGTTCACCTTGGACAGCGCCGAGTAGAGCGTGGTCGTCTTGCCCGAGCCCGTGGGGCCCGTGACGAGCACCATGCCGTACGGGTTGCTCACCGCCTCCATCAGCTCGCGTTCGGCGCGCGGCTCGATGCCGAACTTCTCGAGGTCGAGCGTCAGGTTGCCCTTGTCGAGGATGCGGAGCACCACTTTTTCGCCGAAGATCGTGGGCAGCGTCGACACGCGGAAGTCGATCACCTTCTTGCCCATCTTCAGCTTGATGCGCCCGTCCTGGGGCACGCGCCGTTCGGCGATGTTGAGCGCCGACATGATCTTGAAGCGCGAGATGAGCGCCGCCTGCATCTTCTTGGGCGGCTTCATGATCTCCATGAGCGCGCCGTCGACGCGGTAGCGCACGCGCAGCTCGTGCTCAAAGCACTCGAAGTGGATGTCGGAGGCGCCGCGCTTGACCGCGTCGGTGAGGATGGCGTTGAGCAGCTTCACCACCGGCGCATCGTCGACGAGCTGGGCCTGCGCCGCGGCGTCGTCGTCGGCGGCGTCCACCACCTCGACGTCCGTCTCGGCATCGAGCCCCTCGATCTCGTCGAGGAGCGCGCCCATCTGGATGTCGTTGGACTCGTAGTGCTTCTCGATCGCGTTCTTGAGCGTGAACTCGCCCGCGATCACCGGGAAGATGTCGTAGCGCGTGATGAACTTGAGGTCGTCCACCACCCCCATGTTCGTGGGGTCGGCCATGGCCACGGTGAGCGTGCGGCCGTCGCGCTTGAGCGGGAGCACGAGGTGCTTGATGGCCAAGTCGGCCGGCACCAACTTCACGATGCGCGGGTCGACCTCGAACTTCGACAGGTCCACCGCCGGCATCTTGTACTGCCGGGCCAGCACCTTGGTGAGCTCGAGCTCCTGCACGAAGCCCAGCTTGACGAGGTTGTAGCCCACGCGCGTGCCGCTCGTCTTCTGCTCCGCGAGCGCCTTGTCCAGCTGCTCCTTGGTGATCACTCCCTCGCGAACGAGGAGGTCGCCAAGGCGCTCGGAACCGGTTGACGCGGGATTGGCCATTTCCAGACGGTCGGCAGTAGACGGTGGACGGCAGACAACGCCCCACCGGTACGCGGCGAGGCCTCTAATGAGTGAAAGTCGTCCGTGGGAAGGGGGGTGTCAAGGCACCGCGGGGCGCCGTCGGCCCTTGTCCTTGCCTGTGGGGGCCCCGGGCTGGGCGACGCCGGAAAAGGCCACGAGCCCGTTCAGTGCCTTCGACAGCGCCGGGCCGATGCCGCGCACCCGCTGCAGGCCGTCGAGCGAGCCGAACGCGCCAAACGAGTCGCGATTGGCGACGATGCGGGCGGCCAATGCCGGCCCGATTCTCGGCAGTGACTCGATCGACGCTGGCGACGCGAGGTCGAGGTCGATGAGAGAGACGGGAGACGGTGAACGGGAGACGGGAAATGGCGTGACCAACGGTCGCTGAATCACGGCGGCCTGCGCCTGCTTGGCGGCCTTCTTGTCAGCGTTTCGGCGGCGGAGCGCGGCGCGGCCGGAGTCGCGGCTGGGCGAGCTGGCCACGGCGGAATCCACGCGCGCAATCTGGGCCGCCAGATCGCTCGGCGAGCCGACCACCACGGCGTCACCGCCGCGCGCGGCACGCCACGCATTGACCCCGAGACCCAGCGCGGCGACGGCCGCAAAGAAGAGGAGCGCCTGGCGCTCGGCGGGAGTGGGCATGGCGCAAGATCGGCGCGCGGCAGGTTGCCGGCGTCACCGGTTTCGCGCCACTCGGATCAATTCATTCCGCCGAGGCGACTGGCCCCGCCCACCTTTCTACCGCAGCAACGCCAGCGCCACATCGCCCACGATCTTCAGCGAGGTCGCCGAGATCTTGTCCATCGTGTCCTGCAGCGTGTGGTGATAGCTGTTGCCCGGCCCGTAGTCGAGGTCGATGACGTCGATGACCTTGAGGCCGGCGTCGAGCAGCGGGATGTGGTCGTCGGTGATCGCCTGCCCTTCGCGCGACACGAAGATGTTGCCGCGTCCCATTTCTGCCGCCTTCGACCAGACGCGCTGCATCACGTCGGGCGCGCGCTGCACGGAGTTGATCTCCTGCGGGATGCGCAGGTCGGCGTCACCAATCATGTCGAAGAGGATGCCGAAGACGGGCTTGTAGCCGGGCTCGGGCAGGTGCGACGCGAAGTACGTGGACCCGAGCAGCACGTCCACCATTGGCGGCCCAAAGTCGCCGTAATCCTCGCCATCGACGAACAGCAGGTCGACGCCAAGCGCCGACGGCTTCTTCTGCAGCGCATCGGCGAGCGCCATGAACAGGCCCACGCCCGACGCGGCATCATTGGCGCCATCGATGGGCTTGAGTTGATCGGCCGGATCGGGCTCCTGGTCAGCGGTCGGCCGCGTGTCCCAGTGCGTGAGGTACAGCACGCGCTGCGCAGCCGCCGGATTGAACCGCGCCAGAATGTTCCGCAGCGGCAGCGTGCGCCCGTTCTTCGTCTTGTGCGTCCACGTCTGTTCGATCACCGTGGCGCCGCGTTGCTTCATCTGCGCCACAATCCAGTCGCCGGCGTTCTTGTGCCCGATCGATCCGGGAATGCGCGGCCCGAATGCGACCTGCGTGGCGGCGTACTTGAGCGCGGCCTCACCGTTGAACTCGGTCTCGACGATGGGGCGCAGGGCCTCGAGGGGCGGGGCGTCGGCCTTCTTGTCGCATGCGGTGAGTGCAGACAGGGCGAAAAGGAGCACGGCAGCCGTGCGCTGTACGCGGCACGCCGTACGCCGTAGGTGAAACGGTGCTTCGCCGTCTGCCGTCTGCCATCTGTCATCTGCCATCTGCCGCCCGCCCTTTGCCATTTGGCAGTCGCTCATTTGATCTCCCCCGCAAAGAACGACACTTGCAGCACCGCCGTGAAGACGAGCTGCGAATAGCGCCGATTCAGGTTGTTGTCAAACGTGACGATGCGCGCACCGGTGAGCGAGAACGTGAGGTTCTCGGCCACGTCGGCATCGGCGTTCACGTTGAGCGCCTGTCGGCCGTTGTCGGCCAGCCGGCTGCGATTGCTCGTGGCGCTCTGGTTCTGCACCCACGCCTGCGCGCTGCTCTGCTGATAGCTGAGGCGCGTGCGCAGATCGTTCTTGAGCCCCCAGCGCGCCGGTGCCCGGAGCGAGCGCGACACGTCGGCATTGAGGTCGCGCGACCTGGACTCGGCGACGCTCCCGGACAGCGAGTCGACACGGTGTGTGGTGCCGAGTCCGACACTCGTCATCAACCCGGTGCCCACGTTCCACGTGATGCTGCCGTTCATCGGATAGCTCGTGACGCGGCTCACGCGCACGTCGGCCGGGGCCCCGGAGATTCCACTGGGCACCACGCTCGACTGCCGCGTGTTGAGGTAGCGCACGCTGCCGCCCACCGACTGGATGATGCGCGCCGCGAACTTCGGGCGGAGCGTCATGCGCAGCGCGAGGTCGGGAAGCGTGAGCTGCTCGCCGTCGATCACCGTCTGCGTGTTGTCGAACCGCCGCGTCCAATTGCGCGACGTGACGCGCTGCATGCGGCTGGTGACGGCCATGCCCAGCGGCAGGCGCAGGCCGGTGCTCACCGTCACCTGCGCGTTGCTGCCGGCGCTGGTGGCGTTGAGCCCGTCTTGCGCGCGGAAGTGGTCGATGCCACCCCAGCCGAGCTGATAGCCGAGTCCCGGCGTGAACGGCGCGCCATCGAAGGCCGACACCAGCGACCGGCTGGCCTGCACGTCGATGGGCTGGAGGAGCTGCGCGAGCATCGGCGTGACAAGCGAATCGTGCAAATACGCACGCAATGCGGCCGGCAGGTCGATGTTGGCGCCGAGCGATACGGACTGTGTGTTGTTGACGCGCCGCGGCAAGTGATAGCCGCCGGTGGTGTCGGCGCTGCGCACCAGCGTGCGCGAGGTGGGATCGCGCTGCATGGTGTAGGCACTGGTGAGTTCGAAGCGCGGACGCATCCAGAACGCGATGGTGGGCGCAAAACCGAACGCCGCGTTCATCTGGCGCTCGCGCTCGAGCCCGATGTCGACGCCCAGCAGTCGGCTGCGCTCGGCGGTGGCCACGACGGCCGACGGCGCACTGTCGCCGTACTGCCGCAGGTCGCGCAGCGAGGTGAAGTCCCAGCGCGCATTCATCGCGGTGAATGGCCGGAACTCGATGCCGGCCACGTTGCGCCACACATGCGTGAGCCCGGTGACGAGACGCCCGGTGTCGGCAAACGCATCGGCGGGCTTGAGGAACGCGAGGCGCCGGTCGGTGGCGCGCGACAGGGCGCTGCTGAACCGCACGCTCGCGGGGCGGAGCCGCATCTGTGCGCCACGCAGCGCGCGCACCCACTCGGTGTTCTGCATCCAGCGCGGCATCGCATCCAGCGCGCCGTCCATCCAGCGCGGCAGCGGACGCGCCGGCGCCTGGGACGCCATGAGGTAGTCGATGCCGGCGTTGTAGCGGCTGCTCCTGCCGTCCTGGTACTCGCTGCGCGTGGTGGCCGAGCCGTAGTTGGCGGTGGCGCCCAGGTTGTTGAGGATGGGCGCCAGCCAGCCGTCGACCAGCGGCGTCGTGCGCCGCATGGCGAGCCCCACCATGGTCGCCCCGCTCTTGGGCGTGCGCAGCCCCTGAATGCCGTCGCCACGCAGGTCGGAGCGCGACACGAAGTACGGGTTGTTGGCCGACGCCGAGTGGTTGATGGTCAACGGCAGCGCGATGCCAAGGCCTGCCGGCAGCAGCTTGTCGAGACGCACCGACGTGCCGATGTCGAATTGGTTGTCTGACACGAACGACGGCGTCTCGTTGAGCTGGCGGAAATTGGCGTCGCGATGGCTGAAGCCCGCACGGAACGTGCCGAGGTCACCCGCCGAGACGTTCAGCGCCACCTGCGCGGCGTAGCCCGGCGTGTTGTCCACTGCCGTGAGGCGCATGTCGTCGACCCAGAGCTCGAGCGTGTCGGTGGGGAAAATGCGCGACGCTCCGTGGCCGCCGGAATCGACGCGCACCATGCCGACCGCGAGGTCCTGCACCGCCGCCAGGTTGGGCGCGCTGATGTTGGGATCGACCGTGTACACCATGTACCCGTCGGCGCAGGCGGCGTAGCGATGCGCACTCACGCCGGCGGGCAGGCCGCTGCGCGCAATGAGCACGGAGTCGGCGCCGTGGCACGAGAGCGAGTCGGGGCTGTTCTGCAGGAACGCGTTCTGCAGCTTGGCGCGCAGCGCGAAGAACTTGTTGAAGTCGACGCGCACTTCGGGGAGCCACGCCGCCGCGCCGCTGCCGGCGCTCACCGGCGTGCGGTACAGGTAGAAGTTGTCGGCGTCACGGCCAATGCGGACGAAGAAATTGAGCTCGCCGTCCTGCCCCCACCCGTTGCCGCGCCCGCGCGCCCACACACGCAGCTCGCGGTACTGCATGAAGTTCTTGCTTCCCTCGGGGAAGCGCTGGTACGCCTCGGCCCGCTGCCAGGGCGCGAGCTGCTGGGCCGTGATGCGCATGGAGCGCTCGTTGATCTGCACGCGCTGGCTCTCGAGCCCGGTGATGATCTGGTCGGGCGCGTCGGTGACGCCGGGCGGCGAGTCGTAGATGAGGCCGCTCGTCGAGTCGCGGTCCATCGTGCCAATGGTGGACGCCTGCACGGCGCCGAAGCCCGTGCGCTCGCCCGCGATGCCGGCGATCACCTTGTCGGCGCGCTTGAGCCACGACGCGCCCGTGAGGCGGAACTCGGCGAGCGGCACCTGCGTGAACGCGTCGTCGCGCGCGCCGGCGCCGCTGACCATCGTCACGCGCAGTGCGCGCACACGGCGCATGCTGGGGCCGCCGGCCACGGTGTCGAGCGGCGCATTGAACGGCAGACGGACAAAGACCCAGCAGAGCGTGTTGTGCTCCACCGCGCCGCCCACGCTGTCGGTGCGCGCATACTCGCACTTGCCGACGCGCGAGTACGTCCTGGCGTCGGAGAGGTCGACGACGTAGCGCAGCAGCCGTTCGCTCTCGCGCTGCGACGAGTCGAAGTTGAGCGTGTTGTCGAGGTCGATGTCGTTTTCGTCGAGCCGCCCGTTGCGGACGGTGCAGTTGGTCTTGGCGTCTCCCAGGCGGTTGAGCTTCACGTCGCCGCGCTGGCACATCGCATAGTTGCGCGCCACGCCCGACGAGTCGGGCGTCGTGAACGGCAGGCTCGGCACGCGGTCGCCGGGCAGGCCGACGTCGTCGCGCTCCTGGTTGAACGAACGCGAAAAGGCGTCGCGCTCGGAGTGCAGCGAGTCGAGCCCCACGATGGCGCGCCCGGTGTAGAGCGTGTCGGTGCCCGCGCCGGAGCGCGACACGACGAGGCGCGTGGGAGCCACGGCCACGGCGTTCTCCGACACGTCGCCGAAGTCGAGCACGAGTGTGGGATTGCGCGGCCGGTGCGCCGCGGTCGTGTCGATGAGCGTCCAGAACTGGATGTTCTCCACCCGCGACAAGTCGGTACCTGACGCACCAAGGACGGTGCGCACGGAGCGCCAGCGGCGGCCGAGCGGCGCGCCGCTCACCTGCCACTGGTACTTGTGCGCCGCATCGTTGTACGCGCCGCCGACGCTCAGCGGGTAGAGCGTGAGCCAGAGCAGCGGTGCGGGCTGCTGCAGTCCCGCGCCCGCAAAGCTCACCAGCGGGTCGATTTGCTGCAGCGTGAACGTGACGGTCTCGCCCGCCGCGTTGAGGCCATTGTTCTG
Organism: Gemmatimonas sp.; assembly: GCA_025361705.1. GTDB lineage: Bacteria > Gemmatimonadota > Gemmatimonadetes > Gemmatimonadales > Gemmatimonadaceae > PNKL01. The sequence goes on from JANYJW010000039.1 coordinate 12,957, forward strand.
CCACGCCATGGTCGAGGCGCGTGGCAGGTCGAGCGCGGTGGCGCCGCCGAGTCGCGACGCGAGCACGCGGCCGAGCGCGGGCTGGCTGCTGTACAGCCACGACGGGTCGGAGAGACTCACCGGCGTGCCGCCCTCGCCCTCGAAGCTCTCCAGGTACGCCTGCCCAGCACTGTTGGATTGCGGGCGGCTGGTCGCCACCTCGGCGTCGAGGTGCACCTTGGACGGCGTGGCCGTGGTCCGCGCGAAGGGCAGGCGCTGCAGGGCGCGCGTGAGCGGCGCGGCGTCGAAGTCGAAGGTGCCGCTGACGCCGGCAATGAGCGACGACTGCGGCTCGTAGCCGATGGGCGGGCGCGTGAACGTGGTGCGCTGGCTCTGGGCGATGGCCATCACGTTGATCGCGCCGACGTCAAGCGGGAACTGCATGGCGAGTCCCATGATGCTCGTCGGCGCAGCGGCGAAGAGCGGATTCTCCTCGTAGCGCACCGACACCTGCCGGGGACTCGCAAAGAGCGTGTCGGCGCGCAAGAAGCTGACGCGCCCCAGGTCGTAGTCCACGCGGTAGTCGACATCGCGCTTGAGCAGTCGCCCGTCGAGCGTCAGCCGCTCCGAGTTGGGGCGCACCTGCACCGAGCCCAGCGCCAGCGTGCCCGCATCGCCACCGCCTTCGGCGTCGTAGCGCAGGCGGATGCGGTAGGTCGCTTGCGGGTGCTGCGTGGAGTACAGGTACTCGCCAGGCGTGGTGTAGATCGCTTCACTTGCCGGGTTGCCGGCGGGCTGGGCAAGGCCCGAGCGCGAAAACGGACGCAGCGACGGGAAGACCAGGAACTGGTCACGCAAAATGGTGGTGCCCACCGCGCCGCCCATCGTGCCGTTCGGGTCGCCCGGACGGGGGAAGAGCCGGTTGTCGACGTCGAACGTGGCGCTGTTGCCCGACTGCGCGAGGCCGAACAGTTGCAGCCATGTCTCGCTGACGCCGGCGGCGGGCTTCTCCTGATCGCCGGCGGCGCCCGTGACGATGCGCGCGGTGACGGTGTTGCGGCGCACATCCTCGCCGCCCACACGGTAGACCGAGCGGATTTCCCGGTCGAAGGCCGCGTCGGTGGGGCGCACCTGCGGGTCCCAGAGCAGCGAGGCCCACTGCTCGCGCGCCGTGTACTCGAAGTCCGGCGTGCCGCCGGTGGCGGCGATGGTCGTGTCGCGGCCATTGAGGCGCACCGTGTACGCGACGACGAGCCGCTCGTTATTCAGGTTGAGCGGACGCACCAGCGCCACCCACAGGAGAGACGGGTCGGTGTAGTAGTCCACGTTCTCGCGCAGCAGCTCGTACACCTGGCCGCGCCGCGACGACGGATCGCCAATGAGGCGGAACTGCGGCCCGTTGGGATTGGGCGGCTGGCCGCCGATGAGCTGGCGGTAGAGGGAGAGGCGCGACGGCCGCACGGTATCGGGAAGCGAGGCCGCGAGCCGCTGCATCTGCGTGGCATTCAGCAGGTCGATGTTGGGAAAGTCGGCGGCAAAGCGGTGCGGATCGACCGTAAAGAAGAAGCGCCGGGGCTCCACCTGATAGTCTTCGATCTCGCGGTCCACGGCCTGCACGGTGTGGGAGCCCACCGTGAAGACGCGGTCCTTGCTGACGTTCCCCTTCTGCTGGGCGACGATGGTGCGGAACGTCATCGAGCCCAGCTTGCCGATGGCCTGCAGGCCGTAGTTGCCGCTGGGGATGCCGCCGGTGATGAACCGGCTGGCCGGCGGCTCGAACGTGACGTTGCCTACCTCGAGCTTCTGAAGGCGCTCGCCCGCCTTGCCCTGATAGTAGACCTGAATGTTGTTGGACGCGTCGAACTCGCGTTTGCTGTCGTAGTCGACGTTCAGGTGCACGCGGTCGGCCACCACGCCGCCGGTGCGCACGTCGAACTGGAAGTCGAACAGCGGCTGGAACGTGCCCTTGCACTGCGTGGCCAGCGTGAAATACTGGCTGCTGATGCAGCGCTCGTTCTTGGTGCGGTTCACCTTGCTCTCGAGCCGCCCGTTGAGGGCGAGCCCGAGGTCGGCGTACGGGCCGAACAGGTCGAGGGCCGGCTTGCGCTTGGTGGTGTCGGGCCGGGTGCTGTCGGGCCTGACCGGCACGGACGGCTCGCCGCGCGCTGGCGGAGCCCCAGGAGTCTGGGCCGCCAGCGGCAACACGATGAAGCAGGCGGCGAGTAGGCGGTGAGCGCGCACCAAAGAGGCGGAACGGGGTAGCATTGCCGCACCACGGGGCGCACGACGGGACAGTCGGTCGCGCCCTCGGACCTTGCCACGGAGCGGTCGCAGAGTGGAATATACGGTCGGTCCGACACCCTACAACCCTCGGCGTGACCGGCAGTTCCGCCCTTCCCGCGCCCTTGGGCCGACCCGTTGAAGATCACCTCAAAGTACATCCTGAAGGAGCACGTCGGCCCGCTCGTGTTCGCGCTCTCGGCGCTCACGTCGCTGCTGCTGCTCAACTACGTCGCCAAGAAGTTCGGCGACCTGGTCGGCAAGGGACTGCCGGCCCGTGCAATCATTGAATTCTTCGCGCTCTCCATTCCGTTTACCGTGGCGATGACGCTGCCGATGGCCATCCTCGTGGCCACGCTGCATGCCTTCAGCCGCCTGGCGTCGGAAAACGAGATCACCGCGTACAAGGCCAGCGGCGTGTCGATGCACCGGCTGGTGCGGCCGGTGCTGCTGACCGCGCTCGGCTTCACGGCCTTCATGGTCTGGTTCAACGACCAGGTGCTGCCGCGCGCCAACCACCGGCTGGCCACGCTCACCAGCGACATTTCGCGCAAGAAGCCGACGGTGGCGTTCAAGGAACAGATCATCAACGAGGTGTCGCCCAACCGGCTCTACCTGCGCGCCGGGCGCATCGACCGCACCACGAGCATGATGCGCGAGGTCACCATCTACGACCTCTCGCTGCCGCAGAAGCGCCGGTCGATTCACGCCGACAGCGGCCTGCTGGAGCTGTCGCCCGATCAGGTGGACCTGCTGCTCACGCTCTACAGCGGTTCGATGACGGAAGTGTCGCAGCAGGAGCCGGCGCGGTTGCAGCGCAACTTCTTCCGCACCGACTTCGTGAAGGTGCGCGGCGTGGGCAACAACTTCGAGAACGAACGGCCCGACAGCATGTACAAGAGCGATCGCGAGATGACCATCTGCGAGCTGCAGGGGCGCGTGGAGAAGGCCGCACGCACCCGCGACAGCTCGTGGAAGATTCTCTGGAAATACGATCGCAAGCTGGCGCAGCCGCTCCAGCCCGACGTGTTTCGCGCAGGACTGGGTGGGTTGTACTGCCGCGCGCTCGCGGCGCTGCACGTGAAGACCGCGGCCGCGGCGACCATTCCGCAGGACACCGTGAAGAAGCCGGCGACGACGGCCGCCGCCACGCCGCCCCAGGACACCGTAAAGAAGCCGGCGGGGCCGCCATTGCAGGTATTGTCACCGGCCGGACAACAGGCAGCGCAACAGGCAGCGGCGCAGGCAGCACATCCCGCCGAGCAGGCCGATCCCCAGCGCCACGGTCCCGGCGTGCCGCCGCCGTCGGCCGGCCTCGTCCCCGAGGACCAGGCGCTCACGGCCAGCACGCGCTCGCTGATCGTCGAGGGCACCAAGATCCAGTTCATGAACGCCGCCAACGTGGTCGACGGCCATTCGGTGGAGATCGAAAAGAAGTTCGCCATCGCCGCCGCCTGCTTCATCTTCGTGCTCCTCGGCGCGCCCATCGCCTTGCGCTTTCCGCGCGGCGGCGTGGGGATGACCATTGGCGTCTCGCTGGCCGTCTTCGGCCTGTACTATGTGGGGCTCATCGTCGGCGAGACGATGGCCGACCGCGACTACGTGACGCCCTTCTGGGGGATGTGGTCGGCCAACTTCATCCTCGGCGCCATCGGGCTGGTGCTGACCATCCGGCTTGGGCGTGAGGGCACGACGAACCGCGGCAGTGAGACCACGGAACTGCTCGACCGCGCGCGGCGGCGCGTGCTGCGCCTCGTACGGCGGCGCTGATGCGCATCCTCAAGCCGCTCGACCGCTACGTCCTCGCCGAGTGGGTGAAGATCTTCATCGGCACGGCGATGGGCTTTCCGCTGCTGGTGATCGTCATTGACCTCACGGAGAAGCTCGACAAGTACCTGAACCGCAGCCTCGCGCCGCGCGACATCGCACTGGCGTACCTGTACGGCATCCCCGACACGATGTTCCTCGTGCTGCCGGCGGCCGTGCTCTTTGCCACCGTCTTCTCTGTCGGCGCGTTCACGCGGCACAGCGAGATCACGGCGGCCAAGGCGAGCGGCATCAGCTTCTACCGCTTCATCATGCCGATGGCGCTGGGCGCGCTGATGGCCACCGGCATGGGCCTGGCCATTGGCGCCGTGTCGCCGTACACCAACTCGCGGCGCGTGGAGCTCCTCAAGGAGCGCCAGTTCACCAACCGGTCGACGCGCTTCAACTTCACGTACGCCGCCGACGGCGGACGCGTCTACACCATCTCGGGCGCCGACGTCGAAAAGAAGGCACTCGACGGCGTGGTGGTGGAACGCAAGGGAAAGGACGCGAGCTATCCGACGTACTTCGTGGCCGCGCGCTCGGGCAAGTACGATGCGCGCCGCCAGCGCTGGACCCTGCAGGGCGGCGTGATGCACATCCTGCCCACCGACAGCATGAACATCACCATCGCCTTTGATTCGCTGCGCGACCGGCTGATGACGGAAGAGCCGAGGGCCCTGATGGCCAGCTCCAAGGTGCCCGACGAGATGACGTTCGCCGAGCTCGGCATGTTCATCCGCAACCTTGAGCGGTCGGGAAGCGACGTGGGTGCGCTGAAGGTGGGCCGCATGCTCAAGATCGCCATTCCCGTCACGTGCCTCATCATCATGCTCTTTGGCGCGCCCCTCGCCACCAGCACGCAGCGCGGCGGCACCGCCTTTGGCGTGGGCATCAGTCTCGGCACGACGGTCGTCTTCCTGATGCTCGTGCAGCTCACGCAGGCCATTGGCAGCAAGGGGCTGGTGCCGCCCAACCTCGCCGCGTGGCTGCCGGGCATGGTGTTCGGCTTTGTGGGGATCGTGCTCTTGTCGAGAGTGCGAACGTAACGGCGATTGAGGATCTGGCATCGCCCCGACATGCACGAACCCCCCGGCGCCACTTCGGCGCCGGGGGGTTCGTCTTGTGCGTCACATCAGAACGTGTACTTCAGGCTCATCTGCATCTGGTAGATCGAGCTGAAGTTCTGCCGGCTCGCATAGAAGTACGTCGGGTTGAACGTGAACTTCGCCCGCGCCCCCGTGGCTCCGAGCATCGACCCGGTTTCCTTGCTGTTGTACACCAGCGGCGCATCCATCGTGCCGGACCCGACGAAGTCCTGGGCGCCCCAGTTCTTGTTGAGCAGGTTGGCCAGGTTGAAGATGTCCAGCTGCAGCGTGAGGTTGTTGATCGCCGGCGCATTGAGCGCACTGGCCAGCCCGAGCGTGCCAAGGTTCTGGCGGATCGAGACGTTGATCATGTGGTGGAACGGCTCCAGGCAGGAGTTGCGCTCCATGATCTTGCCCTTCTGGTCGCGCAGGCACTTGTGGTTGTTGACGAACGCCTCGAACGCATCCTGCTGCTCGGCGATCGTCGCGGTCGACGTGGCCACGAAGATCACTTCGTTCGAGTCGCGGACGTTCGACGGGATGTACATCAGGTCGTTCACCTGCCCGTCGGCGTTCAGGTCGCCACTGCCGCCCGAGACGGCGTAGTGGAAGCGCTGGCCGCTCTCGCCGCGATACGTGCCCGAGAACGTCGTGCCCGTCTTCGGGAACGTGTACGACCCGGCGGCGACGATGCGGTGCGGCTGCTCGAACACCGAGTGGCCGAGCTTCTGGGCGTTGATGTCGCCCTGCACCACGGCGCCAAGCGGCTGGCCAAACTTGTACTGCGACAGCGCCGTCGACGACGTCAGGTTCATCACGTCGAAGGCCTGCGAGTAGGTGTAGAACAGCGAGCCCTCGAAGTTGCCGCGGTACTTGCGCGTCAGGCCGGCCGTGTACTGGTAGGAGTAATCCTTGGAGTAGTTGGAGACCGTGATCACCGCGCTGCGCGTGCCCTTGTAGACCGGCGAGCCGATCTGCGTGCCGTACATCGCGCGGCCGTGGCGGTCGTAGCCCTGCAGGCCCGTGAGCGCCTCGTTCTTGTAGTACCAGGCGTTCAGGCCCTTGGTGTACATGCCTTCGACCGTCGCCACCCAGCCATCACCGATCGCCCGGTCATAGCCGAACGAGGCGCGCGAGCTGGTCGGGAACTTGACGTCCTTGCCGATATAGTCGATCTCGCCCGTCGTCGACAGCGGCGCGGGCGTGGTGCCCGAGGCGCAGGCGAGCGGCGGCGAGGCGATGGTGCCCAGCGAGAAGGTCGGCGCCGGATTCGCCGTCGTGTTGCAGGTGAGCTGCGAGAACCCGGTCACGCCGGAGTTCTGGAACGAGTTCGACATCCAGACGAAGGCCGGACGGCCCGTGAAGTAGCCCCAGCCGCCGCGCAGCTGGTTCTTGCCGTCGCCCGTCAGGTCCCAGTTGAAGCCGACACGCGGCGAGATGACGGTGTTGCCGCTCGGGATCTCCGAGGTGTTGATGCCGTACGCCGACTCCACCAGCGGGTTCAGCGGCGGCTTCTTGTCAAAGACCGACACGTCGGAGCGGACGCCGTACGTGATCGCCAGGCGGTTGGTGGCCTGCCACACGTCCTGGATGAAGAACGCGTTCATGTGCTGGCGGAAGTGCACCTGCCCGTCCTTGCCGTCGCCCGGAGCCGAGACGAGGTAGGAACTGGCCTTGCCGGCCTGGAACTCGTCGAGCGAGTTGAACGTCCAGTTGCCGAAGATGTTCTGGCCGAATGCGTTGCGCACGAGGTAGAACGAGTTCTGCGTGCCGATGGACACCACGTGCTTCAGGCCGATCGGCATCGACAGCTGGTCGTTGACCTCGACGATGTCCTGGTCGAGCTCGTTGAGCTGCGACGAGTTCTCGGAGCCGCCCAGCATCGTGATGCCCGACGATCCCTTGACCGCGTACTGCGGCGTGCCCGGCACGAACAGGGCGCGCTTGTCGCGGATCTTCGTGTAGCCGACCGAGAGTTCATTGTAGCCGCGGGCGCCGAACGCCGAACGCAGCTGGGCCACCCACGCGCTCTTGTCGCTCTTCATCGTGTAGCCGTTGTCCAGCATCTTGAAGCTGGTCGACGTCAGGCTGCGGCTGAAGTTGTCCTGCTGTGAGTGCGCGTAGTTGTTGCGCAAGGTCAGCGTGGAGTTGAACGGCAGCTTCTGGATGTCGAGACGGATGAACGAGTTGGTCAGCGGGTTGGTGTTCTGGCGCGGACCGCCGTCCGTGGGCGGCAGGTTGTAGCTGGCCGCGATCGACGCAAGCCGCGCGGCATCGGCAGCCGACGGAATGTTCGAGAAGGGGCCACCGAGGTACGGGCCGCTGGCCGGCTGGGCCTGACCCTGCACTTCGAAGTTCGTGAAGAAGTGGATGCGGTCCTTGATGATCGGGCCGCCCAGCGAGAAGCCGGTCTGCGTCTGGCGGAACTTGGTCACGTACGGGAGCTGGCGCTCCATCTGCTGGTCGCGGAAGTACCAGTACGCGCTGCCGAACGTCTTGTTGGTGCCGCTCTTCGTGACGGCGTTCACCAGCAGGCCGGCGAAGTTGCCGTAGCTCACGTCGTAGGGCGAAAGCAGCACTTGGTACTGCTTCACCGACTCGACGCCGATCGACTTGCCGCCAGCCTGTCCGCCCGGCTGGCCCGACGAGCCGAGGCCGAACAGGTCGGTCTCGTTGGAGCCGTCGATCTGGATGTTGTTGTACCGGTTGTTCGCGCCGCCGCCCGACATGCCCGGGCCGCCCATCGACACCTGCGGCGTGAGCGCCACAAAATCGGTGAAGTTGCGGTTCAGCGTCGGCAGGCGCCGCATCGCCGAGTCGCCGAGCGTCGTGCCCACGCCGGTCTTGGACGACGTGATCACCGGGTCAATCTCGGCGCTCACCGTCACCTGGCTGAGCGTCGTCGCCTGCTGCGTCAGCTGCACGTCGACGCGCGTGGCCTGGCCCAGCGTGACCGCCTGGTCGGGCTTGGTCACCGGCGCAAAGCCGATGCGACGCACCGTCACGGCATAACCGCTGCCCGGCTGGAGGCCGAGGACGTTGAAGCGACCATCGCTGCTGGTCTGGACGCCACGGCTGCCACCCGTGCCACGATTGAGCACCTGCACCTGCGCGCCTTCGATCGGGCTGCCGCCACCATCGGTCACACGGCCGCCAATCGATCCGGTGGTCTGCGCCGAGGCGCCGGTCGCGATTGCAAGCAACATCGCGGCAGCGGCACCCAAACGAGCCTTCAGACGAAGAAGGTTCATATGCTGTAAGGGTCCTATTGAAATGGGGTGGGAAAGCACCCAGCGCCCCATCGGGGCGGGAGGTGGAACATCTATGAAAGATGGCGAAATCAGGGACGCGGGTCAACGCGCACATCATGGTCAAATGGTGTGTGACGCGGGCGACGATTCGCGGGTAATTCCGTCCTGCGTGACCTCTGCTACCGAACCCGGCGCCCCACGGTGAGGTAGTAGACGGGCACGCCCGTCAGCAGGATCCCGAAGACGCCCACGGTCATCCAGCGGCTCGCGGGATTGAGGAACCCGTTGGCCAGCAAGTAGATAACCGACCCCACGAAGAGAAGCGGCACCACGGGATATCCGGGCACGCGGAACGACGGGTTGTACCCGGGACGCTTGCGCAGGCGGAATATCGCCGCCACCGCCATGGCGTAGAACGGCAGGAACGCCGTCACGAAGGCATCGGCCAACTGCTCGAAACTGCGCAGCAGCACGAAGATCGCGCCCAGCGAGGCGGTGAGCGCAATCGCCACCCACGGGGTCTCGAACCGGGGATGCACCTTGGCCACCGCCGGGAAGAACAGCTTGTCGTCCGCCATCGCAAAGAAGATGCGCGGCGTCGTGAACAACGAGGCATTGAGCGTGCCGAACGTCGAGAGCATCACCGTCACGGCCACGAGCACCACGCCCGAGGGACCAATGAGCCGCTGGGCCACGTCGGCCGCCACCAGCTTGGAATGGCGGATCTCCTCGATGGGCATCACGGCGAGGTAGGCGACATTGGCCAGCAGGTAGATGGCGATCACCGCCAGCGTCCCGCCGATGAGCGCCCGCGGCAGGATGCGCTGCGGATCCTTGACCTCGCCCGCCGCGTAGCTGAGGTCGGCCCAGCCGTCGAACGCCCACAGCGTCGACACGAGCGCAAGGCCGAACGCGGTGGTCGAAAAGGCACCCGCGGGCACAGCCGGCGTGAAGTGCCCGCCGGTCTGCGGCCACCCGATGGCAAAGGCGATGAAGACGATGAACAGCAGACCGCCGTACTTGGCCAGCACCGTGATGTTGGTGACGGCGGCGCCGAGCCGCACGCCCAGAATGTTGAATGTCCCTGTCGCGAGGATGGCCAGCGCCGCCCCGACGCGCACCTGCATCACGTGCTCCGGCGCGATCGGATCGACACCGATGACCCGGTGGAAGTACTCGCTGAACGTGATGGCGATGGCACCCAGCGACGCGGCGCGGATCATCACCAGTTGGCCCCAGCCGAGCAGGAACGCCGGCAGCCGCCCCCAGCCGTCGCGCACAAACACATAGATCCCGCCCGTCTGTGGCAGCGCGCTCGCCACCTCGGCGAGCGTCAGCGCACCGCACAGCGCGAAGATGCCGCCCACCACCCAGACGGAGAGCATTGCGACTGGACCCGGCAGCTTGTCGGCGATGCCGGCCGGCGACCGGAAGATGCCGGAGCCGATGGTCGAGCCGATAACGACGGACACAGCGGCCCACAGGCCGATTTGCCGCTGCAGCGTTGGAGCGGCGGGTGTGGAGGGTGATGGCATCGCGCTAGTGTAGCGGGCGCCACGCACCGGCGCGAGTGGGTGGGGCACCGGGCCGGGCACCGCAACGTTGAATTGGGAGGAGCGGACAGCGATTCTTCCCCTGGCCCCCTGCACCACACCCTGCCCCTTCCTTTGCACCACACCGTGCCTGTGCCTGTGCCCGTGCCCCTGTTGTTCTGGATCTGCATCACCCTAGTGGTGGTCGCCCAGCTGCTGATCCTGCGCTCCACCGTACGGGCCATGCGCGCATCGTCCTCGGCGAGCGCCCGACGCACCATCGAATGGGCGTACGCCGTGGTGCCGATGGTCGTCCTCGCCGTGGTGCTCGTGGCCACATGGCAGGCGTCGCGAGACCATGGGACGCGCCAGGACATGGAAGCGCGCGCCAACCAGACGAGCGCCTCGTGACGGCCGACACCGCCGCCACCATGGCCGTGCGCGAGCCATCGCTCGCCCGCGACCTCATTGCCCTGACCAAGCCGCGCATCATCTCGCTGCTGCTGCTCACCACGCTCGCGCCGATGTTCGTGGCGGGGACGCCCTCGTGGGCGGTCATTTTGTGGACGGGCATCGGCGGGTACCTGATGGCCGGCGGGGCGAACGCGGTGAACATGTACCTCGACCGCGACATCGACCATGTGATGGCGCGCACCAGGCTGCGCCCCATTCCGAGCGGCCGCATGGCGGCGCGCGCGGTGCTCGCGTTCGGCGTCGCCATTGCGACGGCGGCCACATGGCTGCTTGGGCACTACGTGAACGTGCTCACGGCGGCGCTCGCGCTGTCCGGCTTCTATTTCTACGTCTTCGTCTACACGCAGTGGCTCAAGCGCACCACGCCGCAGAACATCGTGCTGGGCGGGGCGGCCGGCGCCTTTCCACCGCTCGTCGGCTGGGCCGCGGTGAACGGGCGCGTGGACCTGGCGTCCATCTACCTGTTCCTCATCATCTTCTACTGGACGCCACCGCACTTCTGGGCGCTCGCGCTCATCAAGCAGCACGACTACGGCCGCGCCGGCGTGCCGATGGCACCCAACATCTGGGGCGAGCACGAAACCATCGACCAGATGCTCTGGTACACGGTGCTGCTCATCGGGCTCACCGTGCTGCCGGTCACGTTCGGGGTGTTCGGCACCTTCTATCTCGCGTCGGCTCTCGTGCTGGGCGGCATCCTGCTGCAGGGCGTGTGGCGCATTCGGGCGCTCGCCGCACGAGGCGAACTGTGGACCGCCGCCGCGTGGAAGGTCTACAAATTCTCGCTGCTGTATCTGGCGTTGCTGTTCGTGGCGATGGCGGTGGATCGGCACATCTAACCAACGGCGTCTGGCTGGTGATGCCACACAGCGTACAGCCACCGTGGGACATGCGCGGTACGCTCTACGCCGTACGCCGTGCGGCGGTCCACCAGACGAGGGCGCCGAGTGCGAGAAGCGCGGTGCCGAAGAGTGACATCTTGAGCTCGCTGACGTAGGCGCTGAAGATTCCCACCACGCCGGCGGCGACGAAGAAGGCGGGGAGCCACGGGTAGCCGAACGCGCGGTAGGGGCGCGCGAGACCGGGCCGCTTGGCGCGCAGGGTGAACACCGACGCGGCGCCGAGCACGAAGAAGATCCAGTCGGCAAAGACGACGCCGCCCAGCAGTGTGCCAATGCTGCCGCGCGTGGCGAGCAGGAGCACCAGCGACCAGCCGCCGAGCATCACGAGCGCCACCCAGGGCGAGCCAAAGCGCGCGTGCACGCGCCCGGCGGCACGCAGCATGGGCACGTCGGCGCCGAGCGCAAAGACGACGCGTGCGTTGGAGAGCAGCGCGACGTTGACGAAGCCGAGAATGGAGAGCATGGCCGCCACCGTGATGGCGGTGGCTGCGGCGGCGCCGCCAAAGCGCGCGGCGGTGTCGGCGGCCGGCGCCACGCTCACGGCGAGTCCATCGCGACCGAGGGCCCCAAGGTACGTCCCCGTGACACCGAGATAGACGACGATCACCATGGCAATGCCGATGCCAAGCGCGCGCGGAATGTTGCGCCCGGGGTCGCGGATTTCGCCGGCAATCATGTTCATTTGCTGCCAGCCACCGATGGTGAAGAGCACGGCGACGAAAGCGGCGGAGAATCCTCTGCCGAGCGGCATAGGCGGTGGCACCACCGTGGGCACGGGCGCCGGGCCAGCGCCGCCGAACGCGAGCACGAGTCCGCCGACGATGAGTCCGGCGAGCGCCGCAATCTTGGCGATGGTCAGCACGTTCTGCACCGCGACGCCGGGCTTGATGCCCAGGATGTTGGTGGCCGTGAGCAGCACGATGGTGAGTGACGCCACGCCGATGGGGCCGCCCACGGCGCCGAGCGGGACGAACTTGGCGAGATAGCCGGCAAATCCCATCGCAACGGCCGCGATGGCGCCACTCGAGATGAGCCCGGCATTCATCCAGGCCGAGAGGAACGCGGGGAGCGGTCCGTAGGCCTCACGGATATAAACGTACGCGCCGCCCGCCTCGGGGAGCATGGCGCCAAGCTCGGCGTAGGTGAGCGCGCCGGCGAGCGCGACAACGCCGCCCAGCGACCAGACGAAGACCACCCATCCGGCTGACGGCAACGCGGCAGCAGTGGCGGCTGGGGTGAAGAAGATGCCCGAGCCGATGATGCCACCGACCACGAGGAGGGCGGCGGAAAAGAGGCCGAGTTCGCGTTTCAGCGCCATGTCAGACGACGAACAGCTCCACCTGCAGTTCCGCCGGCGTCACGACGAGCGTCTTGCCGTCGACGTACGCGTTGACCTCGGTGCGCATCCCGATCTCGCCCGCGACGTAGATGCCGGGCTCAATGGAGAAGCCGCTGCCGTTGAGCAGCACGCGCTCCTCGCGCGTCTCGAGGTTGTCGAGGTGGGCGCCGGACCCGTGCAGGCCGCTGGCGTCGATGCTGTGCCCCGTGCGGTGGGTGAAGTACTGGCCGAAGCCGCGCGCCACGATAACGGCGCGCGCGGCATCGTCGGCCGCGCCGCCGCGCACGGGCGCGCCAGCCGCGAGCTGCGTGCGCAGCAGCGTGATGGCTGCGTCGCGTGCGTCGCGCACGGCGTTCCACACCTCGATGGCGCGCGCGCTGGGCGTGCCGATGCTTGCCATGTAGGTCTGGTCGGCCCACATCCCGTCGGGCGCCTTGGCCCACAGGTCGATGAGCACGATGTCACCGATCTTGAGGTACCGCGGCTGGTCGGGCGACGGATCGTAATGCGGGTTGGCCGCGTTCTCGGTGGCCGACACGTTGGGGCCGTGGTCGGTCCAGAGGCCGAGGCGCGCAAACTCGCCCTTGATCCACTCGGTGAGCGCGTATTCGGTGATCGGCGCACCGGCGCGCGCCGCCGCGCCCGCGCGGCGGAACGCGGCGTACGCGATGTCCTTGAGCTGCTCGGCGGCGATGCAATGCGTGCGGCGCTGCTCGTCGGTCCAGACGGCGAGGAAGCGCGTGACCAGGTCGCCCGACGTCTCGACGGTGGCGCCCGACGCACGCACCATCTCGAGCACACCCGCCGGCACATAGTCGACGTAGGGCACGGCATCGCCCGGCGAATATTCCATGACGATGCGCTTGCCCTTCACGCAGCGCGCGACTTCCGCCTCGAGCACCGGCCATGCGCTGTACTGCCGGTTTTCCCACGCGGCCGGCCAGTCGAGCCACGGGTGCTGCTCGATGACATGCGTGATGGCCACCGGTGTGCCCTGCGCCGGCACCCAGACGAACCAGCGGCGCGAGACGAAGCCCTTGATGCCGACGAGGCCGCTGGCGATGGCGTTGATGCCGCGAAAGTCGTACAGCAGCCAGCCGTCGACCCCTGCATCGCGAAGGGCGGACTGGAGGGAAGCAACGGAGGTCGGCGTCAGCATGTGATTATCCCTTGCCACGGACCGGGCGCCACTCGGCGCGCCACTCGCAGCTGCCTTCGCTGCGCGTGGCGCAGCGTACATGGTCGACGGCGCCCACTCCGCCGACCATCAGTTGGATGAGCTCGCGGAGCGCGGATTCATAGAACGCGCAGCCTCCGAGCTTGGGCGCGGCATCACGGGTCACCGATTCCTGCACATCGAGCATGATGGTCCCGCCCATGCGCCGCGCCGTCCCATGCAGGTAGCGCTTGGCCACGCGGCGCACATGACGCAGGGCCATGGGGCGCGTGAGCAGCGCGGGAAACGAGCGCATCATCCGGCGCGTGACCGGCGAAATGGTCCCATAGACCTGGCGCGCAAAGTGCCGGCCCGCTTCGCGGAAGACCGCCTCGGCGTCGGGGCGGCGGCCGATGAGGCGCGCGATGCCCGTCGCCTCGGCAAAGTCGGTGCGCTGCTTGCGGCGCACGGCCTCGGTGAAGCGCTTGATCTGCGCGAACACCGTTTCGGACAGCCCGAGCCGCTTGTTGCGCAGTTCGTGCACGAACTCCGCCTCGACATCTTCGTCAGGAAGATCGACCGTGCGAACGGCCTCGAGAAGGCTCAGCGGAATGAGGGGATCGACGGGTCCGGGCATCAGTGACGGCAAGCTAACCCGCCGACCGGTCCTGGAACAGTGAATACGCGTGCGTCAACGGCGCCTGGAACGGGCGTGCACGCTTGCGCAAACGCTCGGGCGAACGCTTGCGTGCGCACGACGCACCGGAGAATATCCCTCGGGTATCACCTCGCAGCCCCGGACTCATTGTGCTCATTGACATCATCCCGCGCATGCTGGTCGGCGGCACCCTCGCGGGGCTGGCGGCCGGGCATGCCGCGCGCCGCGGGCAATTGACGATGGGTGGCGAGTACGCGGCGTTCGCCGTGGGGACGGCGTCGGCCATCGGCGGCATCGGCTGGGCCGGGTCGCTGGCCTGCTTCTTCTACGGGTCGGCGGTGCTCGGCGAGTGGCGAGCCGCCGACAAGCGGCGCCGATCGCACTCCGTGCTGCCCGACGCGCGGGCGCGCGACGCGTGGCAAGTGCTGGCCAACGGCGGCCTCTTTGCAGCGGCTGCGCTCTCGTGGGGGGTGGTAGGCTCGTGGCATGCCGGGCTGTTCGGGTTCGGCGCGCTGGCCACGGCAACCGCCGACACCTGGGCCACGGAAGCCGGCATGGTCCTCGGCACGTCGCCGCGCTCCATCCTCACGTGGCGCCCCGTGGTACCGGGAACGTCTGGCGGTGTGACGGCATTCGGCTGGGGTGCATCTGTCATTGGCGCGTTCCTGATGGCGCTGCTTGCCGTCGCCTCGTTCACCACGCCGTTCGACGTCCCGCGCCTCGAAGCCGTCTTCGTGGGCGGCATGGCGGGCGCGCTCACCGACTCCGTGCTTGGCGCCTCGGTGCAGTCGCGCCGATGGTGCGAGCCGTGCAACGCCTGGACCGAGCGCCGCGTGCACACGTGCGGCTTCCGCAGCCGCCACCGCCGCGGATTCCGCTGGGTGACCAACGATGTCGTAAACCTGATCGCCACGGCCGTGGGCGGGCTCGTGGCGGTGGGCATGTGGCAAGCGTGAGCACGGTGGATCTCGCGGCGTTTCGTGAGGCGCTGGCACGGTTCGCCTCGGGCGTAACGGTGGTGACGGCGCGCGGCGCGGACGGGGCCGACCACGGCATGACGGTCAGCGCATTCGCGTCGCTGTCGCTGGCGCCGCCGCTCGTGATGGCGTGCATCGAAGCGACGGCCACGCTGCTGCCGCATGTGCGGACCAGCGGAATGTTCGGGGTGAGCATTCTCGCGGCGGATCAGCAGGCGCTCGCGGCGCAATTCGCGCAGCACGGCGGCGACACGTTTGACGGAGTCGCGGTGACGCGCACGCCCGGTGGGCCCAGCGGCCCCGCGCTCCTGGACGGCGCCGTCGCGCACCTCACGTGCCGGTGCGTGGCCGAGCATGCCGGCGGCGACCATGTCATCGTGGTGGGCGAGGTCCTCGCGGCGCGCACGGTTGGCGATCGCCCGCTGGTGTATGTGCTGCGCGGGTACGCGCAGGCGGCGCCTGCTTCAGGCGACTGATTCGGCAGACGAGATGCGAAAGACCGCGCCGTCGCGGCCGCGGGGTGGCTTGGCCGGGATCCGCGGCCTAGTTTCGCTGCAGGCCCGCCCGTTCCCGTTGCCCTCCAACCCCGCCCCGCCATGCGCGATTCGCTCCGGCATTTCCTCTCCGAGTTCATCGGCACGTTCGCGCTGACGTTTGTCGGCAGCGCGGCCATCATGCAGACGGCGCAGGGCGGCGGCAACCTTGTGGCGGTCGCCCTCGCGCACGGACTCGTGCTGTCGATCTTCGTGACGGCGTTCATGCACACCGGGGCGCACTTCAATCCCGCGGTCACCATCGGGATGCTCGTGGTGCGGCGCATCGAGCCGGTGATGGCCGGCCTCTACATCGTGGCGCAGGTGGCGGGCGCAACGGCCGCGGCGTTCACGCTCAAGTTCGCCTTCCCAGCGGCCGTCTTCGCGGCGACCCGCGGCGGCGGCCAGTCGGTGTCACTCGACGTCAGCTCCGGCCAGGCGTTTGTGCTCGAGATGATCGGCACGATGTTCCTCGTGTGGGCCATCTTCGGCACGGCAGTCGACCACCGCGCGCCGAAGATCGGCGGATTCGGCATCGGGCTGGCGCTCGCCATCGACATCCTGGCCTTCGGAACCCTCACCGGCGCCTCCGTGAACCCCGCGCGCTCCTTCGGGCCGGCCTTCGCGAGCGGCATCTTCGAGGCGCAGGGCATCTACTGGCTGGCGCCGATCACGGGCGCCATCATCGCCGCGCTGATCTACGAGAAGTTCCTGCTCACCGACGAACCGGAGCCGGTGGATCACGGAGCGATCGGGTCGCAGCCGTAGCGGGCCGTGGGGCTGACTGAGTCCTTACCCTCAATCGTCCGTTCCGTGTCTCTTGAACTCGAACGCGAGCGCACCATCCAGGCCCTCTGCTCGCACTTTGCGCAGGACCACCTGACGACGCAGGAACTCGAACTGCGGTTCGAGGAGGTGTACCGTGCGTCGTCGGTGGACGAGCTGCGCGCGCTGATGCGCGGGCTCCCCGTGCTGGCGCCGGTCCTCCTGTCGGACACGCCGTTGCCGATGTACACCGTGAGCGCCCCCGCAGCAGCCGGTAAGGAAAAGCGCTTTCTCGCCATCATGGGAGAAGTGCGCCGACAGGGACTCTGGAACGTACCGGCGCAGGTGACAGCGCAGGCCTACATGGCCGCCATCCGGCTCGACCTGCGCGAGGCGCAGATTCCCGAGGGGGGCGTGGACATCGACGCACGCGCCGTGATGGGCGAAGTGCTCATCATCCTCCCGCCCGGGCTGCATGCCGATGTGGACGGATTTGCCTTCATGGGAGAATTCTCCGACCGCACCGCGGGCACCGCCACCACACTTGCCGCGCCTGCGGTGCGGGTGCGCGGCGACGCCATCATGGGCTCGGTGCGCGTCGAGACGCGGTTGCCCAACGAGGGGGCAATGCAGGCGTGGAAGCGCAGGCTCCTCGGCAAATAACCGCCGATCGCCCTCCGTGCACGATGTCCGCTATCGCAATCCGGAGGCCGGATCCTTGATGTTGTCATCGTAGCGTTTCATCGACTCCACGATCACCTGCATCGCGTCCTCGGACTTGCCCCACCCGACGATCTCGCAGCGCTTCCCTTCCAGGTCCTTGTAGATGTGGAAGAAGTGCTCGATCTCCAGCAGGTAGTGCTGCGGCATGTCGGCGATGTCGAAATGCTCCTCGTGATGCGGCGAGTTCACCGGCACGGCGAGAATCTTGTCATCCGGCTCGCCGCGGTCGCGCATGCGCAGCACGCCGATGGGGCGCACGTCGATGAGGCAGCCGACGAACGTGGGCTCGTTGATGCGCACCAGCACGTCGAGCGGATCGCCGTCCTCGTGCAGCGTGCGCGGGATCAGCCCGTAGTCGCCCGGATAATGCACCGCGCTGTAGAGCACGCGGTCGAGCTTGAACAGCCCCGACGTCTTGTCGAGCTCGTACTTGTTGCGGCTGCCGCGCGGAATCTCGATGACCGCCGTGACGGTGTCGGGGGGCGCGATGCCGACGGGGAGGTCATGCCAGGGGTGAAGCATGGGAACGACCGATTGAGGATTGGGGAATTCGGACTCTGATACAGGATAGCGATTCAGGACACCGATTGGCGATGCCGCCGATCGCGATCCGCCAGCGATGTCCTGGACGCAATCCGAATTCCGTGTCCGCAGTCGGCCCTTGGGTCAGGGCGCAACCGCCGCGCCATCCCTCCGTGGATCGGCCACGCCAATCAGCGTGCCTTTCACCACGGCAATCGCATGGACGCCGCCGAACATGATGTCGCCGACGCGCGAGAGCGGGTAATAGCCCTTGGCGCGCAACGCGGCGTAGACCTCGGGCGCGAAGCCGGATTCAACCTCGACCGAACGCCCCTGCGCGGGTTGGAGCCGCGGCGCCGCGATGGCGGTCCACGGGTCTTCACCAAGGGCGAGGTGGCGCCAGGCCACCTGCGTGGTGGACGTCGGGATGTACTGCGAGCCGGCGGCACCCACCACCATGCGCACGTCATTGCCGCGCAGGATGATGGTCGGGTTGATGGTCGAGCTGGCGTAGCGGTTGGGGCCGCGCGTCGATGCATCGAGGTTGGCCGCGCCCGAATTCAGGAAGAACCCGTTCACGTACACCCCCGACCCAAACAGCACGCCCACGGTGAACGTCATCGACACCGCGTTGCGGTCGCGGTCGACCACGCTGAAGTGCGTGGTGTTCGATCCGCCCCATGCGGCGTCATCATCGCCACCCGGACGCGGCGCGCGCGGCGCGGCCACCTTGTCCGGGCCAAGGGCGCTTGCCCCCCAGCCGTCGAGTGCGGCGCAGGCGCCCGTGGGCGCCACCGCATCGTCGGGCCACGGATCACCCGCCACCGGGGCGACGCCGCCCTCGGCCGCGGCCACCGCACTCGCGCGCTTGGCAGCGAACGCCGGGCTGATGAGCCCGCGCGCCGGGACGGCGTAGTAGGCCGGATCGCCGCGGAAGCGGCCAGCGTCTCCCTCGGCGACGCGAAGCGCGCCGAGGATCTGCACCGCTGCGGCGCCCTGCGTCGTGGGTGAACCCAGCGGCACGCTGTTGGTCACGGCCAGCAGGTTGAGCGCGGCGAGCGGCACCGCGCCGCCGAGCGGCGGCGGCGCGGACAGCAGCGTGTGACCCATCCAAGTGGTGCAGAGCGGACGCTGGAACGCCACCGGATAGCCCTTGAAGTCGGCGGCGGTTGCGGCGCTGCCATACTTGCGCATCCTGGCCACGGTGCGCTCGGCCATCGCGCCTTCATAGAACGCGGCACGGCCGTCGCGCGCGATCGCCTCGAGCGTCTGCGCGAGCTGCGCCTGCACCAGGCGCTCGCCCGGACGCAGCGCCTGGCCGCCCGGCAGGAAGAGCGCAGCCGCGGCGCTGTCGGCGGTGAGCTTGGCCCGCGACGCTTCCGCCGTGCGCGCCAGAAGCGGCGAGACGATGAAGCCGTCGCGCGCCAGCGCGATGGCGGGCGCCATCACCTGGGCGCGCGGCAGCTTGCCCCACTTGGCGTGCGCCTCGAGCAGGCCCGCCACGGCGCCGGGGATGCCAGCGGCACGACCATTGATCGGCGCCCGAGCGGCCGCGGAGTCCATGCGGGCCCAGTCGGCATCGGCGCCCGTGCGGGAGTAGAACTCCAGGGCGTCCGCGTGCGCGGTGCCGTGATTCCAGACGACCATTCCGCCACCGGCACCCAGCCCCGTCTGCGAGGGGTCGACGACGGCGAGCGCAAAGGCCGTGGCGACGGCGGCATCGACGGCATTGCCCCCTTCCCGCAGAATCGTTGCGCCGGCTGCCGCCGCATCGGCGTGCGATGCCGTTACCATGCCTTGTGTCGATTCGGCGCGCTTGGCGTACATCGGCGGCGATGCGACCGGCTGCGGAATCCCGCACGCGGTGAGCAGGGCGGCGCCCAGCATCAGGGCGCGCGCGCGGGTGGCGAGGGAAGGGGTCATGGCAGGATGGGGGTGAAAAGCAGCACCGGGTGCGGCACGCATGCCGCACCCGGTACTCTAACGTCCTCGACGCGCCACACGCTGACCGTTCGTCAGGAGACGCCCCCCGCCGCGCCCGTGCCCGGTGGCGGGATCAGTCCTCGAACTCGAACAGCGCCTCGAGCTGCGTGAGCCGCAGCATCTGGCGCACGGTGGGCGGCGTGCGCGTGAGACAGGTGGTCAGCGTACTCTCCCGAGCCCGCTTCTGCAGCAGCACCAGCACGCCCAGCCCACTCGCGTCGACTTCGCGGGTGTTCCCCAAGTCGATGGTGATCCGGCGCGCGCCATCGGCGGCGGCCTTCAACAAGCGTTCCAGCGCGTCGCGCCGGAAGTCGAGCCGGTGCTCAGACACCAGGCGCTCCGGTGCGTGGAGGACGATGCGATCGGGTTGGACCAGCGGATGATACATGGCGCACTCCCCCGCTGCGCCCGACCGTCGCGCTCCGCGATGCCCTACCGGTTGCCTCGCGCGGTCCACTCGGACCCCTCGCTCACCTTCGGCAGCCGGACAATCTCGATGCCCTGAGATTCCTGGCTTTGCGGCCCCGCCTCACGACGGGTGTGCTATTGTCGGGTGTTGCAGCGTTCAGTTGTTGCCCGATAGCAATGCGAGAAACGTGCCATATCTCACGAAGTGATAACTCCATGATGCAGAGTGACTTACACGACTATCACAACGTGACGGCGATCCGCAGGCCTGCGTGCTGCGAGGCAGAACGCACAGCGCGCGACACCGTCTGATTCGGTGATAGTCACGACGCGCGGGCGAAGCGTCACAACGCGGGCGCGGGCCCGGGAGATGCACCCACGGGCGCAGGTGGCGCGCGGCAGCGGACGTGGTCAAGCGCGAGGCCCATCTGGATCGTACGTTGATGCCGGTGTTCGCAGAGGCTAGAATCGCCAGTCCCCATCCGTGCATCGGACTCCACCATCGGCATCCGGATTTCCACTCCTTAATCGTCCCCCCATGTCCGATCTCGACACGCTGCTCACTGAGAACCGGTCGTTCCCGCCGTCCGACCACTTCCGTCACACGGCACTCGTCAAGGACACCGCGCTCCACGCCGAAGCGGAGCACGACTACGAGGCCTTCTGGGCGCGGCATGCGCTGGACCTCGAGTGGATGGTGCCGTTCACGGAAACGCTCGAGTGGACGCCACCGCACGCCAAGTGGTTCCACGGCGGCCGGCTGAACGTCTCGGTGAACTGCATAGACCGCCACGTGCGCGGGGCGCATCGCAACAAGGCGGCCATCATCTGGGAGGGGGAACCGGGGGACTCGCGGGTCCTCACGTACTGGGACCTGTATCGCGAGGTGCAGAAGTTTGCGAACGTGCTCAAGTCGCTGGGCGTCGAACGCGGCGACCGCGTGGGCATCTACCTGCCGCTCGTGCCGGAGGCGGCCATCGCGATGCTGGCCTGCGCGCGCATCGGCGCCGTTCACAGCGTCGTCTTCGGCGGATTCTCGCCCGAGTCGCTGCGCGATCGGATGAACGACGCGCAGGCCAAGGTGCTGATCACGTCCGATGGCGGCTATCGTCGCGGTCAGGTGACGGCGCTCAAGCGCAACACCGACAAGGCGCTCGAAGGCGCTCCGTGCGTGCAGCACGTGGTCGTCGTGCAGCGCCGCCCGGGGGGCATGGGCGATGAGTCGTTCGCTCAAATGAAAGAGGGGCGCGACCATTGGTGGCACCGCCTCATGCAGACGGCCAAGGCCGACTGCCCGCCCGAAGCGATGGACGCCGAAGACGTGCTGTTCATCCTGTACACGTCGGGCACCACCGGCAAGCCGAAGGGGATCGTGCACACCACCGGCGGCTACCTCACCGGCGTGGCGGCCACCACCAAGTACGTCTTCGACCTCAAGGAGGATGACGTCTTCTGGTGCACGGCCGACGTGGGTTGGGTGACGGGGCACTCGTACCTGGTCTACGGCCCGCTCGCCAACGGCGCCACGTGCGTGATGTACGAGGGCGCGCCCGACTGGCCGGAGCGCAATCGCTTCTGGGAGATCTGCGAGAAGTACGGTGTATCGGTGTTCTACACAGCGCCGACGGCCATTCGCGCCTTCATGAAATGGGGCGAGCAGCACCCGGCGCGGCATGATCTGTCGCGCTTGCGCCTGCTCGGCACCGTGGGCGAGCCGATCAATCCCGAAGCCTGGATGTGGTACCAGAAGGTGATTGGCGGTCTGCGGTGCCCCATCGTGGACACGTGGTGGCAGACAGAAACCGGCGCCATCGTGATTTCACCGCTACCGGGTCTTACGGCAACGAAGCCGGGAAGCTGCACCCAACCGCTGCCCGGATATCACGCGGCGCTTCTGGATTCCCACGCGGACGAAATCGCCGTGGGCGGCGGCCTGCTTGCGCTCACCAAGCCGTGGCCGTCGATGCTGCGCACCATCTGGGGCGACGATCAGCGCTACGTCGACACCTACTTCAGCAAGTGGCCCGGCCGACCCGACCTGTACTTTGCGGGCGATGGCGCCAAGCGCGACGACGACGGCTTCTACTGGATCATGGGTCGCGTGGACGACGTGCTGAACGTCGCGGGCCACCGCATTGGCACGATGGAAGTGGAGAGCGCGCTCGTCGAGCACCCCGCCGTCGCCGAGGCGGCCGTGGTGGGCAAGGCGCACGAGATGAAGGGGCAGTCCATTGCCGCCTTCGTGACCCTGCGCGACGGTTTTCACCAGAGCCCGGCGCTGCGCGACGAGCTGCGCGAGTTCGTCGCCGAGAAGATTGGCGCCATCGCGCGCCCCGACGACATCCTGTTCAGCGCCGACCTGCCGAAGACGCGCTCGGGGAAGATCATGCGGCGGCTGCTGCGCGACATCGCCGAAGGCCGCACGTTGGGCGACACGACGACACTGGCGGATCCGTCGGTGGTGGCGTCGCTCAAGGAGCAGTATGAGTCCGAGGAAAGCTGATTGAGGACACGGAATCCGGATTGCGATCGGTGATCGCGATTCCGCATTGCGATTGGCGGTTGTCACCGGCGATGCGGCCGGCGGGGGCATTCCCGCACCACGAGGTGGGCGATGGCTGGTGACTTGCGCGCCGAACTGCAACAGACGCTTGCGGCGGACTACGTCCTCGAAGAGGAGTTGCCGCGCGGCGGCATGTCGCGGGTCTTCCTCGCCACCGAGCGTTCGCTCGACCGGCGCGTGGTGCTCAAGGTCCTCGACCCGGAACTGGCCGCGACGCTCAGCGCCGAGCGTTTCAAGCGGGAGATTGCGCTGGCGGCCCGGCTGCAGCACCCGCACATCGTGCCGTTGCTGCACGCGGGCGCGGTGGCGGGCAAGCTGTTCTACTCGATGCCGTTCGTAGAAGGCGAGTCGCTGCGCGAGCTGATGGCCCGCGAGCGTCCGATGCCCATTGACCGCATCACGCAGATCCTCACCGAGGTGGCCGGGGCGCTGGACTTCGCGCACCGCGAAGGCGTGGTGCACCGCGACATCAAGCCAGAGAACGTGATGCTCTTTCACGGGCAGGCGGTGGTGCTCGACTTCGGCATCGCCAAGGCGCTGAGCAACGCGACCAACCCCGCGGAGTCCAATGCACCGCGCATCACGCTGCAGGGGACGAGCCTCGGCACCCCGACGTACATCGCGCCGGAGCAGGCGGCCGGCGATCCGTCGCTCGACCATCGCGCCGACATCTACAGCGTGGGGTGCGTGGCGTACGAGATGCTGACCGGACATCCGCCATTCCGTGGCCGGACGCCGCAGGCGGTCATGATTGCCCACGCGCAGGAAGCGCCGGAGCCGGTGGCGAAGCGCCGCGCCGACACGCCGCCCGCGCTCGCCCGCCTGGTGATGGCGTGCCTGGCGAAGGAACCGGATCGCCGCCCGCGGCGGGCGCAGGACATCGTCACGGCCCTGCGGCCGGCGCGCGCGTCGGGGGGCGCCAGCGGAGTGCGGGCGGTGCTCGAACAGGCGCCGTGGTGGCTGCCGTGGCTGGTGGCGGCCGTGGCCACCGCCGTGGCCCTCGCGCTGGCCCTCACCAAGGGCCTGTCTGTAACTCTTCCCGCCATCCGGTCGTAATTAGGTCATGCTCGAACGCCTTCTGCCCGAATCGCTGTTCCCCCGCAAGCTGCCGCCGGCCGCTGAGCGGCGGATGCGGCTTGCCCAGGCGCGCGCCGAGGAAGCGCTGGTGCGCACCCACGTGGAGAACGCGCTGACGTTCGTGGACGCGCTGGCCGAAGAGTTGGCGTTTGATCGCGCCATCGATACGTACATCCGTGAAATGGCGGTGGCCGAGCCGCTGGCGTCGGTCGTGGTGACCCGCGTGCTCGTGGTGCTGGGCCGGGACCTGCTGCCGGCGCGCCGCGAGGAGACGGGCGACGAACTGCGGCCGCGGCTGCGGCTTACCGAAGCATCGGATGCGAAGCGAGGGACGATTCGGCGGGCATAGGTGGGTGAGATGGCAGATGGCAGAGGCCCGCGCATCGTGGTGATGGCGGGCCTCGTTCATTGTCTGCCGTGTCTTCCGTTGCTGCGCGTTGGGCCCAAGCTCACCCTGCGGTCGTTCGCGTGACGCGCAGTTCAAGCACCGACAGCGCAAACATGATGACCACCAGGATGGCGCTGATGACGCAGTACATGCAGACCGCGTGGATGATCGCAAGTTCGAGATAGGTGAGCCAGCCGCTGAACAGCACGCCCCATCCTGTGGTCACCACCAGCAGCAGCGCCGCACGCCGGTCGGCGGCGAAGCGCTCGAGCGTGCAGAGGCATGCCGAGGAGAAGAGCGCGATGTAGTACAGCACACCCCAGAAGGCGACCGGGACGCCGAAGAGCACCGCCCAGGGGCTGGTGTTCACCTTCTCGCAGCTGCCGATCTTGCAGCTCAGCGAGCCGACGATGCCGATCTTGTAGAGCCACAGGTACATCGCCACGTAGAGCCCGACGAGGGCCAGCGTGGCGATGATCATGCGTCGCGTCACTTGGCGCCCTTCTTGGCGGGGTCCGCCTTGCCGAGCTTGGCCAGTTCTTCGTCGACGAGCTGCTTGATCTTGTCGTACGGCTGGCTGCCCGAGTACTTCTTGCCCCCGATGATGAACGACGGGGTCTCGTCGATGCCGCGCTGTTCCGCCTCGGCTCCGCTGGCCTTGATGTTCGGGTAGTTCCGCTTGCTGTCATAGCACGCGTCGAACTTGCCCATGTCGAGCGCGAGGTCGGCCGCATAGCCCTTCATCTTCTTGTCGGGGCTCGACGTCGCGAGGGTGTTCCAGAGGTCCTGCGTGTAGAACAGGCGGTCGTGCATCTCCCAGAACTTCCCCTGTTCGCCAGCGCAGTAGGCCGCGTTGGATGCCGGCCAGGTGTTCTTGTGCATCGGCAGCGGGAAGACATAGAACGTGTACTGGACCTGGCCCGTCTTGATCAGACGCGCCCGCACATCGGGCTCGGTGAGCGTGGCAAACTGGCCGCACGCCGGGCACTCGAAGTCGGCGAATTCGACAATCTTCACGGGGGCATCGGGCGAGCCCATGACGAATCCCTGCGCGGTGCCGAGCGGCATGTTGGGATCGATGGCCTCGCCGCCGCCCTTGGGCCGAGTGGCGACATACCCCAGCGCGGCTGCGCCGACGATGCCGATGGCCACAAGGAGAAACGTGAACTGCTTCCTGGATGCGTTCTTATTGGCGGTGGCCACGGAGAGACCGTTCGGTTGAGAGGTGGGAGAAAGCTACAGGCGGATGGTGCGTTTGCTCAAGGAGACCGCAGACTGTAGACGGTCGACGGCAGACGGTGGATGACGCATCGCCTGCGGTCGATGCGATTCTACCCCGCTCGGCATAGGTTTGATCGTTGCCCCGACCCCCTACCGTCCACCGTCTACCGTCTACCCACTGCCCCGCTTCGACCACATCCGCATCCCTGTCGGTCCGGGTGAGCTGCACGCAGAGCGCTTCGGTTTTGGCGACCATCCGCTGGTGCTGCTGCACGGCTTCGGGACGTCGACGTTCCTGTGGCGGCACGTGGCACCGGCGCTGCCGCTGGGGCAGGTGACGGCGTGGGCCATCGACCTGTTGGGGCACGGCGAGTCGGACCGGCCCCGCGAGGGAGATTTCGGCATCGCGGCGCAGGCGTTGTGCGTGGAACAGGCCATGACTTCGCTGCGCATTGGGCGGGCCACGATCGTTGGAGTCGATCTGGGGGCTTCGGTTGCCCTGCGGCTGGCCGCCACTCGGCCGGCGCGCGTGCATGGCGCCGTGCTCATCGGCCCGCCGCCGCCGGGGCGCGGACGCGGCGCTGACTTGGCCGAACTGGGCCGCCTGACGGCAACCCACCTGCTCGAGGCCTCGCGCGGCATGCTCGGCACGGCCGCCTGGCTGGGCCCCCTCCTCACGCGCAGCGTGGCAACGGCCGCGGCGATGCCGGCCAAACTGGTGGCGCGCTACGCCGCGCCGTTCGTCGGGGCCGATGGCGTCCAGCACCTGCAACTGTTGGCGAACGCTGTCACCGACGATGATGTGGAGGAGCTGGATCTTGGGCGCATCGCGGCGCGCACCCTGGTGGTGCGGGGCGAGCAGGACGCGTGGTGCACCAGTGCCGACGCCACGCGGCTGGCGACCGCCATCCCGGGCGCCGAGTTGCGTGCGGTGCCGGGGACCGGGCGGCTGGTGCCCGAGGAGGCTCCCGAGGCGCTCGCGGCGCTGCTCGCCGAGTGGGCACCGCCCCTTCATAGCTCGGGCGCGCGGACGCTCCCCCCGCGCGACGGCTGAACGGCGGCGGGAAAGCACGCGTACAGGCTTTGAATCGAGGCCTGTCCCGTTTAGCTTTCCTGAACGCAGTTCTCACTATTTTTTCGGACGAGATGATCAAGGCGCGAAACAGAAACCGCAAGCCTGGAAACGAATCGTCGCTCAAGGATCAGGCACGCGACGAACTGTTCCAGCACATCATGGGTTGCGATGTGGTTGGGTGTGACCCCGAGCACCAGCGGGAGTGGTTCGACGAGACGATGCAGTACCTGACCGGGCGGTATCACGAGCTGTCGGCGGTGGAGATGGCCGAGCTTCGTACCCTTGGTGAGCGTTTCGCCCAGCCGCCCCGGTCTGCCGCTTCGGCGCAGGCGAACGAGAACATCGTCGTCACCGCATAGAGGTCACGCCGGACGCACCACGAAGGCCAACGCCCCGTCGCGAATTGCGGCGGGGCGTTTTGCGTGGCTGGTGAGGCCGTAGACGGAGGAAGTTACCGGCCGTTCGTGCGCGCTTTGCGGAGCACAAACGCGAGTCGCGCGCCTTCGCCGAGGGCGACTTCAACCGCCGGTGTCCACCGGCGGAGCCGGCGGAGCCGGCGGCCCTCGACGCCGAGGACGACGAGCAGTCCGGCGCGCGGTGAGTCAGTGCCTTCGCGCCGCACGGTGAGCCCGCCGCCGGCGTAGGGCCCCCATCGCGCCTGGGCAAAGGGGTCGAGCAGGAATCGGAACTCCACATCGGCACGCGTGGCCAGCACGCGGTCGCCGTGCACATCGGCCAGGCCCGCCCCGACGCCTATGCCTGCGCGCACATAGTAGCCGAGCGGAACGTTGGCGCCCGCCATCACCAGCGCCGAGGGGTAGTGCGCCGCCGCGAGCTCGGCGCGAAGCTCTGGCTGCACGCGCGGCGTGAAGGCGAAGTCCTGTGCCGCAAGCGGGACTGCGACGGCCAGCGCCACGAGCGTCGCCACGCGCGTCGCCACGCGCTTCGCCACGCGCGTCGCCACGCTGGCGAGGCCGCTACGTCCGCGCACGCATGCGCCAGAGCGCCACGGTGTAGTCAACCACCGACACCAGCGACGCCACGCCGACGACCGCCACCGCCCAGGGCGTGGCCCGCGCGTCGATGACGATGGCGGGCAGGGCGCAGAGTTGCAGCACCGTGGCCAGCTTGCCCGAGAATCGCGCCTTGAAGGTGGCCGCGCGCAGCGAAGCCGTGGCCTTGGCGACGACGAACGCAGCGGCCGTGGCAAAGTCGCGAAGGAGGAAGACGAAATACTGTCCGGTGCTCAGCTCTCCTTCGAGGAGCAGCGTGCAGACGGCCACCAGCACGAAGATGCGGTCGGCCACGGGGTCGATGAGCGCGCCCATGCGGCTGAACTGGTGGCGGCGCCGGGCGAGCCACCCGTCGAGGAAGTCGGTGAGGCCGGCGGCAGCGAGGATGAGCAACCGCAGGTCGTGCTGCTGAACGACCGGAAAGAGCACCGCCAGGAACAGGCGGGACATCGAGATGGCGTTCGGTAGCGTCGCCAGGCTGTCGCGCTCCATGCGGGGCAACATAGGCGTCGCGGCGAATGCTTGCCAGCGCCGGGGGCGACCGGTAGCTTCGCCATTGACCTCCGTTTCACCCCGAAGAGGGCGCGATGGCAGATATCACCGAACTGTTGAAGGGCGTCGCCATCTTCCAGGATCTCGAGGACGGCGAGCTGGCGCGCGTCTCCGAAGTCTGCCGGATGCAGGAGTTGGTGTCGGGCGAATACGTGTTCAAGGAGGGCGAGCCGGGCAACCGGCTGTACCTGGTGGTCGAAGGGGAGGTGCGCATCAGCCGGATGATCCCAGGGAGTGGCGAGGAAGCGCTTGCCATCCTCAAGAAGGGATCGCTGTTCGGCGAGATGGCCGTGTTCGACCGCAGCGAGCGCTCCACCGACGCCATCTCGAACGGCGGCTGCAAGCTGCTCACCATTTCGCGCAGCGACTTCGAACTGCTGCTCGACTTCAACCGCGAGCTCGCGTACAAGGTGCTCTGGTCGTGCACCCGGCTGCTCTCGGCGCGTCTGCGCTCGACCAACGACAGCCTGCGCAGCTTCCTCGCCATGTCGATGTTCTAGGGGCAGGCGGCATTCAGCCGACGAGCACCCTCAGAGGGCGGGCCAGCGCGGCCCGCCCTTTCGTCGTACTCTGTGGTAGTCTGTTGTACTCCATTTCATTCCGTGATACTCCGTGAAGACTCCCATGCGCCTCCTTCGCCTGCTCCCCGCCCTGCTGGTTGCCGCCGTCGCGGCCACGGCCGCCGCCCAGTCGCCCAAGGCTGCACCCCAGGCTGCACCCAAGGCTGCGCCCAAGGCTGCACCCAAGAGTGTGCCCAAGACGCCGGCGCCGGTGCGCCCTGACGTCACCATTGGACTCGCGCGCGATGCGCACATTGCCGCCGCGGCTGCAGATGTGTCGGCGCCGCGCATCCGGGCGACCGACTCGACGCTCGTCTCGTTCGGCACGCGGCACACGATGAGCGACACGCTGTCGGAGACGCGCGGCATCGGCGCCGCGCGCCGCTTTCTCTACAACGAACTGCGCGCCTACAGCCGCGACTGCGGCGGCTGCCTGCGCGTGGAGTACGATGGCCGCGACACGCAGCTCACGCGCTTTCGCGACCGTCCGACAGCGCGTGTCGTCAACGTGCTGGCCTGGCTGCCAGGGCGCGACACGACCCGCGTGATCGTCGTCAGCGGGCACTACGACACGTGCACCTGCAGCACCGACCCGGCCGACGCCGTGAGCGATGCGCCGGGTGCCGACGATGACGGCTCAGGAGCATCCGCCGTGGTGGAACTGGCGCGCGTCGTCTCGAAGCGGTACCCGAAGGGGCTCGACGCAACGGTGGTGTTTGCCATCGTCGCCGCCGAGGAGCAGGGCCTGCTGGGTGCCACCGCGCTCGCCAGGCGGCTGCACGACGAAAAGAAGACGGTGGTGGCCGCCTTCACCGACGACATCATCGGCAACGTGGTGGCCGATGACGGCCGCGTCGACTCGACGAGCGTGCGCATTTATGCCGTCGATTCGGTGCCGTCGCGCAGTGGCGAGCTGGCGCGGTACGTGTGGGGTGTTGGTGCGGTGTACACGCCGGGGCTCGAGGTGCGCCCGACGTTCCGTCTGGACCGCGTGGGGCGCGGCGGCGATCATGCGCCGTTCCACCGCCTTGGCGACCCGGCGCTGCGCTACACCGAGAGGCTGGAGGACACCAAGCGGCAACACCTGGCCACCGACGACCTCACCGGCGTGAACTTCGGCTACGTCGCCGCCATCGCACGGCTGAATGTCGCCACGGTTGTCTCACTGGCCTCGGCGCCTGCGCCAGTGGACAGCGTCTTCGCGCGCCGCGACCGGGCGTCGGGCGGGCAGAAGTGGAACATCACGTGGAAGACGGCGCCGGGGGCTGCGCGCTACGAAGTGCTCTGGCGCTCCACCGCGTCGCCGACGTGGACGGCGGTGTACGACGCGGGGACGGCAGCGAGCTACCTGCTGGACGAACAGCTCGATGACGGGTGGGCGGCGGTGCGGGCCGTCAGCGGCGACGGGCATCGTTCGCTCACCACGGTCGCGTCGACGAGCGGGCCGCCGCGCGCAGCAGGCGCAGGCGCCCCGGCACCACCGCCGCCACCAACGCCGTGACCTTGCGCAACCAGGTGCCGTCGCTGATGACGCACGATGCCGCCGATTTTCGCGGCATCGCGGCGTCGTTGTTGCGGGACCAGGCGTCGCTGTCGGGGCTGCTGATTGCGGCCGCCGGAGCGGCGGGCCTCACGGCCGTCGAGCCGCCCGTCATTCGCCTGCTGCCGCGCGGTGGCCTGGTGATCATGCTCCTGCTCGACCTTGGCCACGTGGCATTGCACTCAATGCCCGACGATGGCGTGCTGGTGCTCGAC
This sequence comes from Gemmatimonas sp., assembly GCA_025361705.1. Classification (GTDB taxonomy): domain Bacteria; phylum Gemmatimonadota; class Gemmatimonadetes; order Gemmatimonadales; family Gemmatimonadaceae; genus PNKL01. Next base: position 43,537 of record JANYJW010000039.1, read on the forward strand.
CTGCTCGTGAGCGCCCAGAAGGATGCGCGCACGGCGATAGACGTCGTGACGCGGCGGCTGAACGTGCGCGCCGCACGCGCCACGCACAGCGACCGCGGCTGACGCCCGCGTTCGCCACCGTGGCCGTCCCCGCCTGGAGCGTTCCCGCGGCGCTCGCCACGATCACCGCGTGCGTCGTCGGCTGGAACCTCGCGCACGGCGCGCGACTGGCGGCGCTCCCGGGGGGGCGCACCGCGTTTCGCACACTGTCGGGCCTGTGCGCGTTCCTGCTGCTCCCGGCGATGGTCATCGGCCTGCTCTCTCCCATGGCACCGGGCGCGCGGCTGCTCGGCCCGCTTGCGTGGTTGGCACCGGTGGTCGCAGTCGGCGTGGCGGTGCAGGCGCTGTGGGTCCTCGTGGGCAGGCGGGCCAGCGTGGTCATCGTGCTGCCCATCGCTTGCCTCGATGTCCTGGTGGCCTGGATGATCGCCACGCGCTGGATCGAGGGACTTGGCGCAGAACTCCCTGCGTGGGCGCTCACCCCCGGCATGGCCGTTTCGACGCTTGCCGCGGCAACGCTCGGCGGCGGCGCATTCCTGTGGGGCGCGGCGGCGATCGTCCCCGCGCTGGCGCCGGGCGCGTTGCCGCGCACGAGGCTGGGGCGCGGACTTCGTGCCCTGCTCGCGACGGGATGCGCGACCGGAGTTGCCGTGACGGCGGTGACGAGCCCCGCGGCGTACGGCGCCATTGAGACGGCGCGCACGCTCGACGCTGCATTTGTGCCGGCACGCAGCGATCTGGCCATCGGCCTGCGGCTGTTCGGCGTCCTCACGAGCGCCCCGTCGGCAGGCACGGCGCGGCATGACATGGCGGTGGCAGACTCGCTGGGCGTCACCGCGGTGCACATCGAGTTTTCCGTTGAGGGAGCCACGGCGGCGGCGCTCGACTCGGTGGCGCGCAGCATCGAGCCGCGCCGCGATTCGATGTCCCTCGTCGTCACGCTTGATCTCGCGGAGCGTGCGCAAGACGGACGCATGGATGATGCCGCCATGCGCACGCGCCTCGCTGTCATCGAGCGCATCGTACGGCACCTGCGACCCGAGGTGCTGGTGCCCGCCGAGCGCGTGCCGGACGACGCCGACATCGCCTGGTGGCAGTCGTACTACACGCGCGCCGCGGCGGCCGCGCGCCGCCTCGACCGCAACGTCACCGTGGCCTTGGGTACCGATGCGTCCACGCGAGTCGACAGCGCGCTGGTGCACTGGGCGCTGCAGGGCGATACCCCAGTCGACGCCGTGGCGCTCGTCGTGCGCGCACCCGACAGGCAGCCCGCGCGTTATCTCGCCGCGCTCGCTGCGATGGATCGCTGGGCGTCGGCCAACCAGGGCACACCCGCGGTGTGGCTGCTCGGCGTCCCCACCGCGCCGGCCGTGGCCGGCGAGGTGGCACAGCAGCATCTCGTGCGGCACGCCATGGCATGGGCCGCCTCGCGCGCCTGGGTGCGCGGCATCATTGCCGGCGATGCGTCCGACGAGATGACAGCGACGGGACTGCGCACCGCGACGGGCAGGTCGCGCCGCGCGCTCACTGAAGTCAGTGCCGCGCTGCGTGCACTGCGCGACCTGCCGGCGCCGACCGCCGACCCGCCGACCGCCGACTCGCTGCGCCGATCCCCCGATTCCCTCCCGCCCTCCCCGCCATGACGCTCGCTCCCTTTGCCGGATTCCGGCCCGCAGCGCTCACCTTCCTGCGTGCGCTCAGGAAGAACAACCGCCGCGAGTGGTTCGAGGCGAATCGGACGACGTACGAACGCGAGGTCAAGGCGCCGCTGCAGGCGTTCATCGAGGAGCTCGATGTGCGATGTGCCACGGTGGCCCCGGAGTTCGTGGGCGATCCCAATGCGTCGCTGTTCCGCATCCATCGCGACATCCGGTTTTCGAGGGACAAGTCGCCGTACAAGACGCACGCGGCATTCTGGATCTTCCATCGCGCGCCAGGGCGCGGCGTGGGGCAGACCGTCGACGGCGGCGCGGGTTTCTACTTTCACCTCGAGCCCGGGGCGTGCCTGGTGGCGGCCGGCCTCTGGATGCCGCCGCGCCCCAAGCTGCAACGCGTGCGCGACGCCATCGCCGACGATCCCGCCGCATGGGAGGCGGTGGTGCTGGCCAGGCCGTTCGTCAGGCGATTCGGCGGACTCAACGAGGACGACCCCGGCGTGTTGCTCAAGCGCCTGCCGCGCGGGTACGCCGCCGGCCATCCGGCGGAACGTTGGCTGCGCTTCAACTCGTTCACCGTGTCACGCGCGCTGTCCGACACTGACGTGCTGTCGCCCAAGGTCGCGGCGCTCGTGATGAAGGACTACGCGGCAATGCTGCCGTTCGCGCGCTGGCTCAACCGCGCGCTGGGGTTCCTGCCGAGCGCGCGCCGGTCGGGGGATCGCTGATGCGGCGCGCCCGTCCAGCTCCCGCGCGGCGCCGCGACTAGACGGCGCGCCCCACGACGCCGCGCACGGCCCCTTCGACGTGCCGCGCGGGATCGAGAAATTCGCGTGCGACGCCCTGCAGGTCGGCCACCGTGACGGCGCGCAAGCGCGCCTCGAACTCGGCGAGCTCGTGCAGCCAGCCAAAGAGCCAGGCGTCGGCGATGTCGCCCATCACGGCGCTGCCGCTCTCCTGCCGGATGGCATGCGTGCCAAGCGCGTAGGTGCGCGCCCGGTGCAGTTCCTCGTCGGTCACTGGTGCCGCACGCAGCTTGTCGATTTCCTCGAGGAGGCCGCGCCGCGCCGCCTCCTCCTTTTCGGGTGACGTCGCGATGTAGGCCACGAACAACCCCGCAAGCGGCCGCACCACCGGCGTCGCAAGCACGGTGTACGCCAGTGACTGCCGATCGCGCAGCGCCTCGAAGAATCGACCGCCGAGTCCGCTGGCGACGCCGCCGAGCAGCGCGGCGGCGTAGCGGCGCGGGTCGTCGCGTGCCGGGCCCGGGTACGCAAGCACCATCGCGGTCTGCGCCTTGTCGCGCTGCTCGGCGAGCACGGTGCCCGGCGCCTCCCATCGAGGCGGTGCGATGGGCTGGTGCAGTGCGGGGGTCAGGGCGTCGAACGCGCCGACCACCATGGCGGCGAGCACATCGGGATCCTGGTCGCCGACAATCACGATGGCCTGTTCGCCCGTGCAGACCGCGACGTGATGCCAGCGTCGCAGGTCAGCGCCTTGCAGCGCGGCCAGCGTGTCCTCGGTGCCGAGCGATGTGCGCGCGTACGGATGCGCGCCCCAGGCGGCGCGCGCGGCGAGGTGCATCGGGTACCGGTACATGTCGTCGCGCAACTGCGAAAGCTGCGCGAGCGCCACGCTGCGCTCGCTGGCGACCGCGTCGTCGGGCATCATCGGGTGTTGCACGACATCGGCGAGCAGGGCGAGCGCGCCTTCGAGCCGGGTCACCGGCACCGACAGCGTCCAATGCATCGTCTCGGCGCCGGCGCCGGCGGCCAGTGTCGCCCCCAGCCGCTCTCCCTCTTCGGCGATGCGCGTGGCGTCGCGCAGGCGCGTGCCCTTGAGCGACATGCGCGCTGCCAGCGTGGCGATGCCCCGCTGCGCATCGGGCTCCGTGTCCGATCCCGCACGCACGAAGACGCCGACGCTCGCAATCGGCGTGCGCGGCGTCCGCTTGACGAGGATGGGCACGCCGGCCGCCGTGCGATAGACGTGCACGCCGGCCACCTCGGCCTCCGCCACGGCCCGCACCGGCATGATCGTCGCCGTGGGCACGGCGGCGCTTGCCGCGAGCGGCGCGGGCGTCGACGCATCGAGCGACGCGCGCAACGCATCGGCGCCCGCGCTGATGGGCGCCGATTCCCTGGGGCGATAGATGACGATGGCCGCCGCATCGGGATCGAGCAGCCGGCGCGCGGCGTCGGCCACGTCGTCCGCTGTCGCGCGCTGCATCGCGTCGAAATACGCGCCCGCCATTTGCCAGCCGCCAAGCGACTCCCACGATGCCAGATGGTTGGCGCGGCCTTCCATGGTCTCGAGTCGACGCAGCCACTGCGCCTCGTGCACGCTGCGCACGCGGGCGAGTTCCGCCTCGGTGACATCGCCGGCGCGCACGTGGGCGAGCTGGTCCCACGCGGCGGCGGCCGCGTCGAGCGCGCGATCCGGCCGTGCGGTCGCGTGGACGACGAAGACGCCGGGGTCGACGGGCGTGTATTGGTACGCCGAGATGCCCGACGCGAGCTGCCGGTCGCGCACGGCGCGAAAGAGTCGCGATGAGCGCCCCGTGGAGAGGACACTGGCGACGACGTCGAGCCGCGGCGCATCAGGGCTCGTGAGCGGCGGCGTGCGCCAGCCGATGGCCACCTCGGCCTGCGCGATGTCGCCGGCCCATTCGCGCACGCGGAAGTCGCGGCGCGGCAGTTCCTGCGGCCCGCGGTCGCGCGTGACCGGCGCGTCGGGAAAGCCACCGTAGAGCTGCTCGGCGCGCGCAATTGCATCGTCCGCATCGACGTCGCCGGCAATGGCCAGCACGGTATTGGCCGGCCGGTAGTACGCCCGGTAGAAGCCGTGCACATGGTCGCGCGTGAGCGCGCGCAGGCCCGGCTCGCGTCCAATGCGCCAGCGGCGCATGCGATGCCGGTCGTGCAGCAACTCGAACAGCGTCTCGGTGGCCACGGCGTGCGGGCTGTCGGCCTTGCGCTTGGCCTCCTCGACGATCACCTCGATTTCGCGCGCCAATTCGCCGGCGTCAATGCACGAGTTGGCATAGGCGTCGGCCTGAATGGCGAGTCCCGCCGCGAAGCCCGATGCGGGAAGCACCGTGTAATAGCTGGTGTGGTCGTAGATGGTGCCCGCGTTGAGATAGCCGCCCTGTTCCTTGGTCTGCCGCGCGATGTCACCCACGCCGCGCGTCGGCGTCCCCTTGAAATACATGTGCTCGAGCACGTGCGACACGCCCACCTGGTCGTCCGGCTCGTCGAAGTAGCCCGCGGTCACCCAGGTGACGATGGCTACCACCGGGACGCGGTCGTCGGGCGCCACGAGCACCGTGAGGCCGTTGGCCAGCCGGTGGCGCCGCACGCGCGCCGGCGAGAGTACCGCGTCGAACGGGGTCGGCGGGGTCAGTGGACGATGCGCAGAAGACCCGCGTCGGCGCAGCCGCGCACGAAGCGCTCGGCGTCGTCGGCCGCGATGACGACGCCGGTGAGCACGAAGCCGCGGCGCGCCTCGGAGCGCATGAACTCCCCGATCGTCATCCCCGACGCGGTCGCACTCGCGGCACGCAGCTGCTCCACGATGCCATCCCACGTGCCGTCATGCTGGCGCCCATCGTTCGCGACCACCTGGTGCACGACGGCGGCCGCCTGTTCGCCCGTGAGCTGCTCCAGCAGCGTGCCGAATAGCTCCAGTTGGTCGCGCGCCTCGCGTTCATCCTGCTCGTTGAACCGCGTCTCGAGTTCCGTCAGCAGGTCCTCGGTGGCATCGACCGACGGGGCGAGCTCGGCCAGCCGCGCCTCCCATGGCTCGAATGACGGATCGCCCTCTGCCACGTGGAGGTGCGACTTGCGCAATTCAATGAGGCGCCAGATGCCGAGGTCGTCCCAGTGATCCTCGGGCTGCGACTGGTCCAGCTGGTAGAGCGCGGCCTCAAATTCGCCGCGATCATACAGCAGGTTGCCCAGGTAGATGCGCGCCTCCACGAAGCCCGCATCGATCTTCAGCGCGCGGCGCAGCGCCTCCACCGCCTCATCGTCGCGCCCCAGCCGATGCTGGGCGTACCCGACGAGGGCCACCGACTCGGCATTGTCGGGTGCCTGGCGGATGGCGACCTCGAAGAACTCGATGGCCTCCTCGAACTCGTCCTCGCGAAAGAGGGCGCGGCCAATCTGGTGCATCAGCTCGATGTCGTCGTCGTAGCCGAGGGCGCGCACATGCGCGAACATCCGCTTGGCGGCGTCCACCTGGCCGAACCGCAGGAGCGTCTCGCCCAGGCCGGCCAGGCCGTCCTCGTGCTCGGGATCGAGCACCAGCGCTTCTTCGAAGCTGCGGCGCGCCCACGCGAACTCGTCGCGCGCGAGGCGCGCATACCCGATGCCAATGTGGAGCTCGACAGCGTTGGGGTAAAGCGCCAGGCCCTCGCGCAGCGTCGCGAGCGCGCCGTCGTAGTTGCCCTCATTGTAGAGCTGGTGGGCCCGTTCGTCGTACTCTTCGGAACTCAGGAACGAAGATGCCATCGTTCGACTGACCTCCCGCGACGTGTGAGGGTAAGCCGCAAGCTAATTGAGCGTGCACTCTGGAAACAACGGGGGGCCGCGGCGTCCCGGCGCCCATCGTGCTGCGGGGTCATGCGTCGCCCCGGCACGCAACGGCAATGCGCGCGGCCAGCGCGGCATTGGCCTCGAGGAGCGCCAGGTTGGCGTGCAGCGACGCCCCAGCGGTTTCACGCTCCACGGCGGCGAGCAGGAATGGCGTGACTGCGGCGCCCGTGACCCCGGCGGTCCGCGCGGCAGCGAGCGCCTGTTGCACGGCCGCTTCCACCAGCGATGCGTCGAGCGCCGCGTCCGCCGGCGGCGGCTGCACCACAAGCAGGGCGCCAGGCCGGCCCAGTGCGCGGTGCACGTGAAAGGCACGCACCACGTCGGCGGGATCATCGGTGGCGGCGCTCAGTCGCAGTCCCGTGTGGCGCGTGAAGAAGCCCGGAAACTCGTCCGTTCCAAACCCGATGACCGCCACGCCGTAGCTCTCGAGCCGCTCCAGCGTGGCCGGAAGGTCGAGAATCGACTTGGCACCGGCGCACACGGTGATCACGGGCGACCGCGCAAGCTCGAGCAGGTCCGCCGATTCATCAAACGCGGGCTCGCGGTGTACGCCGCCAATTCCGCCCGTCGCAAAGACGTCGAGGCCAGCGGCCGTGCAGAGCGCCAGCGACGCGGCCACCGTGGTGGCGCCATCGAGTCCTCGCGCCGCGGCCCAGCCGAGGTCGCGCGCCGACACCTTGGTCACGCCATCACGACCGAGGAAACGCTCGAGATCGTCGCCCTCGAGCCCCACGGTGGGCACGCCACGCACCACGGCGAGCACTGCAGGCGTTGCCCCATGACCTTCGACCGCCGCGCGCATCCGTCGCTCGGCGTCGCGGTTGACCGGCGCCGGCAGCCCCTGAGCCAGCACGGAACTTTCGAGGGCCACAATGGCGCGGTCGCGGCGAAGGGCCGCGACGGCAGGGGACCAACGGACGGCGCGCGTGAGGGCGTGCACACCGCAAGCATACCACGCGACGCAATTGCTGACAATTGCCGCTTCGCGCCAATCGTGCGCGGGCTAGTTGCCGAGGCTATCTTCTACGCTGCATGCAGCCGCCTCCGGACACCGCGCCGCCGGGCCACGACGACCAGTTCTTCCGGACACTCGTCGAGGCTTCACAGGACCTCATCGTGGTCCTCGACCCCGAGGGACGCGTCGCGTACGTCTCCCCGTCGCTGCAGCGGATGCTGGGGTTCGATCCCCCGCACCAGCTCGGCCACTCCGCGTTCGAGTTCATCCACCCCGAGGATCACGACGCCGCGCGTCGCGCGCTCAATGACGCACTGACCGGCGTGGCGCTTGGCTGGTACCTCGACGTGCGGCTGCTCGCCACTGGTGGCGATTGGGTGCCCGTTGAGGTACAGGGCACCATCGACCGCACCACCGCGCCGCCACGCGTGATTCTCCACGCACGCGACCTGCGCTGGCGCAAGCGAATGGAGCGCCTGATCAGCGAGCAGGACGCGTGGATGCGCGCGTTGGTGGCGGCCTCGCCGCTCGCCATCATCACCGTCGACACCGCCCTGATGGTGCGCAGCTGGAACACGGCTGCCGAGCGCATGTTCGACTGGAAGGCCGAGGAGGTGCTGGGCCTGGCCCTGCCGATCCTCCCCGAGGGACTGCCTGAAGAGCGCGACCTCCTCTGGAACGCGATCAACGCGGGCAAGCGATTTGACGCGTATCCGACGCGCCGCGCGCGGCGTGACGGCCGGCTGATTGACGTGAACGTTTCGGTCGCGCCCATTCGCGGCGTGGACGGACGCATCACGGGAGCCATCAAGTTGGTGGCCGACACGAGCCAGCAGCGGGCGCTCGACCGGCAGGTCCAGCAGTCGCAGACGCTCGACACGGCGTGGCGCCTGGCTGGCGGCATCGCGCACGACTTCAACAATCTGCTCGCGACGATCCTCAGCTCGGCCGAGTTCCTGCTCGATGAGGCGCCCGAAGGTTCGCAGACGCGCACCGACGTGGAGGCAATCGTCGGCGCGACGGTGAAGGCGCGCACCCTGACACACCAGCTCCTGGGACTCGGACGGCGCCCGCAGCACAAGGTGCAGCGGGTCGAGGTGGGGGCGGCGCTGCAGGGGCAGATTCCCGAGATCCGCGATCGCGTCGACCCGTCGATCGGCGTGGAAAGCGCCATTCAAGGCGAAGACTTGTTCGTGGCGGTGGACCCTGACCAGCTGCGCCACCTGGTCGACCACCTCGCGCAGAATGCGTGCGACGCGATGGGGCACGGGGGAACGCTGACCATCGAATCGATGCCGGTGGAGCTCGACCGCGACACGGCGGTGGGCGACGCGCGCATCCGGCCCGGCGAATACGTGCTGCTCGCCATCTCGGACACCGGCGAAGGGATGAGCGCGGAGACCGCGTCGCGCGCCATCGAGCCGTTCTTCACCACGCACGAGGACGGTCGGCACCAGGGCTTGGGCCTCGCCACGGCATATGCCATCGCGCGGCAGGTGGGCGGCGGCATGGCGATTGCCAGTGTGGCCGGCGTCGGTACGACCGTGCGGGTCTACCTGCCGCGCGTGGCCACCGAACCGGCGCGCCGCGTGAGTGGAGAGCAGCACGCCGTGCTGGGTGACGTGACCCCAACCGACAAGCCCACCATTCTGCTGGTGGAGGATGACGGGACGCTGCGCGCGACGATTCGCCGCGGCCTGCTCCAGGCGGACTTCGAGGTGCTCGATGCCGCAGGAGGCGCCGAGGCGCTCGTCGTGAATGAAGTGCATCACGGACACATTGCGCTGCTCGTCACGGACGTCGTGATGCCCGACGTCTCGGGGCGCGAACTGGCGAGCCGGCTGCGGGCGCTGCGCCCGGGACTCAAGGTGCTCTACATGTCAGGCTACAGCGCCGACTCGTTCCGCTCGGCCGGCGCGCTCGGGGCCAGCGAAGCGTACCTGCAGAAACCATTCACCACCTCGGCGCTGGTGGGCGCGGTGCGGAGCCTGCTGGAGTTCCTGTAGGACGCAGACGACGACCGCGAAGCACCGAAACGTTCGAGGGGCCGGCAACTGTGCCGGCCCCTCGCTGTCGTGCCGACTCAGGCGTCGTCGAACTCGTCGGCCTTCTTGGTCCCGACCAGCGTCCGCTCGCGTTCTTCGGGATCGATGATCGCCAGCAGCTTGATGGTCTCGCCGGCCCAGCAATCAAAGGTCTTGCCCGTGCCCTTCACGATCCGGATCTCGTGTCCGTCCTCAAACTTCAGCGCGAGCTTGGGATACTCGGAGTTCACGTACTGCTTGCGGAGCTTCTGTGGGGGAGTTGGCATGAGGCGAAGCTACCGGCGCCCGGGAGTGGACGCAACACCCGCCGCACGCACCCTACGTGACGGTGGTCCGCACTCCCTCGAACGCGCGCCACGCCTCGTCACGCAGGATCGCGTCGATCTCGCCGACCACGCGCTCCACCTCGGCGTCACTGGTATAGAAGTGGGGCGCCACGCGAATGCCCGCCCCGGGCCGGTAATCGATCACGACTTCGCGCGCGAGCAATGCCCGCGCGACCTCGGCTGCATGCGGCACGTCAAACGCCACCGTGCCGCCGCGCCACGTCTCGTCCCGTGGCGCCGACACGCGGTAGCCGCGCGCGTCCGCAAGGGCAATGAGCTGCGTGGTCTGGCGCACCGACTTCTCGCGCACCGCGTCCATGCCGGCGCGCCGCAGCACCCGTGGGCCCTCGATGTTGGCGTAGAGCGCCGGCACCACCGGCGTGCCACCCAGCCAGCGCCGGGCGCCGGCGGCGTGGTCCATGCCATCGGCAAAGGCAAACGGGTGCGCGTGCGCCTGCCACCCGGTGAGTGCGGGCGCCACGCGTTCATTCATCGCCGGCGACGCCCACACAAAACTCCCGCCCGGCCCGCCGCACAACCACTTGAGCACGCCGCCGGCGTAGAAGTCGCAGCCGATGTCCCGCACGTCCACGGGAATGACGCCGACGGCGTGATAGCCATCGAGCGAGACCAGCGCGCCCACGGCATGCGCGTGCGCACAGATGCGTCGCACGTCCTGGATGGACGCCGAGCGGAACAGCACGTGCGAAATGGCCACCAGACGTGTGCGTTCATCGATGGCAGCGCACAGCCGGTCGATGTCGATGGTAAGACCATCGTCGCTCGGCACCACCACCACGCGCGCACCGAGACGCGGCGCCATGGCATCGATGGCGTAGCGCACCGACGGAAAGTCGAGTGCCGTCATCACCACGGCGTCGCGGGCCGCTGGATAGTCGAGCGCCGACAGCACCGCGACCTGCGACAGCGTGACCGTGGGAACCATTGCAACTTCCCCGGCACCCGCCCCCAGCAGCGGAGCGACTTCGTTCCCCACTGCCAGCGGCATGTCCCACCACCCGTCGGCCCACGCGCGCACGCCGCGCTCCGCCCACGCATCCACGTACGCCGCCAGCTGGTCGGGCACGCCGCGCGGCATCGCTCCCAGTGAATTGCTCACCAGGTAGCAGCAGCGTTCGAGGATGGGAAACTCGGCGCGAAAGGCGAGCAGCGCGTCCATGCGGCTTACTTGCGGCGGAAGAAGAAGAGCCCCGTGGCGGCCACCAGCACATACGCCACCGAGCGCCACTCGGCGGCAGTGATGCTCGTCAGCAGCCAGCCGATGACGACGCAGGTGAGGATGTGGATGGTCGGGCCGAGCGGCAGGTTGAAGGGCGTCGTGCCCTCGTTCTGCACGCCGCGCCGGCGCAGCTCCCACGCCGCCACGGCGCACATCGCGTAGAGCAGCAGCGCCGAGAGGTTGGCGAGCACGGCCAGCGCCTCGAACTCGTTGACGACGGCGAGCGCGCACACCACCACCGACTGCAGCACGATGGCCAGCCACGGCGTGTGGAATGCCGGATGAATGGCGGCCATCTGCTTGGGCAAGAAGCCGTCGCGCGCAAAGGCGAAGAGCGCCCGCGGCACGGCGAGCGTCATGCCCGACATGTAGCCGAACGTTGAGATGGCAGCGCCGACGAGGAGCAGCAGCCGCCCCGGCGAACCCATCAGGCGTTCAGCGACCGCCGCCAGTGGAGCCGCCTTGGCGGCGGCCAGCGCATCGGCGCCCAGCACGCCTTGTGCGACGAGCTGAATGGCGAGGTACAGCACCGTGACGCCGATCATCGCGATGGCCAGTGCCCTGGGCACCGTGCGCGACGGGTCCTTCATTTCACCCGACGGCACCAGCGCGCTCTCCACGCCCGTAAAGGCGAAGATGAGGACGATGGCCGTGCGCGAGAACGACGCCGCAGCCGGCATGCTCGCCACCACCAGGTTGGCGGGGGCGATGGCCACGGCGCCCACGGCGACGAGCACGAGCAGCGGGAGCAGCTTCGCCACCGTCACCACGGAGATGAGCCGCGTGCCCTGCTTGACCCCGCGCACGTTGACGCCGGCGAGAAAGGCGAACGTGGCCGCGAGCACGAGGGCGCGCGGCACCGGCGCTGCGAGCGCGGGAATCAGCGTGCCGATGAAGCCCGCGTACGCGCTCGATACGGACGCCATGGCGGTGGTGCCGAGCAGCCAGAGCAGCACGCCGCTCATGAAGCCCGCGTAAGGGCCGAAGACGAGCTCGACATAGGCGTACGGCCCACCCGTCATCGAAACGCGACTCCCCGCCTCGGCGAACGTGAGCACGATGAGCCCCATGGCGACCGCGCAGATGACGTACACCAGCGGCGCGGACGGGCCGATGAGCCCGGTCACCGCGCCGGGAAGCCGGAAGATTCCTCCGCCCACGGTGGTGTTGAAGATCGCGGCGGCGAGGCCCCAGACGCCGATGGCGCGGGTAAGTCCGCGCTCTGCATCCAGGGGGGTCGAGGTCCGTGCGGCAGCGCTCATCATGGGGTCTGGTGGGGTGACGGAGGGAACGACGATTGGCTATCGTCGGTAAAGGTACCGAACGACTGATACCCCTGCACCCTGCACCCCGGAGCCTTTCGTGCGCCTCGTCCGCTTCGCTCTCGCCGCCGCACTCGCCGCCGCGCTCGCCGCGTCCACCCTCGCCACGCCGACCTTGGCACAGGGCGGCCATGCCCCATCGGTTTCCGGCGCTCCCGTGGTATCGCATGCTGCGGTCGGTGTGCATCGTGCCGTGAACGCGCCCGTACCCGCCGGCGCGCCCGCACCGTTCCGCCAGGATACCCGACAGAATCGCGCCATGATGTATGTGGGCGGCGCCGCGCTGCTCACTGGTGCCATCATCGGCGGCAGCGCCGGCGCGCTCATCAGCGTCGGTGGCGCCGTGGTGGGACTCTGGGGCCTGTACCAGTTCTTCCAGTAAGGCCCGAGCCACCAGCGACGCGTCTCGAGACGGCGGCGTGACCTCCCCGTTCCGCACCGGCGTCCCGCCGCGCGTCGCACTCGCGCTCGGCGGCGGCGGACTGAAGGGCCTTGCGCACATCGGGGTGCTGCGCGCGCTTGAAGAGCGCGGCATCCGTCCGGTGGTCGTTGCCGGCACGAGCATCGGCGCGCTCATTGGGGCCTCGTATCTGCGCGGCACAACGATCGCAGCCATGGAGGAGCACGCGCTCGCCCTGCGCAAGCCCGATCTCTTCCGCGTGAATCATCTGGGCATGGTGATGAAGCGCATGCTGTCGCCGGCGCTGTATCTCGAGCAGCCGCTGCAGGACATCGTCGACGCGCTCGCGCCCGAGGGGACGTTTCGCGATCTCGCCATTCCGCTGCTCGTCAACACCGTGGACCTCGAGCGGGGCGCCCAGGTGACGTGGGGACTGCCCGGACTGCAGGATGTGCGCGTCACCGACGCCGTCTACGCGTCGTGTGCCCTGCCGGGGTTCTTCCCGCCCCGCGTCATCAAGGGACGCACCTGCGTGGACGGCGGCGTGATGGACAACGTCCCGGCGCTCATCGCCTCGCGCAACGTCGATGCCGTGATTGCCGTCGACGTCGGCAGCACCAGCCTGACGGCGTCCCGCCGCATCAAAGACAAGGGCTTTGCTGCCATCTACATGCGGTCGGCGCAGGTGATGATGAAGTCGCTGCAGCAGCTCCAGCTCGCTTCGTGGAACGGCCCGCCGCTGCTGCTCGTGCGCCCCGCCGTCTGGAAGTACAACTGGTTCAGCTTCGTGCATACGCGCACGCTGATCGAGGCCGGCTACGTTGCGGCCTGCGAAGCACTCGACAGCGTTGGCGCGTCGCTGTATTCGTCCGGAGGCGTCTATCCGCGCCGACGGGTCGAGGTGAAGGTGGACCGCGCCGTGTGTACCGGCTGCGGCGTCTGCAGCACGCTCGCGCCTGCCATTATGCGGCTCGACGACGAGGGCAAGGCGGTCGTCCAGGGCGGCCCGTTCGAGTGGTCGCGCGCCGATGGCGCATTCGTCACCGAGTGCCCGGTGCAGGCCCTCGCCGTGGAGACCATTGGCGACGACGGCACGCGGCACCCGACCATGGAGTACCGCGTCGTCAGCGAGTAGCGCGGCGCCCGCATGGCGGCCGGCCGGCCGGCCGCCGCCTCTCGCGCCGCTGATGCCCGCGCTATAATTGATGCAGCCTGGGCACCGTGCCGATACCTGTGCCCAGTGGCTCCGGCCATCACCCCGCCCATTCCAACCACCTCGGGCGACCAGACCCCACGGCCATGGCATCCTCAAACAGCTTCGGAAGCCGCGCGACGCTCACTGTCGACGGCAAGACCTACACCTACTACCGGCTCGATGCCGTCGCCGGCCTTGCCGGCAGCACGGCCGCGACGCTGCCCTTCTCGCTCAAGGTGCTCCTCGAGAACCTGCTGCGCAACGAAGACGGCGCGTTCGTCAAGAAGCGCGACGTCGAGGCGCTGGCCACCTGGAACGTGAAGGCGCCAGTGGACCAGGAGATCGCGTTCCGCACCAGCCGCGTGCTGCTGCAGGACTTTACCGGCGTACCATGCGTGGTCGACCTTGCCGCGATGCGCGATGCGCTCGCACACCTGGGCGGCGACGCCCGCAAGATCAACCCGCTGCAGCCGGTGGACCTCGTCATCGACCACTCGGTGCAGATCGACGAATACGGCACGGCCGATGCGTTCACCATCAACGTGGACCTCGAGTACCAGCGCAACTTTGAACGCTACCAGTTCCTGCGCTGGGGCCAGACGGCACTGAAGAATTTCCGCGCCGTCCCGCCGGGCACGGGCATCTGCCATCAGGTGAACCTGGAATACCTCGGGCAGGTGGTGTTCGTGAACGCAGAGACGGGCGAGGCCTACTGCGACTCGCTCGTCGGCACCGACTCGCACACGACGATGATCAACGGTCTCGGCGTGCTGGGCTGGGGCGTAGGCGGCATTGAAGCCGAGGCGGCCATGCTGGGCCAGCCCGTGTCGATGCTCATTCCCGAAGTGATCGGCTTCAAGCTCACCGGCACGCTTCCTGCCGGCGCCACGGCAACGGACCTCGTGCTCACGTGCACCGAGATGCTCCGCAAGAAGAAGGTGGTCGGCAAGTTCGTCGAGTACTTCGGCGACGGCCTCGCCTGCCTGTCGCTGGCCGATCGCGCGACGATTGCCAACATGGCGCCCGAATATGGCGCGACCATGGGCTTCTTCCCCGTCGACGTCGAGACGCTCAAGTACCTGCGCCTCTCCGGCCGCGACGAGCATCACGTGCAGCTGGTCGAGGCGTACTGCAAGGCGCAGGGGCTCTTCCGCGAGGTCGGGGCGCCGGACCCGGTGTACACCGACACGCTGACGCTCGATCTCTCCACCGTCGTGCCGTCACTCGCGGGCCCCAAGCGTCCGCAGGACCGCATTCCACTGACGCAGATGAAGGCCAGCTACGGCACGGCGCTCGCCGCGCACCTCGAGCAGCAGGCGCAGGCCGCCGCATCCAAGAACCTGCCGGCGCCCGTGTCGGTGCCGCAGCACCTCGCGCATCGCGGCCGCGAGTTCGACCTCATCGATGGCGCGGTGGTGATTGCCGCCATCACGAGCTGCACCAATACGTCCAATCCGAGCGTCATGCTCGCCGCCGGCCTCGTGGCGCAGAAGGCCGTCGCCCGCGGACTCGCCAGCAAGCCGTGGGTCAAGACGTCGCTCGCCCCGGGTTCCAAGGTGGCCAAGGACTACTTCGACAAGGCCGGCGTACAGCCCGCGCTCGATGCACTCGGCTTCCAGATTGCCGGCTACGGCTGCACGACGTGCATCGGCAACTCCGGGCCGCTGCCCGAGGCGATCAGCAAGGGCATCGACGACGGCAAGCTGACGGTGGCTGCGGTGCTCAGTGGCAACCGCAACTTCGAGGGGCGTGTGAACCCGCAGACGCGCTTCAACTACCTCGCGTCGCCCCCGCTGGTGGTCGCCTATGCGCTGGCCGGACGCGTCGACATCGATTTCGACGCCGAGCCGATCGGGACGGCGACGGACGGCACGCCCGTCTTCTTGCGCGACCTCTGGCCGTCGGCCAAGGAAGTCGAGGACGTGGTGCTCTCGAGCGTCAAGCGCGAGTACTTCGTCAACCAGTACGCCGACGCCTTTGGCGGCGACGAACACTGGAAGGCCATCAAGGCACCGACGGGCGATCGCTACGCGTGGGACGACAAGTCCACCTACGTCAAGCACCCGCCGTACTTCGAGGGCATGACGATGACGCCGCCGGGTGTGCAGCCGATCGGTGGCGCGCGCGTGCTCGGCATGTTCGCCGACTCCATCACCACCGATCACATCTCACCGGCGGGGTCGATCGCCGAGAAGTCGCCGGCGGGCGTCTGGCTCAAGTCGCTGGGCGTGGCAAAGGCCGACTTCAACTCGTACGGCGCGCGGCGCGGCAACCACGAAGTGATGATGCGCGGCACCTTTGCCAACATCCGCCTCAAGAACGAACTGACCCCCGGCATGGAAGGGTGGTGGACGCGCACTGCACCGGGCGCCGAGCCGACGTCGTTCTTTGATGCGAGCGAGACGTACCGCACCGCGGGCACGCCGCTGGTGATCATCGCCGGCAAGGAGTATGGCACCGGGTCGTCGCGCGACTGGGCGGCCAAGGGCACCATGCTGCTTGGCGTGCGCGCGGTCATCGCCGAGTCGTTCGAGCGCATCCATCGGTCCAACCTGGTGGGCATGGGTGTGTTGCCGTGCGAGTTCACCAACGGCGAAACACGCCAGACGCTGGGCCTCACCGGCTTCGAGGTCATCACCCTCGTCGGCATGAGCGACACCATGTCGCCGCGCGCGGCGCTGACGGTACAGGCCGTGGGCGCGGACGGCAGTGCGAAGACGTTCCAGGTGCGCAGCCGCATTGACACGCCCGAAGAGCTCAACTACTTCAGGCACGGCGGCATCCTGCCGTACGTGTTGCGCAATCTGGCGAAGTAGGGCACGACTGCAGACAACCGTCATCGTCAATCCGGCCTCGGGCCGCGGCGCGGGAGCGCGGATGTTGCCGCGCCTCACCGCGCTGTTTGCCGCGCACGGCATCACCGACGTGCGCACGACGTCGGCGCCAGGCGATGAGGCGCGCGTGGTTGGCGAGGCCGTACGCGACGGGGCGACCACCATCGCCGTCGCGGGCGGCGATGGCACGTGGGGCAAGTGCGCCGTGGCGCTCGCACGCCTCGGCGCGCCGGCGCGCATGGCGTTCCTGGCGAACGGCACCGGCAACGACTTCGCCAAGAACCTGCCCATGCCGGCCACCGACCACGCCGCGATGGCCGCGCTCATTGCGCACGGCACGCGCGAGCAGCGCGTGGACCTTGGCCGCATCGACGACCAGTGGTTCCTCAACGTGGCCGGGTTCGGATTCGACGTCGAGGTGAACGTCGATGCGCTGCGATCAAGGGGCCGGCTGCGCGGCAATGTGATCTACATTGCGTCGGCGCTCAAATTGCTGCTGCGCTACCGGGGCTTTGTCGCCTCAGCGGATATCTTCGCCGACGCAACGCCCCGCCTGCGGATGATGTTCATCATCTCGAACGGCAAGAACTTCGGCGGCGCGTTTCTCATCGCGCCCAGTGCCCGCGTCGACGATGGGCTGCTCGATTTCATCAGCATTGGCGACGTGCGCGGCCTCGCACGCCTCCCGCTTTTTGCGCGGGCATTTCGCGGCGCCCACCTGTCGCACCCCAAGGTCGAGGCGATGCGCGCCGCGGCCGCGACCCTCACGTTCGATGCGCCGCCAACCATCCAACTGGATGGCGACCTCGTGCAGGCGACCAGCGCGACGGTGCATATTGGCGTCGTGCCCGGCGCACTCCGCGTACTTGTCGGCTAGGCCTGCGGCTCAGGGCTGAGGCGGAGCGGGGCGTGGCCGGCGCGGGAAACCGCCGCCCGCGCTGTCGTGCCGCTGGATGTCCTTGACGGCGCGCACGCGTTGCGCGGGCAAGAGCCGCTCCCACCGGGCACGCAGCATGTCCTGCTCCTGCACCGACATCTGGTTCCACACGCGCGCCGGCAGTTGGTACGGCGTGGCACTCATGTCCGTCACCGTGGCCTGAACGCGCGCCTCGCGCGCCACGCGCGCCTCGCGCGCATCGCCACCGGGACCGGACGCACTGCCCACGCTGTCTCTCGCCTGCGGCCGTGCAAAGCGCTGCTGCCCGAACTGCGGTGACCGCGCCAGCCCAGGCTGTTGCGACTGCCCCGGCTGTTGCTGCTGTCCGGTGCGGTTGCCCGACCGGGCATCCCCAAACTCCAGCCGGGTCGTATCACCCGCCGTGATGTCGACGACGTACTGTGCGGGCAGGAAGCGACGGCCCACCACGTCGTCCACCTGCACGACATGCCGGCCCGGCGGGATGTCGATGATGGCTGGCGTCGACTGCGCCGCTTCCCTGCCATCGATGAGCAGGCGCGGCGCCCCGCCGCGCACCGAAACAGACACGTGGCCCACGGGGGCCACCGGTTTGGGCTTCGCCTTGGCGTCCTCGCGCTGCAGCGCCTCGGCGCGCTCGGCGCGCTCGGCGCGCGCCTGCGCGTCGAGTGCAATCTTGCGCGTCTCCTCGAGCTCTCGGCCCAGCCGTTCCGACAGCGAGTCGACGACGGGAGCCAACACGGCCGGGGGCACTGCCGCGACACGCACCGACTCGCGCCAGTAGTGCCAGCCGACGGCCGCGGCGGTGAAAACGAGCGCGGCCGCGGAGGCGTTGCCCACCCACTGCACCCACCGATCCCGGCGCGTAGGAAGGCCGTACACTGGCGGCGCATGCCGGTGCGCCGCCCCGCCCACGGCGGTCTCGCCGGCGAGTGCCGCCACGAACGCCGAAGCCGACGCAAAGCGCACGCTCGGTTCCTTGGCCATCGCACGCTGGATCGCCCGGCCCACGCGCGGCGGCAGTCCCGTGCGCACGCTCTCGAGCGCCGGCGGCTCTTCGCCGAGATGCAGGCGCAGGAGTTCCTGCATCGACACGTCGCGGAATGGCCGGCGGCCGCTCAGCATTTCGAACGCCAGCACCCCGAGGGCGTATTGGTCGGCACGCCCGTCGGGGCGATCGCCGCGCCACTGCTCCGGCGCCATGTACGCCGGCGACCCCACCACGCCCGTGTGCGACCCCGATGTCGACGTCACGCTGTCGCCCGAGAAGGCGCGCGCGATGCCGAAGTCCGCCACCATCGCGTGCCCACTCTCGGACAGCAGGATGTTGGCCGGCTTGATGTCGCGGTGCACGATGCCCTGCCCATGCGCGTAGTCGAGCGCCGACGCCACTTCGCGCAGCAGCGAGACCGCGCGATCGAGCGACAGCGTCCCCTCGGCGGCGATGAGCGATTCCAGGCTGCCGCCGCGCACGAAGCGCATGGTGTAGAACGCGGCCGCGTCGCCCTGACCCACGGCGAAGATGGGCACGATGTTCGGGTGGTCCAGGCGCGCCGCCAGCCGGGCTTCGCGCTCGAAACGCACGAAGGCCTCGGGGTTCAGCACCGGGTCGAACGCGAGCACCTTGAGCGCCACTTCGCGGTCGAGCGCCACCTCCCGCGCACGGAACACGATACCCATGCCACCGCGGCCGATGAGCGCACCAAGCTCGTATGCACCGCCAATCTGACCCTGCAGGCGCTGCCGCACCCGTTCCGCACGCTCGCCATCCGGCCCGCCGCCGGTGATCACGGCGCCGCACCGCCCGCAGGCGGTGGTCAGCGCGTCGAGCGACACGCCACACTGCGGACATGTGGTCGTGATGCCCGCCGGCGTGGTGACGGCGTCGTGCGAGGCGCTTGGCGTGGGCTGGTCGTTCATCGGGGATGCAAGAGGTTCTGTCTGTTCGACGCCGGCCGAAGCGTTGTCGTTAGGCCGAGGTCAATTTGCGCAGGGCGGCGCGCGCCGTCTCGCGCTGTCCCCACGTCGGCGTCATTTCGCGGCCTGCAGCAATGCACTTGGACTCCGGCATGGCGGTGGACGGGGCACCCATTGGCAGCCATGCCGTGACGCATCGCATGACGGCCTCTCCCTCGTCGCGCGTCCAGCCGACCGTGGCCCCCGGGGCCAATGGGGCGGCCGACGACGTCCGTGGCGCACTGGCCGGCGGCGGCGATGCCGCGCCGCCGCCGGCCACCACCTGCGCGCGAATCAGCTCGGCGGCTTCCCGCACGAAGATGCCAGAGCGCGATTTCGCCGTCTCCGACCGCACCTCGCCGCGATACAACGCGTGCACCGACGCCTCAACCTGCGTGGCCAGTCTGCCCAGTACGTCGATGATCTCGTCCGCCATGCGTCCTCCAGCCGACCGGTCGCCGGCAACCTTATTGCCATGCGGGGTGTTTACCCCTTACATAGGAACTTCGTCACACGCAGCGTCCTTTACCAGAGGAGCAGCATTGATGCCACTTCGCGCCGTTTCGCTTGCCGTGCTCGTCGTCGCCCTCACCGGGCTGGCGGCATCGCACGCGTGGGCCCAGAGCGGCGACGGTCCCCAGGTGGGTGACATGGCCCCGGACTTCTCCCTCCCCGGCGCATCCAAGGCCGGCGTGCGCGAGAAAGCCCTGCGCCTGTCCGATTTCCGCGGGCAAGTCGTCGTCATCTCGTTCTTCCCCAAGGCACGGACCAAGGGCTGAACAGTCCAACATGAGGCGTACCGGGATCAGTACGCCACGATCTTCAACGGCGGCAACGGCGTAGTCGCCATTTCCATCAGTTCCGATGGCGTGGACGAACTCGCGTCGTGGGCCAAGGACGCCAACTTCCCTGTCCTCTTCGCCAGCGACACATCCGGCGAGGTGGCGGCAAAGTACGCCACCACGGGCATGGGCATCGGGCCGATGAAGAAGTTCTACAAGCGGGTGGTCTTCGTGGTGGGACCCGATGGGCGGGTGGCGCACGTCATGCGCCCGTTCTCGGCCCTTTCACAGGAAGCGTACGTGCAGCTCGACTCGGTTGTCGACCGGGTGGCGCGCACGGGCCGGTAGGCGGCAACCCAGGGGCCCGCAGGGCCGGGGGAAGCGTCAATTCAGCGTCATAGGAGGGGGGCGGCGGGCGCGCGAGCGCCGACCGCCCCCCTCGTCTCGCCAAGTGACAGCCTTCTGACGGTGCCCTTCCATCCTCCATCCGTCGAATTGCCCCCGCCGACGAAGGTGCGGGCACGCCGGTGCGGGCGGAGCTCCTGCCGGACCGGCATGCACTCTTCGGGACCCGTCATGTACCCTGTGTCAACCGTTCGTTCGTCGATTCCGTCCATTCGCACGGGTGCGGTGACGGTGCGCGACCTCTTCGCCGCATCGCTCATCGCCGCCGACCCAACGGCCTTCACGGCGCGCGCGGTGCGCCTGCGCATCCCGGCTGACCGCAGCGCGGCTCGGCCCACGTGGATCGTGGCCCTGGGCAATGCGGCGATGACGATGGCGCGGGCGGCTGTGCACGAACTGGGGGAGCGCAACACTCCCATCGCCGGCGGCATCATCGTGACACCGACGGTGAGCGATGTGCCGCATAAGGCGTTGGTGTCGGTGGCGGGCGACCATCCGCTGCCCGGGCTGCAGTCGTTTGCCGCAGCCGACGCGCTGTCCGATTTGTGCGGGCGGGTGACCGGCGACGACCGCGTGTTCGTGCTGCTTTCGGGTGGCGCGTCGAGCCTTGTGGGCGCCCCGGTGGATGGTGTGGCTGAGGGCGACCTCGTCGCGCTGTGCAACACCCTCATGCGGTCGGGCCTCGACATCGGCCGGGTCAATGCGATTCGCAAGCGCTTCCTGCGCTGGGGGGCGGGACGCCTCGCCACGCAGCTTGCGCCGGCGCGTCTTGAGCTCATCGTGCTGTCGGACGTCATCGGCGACAACCTGGCGAACATCGCATCGGGGCCGTGCGTTCCCGACTCGTCCACGGCGGTCGACGTCCGCCGCCTGCTGGACGAAACCTCGCTTGTGGAGCAGGTGCCTCCGCGCATGATGCGCTACCTCGACGAGGTGATGCACGGCGCACGTCCGGAGACTCCCAAGTTCGACGCACCCGCCTTCCTGTTCGCCGGCGTCCCGGCCGTGCAGGGCAACAGCGGGGTGCTCGATGCCGGTGCGCTCCGCGCGCGCGTGCTCGGCTTCGACCCGGTGGTGATCGTCAACGAACCGCTGCACGGCGAGGCCGCGCAGACGGGCGGACGCATCGCCGCCGCCGCGATGGCACTTCCCCGCGGCAGCGTCGCCTTCTGGGGCGGCGAGACCACGGTGACCATGGGCACGGTCGCCTCGCTCGGCGGCCGGTGCCAGGAGATGATGCTCGCCGCGGCCATTGCCCTCAATGACGCGGGTTCCGACGCCAGCGGCGTCACCATCCTCGCGGCCGGCACCGACGGCCGCGACGGCCCCACCGATGCGGCGGGTGCGATCATCGATGCCGGCACCGCCGCACGCATGATGGAAGCAGGCATGGATCCGAGGAGCGCCCTGCATCGGCACGATAGCTACGAGGCGCTGCACCTCGCGGGCGGGCTGCTCAAGACGGGTCTCACGGGGACCAACGTGGGTGATGTGGTGATTGCGGTGAGGCACTGAGCGGAGCGGAAGAACGATTGAGGATATCGACTCAGGACGTCGATCGAGGACCCCGATTTCGGACACAGATCGCGATTCGCTGTCCGAGCTCGAAATCCTCGACCGAGGTCCTGAGTCCGTATCGGTGATGGGCATGCACCGCCCATGGCGCGCCCACCCTCGCGGCGCGAAATTGGCTCCATGATCCCCGCCCCATTCACCGTCGCCCTCATTCAGGACGGCGTCGCTCCGACCCGGGGTGAGACGCTCGAGCGCACCGTCACCGCCATTCGCTCCGCCCACGCGCTTGGGGCGCAGGTGATCTGCCTCAAGGAACTCTTCGACGCGCCGTATTTCTGCAAGACGCTCGACCTCGAGCGCTTCAACCTCGCGGAGCCGGTGCCAGGACCCACCGTTCAGCGGCTCAGTGCAGTGGCCGCCGAGCTGGCCGTCGTGCTCATCGTGCCGCTCTACGAACGGCAGGCCGCGGGCGTCTACCGCAACTCGGCCGTCATCATCGACGCCGACGGCACGGTGCAGGGCGCCTACCGCAAGATGCACATTCCGCACGACCCGCTCTTCGAGGAGAAGTACTACTTCGCGCCAGGCGAGTCGCACGACGCCGTACAGCCGACCGGCTCGCGCGGCCCCGCGGGCGAAGCCGGCGGCTTCATGGTGTGGAAGACGCGCTATGCGACCATCGGCGTGTTGATCTGCTGGGACCAGTGGTATCCCGAAGCGGCGCGCATCACGGCATTGCTCGGCGCCGACATCCTGTTCTACCCGACCGCCATCGGCTGGCACCCGGCCGAAAAAGCAGAGTGGGGGCAGGCGCAGGTCGACGCGTGGCGCACGGCACAGCGCGCGCACGCCATCGCCAACGGGGTTTTCGTTGCGGCGGTCAACCGGGCAGGGTTCGAGGCCGAAGCCGGCACGGACGGCATCGAGTTCTTCGGGCACTCATTTGTGTACGATCCGTTTGGCCGACCCCTGGCCGAGGCGGGCACGGATGAGACAGTGCTCATGGCCACGTGCGATCCAGCCCGCATTGAGGAAACGCGCCGCAACTGGCCGTTCCTGCGCGACCGGCGCGTGGATGCCTACGAAGGCATTCTCAAACGGTGGATAGGACTTCGGAACGACTGAATATTCCGTGGCCTGCAGGCCGTACGCTGTACGCCGTCTGCTCTGAACGTCGCCCGTCTTTCGTCAATCGCCGCCCGTCTCCCGTCTCCCGTCTCCCGTCTCCCGTCTCCCGTCCAAATGCCCCGCTTCCCCGCCGAGTGGGAACCCCACGCTGCTACCTGGATTGCGTGGCCGCACCACGAACCCGATTGGCCCGGCAAGTTTGAGCCGATCCCGTGGGTCTTCGCGGAGATCGCGCGCGTGCTGGCGGTGTCGGAACAGGTGGAGATCCTCTGCCACGACGAGTCGGTGCGCGAGGACGCCGAGGCGTGCCTGGCGGCCCATCATGTGACGGCGCGTGTGCGGCTGCACCTCAAGCCCACCGACCGCGTCTGGATGCGCGACAGCGCGCCCACCGGCGTGCTGGAGAAGGACGGCCAGCTCACCTGGTGCGATTGGGGATTCAACGCGTGGGCCAAGTACGACAACTACGCGCTCGACGCGACGATCGGCGAGTTCGTCGCCGCCACGACAACGCGGCCGCGGCGTGCGCCCGAACGCGCGGACGCCCTGGGCCGCGTGGTGCTCGAAGGCGGCGGCCTCGAGACTGATGGGCTGGGCACGATCATGGTCACCGAGGAATGGCTCCTCTCCGGCGTGCAGGATCGGAATCCCGGGCTCCGGCGCGCCGACTATGAGCGGATCTTCGCCGCCGAGCTCGGCTGCCCCACCACCATCTGGCTGGGCGAGGGCTGCGTGGGCGACGACACGCACGGGCACGTGGACGACATCGCGCGCTGGGTCGCGCCCGGAATGGTGGTGCTCGCGCACGAAGAGGACCCGGACGACGAGAACCACCGGCGGTCGGTCGACAACCTGCAGCGCCTGCGCGCGGCGCGTGATGCCCGCGGCCAGCCCATCGAGGTGGTGACGCTCCCCTTTCCACGCGCCGTCATGATGGAAGGACAGCGCCTGCCGGCGAGCTACGCCAATTTCTACATCGCCAACGGCGCGGTGCTGATGCCCACGTTCAACGACGCCAACGACCGCGTGGCACTCAACGTCCTCGCCGCCCTGATGTCTGACCGCGCGGTGATCGGCATCCACGCCCGCGATCTCGTCTGGGGGCTTGGCACGCTGCACTGCCTCACCCAGCAACAGCCGGCCGGGCGGCGCTAGCGCGGCGGCCCAACCGACACGCGCTGGAGGTTCCGCCGAGACCCGCCGGGCGTGCATTATATATGGTTCGGGTCGGCATCGGCCCACCATCCATACTGTCCGCCCCTGGAGACCGACGTGCGGCACCTCTTCGCGCTCTGTTGCCTGGCCGCACTCGGCTGCGGTGCAGGCAACACCGGCCAGACCATCGTGTTGGGTTCTGCCGGACCGTGGACGGAAGGGTACGGCCAGATGTGCCGACGTGGCATCGAACTGGCGCGTGACGAGATCAACGCGGCCGGCGGCATTCGCGGCAGCAAGATCGAAATCCGCTTTGAGGACGACAGCGCCAGCGGCCCGGTGGCCGCGCGCATCGCCCAGCGGTTTGTGGACGCGCCCGAGGTGCTCGGCGTCATCGGCCACATGAGTTCTGGCGCCATGCTCGCTGCGGCGGGCCTGTACGACGGCAAGGTGCCGGCCATCGCCACCACGGTCACATCGCCCGCGCTCTCGGGCATTTCGCCGTGGATCTTCCGCGTCATCTCCAGCGACTCCACCAACGGCGTGCAATTGGCCGCCGCGGCCAACGCGATGCGCTCGCGGCGCGCCGCCATCATCTATGAGAACGACGGCTACGGCCGCGGACTCTCGGCGAGTTTTCAGGCCGCGTACAAGGGCACCGTCATCGCCGACGATCCCATTGCCGGCAACATCGCGAACGCCGAGCCGTACGTCGCCTTCATCAAGCGCGAGCATCCCGATGTGGTGCTGGTGGCTGGCAATGACGCCTCGGCGCTCGTGATCCTGCGCGAGGCCCGGCGGCAGCAGGTGCGCACGCAGTTCATCGGGGGCGACGGCTGGACGCCGATCGTTACCGATACGGCGGCGGCGGAGGGCGCATTGATCGGCGCGCCGTTCACGGCCGACGACCAGCGCCCCGATGCCAGGAAGTTCGTCGCTGCCTTCCAGAAGGCATACAAGGTGGAGCCCGACGGCAACGCGGCGCTGGGCTACGACGCCACCATCACGATGGTGCGCGCCATCGACGGCGCGGGCTCCAATCGCGGCGCCATCCGGGCGTGGCTGCACGCACTCACCGCGCGCACGGCGGTGCCCGGAGCCACCGGCCCCATCCATTTCCTCCCGAGCGGCGATCCCGTGGGCAAGGGCATCGTGCTTACGCGCGTCCGCAGCGGCCGCCTCGTCCCGGAGACGGTGCGATGAGCCAGCGCGACATTTCCTTCAAGTTCGGCTCCATTCGTACCCGTCTGCTGTTTGGCTTCATCTTCATGGTCCTGCTCCTCAATGCTGCTGGCGCGGTGGGGCGGTACTCGCTGGTTTCGCTTGGCGCTGCGGTCAACAACCAGTTGATGTCGCACCAGCAGGAGGCCGAGTATGCGGCCACCCTCACCAGCAGCATCGCCCAAGAGCTGAGCAACGGCCGCCGCTATGCCGAGGGCAGCGACAGCACGGCACATGCCGAATTCCATGCGTTCGGCCTCGCCGCGCATCAGGCACAGACGCGCCTCACCACGAGCGCCGAGCTCAGCACCGATGAAGTGGGCCTGCTGGCGGCCGCCGACAGCCGCCTGTCCACGATCGAGGTGGAACTGTCGCTGGCGGCGCGGTTGCGCGACCTTGGCCGCACCGCCGAATCGGTGCGCATCGCGGAGGCCACGCACGACATCGAATCGGCGCTGCTGGGCGACATCCGCCGCCTCAGCCACATGCGCGCGCGGCAAATGAACCAGACCGCCGCCAAGATCAGCGACGACGCCAAGCGACGCGCCAATATCCTCGTGGCGGTCATTCTTGGCGCCATCGCCATCGGCATCGTCGTGGTGGCGAGCACAGTGCGCGGCATCACGACGCCGCTGCAGTACCTCGTGTCGCACGCGCAGGCGCTCAGCCGCGGGCGGCTCGACGTGCGGACCGACGCGGAACTGCCGGGCGAATTCCGGGATCTCGCGATGGCGATGAACATCACCGCCGACTCGCTCAACCGCCTCGCGACCGGTGCGCACGCCACCGCCGAGGAAGTCTCGACGTCGGCGCACCAGCTCGCCTCGGCCGCCGAACAGGTGTCGCTGGCCGCCAGCCAGACGGCCACGGCCATGGGCGAGGTCACCGAAGGCGCCGAACTGCAGGTGACGGAACTGCGCCGCGTGGATGACGCACTCACGCACATCCGCGAGCGCGCCAGCGCCGTGCGCGAGGGCGCGGCCGAAGTGCGGGGACTCGCCAGCGAGATCGATCAGGCCGCACGCGAGAAACGCGCCGAAGTGGAGCGGTCGGTGGGCATCCTGCTTGAAGTGCGGCACTCCGTGGAGCGCGCCGCGCGCGAGGTCGTCGAGCTGAACACCACGGCCGAGACGATCAACCGGTTTGTCAGCGTCGTGAGCCGCATCGCCGAACAGACCAACCTGCTCGCGCTCAACGCGGCCATCGAAGCAGCGCGTGCCGGCGCGTCAGGCCGCGGGTTTGCCGTGGTCGCCGACGAAGTGCGCAAGCTGGCCGAGCAGGCGCAGCAGGCCGCCGACGACATCGTGCAGCTCACGGCGGTCGTGCAGTTGCGCGTCGGCAGCACCACCAAGGCAATGCAGGCCGGTGCGACGCTGGTGGGCGAAATCGAAAACCTCTCGCGCGACCTCGACAACTCGCTGGCCACCATCGTCTTCTCGGCGGGGCGCGCGCTGCAGGCCTCGATCACCGTGTCGGAGGCCGCGGAGGGCAACCTCGCGGCTGTTCAGGAGGCCGCGACCGGCATCACGCACGCGGCCCGCACGGCCGAGGGACACGCGGCGGCCGCCCAGCAAGTGAGCGCGTCGACGCAGGAGCAGAGCGCGTCGAGCGAGGAAATGCAGTCCGCGGCGACGACGCTGCTTGAGAGCGCCCTGCACCTCAAGGCAATTGTCGCGGGTCTGCGGTCGAACACCTGACCAGCGTCCGGCGACAGCGCGGCGGGGCATCCGACGTTCCGGGTGCCCCGCCGTTGCCTTAGGTTGAACGACGTGACGGAACTCACTGCCCCAGCGGTGCCCGCAGGCACCAAGGCCGTGCTGCTGCTCAGCGGCGGGCTCGACTCGGCCACGGTGCTCGCATGGGCCACGCGCGCCGGGTATGCCGTGCATGCGCTGTCGTTTCGCTACGGCCAGCGCCACGAGGCCGAGCTCGCCCGCGCGCGCGCGCTGGCGGCCGAGTGGCGCGCGATGCAGCACATCACCTGCGACATCGACCTCCGGCAGTTCGGCGGATCGGCGCTGACGAGCAACGCCGCAGTGCCAAAAGACCGCGACGAAGGCGCCATGGCGCACGGCATTCCCGTGACGTACGTGCCTGCCCGCAACACCATCTTCCTGTCGTTCGCGATGGCGTGGGCTGAGGTGCTTGGCGCCGCGGACCTGTTCATCGGGGTCAACGCGCTCGACTACAGTGGCTATCCTGACTGCCGCCCGGAGTTCATCGCGGCGTTCCAGCAGATGGCGAACCTCGCCACGCGGGCCGGCGTCGAGGGGGCCACGAGACTGCAGATTCACGCGCCGCTGCTGCAGATGAGCAAGCGCGACATCATCACGCTGGGCACGTCGCTGGGCGTCGACTACGCCAAGACGACCAGCTGCTACGATCCCGCACCCGACGATGCCGCGTGCGGTCACTGCGACGCGTGCCAACTGCGGCTGCGCGGCTTTGCGCAGGCAGGACTCGTCGACCCCGTGCGCTATCAGGCATCGCCGTAGCCCCGCATCTACCGTTTACCGTCCACCGTCTCGCGTGTACTACACCGTCAAGGAAATCTTCTACACACTGCAGGGCGAGGGCGTCCACGCCGGACGTCCGGCCGTGTTTTGCCGGTTCGCGGGGTGCAATCTCTGGTCCGGCCGTGAGGTCGACCGCGCCGACGCCGTCTGCACGTTCTGCGACACCGACTTCGTGGGTGTCGGCCCCGACGGCGGACGGTTTGTCACCCCGGGTGACCTCGCCGACGCGGTGACCGCGGCGTGGCCGGCCAACGACGAGAGCGGACGCGCGCGGTACGTCGTCTGCACCGGCGGCGAGCCGTTGCTGCAGCTTGACGAAGCGGCGATTGACGCGCTGCATCAGCGCGGATTCACCGTGGCGGTGGAGACCAACGGCACACTCCCGCTGTCGCGCGGCCTCGACTGGGTATGCGTAAGTCCCAAGGCAGGGGCCGAACTCGTCGTGCGCGGCGGCGACGAGCTGAAGCTCGTGTATCCACAGACGGGCGCCGAGCCCGAGCGGTACCGGCATCTCGAATTCCGCGCCTTCTCCCTGCAGCCGATGGACGGCGCTGACCGGGACGCCAACACGAGCGCCGCCATCGCCTACTGCCTCGCGCATCCGCAGTGGCGCCTGAGTCTCCAGACCCACAAGGACCTCGGCCTGCGCTAGGCAGTTCCGTATCCCCTGCACCACACGGTGTCCGTGCCTTTGCCCCCGGGGTGACTGATGGATGTGTATTGCGAGTTCAGCATCGCCGCCGGTCGCCGACTCACCGGCGTTCCCGACGATCATCCGTGCGCACGAATCCACGGGCACACCTTCCTCGTGCGGCTGACCGTCACCGGCCCCGTTGACCCGCACACTGGTTTTGTCGCCGACTTCGGTGATGTGCAGGCCGCGTTCGCCCCGGTGTACGAGGCACTCGACCACCGCTTCCTTAATGAAGTGCCTGGCCTCGAGAACCCGACGAGCGAGCACCTGGCCGCGTGGATCTGGCGCCGGCTCGCAGACGGGTTGCCGGGCCTGAGTGCCGTCGAAATCACCGAGACCGGGGCGTCCGGCGTGATTTTCCGGGGGTGACCGCGGGCTGACGGCAGGCCGGGCGGCAGCCGCGACACGCCATGCCGGGTGATCGCTGAGTTGCTGACGGTCCGAGGTTCCTTCAGGAGGCGATTCCGAGTAGATTTCTGGCTTCCATGACTCGCCCCTTCCGCCTCTTCGCCATCCTCGCGCTCCTCGCGACCGCCGCCCGTCCGGCGTCGTCTCAGGGAACCGGGCCGCTGGCCGCGCTGCTCAGCCGAGGAGCCAATCCCGACGGGCCGTTTGCCAAGCGGAGCATGGCCACCACGGACTCGTTGGTCGAGCGTGCCAGGGAGCAGTTGGGCCGGCGCTACCGCTTTGCCGCTGCGTCGCCCGACCGCGGCTTCGACTGCAGTGGCCTGGTGAAGTACGTACTCGACGCGTTCGGCGTCGACCTGCCGCACAACGCCGCGCGCATTGCGCGCCTCGGCCAGCCCGTCGCATCCGACACGGCCGCCCTGCGACCGGGCGATTTGCTCATGTTCGGACGAGGGCGCAGCAACCGCATTTCGCACGTGGGCATTTATGTCGGCGACGGCAAGATGATTCACGCGAGTACGAGCCAGCACCGGGTGGTCGAGACCAAGATCCCGACGCCCGGGTCGTCGCTGAAGCTGCGCACGGTGCGTCGAGTGCTCAGGGATTCCACCACAGCGAAACACGGTTCTGAGTAACACGCGACACGTTGGATCGTCTCTCGCTCGGCTTCGGCTGGGCGCTTTTCTTTGCCGGTGTGCGCGTTAGACCAGAAAAATCAGTTGGTTGGGCTTATTGACGTTTTCGGTCGCGCGGCCAAAGTTTTAGCGGACTCGGATGTACAGCTTTCCCTCCAGCCGGGAGTTCGGCGGGTGGGTTTGGTCTTATTTGCAACACTTTCCTCACGAGGTGCCATTATGGTGGGACGAATCGTCGGCAGGCTGCTCGCGGCAATCGGGTTTGTTGCCGCAGCGGGAACCGCGGCGGCGCAGACGGGACGCATTGTCGGCAAGGTGACTGACGCTGGGGGCACTGCGATTGCGGCTGCCACCGTACAGGCCATCGAGGGCCTGCGCACCGTGTCCGTGGTGACGACCGGCGATGACGGCACCTATCGCATCACGCCTTCCAAGGCCGGCACCTTTGGCATCAAGGTGACGCGCATCGGCTTCAAGCCGCGCGCGGTGTACGGCATTGCCGTGGCCAGCGCCTCGGTGACGGTCAACATCACGCTCGACGAGATGCCCACGCAGCTGAACACCGTGGCCATCACCGGCATCGCCGAAGAAGAGAAGATCAACAAGGCGCCCGCCGCGATCAGCGTGCTCAGCCAGCAGACGATCAACGAGACGGTGACCGCCACGGCCACGGATCAGCTCCGCAGCGTGCCGGGCATCGACATCACGTCGGGCGGTGTCGTGCAGTCGAACGTGGTGGCCCGCGGCTTCAACAACATCTTCTCCGGATCGTTGCTGATGCTGACCGACAACCGCTTCAACTTCGTGCCGTCGCTGAAGGTGAACGTCTCGTACATGTCGACGAACACGAACGAGGACATCGAGCGGATGGAAGTCGTCCTCGGACCCGCGGCGGCGCTCTACGGACCCAACGCATCGCAGGGCGTCCTGCACGTCATCACCAAGTCGCCGTTCGACTCGAAGGGCGGCACGGCCACGGTGGACGTCGGCGAGCAGAGCCTGCTGCGCGTCTCCGGCCGGTACGCCAACACCATCGGCACGAAGTTTGGTTTCAAGCTGTCCGCCGAGCGCCTGACGGCGACTGACTTCACGAGCTTTGACGCCGTGGAAGCGGCCGCGGGCCGCCAGCGCTCGTTTGACATTGCGCGCACGGCGGTGGACCTGCGCACCGACTATCGCCCGGATGCCAAGACGGAAATCGTCATGAACATCGGGCACACGGCGATCGGAAGCGCGGTGGAGCCCACCGGCCTCGGCGCCGCACAGATCAAGGACTGGGCGTTCTCCTCGTACCAGCTGCGCGCCAAGCGCGGCAAGCTGTTCGCCCAGTTCTTCATGAATGCCAGCAATGCGGGCGAGACGTTCCTGCTGCGCACCGGCCAGAAGATGGTGGACCAGTCGAACCAGAAAGTCGCGCAGGTGCAGCACAGCATGTCGTTCGCGGGTGGCAAGCAGACGTTCGTGTACGGCGCCGACTATCTGGCGACGGAGCCGAAGACGGGCGGCACGATCAACGGGCGCAACGAAAGCAACGACAACTTCACGGAAGTCGGTGGGTACGTGCATTCGATCACCCACCTGAACAAGTACTGGGACGCCGTCGGCGCCATCCGGTATGACAAGCACAGCCGCCTCAGCAAGGGCAACTGGTCGCCCCGCGTGGCGATCGTGTACAACCCGTCGGAGACGCAGAGCTTCCGCGTGTCGTACAACGAGGCGTTTTCGAACCCGTCCAGCAACAACATGTTCCTCGACCTCGCGGCCGGGTACGTGGGCGGCACGAACGCGTCGAACTCGCTGTTCACGGTGCGCGCGCTCGGCACGCCGTCGTCGGGCCTGCAGTTCCGTCGGGATTGCACGGGCGGCACCGGCGGCCTCTGCATGAAGGTGCCCACCGCGTTCGGTGGCTCCACGGGCACGTTCTTCCCGGCCAATGCGTCGCTGTTCTACCGCGCCGCCGTCGGTGCGGCGGCGGCGGGTGGCATGGGCAACTCGGTCGCGGCCGGCCTCGCGGCCGCCGGACTCCCGGCGAGCCTCGTGCCAATGCTGGCGAGCGCCGTCATGACCAAGCTGGGCGGCATCCAGCCGACGTCGGCGCAGGTGGGCACGGTGCTCCGCGTCCTCAACCCGACGACGGCGCGCTTCAACGACGTCGCGGCCGCTGACGTGCGTGACATCGAGCAGATACGCCCGACGCTGACCACGGGATGGGAAGCGGGCTGGAAGGGCCAGGTCGGCAAGAAGTTCTACGGCACGGTGGACTGGTGGTATTCGGAGCGCACCGACTTCGTTGGCCCGCTCATCGTCGAGACTCCGAACGTCTTCCTCGACGCCGCCACGCTCGCCGGCTTCCTTGGTCCGCAGGTGGCCGACACGCTGGCGAAGGCGCTGACCCCGTTCATGGGACCGGCCGTCGCGGCTGGCACCGCGGCCGCCATCGCGAACGGCCTCACGCCGCAACTCGCCGGCGGCCTGGGTGGCGTCAGCGGCTCGGCCACCACGGGCGTTCCGCTCGGCGTGGTGAACCCCAACTACGCACTGTCGAACAGCACGGACATCGTGTTGGCCTATCGCAACTTCGGCCGCGTGCGCGTCAGCGGCCTCGACTTCAGCGGCACCTACATGTTGGATGACGCGTGGTCGCTGTATGGGACGTACAGCTGGGTGAGCCGCGATTTCTTCCCGCGCGCGCAGGTGGGCGGCGTGTCGGACATCGCGCTCAATGCGCCGCGCAACAAGGGCACGGCCGCGGTGCGCTACCGCGACGATGCCAGCGGCCTCAACGGCGAGATGCGCTTCCGTCGCACGACGGCGTTCCCGGGCAACTCCGGCGTGTATGTTGGCCAGGTGGAGGGCTACAACCTGCTCGACGCCTCGCTGACGTTCCGTCCGAACTTCCTCGGCGGTGCCATGCTGTCGATCATGGCGCAGAACATGCTCAACCTGAAGCACTCCGAGTTCATTGGCGGCGCGGCCCTCGGCCGTCTCATCATGACCCGCGTGCAGTACGCGTTCTAGACTTCGCAAGGCAAGTCCGAACGAACTACTGAACGACCGTACGACCGTACGACCGTACGACTGCACGGCAGAACGGCGGGGCGCCCAGCGCTCCGCCGTTCTGTCGTGCACGCCCTTGCCGCTTGGCCCACCCTAGCCGCAACCATGCCCGGTCCCTGCCTCCGCGCCACGTCACTATCTTCTCAGTGATGCTCAACCTCCTCGATCCCTCGGCGCGCCTTGTGATTGCCCATCGCGGCAACTCGATGCACGCGCCGGAGGACACGCTGGAGTCGCTCCGTCAGGGGCTGGCACTTGGCGCGGACGGCCTGGAGTTCGACGTGCGCCTGAGCGCCGATGGCGTGCCGGTGATCATCCACGATTCCACGCTGGAACGCACCACCAATGGCACCGGCGCGGTGGCCGAGCGCACGCTGGCCGACCTGCGCCTCCTCGACGCCGGCTATCACTTCACGACGGACGGCGGACGCACGTTTCCGTACCGGGGCCGCGACATCCGCATTCCGACCCTCGACGAGGCGCTAGCGACCTTTCCCGGCACCCCGTGCATCATTGAGCTGAAGACCCCCACGGCAACGTCCGCGTTCGCAACCATCGCCGCGGCACACGACGTCAAGGGGCGCGTGCTGGTGGGGAGCTTTCACGACGAGGCGCTGGCGCCGTTGCGTGGGCGTGGGTTCCACCTGACGGCGTCTTCGACGGAAGTCAGACAGCTCTACCTGCGCGCGCTGACGCTGCGCGGCGCCGGCGCACCGACATTCGCGGCGTGCAGCATCCCGCCGCGCTTCCGTCGACTGCCGGTTCCGGTGCTCCGCTTTGCGCGCCTGCTGCGCGCGCGCGGCATTCCCACGCACGTCTGGACCATCAACGACCCGCGTGCCGCGCTCCGCCTTTGGGATGGGGGCGTCAACGCGGTACTTTCCGATGATCCGGGGACGATGCTCGACCTTCTCGGACGCACCCCACGACGGGCAGTTTCCCCGCTGGAGCCCAGATGACGGCACCGACGCCGGCCACGGCCGACAAGAAGAAGACGGACTACAAGCAGGGCTGGGCCGAAGCCAAGGTGCTGATGTGGCGGCATCGCCGGACGCTGGCCATCGGCTTTGCGCTGATGCTCCTGAGCCGCGCCGCCGGTTTCGTGGGCCCGACCAGCACCAAGTGGCTCCTTGACGAAGTCGTCGGCAAGAAGCGCTTTGATCTGCTCATGCCGATTGCGCTCGCCGTGGGCGTCGCGGCGCTGGTGCAGGCGGCGACGTCGTTCGCGCTCTCGCAGGTGATCAGCGTCGCCGGCCAGCGCGCCATTACCGAGCTGCGCCGCAAGGTGCACGCGCGTCTCATGCGACTGCCGGTGGCGTTCTTCGACGGCACGCAGAGTGGTGTGCTGATTTCACGCGTCATGAACGACGCCGAGGGCATCCGCAACCTGATCGGCACGGGCATCGTGCAAATGGTCGGCGGCCTGCTCACGGCCGTCGTCGCGCTCGGCGGCCTCTTCTGGCTCAACTGGCAGATGACGGTCGCCATCGTCGTCCTGCTCGGCATCTTCGGCGGCGGCATGGCGTACGCCTTCACGACGCTGCGTCCGATCTTTCGCGACCGCGGGGCGATCACCGCAGAGGTGAGCGGGCGGCTGGGGCAAGCGCTGGGCGGCGCGCGGGTGGTGAAGATCTATACCGCGGAAAAGCGCGAGGAGAAGGTCTTCACCGTGGGCGCCAATCGGCTCTTCCGGAACATTGCCAGCACGATCACCGGAACGTCGGCCATTGGCGCCCTCAGCATCGTGATCATCGGGGCCATCTACGTGGTGCTCGTGCTGTTCGGCGGGCGGGCGATCATCGAGGGACGGATGACCGTCGGCGACCTGTTCATGTACGTCACGTTCGTGCTCCTGGTGGCGTTTCCCGTGGTGCAAATGGCGAGCATCGGTACGCAGTTCACCGAGGCGTTCGCCGGACTCGACCGCATCCGCGAGATCATGCAGACGCCCACCGAGGACGAGAATGACGCCGACCACGACCGGCTGCCGGACTTGCGCGGAGAGATCAGTTTTGACGACGTGACGTTCGAGTACCGCGAGGGGATTCCCGTGCTCAAGGGCGTCACCTTCACCGCGCCGGCCGGCACGACCACGGCGCTCGTGGGATCGTCAGGTTCGGGCAAGAGTACGCTGATTTCGCTGATCATGGCGTTCGCCCGTCCCGTGCACGGTCGCGTGCTGGTGGACGGTCGCGACCTCGCGGGACTACGCCTGCGCGACTACCGCGCCAACCTGGGCGTGGTGCTGCAGGACAACTTCCTGTTCGACGGCACGGTGCTCGACAACATCGCCTTCTCAAAGCCGGGGGCCACGCGCGATGAAGTGCTCGCGGCGGCGCGCGTGGCGCACTGTGACGAGTTCGTGTCGCAGTTTCCCGATGGCTACGCGACCATTGTCGGCGAACGTGGCGTAAAGTTGTCGGGCGGACAACGGCAGCGCGTGGCGATTGCCCGCGCCATCCTCAGCGACCCGAGGGTGCTGATGCTCGACGAGGCCACGTCGAGTCTCGACAGCGAGAGCGAGCAGCAGATCAAGGAAGGGCTCCGGGCGCTGCGCACCGGGCGGACGACATTTGTCATCGCGCACCGCCTGAGCACCATTCAGAGCGCCGACCAGATTCTCGTGCTCGAACATGGCGAAATCGTCGAGCGCGGCACGCACGGCGAGCTGCTGCGGATGAACGGGCGCTACAAGCAGCTGTACGACACGCAATACCGGATGGAACTCGACCAGTTCATCAATCCGGGCGAAGAGATCGCGCGGCAGGTGTGACCGACAAGACGACAGCGTGCGACAGAGGCCCGGGTGACATGACTGTCCCGGGCCTCTGTCGTACTCCGTGGTTCTCTGCCGTTCGCCGTCGCACGCTGGCACGAAGGCTTCTACGGAACCTTCTTGCCCGTCATCTTGCCGCCATCGCCCTGCATGGACCACGAGCCGTCGAGCGTGTTGTCCGCGGCCAGCGTGAGTTCGGCCACGGCCTCCACTCCCTGCGGCGTAGCGAGCACGATCTTGAGGGTGCGTCCCTCGATCTTGAGTGACGCGATGACCGACTGCCCGTAGTTGGGGTTCGTCAGCGTCCCGCCGTAGGTCCCGTCGTCCTTCTTCTCAATCACCAGGTCAAAGTCGGCGGCCTGCCCCTGCACGACAGCCTGAACGGCGTATTTTCCGACGGGATCAACGGCCGGCGCAGCGGGCTTGGCTTCACCCTGGGCGCGCAATGCGGCGGGCAGCACGAGGACGAGCGCGAGAGCGGCGAGCAGGCGGATTCTCATCGTGAGTCGATTCCTCTTTGAGGTGGCGGGGCGGGGCGAACGCGACGTCCTAGAATACCCTACTCGACGGCGAAGTGCCACGACGACGCGCCGTGCCCGACGCGCCGTGCCCGTTGCCGCCGCCCTCGCGCATCGCCATGCTTGGGCCTTCTCCGACCCATCCCACCCCGTGCCCTGGCCGCAATCGTACAACCCGCTCGGCAGCGTCCTGTGGTCGACGCTCGCCGCGGCGCTTCCGGTGGTCCTCCTGCTCGGTGCGCTCGCCTCGCACCGAGTCCGCGCGCACTGGGCCGCGCTCCTTGGCCTCGGCTCCGCTCTCGCCATTGCCGTGGCGGTCTCGGGAATGCCCGTGGCATCGGCGGGGGCCGCGGCCGCCCTCGGCGCGGCGTATGGCCTGTTCCCCATCGGGTGGATTCTCGTCAACGTGCTCTTTCTGTACCGGCTCGCGGTGGAGCACGGCGCGTTCGACGCTCTGCGCGCGCACATCGCGCACATCACCGGCGACCGGCGGCTGCAGTTGGTGCTGGTGGCGTTTTCACTGGGCGCGTTCTTCGAAGGGGCCGCCGGCTTCGGCACGCCCGTGGCCATCACTTCGGCACTGCTTGTCGGACTTGGATTCGCGCCGCTCGAGAGCGCGGTGCTGTCACTGCTCGCCAATACGGCGCCGGTGGCGTTCGGCGCACTGGGCACCCCGATCATTGCACTCGGAGGCGTCAGCGGCCTCGACGTGCATGCACTCTCGGCCATGGTCGCACGGCTGCTGCCGCCCTTCAGCCTGCTTGTCCCGTTCTGGCTCGTGGCGGCGTACAGCGGCTGGCGCGGAATGCTGGCCGTGTGGCCCGCCCTGCTTGTTGCTGGCGGAGCGTTCGCCGTGCCGCAGTACCTGGTGGCCACCTTTCACGGACCGTGGTTGGTCGACATCATCGCGGCACTGTGCTCGATGGGAGCGCTGGGGGCATTCTTGCGGGTTTGGGCGCCGAGCGATGTGGTGCTGAAGCGCGGGGTGGTAGACGGGCACGGGCACAGTATGGAACAAGAGCACGGAGCAACGGAGGACGCACCTCCCGTTTCCAGGCACCACACCGGGCCCGCGCCTGTCCCCTCGGCCGTTGATGTGCGTAAGGCCTGGCTCCCGTGGATCGTGCTCGCGGTCTTCGTGTTCGCCTGGGGTGTGCCGGCGGTGAAGAACGGCCTCAACGCGATTTCCGCACCCACCATTCAGGTGCCTGGCCTGCACAATCTCGTGGAGCGAACTCCGCCGGTCGTCGCGGTTGCCAAGCCCGAAGCGGCCATATTCACCTTCAACTGGCTGTCCGCCACGGGCACGGCCATCCTGCTGGCAGGCATTGTGTCCGCACTGCTGATGGGCACGGGCCGACGCGGCATTGGCAGCGCGTATGCCGACGCGATGCGCCGCGCGCGCATTCCGCTGTTGACCATCGCGGCGATGTTCGGCATAGGCTTCGTCATGCGCTATGCGGGGCTCGATGCCATCCTTGGCCTCGCCTTTGCCCGCACCGGCCGCGCCTACCCGTTCTTCGGCACCATGCTGGGCTGGCTTGGCGTGGCACTCACGGGGAGTGACACGTCGAGCAACGTCCTGTTCGGGTCGCTGCAGGTGCTCACGGCCACGCAGGTCGGCGTGAGTCCGCTGCTGATGGCGGCCGCGAACAGCGCCGGCGGCGTGATGGGCAAGATGATCGACGCGCAGAGCATCGTCGTTGCCGGCGCGGCCACGGGATACGTGG
Source organism: Gemmatimonas sp. (assembly GCA_025361705.1). Classification (GTDB taxonomy): domain Bacteria; phylum Gemmatimonadota; class Gemmatimonadetes; order Gemmatimonadales; family Gemmatimonadaceae; genus PNKL01. The sequence continues at coordinate 81,555 of JANYJW010000039.1, forward strand.
GGCACGAGGGGCTCATCCTGCGGCACATCTTCTGGCACTCGGTGGCGCTGGCCAGCCTTGTCGGGCTGTGGGTGCTGCTGCTGGCGTAGGTTCGAGACGCAGGGGAACGGACCGGGTGTGGTGCAGGGGATGAGAAAGGGTGTCAGGCACGGCATGCGCATCGCCATGCACCGCAGCACCACACCCTGCCCGGTCCCCTGCCCACGCCGACCCCGCACCCTCTCCCCGCCTCCCGGCTATCTTCCCGTCCATGCCGAGCTTCTTGAGCGCCTATCGCGCCCTCGACGATGGCCGCCACCGCGCGGAGTTCTACCGCATGTGGCGCACCGCGTATCATGCGGGATTTCCCAACGACAAGGCGCTCACCACCATCGGCAGCCGCGGCGCCCCGCACATCGAGGAGATGCGCGCGTGGCTGCTCGACGGCGCGCGACGCGGCCAACGGGTCACGTACCTGGTGCGCACCGGCGGCAAGCGCTTTGAACCCATGGAAAGCGCGCTCCTGGTACTCGGCGAAGAGAGCGGTGCTTTTGAGCAATCGCTGCAACTGCTCGCCGACTTCTACCATGCCAAGCACCGCCTGATCCTCTGGATCAAGAAGCAGATGGCATACCCGATGTTCACGGCGCTCTGCATGGTGTTCATCGCACCGTTTCCGTTGCTCTACTTCGGGCACACCGCAGCCTATTGCGGCTTCGTGACCACGGGGTGCATTGCGTGGGCCACGTCGGGCGGTTCGTTCCTGCTGCTGGTGGCCGAACGCTATGGTAAGCAGCCGGCGCTGGTGCGTGCGCGGTTCGCGCGCGCGCTCGCCACGGGCATCGAGGCTGGCCTGCCGCTGTCGCGCGCCATCCGACTCGCCACCGAGGCGGCGGCAGACCCTCAGCTCAGCGCCTTCGTCGACGCCATGGACGAACGCCAGCTCATGGCCGGGTCGCTGCACGAGACGTTCTCGCGCGCACCGCACATGACCGCCGACCTCATCGGCGCGCTCGCCATTGCCGATCGCACCGGCGACTTCTCCACCACGCTGCGCAAGATCGCCGATTTATACGAGGATGGATTCCGGTGACCGGCTCCGTCGCCGCTCCGCATCGCGCCGCGCGTCGCGCGATCGCGCTCGCCACGTTCCTGACGCTCGTGCCACTCACGCTCGTCGTGGCTGGGCTCAACGAACTCGTCCTCGTGGCCTTGCACGGCACGCGCGCCGACGCACACGCCTTCACGGCGGTGAACATGGCGGCGGGCATCGTGGGCGTGCCGATTGCGATGGCGCTCTTCCGCCGAGGCCCGCACTTGCGGGCGTGGCTCGTGGCCTTGCTGCTGGTGGATGTCTGCGCCTTTCTCGGCATGAACGCCGCGCATTCCGTGCCGACATTGCTCGCGTGGCGTGCGCTCGACGGGCTCACGCACCTGCCAGCGGTGACGCTGCTTATGGTTGCCGCCAACCGTCTCGCCGGTGAGCGGCGTGGCGCCACGATGGGCCTGGTCGCCACCTCGCTGATGACGGGCGTGGCCGTGGGATCGCCGCTCGGCGGTTGGCTCGTCATGCATGGCCCGGCGGCGGTGTACGTCACCGGCGCCGCCTTGCTGGCCATCGCGGCGATTGCGTCGCTGGCGATCCCCCCGCTTCCCGCCGACGCCAATGTCGGCGGTGGGCACCGCTACGAATGGAAGCGTGGCTCGCTGGCCGTCTGGATGCCGCTCGCGTTTGGCTTCATGGACCGCTTCACGATTGGCGTCTTCGTGTCGACGTTCACGCTGTACCTCAGCGAGGTGCAGCGCATCACGCCCTCGCAGCGCGGCCTGTTGATGTCGTTGTTCATGGTGCCTTTCGCCCTGCTCTGCTGGCCTGCGGGGCGGCTGGCCGACCGCATCGGCTGGTACGCACCGAGCATCATCGGCACCGTGGCATTCGGGGCGGTCTACGCCACGTATGGCGTCGTGCCTCGCGCCTGGCTTCCCGCGTCGATGGTCCTGTCGGGGTTGACCAGCGCGCTCATGTTCGCGCCCATCCTGCTCCTCACCTCGGAGTTCGCGCGGCGCGGCGCAGGCGAAGGGCTCTTTGGCGCGTTCCAGGTGGCCGGGAGCTTCGGCTTCCTTGCCGGCCCGATTGCGGGCGGCCTCGCGGTGGAACTGACGCGGCGCGCATCAGGCGTGCCAGCCTACGACGCCGTCTTTCTTGGCGTTGGCGCGCTGCTCGTGCTGCTCGGTGTAGTGGCGGCTGTCGTGCTGGCGCCGGTAGCGCGAACGTGGCGAGAGTCTACGGCCGCGGCGCCGGCACACCCGGCTGACCACCCGACTTCCACTCCGGCCTAGGACCGTCGGCCAGCACGCGCACGGCGCGCGCTGCTGCGTTGATGACGGCCGCCATGTGCTCCACGTCCACGCCCTTCAGGTCATCCGTGGGCTGGTGGTAGTCCGCGTGCAGGTTGTAGGTGGACAGAGTGTGCGCCACGATGCCGCGACGGGCGAACGCGATGTTATCACTGCGCTCGAAGAAGTGCTGATCGGGACGCTTGTCGGGGCCGATGGGAATTCCCGCGGCCGCCAACTGCTCCCCCATGTTCGACCGCTCGAACCCGGTCAGCCACGCTCTGCCCGGGCCGCCCGCCAGCGAGTCCGGCCGGCCAATCATCTCGATTTCCATGTTCGCGACGAACTGCGCGAGGGGAATCGGCGGATGATCGATGAACCAGCGCGTGCCGAACATGCCGACTTCCTCACCGGTCGTGGTGACAAACATCACGGTGCGCCTGGGACGTTTCCCGGTCGCCAGCTGGCGGGCGATCTCGAGCACGGCTGTCACCCCCGACGCGTCGTCATCGGCGCCGTTGTAGATCGAATCGCCACCGATGGGCAGGCCGATGCCGATATGGTCGAAGTGCGCGTCCACGAGCACGATTTCGTCCTTGAGCGCGGGGTCGATCCCCACCAGCAGGCCAAGCACGTTCACCGATGGACGGCGGCGGTCCACAGGAAACGTGTCGCGCTCCGCGAAGCTCTTGAGCAGCACCACGCGCTCCGCACGCCCGCGTCGTGCCGTCGCCACCGGCACGGCGGCCACCGGCACGCGCTGAAAGTAGCCGCTGTCGCCCAGCGGCTTCAGCCCGATGCGCTGCATCTCGGCGGCGATGAACCGCGCGGCCATCGCCTCGCCGGGCGAGCCTGTCATCCGTCCCGCCATCGAGTCGTCGGACAGAGGCGCCATGAGGCGCATGACATCGGCGGCCCGCGTGGGACGCTGAGCGGCAAGTGCGGCTGACGCGAGCAGGACGAGCGCGGCGGCGCGCGTGAGACGGAGGGGCATGAGAGGGCCGTGAGAGGGGAAGCGTGAATGCTAGCGGGCAACCGCCCGTGTGCGCCATCGCCGCCGACCGCCGCGCCGGAAGCGTCCGCCGGAAGCGTCCGGCTTGCCGAGTGCGCCATCTTCAGCGAGGTTCCCTCGCTGCACGGCCGCCCCATCCCCTGCACCACACCCTGCCCCTTCCCCTGCACCGCATTCAGCCCGTGCCCCTCGTTCCATCGGTCGGCGATCAGGTCCACCGCCGCGGCAACATCATCACCGGCACCATGGCCCGCGTGATGATGCTCCTGACGGGGTGGCGCTTTGAGGGCGCACTCCCGAATCTCAACAAGTTCGTGATCATCGTCGCGCCGCACACGTCCAACTGGGACTTCCCCACGGGCGTCATGGCGATGTTCGCCCTTGGGATCCGCGGCACGTTCCTGGGCAAGGACACGCTCTTCGAGCCGCCGTTCGGATTCTTCTTCCGGTGGCTTGGCGGTGTCCCCGTCGACCGCAAGTCGTCGCACAATGTGGTCGAACAGACCATCGCGTATTTCGACCAGCGCGAGCGGATGATCCTCGCGCTATCGCCCGAGGGGACGCGCAAGAAGATGGAACGCTGGCGGACGGGATTCTATTGGGTTGCCGTCGGCGCCAAAGTGCCCATCGTTCCTGTGGCGTTCGACTTTCCGCGCCGGCGCTTCATCCTGCACCCTCCGCAGGTGATGACCGGCACCCTCGACACGGATATCGCCCACCTGCGCAGCTTCTTTTCGGCCAGCCAGGCCCGCAGACCCGACCTGTACTGACGGGGCGGCAATTTCAGCCGGAGCGGTCCCGGCCGATACTCGGAGTAGATCTTATGTCTACTCCACGTTTCCTCCCTGCGACCCGGCATGTGCTGACGGCCCTCACGGTCGTCGGCGCCCTCACCGGGTGCGCGAAGGCCGCCGCCACCACCGAGGCGGCCACTGCCGCGACCTTGACGGTCGTGCAGGGCAACTACCAGTCCATTCAGGCAGGCAAGGAACTGCCGGCCTCCATCATCCTCCGCGTGACCGACAAGACCGGGGCATCCATGACCGGCATTCCAGTGACGCTCGTCGTCACCGAGGGTGGCGGCACGGTGACTCCTGCCTCGGGGATGAGCGACGCCAAGGGGGAGTACACGGCCAAGTGGACGGTCGGCCCCACGTTGTCGGACAATCAGTTGCGCGCCGCCGTCCCCGGACTCGATCCGGTGAAGGTGTACGCGGTGGGGATCGTGCCGAGCGACATCATCGTCGCCCAGGGCAACAACCAGACGGCCAAAGTGGGCGCGTCGCTGCCAACGAGCATCGTGATGCGCGTCGTCGGCGCAGGCAACGTGCCCATGTCGGGCGTCACCGTGCTGTTCCAGGTGGTGGGCGGCGGCGGTTCGATTTCGCCACAGTCCGCGGTGACGAGCACGCTTGGCGAAGTCACCGTCAAGTGGACCCTCGGCCTCTCCGCCGGTGTCCAGACGGCGTTTGTGTCCGCGTCCACGCTGACGCCCATCGTGTTGACGGCCACGGCGACGCCATAGGCCCGCGCAGGACCCCGGGTCGGGAGTTCTGATCAGCAGGTGCAGACGGGATGGGCGATCAACCATGATTGCCCATCCCGTTCCGCGTGCGTCCCTGCCGCGGCGAGGTCCGGCGCCTGCCGATGGCCGTCACCCCGAGCTGGCCGTTCCGTTGACTTGCCGCCAATCGTCTGAGAGAATGGTGGCACTGCCGCACCAACACGACCGGCCGTTCCCTCGGTTGGCCGTCGCACCTCTCCCGATGCCGGATCCGCCGTGAGACTGACCCGCTCGAGCACCAGCGTTCCACTGCAGTTCCATCCCGACGAGGACGACCTCGCGCAGAAGAAGCGCGAAGTCGAGGCGTTGCGCGTCGAGTTCCGCCGCGTGACGGGGCGCATCAACTTCCGCCAGCGCCGCCGATGGATCTTCCTGACGGCCCTCGTGCTCACGCTTGCTACGGTGCTCACGCTCGCCGTCTTCATGTTGTCGCCCACCGACTGGGCCATCAGCCAGCAGTCGCGCTTTACGCAGATGACCGCGCTCATCCTGCTGGTGGTGGTGTCGACGCCGCTGGCCGGCTACTTCGCACGGCGCTACGACCGCCAGCGCGAGCGGGTGCGCATAGCGCGCATGCGGCAGCAGGAGATTCTCCAGCGCCTTTCGCAGCTCGACGACCTCACCGGTGGCCGACGGCGCCGGCGCCGGCGGCGCAGCCGCGGGTGGGTGTGGCGCATCAAGCACCCGACGACGTTCAGCCGGCCGCCGCTGGAATCCATGGACGCCGCCACGCTGGAAGAGGCGGCCGATGGACTGGGCGCGACCCTCACCGAGGAACGCGGCCTGCGCGTGCTTGCCTACATGCACGCCATTGGCACCGGGGGCATCGTCGTTGCACTGTCGTTCACCATCACCCTGAGCGGGCCGGAATACCTCACCAGCTTTCTCGGCGGCAAGCAGTGGGGCGGGGCGAACGGCCTCGACCCGATGGTCTTCTGGCTCGGGCTTTCGCTCTCGCTCGTCGCCGTCGGCGGCATCGGCTGGCACCGCGTCTCAGTGCTGCTCCGCCACGCGCGCGCCTACCAGGATCGCCTCGCCGCGGTGGAGCGGGCCCTCTGGGACGCGCGCGTGCTACTGCGGGAGCGTCGCGAAAAAGTCTGACAGCACGTGCGTCACCTCGGCCGGCTGCTCGATGGGACTCGAGTGGCCGGCCGCCTTGATTTGGGCGAGGCGCGAGCCTGGAATCTGCTCGTGGATGCGGCGCGCCTTCCGCGGCGGCGTGGCCACATCCTCGTCGCCGACCATCACCAGCGTCGGCAGGCGCACGGAGGTGATTTCATCCATCACCCCGCGCCGCTCGATGACCCCGCGCACGGCCCGCACAATGCTCCGCGGCCGCGACGCGATCTCGGCGCGCCACGACGCGCGTGCGTCGGCCATCGCGGGGTCGGTCATGAACGTGCGACCGAACAAGATGGGCATCACGCGGTCCACCACCCAGCGCGTGCCGAGCGTACTGGCGACCAGCCCGAGTCTCCGGTACTTCGGCACGTTCTCGGGGGCCTCGGGTTCGGCCGACGTTTCGAGCAGCGAGAGCGAATACAGCAGGTCGGGGCGGCGCGCCGCGAGGCGCATGCCGACAAATCCGCCCATCGAGAGCCCGACAAAGTGGCAGGGGCGCGCATCGATGCCTTCGATCATCGACACCGCATCGCGGGCGCACGTGTCCATGTCGTGGCTGCGCCCGCCCGGATCGCTGCTCTGCCCCTGACCGCGGTGATCGTACGCGATGCAGCGATACCGGCCCTTGAACGCAGCCATCTGCGCCGCGAACATCCGCGATGACATCAACAGCCCGTGGCTGAACACGATGGCCGGTCCCGGGCCGCCCGTGTCCTCGTAGTAGAACGAAACGCCATTGATGGTCAGGTACGGCATGCAGAAAGGTTAACACAACCGGCATCGTGGCGTCGCCCTTTCCGGCTCCGTAGCTTCCACAGCATGTCCGATCTCCTTGCACGCTATGCGGCGTTCGTCGACGAGGTGCTGCTCCCGCTCGAGCCGCTGGTGCTCAGCAACCCGTGGCCCGCGATCGAAGCCCAGATTGACGCCGCGCGACAGACCGCCCGCGATCGGGGCCTCTGGGCCCCGCACCTTCCCGTCGAGTGGAGCGGGCTCGCCCTGCCGCTCGCCGAGTTCGCCGAAGTGAGCGCCATCCTCGGGCGCACACCCATAGGCCACTATGCCTGCAACGTGCAGGCCCCCGACGTCGGCAACATGGAGTTGCTGCTTTCGCACGGGTCGCCCGCGCAGCACGAACAGTTTCTGCGCCCGCTTGCCGCCGGCCGCATCCGCTCCTGCTTTGGCATGACCGAGCCCGCGCGCGCGGGATCCAATCCCGTCTGGCTCGACACCACCGCCGTTCGGGATGGCGACGAGTGGGTCATCAATGGACGCAAGTGGTTTGCCACGTCGGCCGACGGCGCGGCGTTCTGCGTCGTCCTGGCCGTCACCACACCCGATGCGGCAAGGCCGCATCACCGCGCTTCGATGTTCATTGTCCCCACCGACGCGCCGGGCTACGCGTTGGCACGCAACATCCCGGTGATGGGACACGTCGGCGCCGGGTACGCCAGCCATGGCGAGCTGACCTTCACGGATTGTCGGGTGCCAGCGTCAGCGATGATTGGCGCCGAAGGCGCCGGCTTCATGCTCGCGCAGGAACGGCTCGGCCCCGGACGCGTGCACCACTGCATGCGCTGGATCGGCATCTGCGACCGCGCGCTCGAACTGATGTGCCGCTACGCCATGGCGCGCGAGATGGCGCCCGGCGAACCGCTGGCCGACAAGCAAGTGGTTCGGCACTGGATTGCCGAGAGCCGCGCCGAGACCGAGGCCGCACGCCTGTTCGTGCGCGACGTGGCCCACAAGCTGGAGCGGGATGGCCAGCGTGCCACGCGCGACGAGATCTCGATGATCAAGTACTTCGTGCCGTCGGTGATGCAGCGCGTGCTCGACAAGGCGCTGCAAGTGCACGGCGGCTTCGGCCTCACCGACGCAACACCGCTGGCCAACTGGTGGGCGCACGAGCGGGCGGCGCGCATCTACGACGGGCCGGACGAAGTGCACAAGGACGCGGTGGCACGGCGCACGCTCGAGCGCTTCGCGCCGCCGCGCCGCTGACCCGGCGCCGGCGCTCGGTCCCGTGACCTACCACGCGCTCATCGACATCGCCGCTCCGGTGCGCGATGGCGAGGCCATTCCGCTCGACGCGCTCCGCGCGTGGTGGAATGCCGCCGTGGGTCCGGTCGGCGGCATCGAGGTGGAGCAGTTCCCGCGTGGGTTCTCCAACCTCACGTATCTCGTGCGGGCCGGGGGCGACGAATTCGTGCTGCGGCGGCCGCCGTTCGGCGTCGCACCGGGCGTGGCGCACGACGTGCTGCGCGAGGGACGGCTGCTTGCCGCCCTTCGTCCCGTGTACGCCCGCGTCCCTGCAATGGTCGCGCTCTGCGATGACGCGGGGGTGATTGGCGCGCCATTCTGCGTCATGGAGCGCGTACGCGGGCTCATCGTGCGCGGCGCGGTGTCGCCGTCGCTCGCCTTCGGTGCCTCCCAGCTGCGCGCGCTCTCCGCCGCCGCCGTCGAGACGCTTGCTGGCCTGCACGCGGTGGACTGGCGCGTGCCCGGCCTCGACACGCTCGGACGCCCCGAGGGATACGTCGAACGACAGGTCGCGGGCTGGAGCAAGCGCTGGATTGCCGCGCGCACCAGCGATGTGCCGGATGTCGAGCGCGTCGTGGCCTGGCTCGCCGCGCACGCACCCGCCACCGGCGAGCCGACGCTGGTGCACAACGATTTCAAGTTCGACAACCTCGTGCTCGACCCGGCCGACCCCACACGCGTGCGTGCCGTACTCGACTGGGAGATGGCCACCATTGGCGACCCGCGGCTCGACCTCGCCACGACGCTCGGCTACTGGCTCGAGGCCGGCGACCCGCCGCCCCTGCTGGCCCTCGGCATCGGCATCACCGCGCTGCCCGGCAACTGGACGCGCGAACACGTGGTGGCAGCGTGGGAAGCGTCCACCGGGCGCAGTGCCGGCGATCCCGTGTGGTTGTTCGCCTTCGGGCTGTTCAAGGTGGCGGTCATCGCGCAGCAGCTCTTTGCGCGCTACACGGCCGGCCACACGCGCGATCACAGGTTCGCCGCGCTCGACCGCGCCGTGGCCGCACTCGGGGCGCTCGCCACGCGCGCCATCGACGCCGACCGCATTTCGTCGCTCGCATGATCGCCGTGCTGCTCGGCGCGGCCCTCGCCCACTGCGGACGCTAGCGCTTCTCACCTTTCTCGCCGCGCTCGTTCTCTTCCTTCTCGCCCTTCTCTCCGGCTTCACCCTTCGCGTCCCGGGTGACCGCACCGGCTTCACCACCTGCCACGCTATCGGCGCCCGGCGTCGCGTAGGCCGACGCGGCATTGTACTTGTACACCATCTCGCCGCCCGAATGGCCCACCGGATACGCGGCTACGCCCAGGGCGAGCGTCCCCGCCGCACCGACGTAGCGTACAACGCGCCCCTTGTCGCCCGGCATCAGGCCAAGTGCCACCACGGCCAGCACTCCCACCGAGGTGAACAGCAGCGTCTGTCCCGCCTGGGCGTGCGCACCAAGGCGCGACTCGCCCACCACATCCTCCACGCGCTCCTCCTGCTGCTCGCCGGTCTCGACGGCCACCCAGGCGCTTAGCGTCAGCGCCGCGGCCACCGCGGTCGCCACGCCCCATGCCCGCAACGGACGCGCACCGCCCTTGATGGCCCACAAGGCCCCGAATGCGGCCACGGGAACCAGAACCGACAAGACGATGGGGAAATGCACAATGGCGGGATGCAACGGATCGGGCAGCACAGGTGTCTCCAGTTGAGTGTCACGCGCAACTTGGGGGGCGCTGAGCACCGGCACCATCCAGCATTTGCCCGTGTGGCTCACGACAGTTGCTATCCGTCAAATGACGGATGGCGCACAGCGCGTTGCGCAGCGTAGCGTTAGGCATGAACGACTCTTTTCTGACCGACGACGAGGACGGCAGCGCCGGCGCGGTCCCCTTGGCGGTGGCCGGCATTCTCCTCCTCGTCGCGCTCGGCGGCGCCATGGACCTCGTGCTCGACAAGCCCGCGCGGTGGCTGTCGGTGCATGTGCTTTTCGAGTTGGCGATGATGACCGTGAGTCTGTCGTTCGCCGTCTGGCTGTGGCGCGGATGGCGGCGTACGGCCCGCTCCCTCGACGCAACACGGCGGGCGTTCGCTTCACGCCAAGCTGCACTGAGCGCCGAGCGCGACCAGTGGCGCGCGAGCGCGCAGACGGCCCTTGCGGGGCTCGGCGTGGCCATCGACCATCAGTTCGACGCGTGGAAGCTGACGGCAACCGAGCGCGAGGTGGCGCTGCTGCTGTTGAAAGGGCACGGCCACAAGCAGATCGCCGGCGCCACCCAGCGCAGCGAGCGCACCGTGCGGCAGCACGCCGTGACCGTGTATCAGAAGTCCGGGCTGGCCGGACGCGCCGAGCTTGCGGCGTTCTTCCTCGAAGACCTGCTGCTGCCGCGCGACCGGTAGCGTTACCGCCCCGGCTCGATGAGGAGCAACACGCCCTCCAACGCGCCCACATCGACCGTCACCTCGCGCGCGCCCGCCGCCAGCGCACCCACACGCCTCTTCCCCGATGCGTCCACGCGCCACAGCGTCGCTCCATGCACCGTGCCGTGCCGCACCGGGTCGAGCGCAAGAGTCACCGCGTGCGCCTCGTCGTCGATGCTCGCCAACGCAATGCCCACCTGACCATTTGCGGCGCGCCACGCGCCGGTGAGCACCGACGGCGCGCGCAACGGCACTTCGGTGACTCCACCGCGCCGCGCCGCGTAGATGGAAATGCGCGATCCCGTGAACGTCAGCTCCGGCGCGTTGGACGCCGGTGGAATCACGAAGGCGCCATCCTGCAGCCACGCGCGATGCGCATGCCGCAAGCGCGCCAGCCGCCCAAGATAGGCAATCTCGCCGGCACGCTGCGTGAACTGCTCGGGCAGCAGGTTGGCGATGGTCGGCTGCATCCCCCACACGAACATGCGCGCCTGCTCCATCAGGAACTGTCGGCGGTACTTGGCATCGAGCAGGGTGAGCGCGTTGGCCGGGCGCGTGGAGTCGGGCCACATCTCGTCGTACGGCGGGTAGGTGAGCGATCCATAGGTGCCGTAGGTGATGGCGTGGCGATGATAGACCGCCTGAAAGAGCGGAATCGGTCCCCATCCGCTCGCCGGGTCGGCGTACCGTTCCTCACTCACTTGCAGCGTGAGGAACGCATCGAGGTCGGGCAGCCAGCTCTCGCCGCCCCCTTCGCCGGCGAGTCCCAGCGATGCGCCGTTGCGGCGGCGCAGGTCGGCGGCGAGCGCACGGAAGCCGTCCATCCAATAGTGACCACCGCCCACGGGATGCCCGTGGTCGGGCGACCAGCACACCAGGCTCAGCACCGCCTGATCCATGTACACGCCGTCGATGCCGTACTGCTGCACCACCGTGTCGGCGATGCCGGCGTACTTGTCGCGCCAGAACGCGGTGGACACATCCATCGGCGCACACGGAATGGGATCAAAGATGTTGTACGTCTCCAGCCGCACCGTGCCGTCGCGTTCGCGCACCGCGTACCGCTCGGCACCTTCCTTGGTCCAACTCGGCGTCTTCACGCACCAGAGCCGCTGGTTCATGTAGACGATGGCGCGCACATCGGCCGCGTGGGCCTTCTTGACCGCTGCGGTGAACGCCGGCACGCCGTCGCGCGGCGGCAGGTAGTCGGGGAATGACGTGTCGTACGGGCCCGCATGCCACCAGTGCCAGAAGACCGACACCGGCAGTCCGATCGTCTCGCGCAGCGTGATGGCGGGGTCGAGCACCTGCGACGCGCGCCCGCGGTTCCACACCCACACGCCGGTCTCGCGCATCCATGTGGTCGCGGTGCCGAGCGCCACCCGGCTTTCGCGCGCCCAGCGCTGGCGCTCGCCCCACGCGCGATACCGCTCGGCGGCATGCATCCACGTGCCGTACACCACGCCGATCTTCACCGCATACGTGGGCTCGTACCGCGTGGCAGTGCCCGGATCACTGAGCACATGTGCGATCTCCACGCGACCGTATCCCTCCGCGTCACCCGACAGCACGAACGACTTGCGGTACGCCAGCGAATCGTCGGTGGCCACGTAGAGCCCCGCCGAAGCGCCGCGGGTGAGCGCGATCATCTGCATCGACAGCTGGCCCGGATACCCCCACTCGAAGCGCCGTCCCTTGCCGTCGGGCCCCGACAGCATGCTGCGCGGATCCTTGGCGCGCTGCCCCATCCAGAGCGGCACGGCAAGCTCGGCGGTTTCGGTGAGTCCGATGCCGCCGAGCCGCGGAAAGAGCACGCGCTCAATGCCCACGCCAGCGATTCCCTCGACCGCGATATGCCATGCCAACGTGGAATCGCTGTCTGTGACGACGGTCGCGCGGACCGTCACGGTCGGATACTCGCGAAAGCCCTCCCACGTGAGCGCGAGGCCAGGATGTGCGCCCGCAAGGCGCGACCACGTGAAGCGCGCCGCGCGCGTGGCCTCGATGAACGGCTGACCCGGCGCTCGCTCGAGCCGAAACAGGGCCAGCGGCTCGTCGGTGGGAATCGCCACCTCCTGCCCCGCGGTCGATTCGAGTCGCCGGATGCTGCCGTGCGCAGCGTCAAGGACCAGTCGCACACCAGGGCCGGCGAGCGTCGGCGCAGGGGCCTGCGAGGCCGCGGGCGACGCCGCAACACACAGCAGACCAAGAACGAGGGCAAAGGGACAAGAGGGCATGGGTGGCCGCGTCGGGTGTGGGGTGAAGTTCATATGATGATGCCGTTGACCGCCTGCCGCGTCCGGAGTATTCTACTTGCCGGATAGTTATACGGCCAAGCACGGTGGCCCGTCGGCGCATAATGGCGCTGCGGCTATCATCTCGCACTCACGCTTGGCGGCCACGCAGTTCTTCAATATCTGACTTCATGGTCAAAAAGAGCACAGCACAGCGCCGCAGATCCGGGCCCAAGTGGGCCCGGCGTCCCGAGGATCGGCCGCGCGAGATCCTCGCGGCCGCACTCCGCGTCTTTGCCGAGCGCGGCTACAACGCCACGCGCCTCGACGATATCGCGGCGGCCGCGGGCGTCACCAAGGGCACCATCTACTACTACTTCAAGAACAAGGACGCCCTCCTCCTGCAGCTCGCCCAGGCCGGTGACCGCGAGGAGTTTGCCCGCATGGAGGTGCTCCTCGCGGACAATGCGGGCTCCTATTCGTCGCAGCTTCGCACCGTGATGCGCAAAGGCTTCGCCGAACCCACCGACGAGGCGCGACGCCAGCTGCGCATGGTGTACCTCGCGCTGCACTCCGATGAGCCCCGGTTGTTCGCGCGGGCCGTGCAGGGCGCATTGGTGGACGGATGGGCACTCATCGTCAAGCTCATCGAGCGCGGCCAAGCCACCGGCGAGTTCCGGGCGGATGTCGACGGGCCGGTTGCCGCGCGTATCTTCACCTCGGGCTTGTTGCTGCAGCAGCTCTGGCGCAGCTCGCTGGGCCTCGAAACGCTCGACCCGTTCGACAACGGCCGCATGGTGGATTCCAGCATCGAACTCTTTCTTCACAGCCTGCGCCCGACGGTCCGCCTCCGCGCGGTCGAAACCCGGCGCAAGGCCCGACCGTCGTGATCCGCATGGTTCAAATCCCCCGACCGTCCTCTCCCGTGCGCGCCTCTGCTCTCTGCACCGCCCTCATGGCGGCCCTCGTCGCTCTTCCCGCGCTGCGGGCGCAGCAGGCACCCGCGCGACCAGCCACTGACACCGTGCGCATCTCCATTGACGAGGCGCTCACCCGCGCCGGCTCGGTGGGCGAGGAAGCGCGTCTCGCGCGCGCCACGGTGGACCTCGCCGGCACGCAGGTGGCGGCTGCGCGTTCGGCAGCGCTCCCCGCGCTCGACGGCAGCTTCAACTACCAGCGCACGTACGCGTCGCCGTTTCAGGTGAAGACCAGCCCCAGCGCGTCCACCGACACGACGCCCAATCCGCTGGCCACGCTGTTCGCCAACCTGCCCTTCGGCCGCGTCAACCAGTACACGGCCAACCTCACCGCCACGCAGGCCATCTTCTCGCCGCGACTCGGCAGCGCCCTGCGCATCGCCACCTCCTGGCAGTCGGCCGCGCGGTTCAGCCTGCGCGAGCAGTTGGCCGAGACCGAGTATCAAGTGCGCGCGGCCTATGTGCGCGCCCTGCTTGCCGCCGAGCTCGAGTCGAGCGCACGCGAAGCAGTGGCGCAGGCCACGCGCTTCCTCGAGCAGGAACGGCTCCGGCTCACCGCGGGCGCCGGCTCCGAACTCGACGTGCTGCGCGCGGAGGTCTCGCTCGAGAACCTGCGGCCGCAGCTCGTCGACGCGCAAAACGCGGCGGCCATCGCCACGCTCGACATCAAGCGGCTGGTCAATGTCTCCATGGCCGCGCCCATCGTGCTCACCACGCGGCTCGTCGCGCCAGCCGCCCTGTCGTCGCAAGGCGCCGACCCCGCCGCCGTGGTGGCGGACCGCTCCGCGGTGAAGGCCGAGGAGCAGCAGGTGCGCATTGCCAACGAGATCGTGAAGCAGGCGATTGCGGCGTACATCCCGTCGCTCGACTTCCGCATGAGCCTGGGCCGCATCATGTATCCGCAGCAGGTCTTCGCGCTCAACGGCACGGGCTGGCTGACCGACTGGAACGCCTCGCTCACGCTCAAGGTGCCGATCTTCAACGGCTTCAAGCGCGGCGCCGAGCTGTCGCAGGCGCGCATCGGCCTGCAGCAGGAGCGGTACCGCCTCGCGCAGCTGCGCGAAGCCGTGCAACTGCAGTACGAGCAGGCGTTCGGCGAACGCATGCGCGCGGCGGCGGCCATCACGGCACGACAGCGCACGGTGGAGCAGGCGCAGCGCGTCTACGACCTCACCGTGCTCCGCTACGATCAGGGGCTCGCCACGCATCTCGACGTGAGCGATGCCCGCCTCGCCCTCCTGATGGCGCGCGCCAACCACGCGCAGTCCATCGCGCAGTACTACATCGCCGACGCAGGACTCCAGCGCGCCCTCGGCGCCAGTTCCACCGCACTGAACCAGGCCCGTTGACCATGACCATCACCTCTCTGTTCGCGCGCCGTGCCGTCGGCACCATGCGCCCTCTGCTCCTCGCGGCGGCGCTGCCTGTCGCCATGGCCGCCTGTCGCGGCAAGACGGCCACCGACACCGCGGCGCCGCCCGTTGTCCTCGGCGCGGCCGACATCGCGACCGCCGGCACCGCCGATCTCGGCCCCTCGGTGGTGGTGAGCGGCGTGCTCGACCCGTCCGACGTGGTGCGCGTCCGCGCGCAGGTGGCGGGCAACATCCGCGACCTCAAGGTCGACCGCGGCACGCGCGTATCGCGCGGCCAGGTGATGGCACGCATCGAGGCGCAGGGCGTCACGAGCCAGGCCGAGGGAGCCAAGGCCAACGTGGCCAGCGCCGAAGCCGGGCTGGCGGTGGCACTGCAGCGGCTCGAGGGCGGCAAGAAGTTGTTCGCGGCCGGCGCCATGTCGCAGATCGACTTCAAGTCGGCGCAGGCCGGCTACGACGCAGCGGCGGCGCAGCTGGCGGCGGCGCGTGCCGTGAGCGCCAGCGCAAGCGAAGCCGCGGGGCGCACCAACATCAAGGCGCCCATCGACGGCTGGGTAAGCGACCGGCTGGTCGAAGAGGGCGAGTCGGTGAAGAGCGACGACCCCGTGCTGACGGTGGTCGACCCGCGCACGCTGGAGCTCAAGGGGCAGGTGGGGGCCGTGGACGCCGCGCACGTGCGCACCGGGCAGGTGGTGGCGTTCACGCTCGACGCCATGCCGGGACAGGAATTCAAGGGCACCGTGGCCCGCGTTGATCCCATGGCCAGCGCGTCCACGCGGCAGGTTGGCGTCTTCGCGCGCCTCACGAACCCCAGCGGAAGGATCGTCGCCGGGCAGTTTGCGCACGGGCGCATCCGCACCGGGGCGACCGTGAAAGCCGTCGTCGTGCCGATGACCGCCCTGCGCACCGGCGACAAGGAGACGTACGTGCTCGTCGTCGACGGCGACGTGGTGCGCCGTCGCCCGGTGGTGACCGGCGTGCGCGACGACGAGACCGGCATGATTGCCGTCACGAGCGGACTGAAGGTCGGCGAGCGCGTGGTGATGACGGCCGGCGTCGAGATGGCGGATGGCGCGAAGGTCTCCACCACGAAGGAGAAGTAGGATGTCCGAGAATTCCGCCGGCGGGGGCCTGAGCGCCCTCGCCATCCGGCGTCCGGTCTTCACCGCCATGGTGATGCTGGCGCTGATCGTGCTCGGCTACTTCAGCTACCGCCGCCTGCCGATCGACCAGTTCCCGACCATCGACATGCCGATCGTGACCGTGCAGACGACGTATCCCGGGGCGAGTGCCAGCACCGTGGAGCGCGAAGTCACCAAGCGGCTCGAGGAAGCGTTCAACCCGGTGCAGGACGTCAAGAAGATCACCTCGGTGTCACTCGAGGGCGTGTCGCAGGTGATCGTCGAGTTCCAGCTGACGCGCAACGTGGACGTCGCCGCGCAGGACCTGCGGTCCAAGATCGACGGCATTCGCCGCAACTTGCCCGCCGGCATTGACCCGCCGGTGGTGCAGAAGATCGACTTCGGCTCGCAGCCTATCATTTCACTGGCGCTTTCCAACCCGCAAATGCCGCTGGTCAAGCTGACGGCGATGGCGGATGAGACCATCCGCCGCCGCCTGGAGTCGGTGGCGGGCGTGGGCGAGGTGCGCATGTCGGGCGGCCTCAAGCGCGAGGTGCGCGTCTACCTGCAGCCGGCGCGCATGGAAGCCCTCGGCATCACCGTGCCGCAGGTCTCGGCGGCGCTGCGGCAGCAGAATCTCGAAGTTCCTGCAGGCCGCGTGACGCTCGGCGCGCGCGAGCAGCTGGTGCGCGTGACCGGCCGCATTACGGATCCAGCGCAGTTCAGCCGGGTGATCATCACCACGCGCGGCGGCCTCACGGTGCGGCTGGGCGACGTGGCGCGGGTGGAGGACGCCACCGAAGAGGAGCGCTCGCTGGCCCTCGTCGACGATCGCCGCGGCATCGGCTTTGACCTCATCAAGGTCTCGGGCGCCAACACGGTGGCTGTGGCCGACGGCGTCAAGAAGGAAATCGCCAAGCTGCAGGCCAGCCTGCCGGCCGGCACGCAGCTGCAGGTGGTGCGCGACAACTCGGTGATGATCCGCAACTCGGTGACCGACGTCATCAACGAACTGCTGCTCGGCGCACTGCTCACCGTGATCATCGTGATGATCTTCCTGAACGACTGGAAGGCCACAGCCATCACGGCGCTGTCGCTGCCGGTGTCGGTGATCTCGTCGTTCGTCATCATGCGCGCCATGGGCTTCACGCTCAACGTGCTCACGCTGATGGCGCTGTCGCTGTCCATCGGCATCCTCATCGACGACGCCATCGTGGTGGTGGAGAACATCGTCCGCCACCGGGAGATGGGCGAGGACCACTTCACGGCGGCCGGCAACGGCACGCACGAGATCATCCTCGCCGTCATGGCGACGACCTTCTCCATCGTGGCCGTGTTCGTCCCCGTGGCCTTCATGGGCGGCATCATCGGGCGCTTCTTCTTTGCGTTCGGCATCACCGTCGCGTGGGCGGTGCTCGTGTCGCTGTTCGTGTCGTTCACGCTGACGCCGATGCTGAGCGCCTGGTGGGGCGTCAACCCGCACGTGCACGGCGCCGAGTCCGGCAATGCGCTCACGCGGCTCATCGCGCGGTTCAACATCTGGTTCGACGGGCTCAGCCAGAGGTACCGGCTCCTCATCGTGTGGGCGCTGCGGCATCGGCGGGCCACCATCGCCATCGCCACGCTCAGCCTCGTGGCGGCCTTTGCGCTGGTGCCCTTTATCGGCGGCGAGTTCTCGCCGGGGCAGGACAACAGCGAGTTCATCGTGTCGTTCGAGACGCCCGAAGGATCGAGCCTGGCGCAGACGCGCACCAAGGCCGAGCAGGTGGTGGCGACGCTGCGCGCCATGGAAGGCGTGTCGTACACGTACACCACCATCGGGGCCGGGGCGACCGGCACGGTACGGGCAGGGGAGATCTACGTGCGCCTCGTCCCGCCGCACACGCGTCCGATGGCCGCCAAGGACATGATGATGGTGGCGCGCGCCAGGCTCGGCCAGATCTATGGCGTGCGCGCGTTCGTGCTCGTGCAGTCCGGCCCCGGTGGCACGCAGGCGCCCTTGCAGGTGGAACTGCGCGGCCCGGACATCAACGAACTGCAGCGGCTCTCCAAGGTGGTGCGCACGGCCGTCGAGCGCATCCCGGGCATTGTCGACGTCAAGTCGTCGCTGGGTGATCCCAAGCCCGAGCTGCGCGTCGAGGTCGACCGCGAGGCCGCCAATCAGGTGGGCCTCGACATCGGCGGCATCGCGGCCACCATCCGTCCGCTCTTTGCCGGCGAGGTGGTGACGCGCTGGGAAGATCCGACGGGTGAAGAACGCGACGTCCGTGTGCAGGTGGCGCCCGAGCTGCGCCGCTCGATTGCCGACGTCAGCGCGCTCCCGGTGCCGACGTCGCGCATCGGCCCCAACGGGGTGTCGTCGGCACGTCTGGGCGACGTGGCCAAGGTCACCGTCGCGGCGGCGGCCTCGCAGATCGACCGCATGCGCCTCGAGCGGGTGGTCAGCATCTCGGGCAACACGTCGCCGGCCATTTCCCTGTCCGAGGCCTCGTCGGCCATCCGCGCCGAGGTGGCCAAGCTGGCACTGCCGCCCGGCTACACCGTCAACCTCGGCGGCCAGACCGAAATGCTCGCCGAGACCGGCGGCTACGTGATTGAATCGATCACCCTCGCGGTGATCCTCATCTTCCTGATTCTTGCGTCCCAGTTCGAGTCGTTCACGCAGCCGGTGGCGATCATGCTCTCGTTGCCGCTCTCGCTGGTGGGCGTGCTGCTCGCGCTGCTGATCACCAAGTCGACCCTCAACATCATGTCGATGATCGGCGTGATCATGCTCATGGGCCTCGTGACCAAGAACGCCATTCTGCTCGTCGACAACGCCAACGAGCGGCGGCGCGCCGGCACGCACCGGTTTGACGCGCTCGTTGAGGCCGGCGCCGTGCGATTGCGGCCCATCATGATGACCACGCTCGCCATGATCGCCGGCATGCTGCCCATTGCACTCGCGCTCGGCGAGGGTGGCGAGTTCCGCGCCCCGATGGCGCGTGCGGTGATCGGCGGCCTCATCACCTCAACGATGCTGACGCTCGTCGTCGTCCCCGTGGCGTATGCGTACTTTGACGACTTCGGGATCTGGATCAAGCGCCTCTTCGTGGACGAGACGCGTGAAATGGAGATCACGGCCGAGCACGCGCACACGGGCTTGCATCACACGATGGCGGGGGAGCGGCCGAAGCGCGAAGCCTGGAAGCACGAGGAATAGGCCCGCCGGGGCCCAGGACGGGCGGGGACGGGCGGTAGCAGGCGCGCGGCGGCGAGAGTCGCCGCGCGCTATTTTCCCCCCGTGTCCGAGTTCACACTCTACCTCCGGATGGGCTACCACCACATCGCCGCCCTCGGCGCGTGGGACCACATCCTCTTCGTCGCCGCCCTCACGGCCGCGTACGGCGTGCACGAGTGGCGCCGCATTGCCGTCCTCGTGACGGCCTTCACGATCGGTCACTCCACAACGCTCGCGCTCGCTACGGTCAATATCGTGAGCGTCAGCGCGGCGGTCGTCGAGCCGCTGATCGCGGCCACCATCGTCTTCATGGCCCTCGCGGCCATCCACGACCAGCTCGTCCCCGCCTCCGACGACGCGCGCCGCGCCGCCATGCGCCGCCGCTATGCCACGGCCGCCGGCTTCGGCCTCGTCCACGGCCTGGGCTTCGCCAGCGGCCTGCGCGCCCTGCTCGGCCGCGAAAGCTCAATCACCGTCCCGCTGGTCGCGTTCAATGTTGGACTCGAGCTCGGGCAGATCCTCATCGTCACGGTCTTCTTCGCCCTCGGCCTCGCCGCCGAACGCTGGCTGCATGTGCGCCGCCGCGACTGGGTGCTGATCCTCGCCGGGGCGGCTGGTGGCATTGGCTTTACACTCCTGATGGACCGGCTGGGCAACGCTGCCTGACCCGGCGCCGTTCATACGTGATGTAGGTCGGTTCCCTTCCCCCCCCCTCACGAGGGTGTGCTGATGCGTTCACGCCGTGCCGTCCGTCTTGCCGCGTTCCTCACGTTCGTCGCCGGCGCACTCCCGCTGGGCGCGCAGCGCGGCGGCCCGCCCATCACCACGCCGCCGCAGTGGCTCAACGCCGACACCGCGAGGAAGACCAACCAGTCGAACTTCCGTGGTATGGAGCAGTGGCCCACGCCCAATGAGTACCGCACGGCGAGCGGGTCGCCCGGGCCGAAGTACTGGCAACAGAAGATCGACTACGTCATCAAGGCGTACTCGACACCGTGCAGCACGAGATCACCGGCACCGAACGTGTCACCTACCACAACAACTCGCCAACGGCACTTCCGTATCTCTGGTTCCAGCTCGACCAGAACGTGGAGCGCCCCGACTCGCGCGCCTCGCTCTCGGCCCGCCCGATCCCCAAGGGGCTCGCCAACGTCTCGCCCGCGGCGCTGCGCACGATCGGCCTGTCGGGCGAGGACGCGCAGAAGCTCGGTATGCGCATTGGCCGGGTGCGCACGGTCGCGGCCGACGGCGCGCGCAAGGACGCTCGGTTCTTCGTGAACGGCACATCGATGCGCATCGAGCTGCCGGCCGCCATCGCCACCGGGCAGTCGGCACAGCTCGAGATCGAGTGGGCCTACGCGGTGCCAGAAATCGGGCGCAATACGCAGCGCAACGCGCGCGACAAGGTGAAGGACGGGTGGGAGTACGAGATTGCGCAGTGGTATCCGCGCGCTGCCGTGTACGACGATGTGAGCGGATGGACCAACGACCAGTTCTATTCGCAGGGCGAGTTCTACCAGGAGTTCGGCGACTTCGACGTCACGATGACCGTGCCGCACGACCACATCGTGCGCGCCACCGGCGTGCTGCAGAACCCCGCCGAGGTGCTCACTGCCACGCAGCGCGCGCGCCTGACGCAGGCGATGGCCGCCGACACCCCCGTCTTCATCGTGCGCCCCGACGAGGTGACCAAGCCCGAGACGCGTCCCGCCGGATCGGCCGCGCTCAGCTGGCGCTTCAAGGCGCAGAACGTCCGCGACTTCGCGTGGGCCAGCAGCAAGACGTTCATCTGGGACGCGATGGGCTTCCGCTATCAGAAGGGCGGCCGTCTCATCGAGCTGCATTCGGTCTACCCGCGCGACGCCATGCCGCTGTGGGACAAGTACAGCACCAAGGCCATCAAGCAGACCATGGTGACGTACGGGCGCATGGTGATCGAGTATCCGTATCCGGTGGCGAGCAACGTGCACGGGTCGGTGGGCGGCATGGAATACCCGATGATCGCCTTCTGCGGCGCGCGTCCGCGCCCCGACGGCACCTTTGACCCGACACTCAAGTGGCGCCTGATCTCCGTGACCATCCACGAAGTCGGGCACAACTGGTTCCCGATGATCCTTGCCAGCGACGAACGCCGCTGGGGATGGATGGACGAGGGGATGAACTCGTTCATCCAGTACTACGCAGAGAAGGACTGGGATCCCGCGTATCCGAGCAATCGCGGCCCCGCCAAGAACCTCGTCGCATATTTCAAGGACCCCGCGCAGGTCCCCATGATGACGGAGTCGGACCTCGCGTACGCCAACTACAGCGCGCAGGCGTACGCCAAGCCCGCCACGACGCTGGTGATGCTGCGCGAGCAGGTGCTCGACACGGCGCAGTTCGACCGGGCGATGCACGAGTACGCCAGCAAGTGGGTCTTCAAGAAGCCGCAGCCCGCCGATTTCTTCCGCACGGTGGTGAATGGCGCGGGGGAGAACCTCAACTGGTGGTGGCGCGGCATCTTCTACACCACCCACGCCAACGATCAGGCGCTCGGCGGTGTGGAGACGCAGCAGGCGTCCGACCTCGTGGGCGACGCGAGCCGCGGCAAGTACTATCATCGCATCACCATTGAGCAGAAGGGCGGGCTCGTGATGCCCATCCAGCTCGGCGTCACCTACGACGATGGCACCACGGCGCTCGTCAAGCTGCCGGCCGACGTCTGGCGGTTCAATGAGAAGTCGTTCACCTACGCCTTCTTCTCCGACAAGGCGCTGTCGCAGGTGGTCATTGACCCCAACGAGGTCTTTGCCGACATCAACCGCGACAACAACACGTGGAAGGCGGCGGCCAAGGTGTTGCCGTGAGACTTGGCTTCGTCACAGTGATCCGGCGGCGACTCTTCGTCGCTGCCGGGTCGCTGGCATTGCTTGGCGCCACGCCGCCAAGCGCCACGCCGCCAAGCGCGATGCCTGCCATGCCCCACAACCTCCACGTCGCCCACACGCGCATGGTGGTGGAGGGCAGCGTGATGGTGGCCCGCGTGCGCATGTTCCGCGACGACCTGCAAAAGGCGCTCAAGCAGCCCGTCGGCGAGACGCCCGCGTCGAAAGCCGCCGTGGCCGCATATGTCGGACGCAACTTCACCCTCGTCGCCGACGGCGTGATGCTCACCGGCGAGGTGCTCGACGGCGGTGGCGACATGGACGGCGATCAGCCCATCTGGTGGGTGATCGTGCAGTGGAAGGCCGCCAAGCCCGTAAAGGTGCTCGGCGTGAAGGTGCACCTGATGTTCGAGACCTTCACCGATCAGCAGAACATCGTGATGGTCGCCAAGCAGCCCGGCGACCACCGGCAGGGCCTGTACTTCCAGGCCGGTGATCGGACCGAGCAGGTGCTGAAGTTCTGATCCCGGGCGACGGGCGCGGCGATGCCCACCGCGTCCGCCACCAGCCTGGTCACGGCACGCTGTCGCGCAGCACGGCCTTGTTGCTGCGGTAGGGCGCAAAGCCCGCCCCCCAATCGACACTCAGCACTTCGAGCGACATGCGGCTGCCGTCGACGTGCACGACGACAAAGTGGTACGGGTTGTCTCCCGCCTCAGGACCCGGCTTCACGACATGCTCCACGCGCGCCGAGTCGGCGCCCGTTGCCGCGAGGTAGGCGCGGAGATCCGGTTCGCCGCGGTATGCGTAGAGGGGCGCGCCACCACCGCCCGTCACCAGCTGGTCCATGCGCCGCGTGATGCCGTCCGCCCCGCGATAGCGCTCCACCCAGTGCTCGAAGAAATGTTCATGCCCAGTCACCAGCAGCTGGACGCCGTGCGTTCTGAAGAGCGGCATCCACATGTCGCGAATGGCGGCCGTCGGGCGCTCTACAATCGACCCGCCGTGCGGCCCCGACGAGAACGCGGGATGGTGGAAGAAGGCGACGATGTTCGGGTACCGCTTGCGGTCGAGTCCCGCGAGCTGCGCCTTGGCCCACGCGAACTGCGTCGAGTCGGCGGCGATGTTCGAGTCGAACGCGAGCACGAACATGTTGCCGTAGCCGAACGCGTAGGTGGGGTAGCCGCTCAGCCGGCGCGTGGCGCCGTCGGGGGGAATCAGGTCGGCCACGGCGCGCAGGTAGTTGGCCAGCCCTTCCTTGCGACGCGGGTCGTCCAGCGCCGCGGCGCTCGTGACGTCGTGGTTGCCCGGGGCGAGGAAGTACGGGACCCCGCCCTCGGTCGTGAGCCGGTTGATCAGGCCCGTGAAGCTCACGTTCCACTGCTTCGCGTCGCGCCCGTTCACCACGGCATCCCCGCTCTGCAGGATGAACCGCACCGGCGACGGCCCGGAGGCGCGCGCCGCGATGACGCGCAGCATCGCGTCGACGATGAGCGAATGCTCGTATTGCTCGGCCGTACCATCGCGTCGCCCGCGCGTGTCGCCGTACACGATGAACGAATACCGCGTCACCCCGGCACTCGCCGACTCCGCGGGCAGTGGCTGGCGGGGGCGCGCAATGGCACGCACCGTGTCGGCAGGCGCAGGCGCCGGCGGCGCCCCTTGGGCCGCCAGCGGCGACACAGGCAGGCTGGCAACGGACAGGACGAACGCGGCGGTCGTGCAATTCAGCAGGCGAATCATCATGGCGGTCACCACCTCGGCGGGTCGCCCGCACCGGCCACCCCGCAACAGGGCTGGCTGTGAGAGCATATTTGAGAGAAGATGAAGTTACCAGAGACCCGGCCGTTTGCACTCACGCATCGCCGTCCCAGGAACCCCACGATGATCAGCCGCCGCCCGCCCATTGCTTCGCTTCGCCGCATCATCCTCGCCGTCGTCGCCCTCGCCGCAGGGGCCGGGACAATGGCCGCGCAGCAGCCCGCCCCGCTTGCATACCCCGTCACGCGCACCGTGCCGCACGTGGACGACTATCACGGCACCAAGGTGCCCGATCCCTTCCGCTGGCTCGAAGACGATACGGCGAGCGCGGTGAAGGCGTGGGTCGGCCAGGAGAACGCCGTCACGTTCGGCTACCTCAAGGCGATTCCGTACCGCGATGCCCTGCTGGCGCGCCTCAAGGAACTCTCCAACTATCCGCGCACCTCGTCACCCGTGCGCCGCAAGGGATGGGTGTGGTACACCAAGAACACCGGCCTGCAGAATCAATCTGTCTACTTCATCCAACGCGGACTCGACGGCACACCCGACGTGCTCATCGACCCCAACACCCTGACGGCCGATGGCACGACGCGTGTGGGCGGCTTCGAGTTTGACGCGTCGGGCAAGCACCTCGCGTACACGTTGTCGCGCGCCGGCTCCGACTGGCAGGAGATCCGCGTCATGGATCCCGTGACGCGCCGCGACCTCTCGGACGCCGTGCGGTGGGTCAAGATCTCCGGCATTGCGTGGCGCGGCAACGGTTTCTACTACTCGCGCTATCCCACGCCGGCCGACACCACCAAGGCGTTGAGCGGCGTCAACGAGAACCATCAGGTCTTCTACCACACGCTCGGCACCAGCCAATCGGCCGATCAGCTCGTCTTTGCCGATCCCGCCAACCCGCAGCGGTTCCACACCGCCAGCACCACGGATGACGAGCGCTACGTCGTCCTTGATATCTCCGACCGCGGCAAGGGACTCGACGGCAACGCCGTCTGGGTGCGCGATCTCGCGTCAAGGGACACGACGTGGCGCAAGGTGATCACCGGCTTCGACAAGCAGTTCAGCGTCATCGTCAACGACGGCAGCGCGCTGCTCGTTCTCACCAATCAGGGCGCACCCAACCGCCGCGTGGTGCGCATCGATCCCCGCGCACCGGCAGAGGCGAACTGGAAGACGATCATCCCCGAGCAGAAGGAGGCGCTGGAAGGCGTCGCCAATGCCGGCGGCCACCTCTTTGCGTCGTACCTCAAGGATGTCACCAGCCGGATCGTGCAGTACCGCTATGACGGCACCAAGGTGCGCGACGTGACGCTCCCCGGCGTCGGCACCGCGGGCTTCAGCAGCGGCGAGCGACACGACACCGACGCGTTCTTCAGCTTCACCAGCTTCACGGCGCCGCCCACGACGTACCGTTTCGACATCGCGCAGGGGACGAGCACGGTCTACCTCGCCACGAAGCTCCCCTTCGACCCCACACAGTTCGACACACGGCAGGTCTTCGCCACCTCAAAGGACGGCACGAAGATCCCGATGTTCATCGTGGCCAGGAAGGGCCTCGCGCTCGACGGGCACAACCCGACCCTCGTCTACGGGTACGGGGGCTTCAACATCAACACGGCGCCGGGCTTCAGTGCGTCGCGCATGGCCTGGCTCGAGCAGGGCGGCGTCTACGTCTCCGTCAGCATGCGCGGCGGCGGCGAGTACGGCGAGGCCTGGCACAAGGCCGGGATGAAGGACAAGAAACAGAATGTGTTCGATGACTTCGTCGCGGCCGCCGAGTGGATGATCGCCAACAAGTACACGTCCAGGGACCGGCTGGCCATGCAGGGCGGTTCCAACGGCGGCCTGCTGGTGGGCGCCGTGATGGCGCAGCGCCCCGACCTGTTCAAGGTGGCGCTGCCCGCCGTGGGCGTCATGGACATGCTGCGCTTCCAGAAGTTCACCATCGGCTGGAACTGGATTGCGGACTACGGATCGAGCGACAATGCCGCGGACTTTGCGTACCTCGTGAAGTACTCGCCGCTGCACAACCTCACGGACGGCACGGCGTACCCCGCAACGCTCATCACCACGGCCGATCACGACGACCGTGTGGTGCCGGCGCACTCGTTCAAGTTCGCGGCGCGGCTGCAGCAGGCCCATCGCGGGCCGAACCCCGTGCTCATCCGTGTCGAGACGTCGAGCGGGCATGGCAGCTCGTCGCTCACCAAGGGGCTCGAAGTCACCGCCGACACGTATGCCTTCACGATGTTCAACCTCGGCATGACGCCGCAGTTCGATCGGAAGGCGACGGCGAAGCCGTAGGGGCACCGCCGGCCGGCGCCGCACGGTGCCGGCCGGCGTGCAGTCAATCACCGTCGAGGCGTAGCCGCCAG
>JANYJW010000048.1 GCA_025361705.1 Gemmatimonas sp.
CTTGTCGCCAAAACTGTCACCACAGCTCCGACACGACGCATTTTCGCTCGGAAACGAACGAAGCCCCACAGGTCTGTCCCTGTGGAGCTTCGCCTTACATCAATGGGCCATCGAGGACTTGAACCTCGGACCTCACGCTTATCAGGCGTGCGCTCTAACCACCTGAGCTAATGGCCCAGAACCTCTAAATCTCGCCACCACATGGGGCTGGGTCAACCTCTCTGCCGTCACCGACCCCCTGCCCCACACCGTGCCCGTGCCAGGGCCCGCGCAGTATCAGCCGTCGTAATCCCCGCCGTGGGGCTCCTCCTCCCCATCGAGCTCGTCGTACTCGTCGTCCAGGTCGATCAGGTCTTCGTCCACGTCGTCGACCTCGTCGTCGCCCAGCAGATCGTCCTCGTCGAGCCCGAGTTCGTCGTCGTCCAGCGCGGCGTCCCCATCCTCGTCGTCGGCGTCGCCTTCATCGGAGTCCTCGTCGTCGTCGTCCTCGTCGTCGAACTCGTCGTCCTCGTCGAGGTCGAGGTCGGGGTCGACGGCATCTTCCTCTTCGTCCGATTCTGCCGCGCCCAACATCCTGCGGGGATCGAGATCCGCGTCAAGCAGCACCCCGGCTGCCGACGACGCCAACATGCCCGACATGGTACTGAGCTCCGTATGCTTCGGGGTGATCTACAGCGAGGCGCGGTCGCGCTTCGCTTCTCGTGAACTGCGCTTGCGGTCCGTCGCCAACAGGCTCCGCTTGCGCAGGCGAATCGACTTCGGCGTGATCTCGATCAACTCATCGTCTTCGATATACTCCAGCGCGCCCTCCAGCGTCAACACCCGCGGCGGCTCGAGCGAAATGGCATCGTCGGCGGACTTGGAGCGCATGTTCGTCAGCTTCTTTTCGCGGCACGGATTCACATCCATGTCACCCGGCCGCGAGTTCTCGCCGACGACCATGCCCTCATACACCTCGTCGCCGGGCGCCACAAAGAGTGTCGACCGGTCCTGCAGGTTCCCCAACGCGAAGGCGACGATGGTGCCGTATTCCATGGAGATCAGCACCCCGCGGCCCCGCCCTTCGAGCGTCCCCGCCCACGCCCCGTACTCGAGAAAGCGATGGTGGATGATGCCGGTGCCCCGCGTGTCGGTGAGGAACTCGCTGCGATAGCCGAACAACCCGCGCGCCGGAATCCGGTACAGCAGGCGCACCAGCCCCTGCCCGGGGTTCTTCATCTCGAGCATCTCGGCCTTGCGCGGCCCGAGCTTCTCAATGACCACGCCCATGAACTCGTCGGGCACATCAATGGCGAGCTCTTCGTACGGCTCCAGCCGCTCCCCGTTGGGGCCGAGGTGCGTGATGACGCGCGGCCGGGACACCTGGAATTCGTACCCCTCGCGTCGCATCGTCTCCATCAGGATCGACAGATGCAGCTCGCCGCGCCCGCTCACCGTCCACGTGTCGGTGGCGTCCGTCTCTTCCACGCGCAACGCGACGTTCTTCTCGAGCTCGCGCTCGAGGCGCTCCTTGATCTGCCGCGACGTCACGTACTTGCCATCGCGCCCGGCAAACGGGGAGTTGTTGACGAGGAAGTCGACCGAAATGGTCGGCTCTTCCACGGCAATCCCCTCGAGCCGCTCGGGGTGTTCCACGTCGGTGATGGTCAGGCCGATTTCGACGCCCTCGAGCCCCGCCAGCGCCACGATCTCGCCGGCCGGCGCCTCGGTGAGTTCCACGCGCTCCAGCCCCTCGAAGCCGAACAGGCGCGTGACCTTGCCGGACATCGGCTTCTTCTCGTGGTCGATGGGCAGCAGGTGCACGGTGTCGCCCAGGTGCACCGTGCCGCGCTCAATGCGCCCGATCGCCATGCGGCCGAGGTAGTTGCTGTAGTCGATGGTCGAGATGAGCATCTGGAACGGCCCCACGGCATCGTGCGGCGGCGCCGGGACATGCTTGACGATGGTCTCGAACAGCGGCGTCAGGTTCACGGCCGGCACGTCCATGTCCATCGTGCTCGTCCCCTCGCGCGCCGAGGCGTACACGAACGGGGCATCGAGCTGGTGCTCGTTGGCTTCGAGCTCGATGAGCAGGTCGAGCACTTCCTCGTGCACGCGCATGGGATCGGCGCCGGGGCGGTCGATCTTGTTGATGCACACGATCACCCGCCGGCCAAGCGCCAGCGCCTTGCGCAGCACGAAGCGCGTCTGCGGCATGGGCCCGTCGAACGCGTCCACCACGAGCAGCACGCCGTCGACCATGCGCAGGATGCGCTCCACCTCGCCGCCGAAGTCGGCATGCCCGGGGGTGTCGACGACGTTGACCTTGGTGCCCTTCCAGTGGATCGAGGTGTTCTTGGCGAGGATCGTGATGCCCCGCTCACGCTCGAGCGGATTGGAGTCCATCACCCGTTCGGCGACGACCTGATTTTCCCGAAACGCCCCGGCCTGGCGGAGCATCTTGTCCACCAGCGTGGTCTTGCCGTGGTCGACGTGGGCGATGATTGCGATGTTGCGGATTTCCATAGCCTTTCAAGATAGCGGGGGACAGGGCTAAATTCACAGTCTGGGAGCCCGAAAATGTGCGTTCCGCACGTTCCGGACCCCCTTTCCCGCCCCCGGGATCCCCAGGGCCTGATGGACGCTGAAAACTACCTGAAGCAAGTCGCCCACCTCCGCCTCGAGAGCGAGCGCCGGCTGGCCATGCTGGTGACGAGCGTCATGTTCGTCCCCAACCTGCTGTTCGCGCTCGCCGACCGCGCGCTCGTCGCCGACCCGGCCACGCTGCACCTGCTGTACACGCTGCGTGGCGTCAACCTGCTGATGTGGCTCGTCGGCATCTGGTGCATCCGCCGCGCGCCGTCGCACGAGGCGCTGGGGCGGGTGATCTTCGCCCTGTCGCTCGGGCTCATCGTGTTCGTCCTGTGGATCTCGTGGGTGCGCCCGCCCGACAACTGGATGCCGGTGCGCACGCTCATCGTCATCTCGTTCTTTATTTTCGTCGCGTACCCCAACCGGTTCAGGGACCAGCTGATCCCGTGGGCGGTCCTGCTCGTCGGCACGCTGGGGCTGATTCTGGTGCGCTACGCCACCATGACTGCGGTCGACCGGGTCTCGGCGTTGACGCACTTCCTGCTCGCGGGGATGCTCGGCATGCTCGTGGCTCAGAACCGCCGCGCACTCGACCACGACCTCGATGCGTCCCAGGAGCGCGAGCGCGGCGCCATGGTGGGACGGGAGCGCGCGACCGCCGCGCTGCGCTCGCTCGAGGGCATCATCCCCATCTGCTCGTACTGCCACGAAGTGCGCACGGAGGCCGGTGCCTGGGAGCAACTGGACGCCTACGTGCGCTCGCGAACCGACGCCGACTTCTCGCACGGCATCTGCCCCAGTTGCTGGCCGAAACACTTTCCCGACATCACGCCGACGCCCCGGCCCTAGCGCTTCGCGCCCATCCCCGGCTTGCCCGCCGCCGCAGTCGCTGCCGCCTGCTCCTTCTGCATGTCCGACTCGGCGAACGACATGTCCCACCCGCGCGCCTTGAGCGTGGCGACAAAGGACGGCTTGTCCACCGACTTCATCCACGCCTCCTTGGGCTCCACCTGCTTGCTCTCGACGAGCTCCAGCAGCGTGTCGTTCATTGTCACCATGCCGATGCGCTTGGACGTCTGCATGATGCTGGGAATCTGGTATGTCTTCCCCTCGCGGATGAGGTTGGAGATGGCGTTGGTGACGAGCAGGATCTCGCGCGCCGCCACGCGCCCGCCGCCGATCTTCTTGCACAGCACCTGCGACACCACTCCCTTGAGCGACTCGCTGAGCATCGTGCGCACCTGTTCCTGACGGTCGGCGGGGAACTGGTCGATGAGGCGGTCGATGGTGCTCGCCGCCGTCGTCGTGTGCAGCGTGCCGAACACAAGATGCCCCGTCTCGGCGGTCTCAATGGCAATGGCCACCGTCTCGAGGTCGCGCAGCTCGCCGACGAGGATGATGTCGGGATCCTCGCGCAGCGCGGCGCGCAACGCGCTCTTGAACGAATCGGTGTGCACCCCCACCTGACGCTGCGTCACGATGCAGCTCTTGTTCTCGTGCACAAACTCGATGGGGTCCTCAATGGTGATCACGTGGTCGCTGCGCGACCGGTTGACGAGGTCCACCAGCGCGCAGAGCGTGGTCGACTTGCCCGAGCCCGTCGGGCCGGTGACGAGCACCAGCCCCTTGGTGAGGTAGCAGAGCTTCTGCACCTCGGGCGTCACGCCCAGCTGGTCGGCGGTGACGATGTTGCTGGGGATGACGCGGAACACCGCGGCAATGCCCTTGCGGTCCTTGAGCACGTTGGCGCGGAAGCGCGCCACGCCGGTGATCTCGTACGCGAAGTCGCTGTCGTTGTGCTCGGCGAATTCCTTCTTGTTGCGGTCGGGCATGATCGACATCAGCAGGGCTTCGAGCCCGCGGTCGGTCATCGTGCTGCCCTCGACGCGCGTCATCTCGCCGCTCTTGCGGATGATGGGCGGCTCGGTGACGCGCAGGTGCAGGTCCGAGCCACCGACGTCCACAAGCAGCCGCAGCAAGCGCTCCATCTCGCCCTTGGCCTTGGTGGGGTCGGTAAGCGCCGAGGAGTCGGTGACCGGCGGCGCCGCTTGTGCCGAAGTGGTCACGACGCCCGTTTCGAGATCGACTGCGCGAAACATGCCCGTGCGCCGTTCGAACTCGCCCTTGTCGTCCACCGTCAGCTGGCAGTGCCACTTGTTGCCCTGCAGCATGGCGCGCACCAGAAAGACGCCCTCGGCGTTGGTGTACTGGAACTTCACCGGCACCTTGCCGTCGAGGTTCGCCGACGCCTGCGGCGGCGCGATCTCCTTAAGCAACCCCACCACCTGCGGCCCGTTGAGCGCCTTGGTCAGCGGCGTGTCATTCCCCTCATGCTTGAGCGTCGAGGGCTGGTCTTCATCCAGGTACAGCGCCTCGGCGCTCTTCTGGATCATGACGCTCAGGAGTTTGTCGAGTTGGGCCATGGGAGGGGACGATTGGGGATTGGGACTCAGGATTGCGATCCAGGATCACGAATGCGGACTGCGACTAGCGATGGGGGACACACTCGGCCAGTTCCTGCCCTTCAATCTGCACCGTGACGTGGCCGATGCCGAATCGGACCATGGCGGCGTGGGTCTGCTCGAGGGCGGCCTGATGCTCGACGGTCTGCGGCACCACCACGTGGACGCTCATGGCCACCATGCCGCTGGTGACCGTCCAGACATGGAGGTCGTGCACCGACGCCACACCCGGCACCGCCGCCACCGCGGCGCGCACGGCGTCGAGCGAGATGTGAGGCGGAACGGCCTCGAGCAGCACGTCCACCGACTCGCGCACCAGGCTCCACGCGCCGCGGACGATGAGCACGGTCATCACGATGGAGGCAATCGGGTCGGCCAGCGTCCAGCCGTAGTACCGCACGGCCAGCGCCGCGACGATGGCCGCCACCGAGCCGAGGAGGTCGCTGAGCACGTGCAGGTAGGCGCCGCGCACGTTGAGCGAGTGCGCGGCACCGGCGTGCAGCAGGCGCGCCGCGACGATGTTCACCAGCAGGCCGCCAACCGCGACCACCAGCATCACGCCGCTCTCGAGCGGCTCAGGGTTCCGCAGGCGACCCACCGCCTCCCACACGATGCCGGCGCTCACCAGCAGCAGCACCGAGCCGTTGAGGAACGCCGCGAGGATTTCCCAGCGCAGGTACCCGAACGTCTTGCTGGCATTGCCGGGCTGCCGGCTGAACCAAGCCACGAACAGCGACAGTCCCAAGCCGCCGACGTCGGTGAACATGTGGCCGGCGTCGGCAAGCAACGCCAGCGAGTTGGACATCAGCCCGCCGACGACCTCGGCAAAGAAGAAGACGAGGGTGATCCAGAGGGCGGCCTTGAGGCCGGCCGTTGCCGCGGCGTGATGGTGGTGCGTATGCGCGCCGGCACCGGCCGCGTGGCCCTGCGCGGCACTGCCCACGCGGCCCTTGGCCAGCGGGGCGCAGTCGTCCCGCGCGCCAGGGTCGCTCACGCGCGCGCCACGCGCGCCGCACACCGCGCACGCGACCCGCGCTGGCGTGGCTGGTTGCGCCGTCGGTACGTTTGACTCGTGCTCTCGCGACTTGGCATCATCGTGCTCTTGCTGCTCCTCAACGGCTATTTCGTCGCGGTGGAGTTTGCGTTGGTGCGTGCACGCCGCACGCGCCTGCAGGCCATGGTGAGGGCCGGCGACCCGATTGCCCGGTTCGCCGTGCGCGCTACGGACAATCTGGCGCGTGTGCTCTCGGCGAGCCAGTTGGGGATCACCACGGCCTCGCTGGGGCTCGGGTGGGTGGCCGAGGAGTCCATCGGGCATGTGTTCGAGGGGTGGTTCGCGCTGCTGCCATTTGCCATCGAGGCCGGCCTGCGTGTCAGCCTTGGGGCCGCGGTGGCACTGATGGCCGTGACGTACCTGCACGTGGTCTTCGGCGAACTCGCGCCGCGCGCGGCCGCGCTGCAGCACCCCGAGTTGTGGGCCAAGTGGCTCGCGCCGCCGCTCCTCGCCTTTGCGTGGCTCGTGCGCCCTTTCACGATGCTGCTGAACGCCTCCGCCTCCGGCGTGCTGCGCCTCTTCGGCCAGCGCCTCGACGGGGCGCACGACAGCGTGCATTCGCCCGACGAGCTGAAGGTCATCGTCGAACAGAGCCAGCGCGAAGGGGAGATCGAGCAGCAGGACGCCGACCTCATTGGCGCCGTGTTCGAGTTTTCCGAGAAGAACGCCCGCGAGGTGATGACGCCGCGCACGAACATCGTCGCCCTGAACGCCGAGGCGACGCTCGACGAGGTGCTGGCGATCGTGGAGGATGCCGGCTTCTCACGCTATCCCGTGTTCGAGGAGTCCCTGGACAACGTCGTGGGCATGGTGCACGCCAAGGATCTGTTGCCGGTGCTGCGCCATCGCCCGGCGACGTTTTCGATGGCGAGCGTGATGCGCGACGTGCACGCGGTGCCCGGATCGCGCGAGGTGGAGGAGGTACTGGCCGACTTCAAGCGTCTCAAGGAGCACATGGCCATTGTGCTTGATGAATACGGCGGCACCGCCGGCCTGGTGACCATGGAGGACCTGCTCGAGGAGCTCGTGGGCGAAATCCTCGACGAGCACGACGAGGGGGCGGCCACCACGGACGGCGCAACGCCGGGCGAGACGCTCATCCCGGGGCAGGCGGAGATCGGCGACGTCAACGAGCACTACGGCCTGCACGTGCCGGACGACGACTACACGTCGGTCGGCGGCTTCGTGTTTGGTCTGCTGGGCTGCCTGCCGCAGGTGGGCGACCGCGTGAGCGGCGGTGGCGCGGCGTTCACCGTGCGCGCCATGGACGGCCGGCGAATCGCCATGCTGGAGATGCAGCGCGACTGAGGCTCAGGTCCGGGTCGCCAGCCGCGCCGCAAGCAGCATCGCCTCGATCATCGACGAGGCATCCGCCTTCCCCTGACCCGCAATGTCGAGCGCCGTTCCATGGTCCGGCGACGTACGTGGAAACGGCAGGCCAAGCGTCACGTTCACCGCCGCGCCGAACGACGCCACCTTGATGGCCGTCATGCCGACATCATGATAGGGCGCAATGACCACGTCGAACTCGCCGCGCATCGCCCGCACGAAGACGGTGTCTGCGGGGAACGGCCCCAGCAGTCCATGGGCCCGCGCGGCGGGCGCGAGCAGCGTGTCGTCCTCGTGACCAAAGCGGCCGCCGTCGCCGGCATGCGGGTTGAGCGCGCACAGCGCCAGGCGCGGCGCGGCAATGCCAAAGGCCGTGCGCAACCCCTCGCGCGTCACCCGCGTCACGCGGCCAATGAGTTCAGCCGACAGCAGCCCCGGCACGTCGCGCAGCGGCACGTGCGTGGTGGCGAGCACCACGCGCAGGCGATCGCTGGCCAACATCATCGCCACGTCACGTCCGGTGAGCGCGGCGAGCATTTCGGTGTGGCCAGGATAGTCGAACCCGCCGGCCAGCAGTGCGGCCTTGTCGATGGGTGCGGTGACCATCGCGTCGGCCTCGCGGGCCTGGCACATCGCCACGGCCCGCGCGATCGCCTTGCCGGCCAGCCGCCCGGCATTGGCGTCACTCTGCCGCGGATGCCACTCGCCAATCGACGCGTCCACCGGGCAGTCGAGCCCGGCCGGACCCACCACCACCCAACGACACGCGCTCGCCACCCGAGGGTCGGCGAGCGCCTTGCACACGATCTCCGCGCCAATGCCGCGCGGGTCGCCCAGCGTGATGGCGAGGCGCGGCAGCGTCACATTCGGATGGACACGTAGAGTTCCTTGCGCAGCTGATCGAGGATGCGACGCGCCGTCTTTTCCTGCGACAGCTGGGCGCGAATGCGATCGCGCACGTCCGACATCTTCATGTCACCGCCTTCTTCGACAGACGTCAGCTGCAGCACCACAATCTTGCTCAGCCCGCTTTGCGGGTTGGGAATGGCAAACGGCCCAACGAACGCACCGGCCTGCTGGCCCTTCATCGCCTCGCGGTACTCGGGGAGCAGCGAGTCGCGCGGATACGGGTCGGCCATGAGGCGCAATTCCGCATCGTCGTGATGCTTGGTGACGAGCGAGTCGTACGACGAGCCCTTGCGCCACACGGTGAGGACCGAGTCGGCCTCGCGCCGCGCCCGCGCTACGTCATTGGAGTCGACGTTCCAGCGCAGCAGGATGTGGCGGGCCTTCACTTCGGCCGGCCGCACGCGGTCCACGCGAATGATGTGCGCGCCGAAGACCGTCTCGACCGTGGGGCTGACGATGTTGGGATTGAGATTGAACATCATCTGGTCGAACGCCGGCACCATCATCCCGCGGCGCGCCCAGCCGAGGTCGCCGCCCAACTCCTTGGAGCCGGGATCCATCGACTCGCGCTTGGCCACCACCTCGAAGTCCGTCCCCTTGGCAATCTCGGCGCGCAGGGAGTCCATCTTGGCGAGCGTCGCCTTGCGGCTGGACTCGCTCGGCTTGGGCGTGATGATGATCTGCCGGAACGTCACCGTGGCCGGGCGCTTGGGCAGCTGGCTCTTGGCCGCCGCGAAGGCCTCGGTGATTTCGGCCTCCGAAATGGCCACGGACGGCATGCGCCCCTTGGCCTTGAGCGAGTCGATGGCCCGCTGCTGGAACAGGTCGCGCTTGGCCTTGTCCACGCGGATGCGTCGCAGTTCATCGATGTTGCCGAACCCCTCGCCCTTGAGCGCGTCGCGATACTCCTGCTCCGTCTTGAACTGGTCGCGGATGCGCTTCATGTCACCTTCGACCTGCGCCAGCACTTCGGCGTCGGTGACTTCGATCTTGTAATTCTTGGCGGTCGTAATCAGCACTTCCTGATCCACGAGGTCGCTGATGACACCGCGTGCGTAGGCCGCAAAGGTCGCCGAATCGTCAGGCACCTGCGCACCGCGCTGCCGCTGGAAGTTGATGTACTCCTGCACCTCGCTCCACATGATGGGCTTGGTGCCGACCACGGCGATGACCCTGTCGACCGGCACTTCGCGCAGCGGAACCGCCGCCGCGCCCTGCTGGCCAATGGCCGGCAAGGCGACGACGGCGCTGAGCAGCGCCACCCGGGAGAGCATACGGACGTTCATTAAGGCTTCTTGACGGGTTCAGCCGCCTTCTTGGCGGGCTCGGCCGGAGCTGCCGGAGGGGCACCGGCGGCAGGCGCCGCACCGGGCATCGGCACGGCCGACGCGGGCTGCTGCGCGGCACGCGTCGAGTCGGCCACCTGACGGATCTTGGTGGCGCGCTCCAGCGCGCGCTCGATGCCGGCCGTCACGATGCGCGACTCATACTTGCCGCGCAGCGCCGAGGCGATGGGCTCGGGGATGTTCACGAACTGCGCCTTCTCGGACAACAGGAGGTCGAAGTACGTGTCGATGCGCGACGCCGCCAGCCGTTCACGCTCCGACGTCGTCTTGGCCGAATCCTTGAGAAGGACGGGGAGCACCTTCAGTTCCGACATGGCGCTGGCCACCTGCGAATAGAAGGCGCCGCGAATGTTCACGAGGGCGGCGGTATCGGGCAGCGCCTTGACGCTGTCGGCCGCCTTGAGCACCAGTTCGTTGCGCGTGATCTGCTTGAGGAAGTACGGAATGGCCGTGTCGGGCGCCGACGCGATCTGCTCGCGAATGCGCGACTGCGGCGGCATGGCGTTCATCCACTGCACGAGGCGCGCGGCGGTCAGGCTGCCGCCCTTCCACGTGGCGAGCGCCGTCTTGTCGGTGCGGTGCGCGTCGAGGTCGGCGGCCACGGCCTTCACCAGCTTGGACGCACCCGACTTCACCTGCACGTCGGCCCCCTTTTCCATGCCGGCCATGAAGATGCTCTCGGCCTTCTGCGTCGCAATCTGCCCATACGACTTCGCGAAGTCGGCGGCCACCTCGGCATACGTCTGGCGCATGACGATGTGGTAGCCAAACTGCGTTTCGAAGACGCCGGAGATCTCGCCCGGCTTGAGCGCCTTCACGGCCGCGTCGAACTCGGGGACCATCGCGCCCGGCGCAAAGACGCCGAGCGAGCCGCCGTTGGCCTTGGAACCGTCCATCGACTTGGCCTTGGCGACGTCGGCGAAGTTGGCGGCCGTCACGGTCTTGCGGATCTTCTCGAGCGCGCTGCGCACCGAATCGCGCTGCTTGGGCGTGGAGCCATCGCGCGGCGACATCAGCAGGATGTGGCGCGCGGCGAACATCTCGCCCGCGGCGTACTTGGCGGGCAGCGAGGCGCTGTCGACCTTGCCCCATTCCTTGGACACGTGCTGGTAGAAGGCCTTGGACTTCTCCTGCGCCACGGCCGACCACATGGCCGCGTCGGCCATCTTCTCATCGCGCAGCGTGTCGTCGTGCGCGCCGGCGTAGCCAAGCAGCTGGTACGAGATCCAGACTTCGGTGACCGCGTTGGCGACGTCCTTGCGCAGCGGCACCTTGGCGTTGCCGAGCAGGTCGGCCAGGCGGGTGACCGACAGTTCCTGCGTGCCGGCGCGGGCCACCACGTCGACGTGGGCCGTGAGCGCCTCCTTGAAGCCGTCGCAGGCGGCGATGCCGAAGGTGGCGACCAGCGTGGTGGCGAGGATGACGTTGCGCTTCATCGAATGGAAGGGAAGGCGGGCGTTGCTCGACCACCCGGCGAAAGCGCCGACGGCCAACAGTCCCGTAATTGATGTGTTACTTCAGCTCAGGCCCAATTGTTCGCAGCGCGCGCACGAGCCCCTCAAGCATGGAAGAGGCACCCAAGCGCGTCAGCTTCAACGACAAGGGCTGCACCCGCCGGACATCCACCTGGAACTGGACGTCGCGGAACACGGCGGCCAGGGGCTTCATGCGCGGCAGCGCATCGGCCCGAAAGTTAACACGGGCCTCCTCTCCGCGCACCAGGACGCCCTCGATCCCCAGACGCCCCCCGATCAGGCGGAGGGTGGCGGCCGCCATGTACGCCTCGGCGGGGGGTGGCAGCGGCCCGAATCGGTCGCGCACCTCCTCCCGCAGGGTCGCAATGGCCTCCACGGACGCGGCGCTGGCCAGCCGGCGGTAGAGGTCCAGCTTGGCATCGGGCGAGGCGATGAAATCGTCCGGCAGGAAGCACGGCACATCCATGGTGACGTCCGCCGGCGCCGGCGGCGGGGCGTCGACCCCCCGCTGGACGCGCTGCACGGTCTCCTCGAGCATGCGCAGATAGAGGTCGAACCCCACCGCGTGCACGAAGCCCGACTGCTCGGGCCCCAGCAGGTTGCCAGCGCCGCGCAGTTCGAGGTCCTTGAGCGCCACGTTGTAGCCGGCCCCCAGCTCCGTGTGGTGCTCCAGCACCTTCAGGCGGCGCTCCGCCTCGAGGTCCACCTGCACGTCGGGCACCATCAGGTAGCAATAGGCGCGGCGGTGCGACCGCCCCACGCGCCCCCGCAGCTGGTACAGCTGGGCGAGGCCAAACCGGTCGGCGCGGCTGACGAACATCGTATTGGCGTTGGGCACGTCGAGGCCGCTCTCGACAATCATCGTGCTCACCAGCACGTCCACTTCGCCGCCGACAAACTGCGACATCACGTGCTCGAGGTCGCGTTCGCGCATCTGCCCGTGCCCCACCGCCACGCGCGCCCGCGGCATCAGCCGGCGCAGGTGGTCGGCCACGGCCTCGATGGTCTCGATGCGGTTGTGCACCACGAACACCTGTCCGCCACGGTCGAGTTCGCGGGCGATGCCCTCCTCGAGCAGGCCGTCGTCCCACGGCTCCACAAAGGTGAGCACGGGCGACCGGTCGCGCGGCGCGGTCTGCATCAGCGTCAGGTCGCGCAAGCCGGCCAGCGCCTGATGCAGCGTGCGCGGAATCGGCGTGGCCGTGAGCGTCAGCACATCGGTCTCGAGCTTGA
Source organism: Gemmatimonas sp. (assembly GCA_025361705.1). Lineage (GTDB taxonomy): Bacteria > Gemmatimonadota > Gemmatimonadetes > Gemmatimonadales > Gemmatimonadaceae > PNKL01. Next base: position 12,380 of record JANYJW010000048.1, read on the forward strand.
GCTGCTTGAGTCGCTCCTTGTGCTTCACGCCGAACCGGTGCTCCTCGTCCACGATGATCAGCCCGAGCTGCTTGAACTCCACGTCGGGCGAGAGCAGGCGGTGGGTGCCGATGACGATGTCCACCGTGCCTGCCTGCAACTCGACCAACTCGGCCTTTTGCTCCTTGGATGTCTGAAAGCGCGACAACACCGCCACGCGCACGGGGAAGTCGGCCAGCCGCTCGCCAAAGGTGCGCGCGTGCTGTTCGGCGAGGATCGTCGTGGGCACGAGCACTGCCACCTGCCGCCCACTCTGCACGGCCTTGAAGGCGGCGCGCACGGCAATCTCGGTCTTGCCGTAGCCCACGTCGCCCACGAGCAGGCGGTCCATGGGCCGCGGGCCTTCCATGTCGCGCTTGACGTCCAACGTGGCGCGCAGCTGGTCGGGCGTGTCCTCGAACAGGAAGGAGCTTTCGAGCTGCTTTTGCCACGCTCCATCGGGGTGGTGCGACGGCCGGTGCGCGATGTGTCGCCGCGCGTACAGGTCGAGCAGCTCGTGTGTCATCTCCTGAATGGCCGCGCGCGTCTTGTCGCGCTGCTGTGACCACTTCTTGCCGCCCAGCCGGTGCAGGCGCGGCGGCGGCGCGTCCTCGGAGAGGTCGCCCGAGTGGCGGAAGCGCTCCACCTGGTCGATGCGATACAGCGGGACGTTGAGCCGGTCGCCCCCCTCGTACTCGATGACGATCACCTCGATGGTGCTCTCGGCGACGAAGATCGTCTCCATGCCGCGATAGATGCCGACCCCGTGCTCGAGGTGCACCACGAAGTCGCCGGGCTTGAGCGCGCCCACGAGTTCCAGCGCCGTCCCTGCCGCATATCGGCGCGCGCGGCGGATGCGCCGGTCGCGCCGAAAGATCTCGTGGTCGGTGAGCACGCGCAGGCCGTCGGGCTGGCCGCGCGGCGGAATCACGAAGCCGCCACCGAGCACGCCGATGGTGAGCGCCGGCAGCACCTCGCTTCCCCTGGCGCCGAGCAGTTCCTCGAGACGCTCCGCCTGCCCGCTGTTGTCGCAGAGGATCACGGTGGGGGTCCGGTCGGACACAACGGCGCGCAGCCGCGCCATGTCGCGCTCAATCGGCTCGGGCGGCCTCAGCGGGAAAAGAACGCCCGCGTCGCCTTCCACGGCCCCCACGATGTCGAGCGTGGCAAAGCCGCGCAGGGCGCGGCGCGCGATGTCGGGCGGCTGCAGCAGTTCGTCGCGGTCGGCGGCGGCCTCGCCGCGCCGGCGCGCGAGATCCAGATGGTGCGCCGCCTCGTCCCAGGTGCGCAGCAGCTCTGGTTCCACCTGCACGCCCTCGGGCACAACGACCAGCGTGTCCGGCGGCCACAGCGCGGCGAGCGAGGTGCGTTGGTCGTCGGTCGGCGCGAAATCGTCATTCGAGGGCACGACGTCAACCGGCAGCACCACCACGCGCTCCACCGCGCGCGTCGTCCGCTGCGACGACAAGTCGAACTCGCGCAGCTCCACCAGATCGTCGCCCCAGAATTCCAGACGCACCGGAGCGGGCATGCCAAACCCGTACACGTCGACGATGCCGCCGCGCACCGAGAACTGCGCCACGTCCTCCACCATCTCGGCACGCTCAAAGCCCACGCGCTCCAGGTGCGCCGCCAGATCCTCGAGCCGCCAGACGGCGCCGCGCATGAGCTCGAGCCGCGCTTCGGCCAGTGCGCGCGGCAGGCGCGTGCGCTCCTGCGTGGCGCGCACCGTGGTCACGAGCACGCGCACGCTGCCGCGGCTCAGCCGTTCGAGCGTCTCCACGCGCTCGCCCGCCACTTCGGCGTGCGGCTCGACCTCGCCAAAGCCCTCGCGCGACGGATAGAGCGAGACAAATCCCTCACCGAGGATCGCCTCGAGATCGGCGAGCCATCGCTCGGCCTCGGGCACCTGGTCGGCGACCACGACGTGCAGGCGATTGGGCGACTCGGTGGCAAGCGCGGCGACGAGCAGCGCATCGCCCGAGCCCGCGAGCCCTGCCACGGGCAGCACGGCGCCCGGGCGCGGCATGCGCGCACGCAACGCCTGAAACTGAGGCAGCGCCGCGAGGCGCTCAAGCAGCAGTGGCAGCGACATCGTCAGGCCGCGCCGTCGTCGTCGCGGCGCGAGACCCACGTCTCGGCGGCAAGCAGCAAGAGCGCGCCAACAAGCAAACCAACGATCAGCGGCCGCGGCGACGTGTCGGACCACGCACGGGCCGCGAGGAGCGCCGGATCGCCAATGCCCTGCGTGGCGCGCCCGCCGAACCTGGCAGCGATGGCCGTGGCCGGCACGCGATCGAGCACCGACTCGGCCGGCTCGGGCGCCACCACCACGGCACCGGCGCGTTCGCCACCGCGCCGCAGAAAGTACACGCCGGTGGCAGCAGGCACCCGAAAGCGCGCGCCCTGCAGCGGCTGCACCACGCCGTCGTTCAGTTCGAGACCCGTGGCCCACGACGGGCGCACCAGCGACGACGACGGCGCGACGTCGTACACCGGGCCCGCATCGGTGGCGAGACGGCGCGCGATGGTGCGATCGAGCCACGGCAGAAACGACGCGCGCAACGGAAGGTCAGCATCGGCGGGGTCGAGCGACACGGCCATGAGCACCCACCCGTCGCCCGCCACGACCAGAGGCTCCGCCCCTGCGCGCACCAGCGTATCGCCCGGCGCATCCCCCTGGCGCTGGAGTTCGTAGAATCGCTGCGCCGTGGCACCATCGAGTCCATCGCCGCGCAGCTGCACCGGCCCCGCGCGACGCTCGCCCAGCCGCCACGGAATGCGCGCGCGCTCGAGCGCCCGGTTGGCGAGCGCCACGCGCACCGGATCGGCCGGCGCGACAATCAGCGCCGGTAACGCCAGGAGGTTGTCGGCGCTGGTAATCGCCACACCGCCGCCGTCCTTCACCCGGCCGTCGGCCGCCAGCGCCGCAATCGCGGTGCGCGCAAAAGCGCCGGCCGCAGCATCGGCATGCGCCGCAGGGGCATCGCCCACGTGCACGGCAAACGGGCGCGCGTCATCGCCGCGCAACTCGTCGGGCGGTAACTCCACGATGCCAGCCGTCCACCCGTGCGCCGCCGGCGTGGCGCCCGCCTCAATGGTCCCGCCCGGCGCGACGGTGCCGCGCGCGAGCGTGCTCGACCCCAGCGCGGCGCGCCATGTAACCACGGAGTGCGTGAGCACCGTGGCGCGCAGCGTGCCGCGTGGCGCCCAGTGCGGCGGGTCGGTGACGACGCGCGTGACGGCGCGATTCGCCGGGGGCGGCGTGGTGGGTGCGTAGATGAGCACCGGCGCGGCGGGCGCGGCGAGCTGTGCCGGCCACGCGGTCGCCTGGCCGTCTGTGACCACCACCACACGCGCCGACGGAAGCGCTGCGCCGCTGGCGAGCGCCGCGCCGGTGCGCACGGCCGCCGCGAGGTTGCCCGCACCCGCGAGCGGCGCTGCGCGATCGACCGCCGCGCCCACGACCGATGCCGATCCGCCGGTCACCGCACCATCGGCCGTCACCAGCCAGACGCGATCGCTCGTGCGCGCGGCGCCCAGCACCCCGTGCGCCACCTCCTGCAGCGCAGCCAGCACCGAGCGCCCGTCCACCACGGCGCCGGTGCTCATCGAGTTGTCGAGCACCAGCACGAGGCCCGTGGGGCCGTGTCCCGCCACGCCGAGCCTGGCGAGCGGACGAGCCGCGGCCAGCGCGATGAGCAGCACGATGGCCACGCGCAGCAGCATCAGCAGGACGTTGCGCACCTTGAGCTCGCGCGCGTGCTCCTGCTCCGCGCGCAGCAGGTAGCGCACGGCTGGAAAGTCGATGCGCATGTCGACCTTGCGGCGGCGCAGGTGCAGCCAGAGCGGCACCGCGGCGGCAAGGCCGAGGAGCAGGGCCAGCGGTGCGAGCAGGCTCACGGGAGCCGCCGCCGCGAGAGAAAGGCGCGCCGCACCGGAATCACGAACGGCGAATCGGTGTAGATCGGCTCATACGCGGCGCCGGCGCCCGCCAGCTTCGAGCGCCACTCGGCAATGGCCTCGACCACCGTCGCCCGGTACGCGGCGCGCACGTCGCCCACCGTGGCCTCAACTTCCGTTCCCGTCTCGGGATCGACGAAGACCAGTTCTGCCCCCTGCACCGACAGGTCGCGCTCGGCGGGATCGAGCAGGTGCAACACCGTCACCTGATGCCCCGCCCCGCGCAGCGCCTGCACGGCTTCAATGGTCTCGTCCGGGTCGAGGAGCAGGTCAGAAACGACAATGACCATTCCCGGGCGCGGCACGAGGCGCGCGGCGCGCATCAGCGCGCCTGGCGCATCGCTCCCCGCGCCTGCGCCGGGCTCGGACAGCGCGGCGAGGATGCGCCGAAAGTGCAGGTCGCGCGAGCGCGGCGGCAGCACCGTGCGCACGTCGTCATCAAAGCGGATGAGCCCCACGGCATCGCGCTGCTTGAGCAGGAGCAGCGACACCGCGGCGACGAGCGTCTCGGCGTAGGCGATCTTGGTGAGGCGGCCGGGCGCACCCGACCAGTGCATGGACTTCGACACGTCGAGGACGACGGTGGCCCGCAGGTTGGTCTCTTCCTCGAAGAGCTTGATGAGCCACTTGTCGGCGCGCGCGGCCATCTTCCAGTCCATGTACCGCAGGTCGTCGCCGGGCTGGTATTCCCGGTGCTCGGCGAACTCCACCGAGAAGCCCTTTTTGCGCGAGCGGTGCAGGCCGGTGAGGAAGCCCTCCACGATCCAGCGCGCACGAATTTCCAGCCCGCCGAGCGCGTGCAGCTGGGCGGGGTCGAGGAGTTCGGGGCGTTGCGCGTTGGCCGGGCTGGTCATGGAGCGATGTAATAGTACGCAGCGGGCCGGGAAAACGCGGGCACGGCGGGTTTTGCGGCTTGGAGCCGGCGCCGCAGGTGGCTAACTTGTAAGGCTGACCCTCAACCGCTGTGCCGTGGACCAGAGCCGCATCCGCAACTTCTGCATCGTCGCCCACATCGATCATGGCAAGTCGACCCTCGCCGACCGCCTGATCGAAGCCACCGGCATGCTCCAGAAGCGCGAGATGAAGGCGCAGGTGCTCGACACGCTCGACCTCGAGCGCGAGCGCGGCATCACCATCAAGCTCAACGCCGTGCGCATGACGTACACGGCCAAGAGCGGCGAGTCGTACGAGCTCAACCTCATCGACACGCCGGGGCACGTGGACTTCACGTACGAGGTGTCGCGCTCCCTCGCCGCGTGCGAGGGGGCCATCCTCGTCGTCGACGCATCGCAGGGAATCCAGGCGCAGACGCTCTCGAACCTCTTCCTCGCCATGGAGGCCGGGCTCGAGATCATCCCGATCCTGAACAAGATCGACCTCCCCGGCGCCGAGCCCGAGAAGCGGCGCGGTGAAGTGGTGGGATTGCTCGGCTGCAAGCCCGAGGACGTGCTGCTCGTCAGCGCCAAGGAGGGACTTGGCATTCCCGAGCTGCTCGAAGAGGTCGTGCTGAAGGTGCCGGCCCCCAAGGGCGATCCCTCGGCAGCGCTGCGTGCGCTGGTCTACGACTCGTACTACGACAAGTACCGCGGCGCCATTCCGAGCGTGCGCGTCGTCGACGGCACGCTCAAGAAGGGCATGCGCATCACGTTCGGCACCAACGATGCGGTGTACGACGTGGACGAGGTGGGATACAACCAGCTGCGCCAGGTGCCCACGGACGCGCTGACCGCCGGCGAAGTGGGCTATGTCGTGGCGAGCGTGCGCTCGGTCAAGGAAACGCGCGCCGGCGACACCGTCTTCGACGCCGACCGCCACGCCACGGTGCCGCTCCCCGGCTATCAGGCGGTGAAGTCGTTCGTCTTTGCCGGCGTCTACCCGACGGACACGCAGCAGTACGAAGACCTGCGCGACGCCCTCGAGAAGTTGCAGCTCAACGACGCCTCGCTGCATTACCTGCCTGAGACCTCCACGGCGCTCGGCTTCGGCTTCCGCTGCGGCTTTCTCGGCCTGCTGCACATGGAGATCGTGCAGGAGCGGCTCGAGCGCGAGTTCAACCTCGACCTCGTCACCACGGTGCCGAGCGTGGAGTACCACGTCTTCAAGACGGACGGCGAGGAAGTGCTTGTCGAGAATCCCGCCCTGATGCCGCCGGCAGTGGTGATCACGCGGGTGGAGGAACCGTACGTGCGGGCTCGCATCATGGCGCCCGCCGAGTACATCGGTCCCATCATGACGCTCGGCACCGACCGCCGTGGCGTTTACAAGGGCATGCATTACGTCGACACGACGCGCGTCGAGATCGCGTGGGAGTTCCCGCTGGGCGAGATCATCCTCGACTTCTTCGACAAGATGAAGTCGATCTCGCGCGGCTACGCGTCGCTCGACTACGAGATGCTCGAGTATCGCCCAAGCGACCTCGTGAAGCTCGAGATGCTCATCAACGGCGACCCGGTGGACGCCTTCTCGGTGATCATCCACGCCGACAAGGCGTACGATTGGGGCCACAAGATTGCGGTGAAGCTCAAGGAGCTGATTCCGCGGCAGCTGTTCGAGGTGGCCATCCAGGCGGCCATCGGCCAGCGCATCATTGCCCGCACCACCGTCAAGCCGCTGCGCAAGGACGTGCTCGCCAAGTGCTACGGCGGCGACATCAGCCGCAAGCGCAAGCTCCTCGAGAAGCAGAAAGAGGGCAAGAAGCGCATGAAGAACGTCGGCTCGGTGGAGATCCCGCAGGAGGCGTTCCTGGCGGTGCTGCAGGTGGACTAGGCGGTAGACGGCTGACGGTAGACGAGACAAGACGGCACGGGGGAAACGGCATGCGGAATGCCATTTCCCCCGTTCTTTTCTTCGTGCTGACATGCCGCGGTTTCGTTACTCTTCTCTCGTGCCTTCCCTCGTCATCCAGACGTCGTTTCTTGGCGACACCATTCTCACCACGCCGTTGCTCGCGACGCTGGCAGCGCGCGGGCCGGTGGACGCGGTCGTGACGCCATTGGGGGCCACGATCCTGCGCGGCAATCCCGCGGTGCGAGAGCTCGTGGTGTTCGACAAGCGGGGCGCCGACGCCGGCCTTCGCGGGGTGCGCCGCATGGCGAGCCGGCTGCGCGCCGGGGGCTACACGACGGCGTACATGGCCCAGGGGTCGCTGCGCAGCGCCGTGCTCGCCCGGGCCGCGCACATCGCCCGCCGGGTGGGCTTCGACACCTCGGCGGGACGTTCCCTGTACACCGAGCGCGTGCACTACCACCGCGAGCAGCATCACGCGGAGCGCCTGTGGCGGCTCGCGGCTGGTGACGACGCGCCGTCACCCGATGCCGACGCCATCCGGCCGCGGCTCTACCCCGGCGCCGACGAGCGGGCGCAGGTGGACGCGCTGCTCGCCGGTTTCACCGGCGGCCCCCTGGTGGGTCTCGCGCCGGGCAGCATCTGGGGCACCAAGCGGTGGCCGCACTTCGCCAGCCTCGTCGCCGCCATCGACGGCGTGCGATTCGCCATCATCGGCAGCACCGAAGACTCCACCGTCGCCGAGACCGTGGCATCGGTGGCCGCCGACCGGGTGCTCGACGTCACCGGTCGCCTGTCGCTGCTGGCGAGCGCCGAGTTGATATCGCGCTGCGCGGTGCTCGTGGCCAACGACTCGGCGCCCACGCACCTCGCGTCAGGGGTCGGTACGCCGACAATCACCCTGTTCGGTCCCACGGTGCCGGAGTTTGGCTTCGGGCCGCTCGCGCCGCGCTCCGAAACATTGGGCGTCGACGCCCTGCCCTGTCGCCCGTGCCACCCGCACGGACCGCGCGAATGCCCGATGGGACATTTCAGCTGCATGCGGTCGCTGGAGGCCTCGCGAGTGGCCGCGCGCGTGCGCAATTTGCTGGCATGACCGACTCCCTCAAATACGTCGTCGGTGTCGACCTGGGCGGCACCAATCTGGTGGTGGGCGCCATGCCCTCGGACGGCAGCCGCGAACTCGGCGTGCACACGCTGCCGACGCGCGCCGATCTAGGCGCGGATGCCGTGGTCAACCGCATCTGCGAGATGATCGAGACCACCATCGCCACCGTCATGCGCGAGACCGGCGCCGTGCGCGCGCAGATTGCCGGCGTTGGCATCGGCTCGCCGGGGCCGCTCGACCGCGAGAAGGGGCTGGTCATCGTCACGCCGAACCTCGGCTGGAAGGACTTTCCGCTGCGCGACCGCGTCGGTGACCAGGTGCACCTGCCCGCCACGCTCGACAACGACGCCAACTGCGCCACACTCGGCGAGTGGTGGCTCGGGTCGGCGCGCGGCGGCCGCAACGTGGTGGGGTTCACGCTCGGGACGGGCATTGGCGGCGGTCTCATCGTCGACGGCCGGCTGTATCACGGCGCCAGCGACGTGGCCGGCGAGATTGGGCACATGACCATCGAGGCCAATGGCCGGCGCTGCGGCTGCGGCAACTACGGCTGCCTCGAGGCATACGCGTCAGGCCCGGCCATCGCGATGCGGGCCCGCGAGGCACTGTCCAATGGCGAGCCGTCGACGCTGCGCGCACTCTGCGGCGGCGACCTGTTGAAGCTCACGGCGGCCACCGTCTACCGCGCATCGGAGACCGGCGACACGGTGGCGAGCGACGTAGTGCGCGAGACCGCGCGCTTTCTCGCCATTGGCGTGGCCAACATTCTCAACGTCTTCAACCCCGACGTCGTGGTGCTTGCCGGCGGCGTAGCCAAGGCGGGCGATTCGCTTTTCGTGCCGCTGCGCGCGGAGGTGCGCCGCCGCGCCTTCAAGCCGGCGGTGGACGCCTGCCGCATTGTGCCGGGCGCCCTCGATGGCAGCGCGGGCATGGTGGGCGCGGTGGCAGCATTCCTCGCCGAACACCCGGTGGCGTGACGAAGCGCCGGGTCGGCGTCCTTGGCACCTTCGTCTGGGACGTGATCTACGGACGGGACGTCAGGACGGTCCCGGTGCAGGAGTGGGGCGGCATCACGTACGCGCTTGCCGGCTTCGACGCGGCGCTCCCGGACGACTGGGAGGTGGTGCCCCTCGTGAAGGTGGGTGACGATCTCGCAACGGAAGCCCGCGCCTTTCTGCAGACGCTGCGGCGGCTGGCGCCGGACGCGGCCCCCGTGGCCGTGCCGTATCCCAACAACCGCGTGGAGCTGCGCTACGTGGACGACGCGCGCCGCAGCGAGGTGCTCACGGGCGGCGTGCCTGGGTGGACGTGGCAGGGACTGCAGCCGCTGCTCGCCGGGCTCGACGCGCTGTATGTGAACCTCATCTCGGGGTTCGAGCTCGACCTCGAGACGGCGATGCTGCTGCGCCAGCATTTCCGCGGCCCCATCTACTGTGACCTCCACTCGCTCGTGCTGGCCGTGCAGCCGTCGGGCCTGCGCACCCTGCAGCCGCTGCCACGCGTGGCCGAGTGGTGCCGCTGCTTCGACCTGCTGCAGGTGAACGAGGACGAGTTGTCGATGCTGGCCCCCGACGGGTTGGCGCTGGCGGCCACCGCGCTGGCCAACGGCGTGCAGTCGCTGGTGGTCACGCTGGGTGCGCGGGGCGCGGTCTACTTTGCGCCGTCGCACTTTGGGCGCCTGGCCGATCGCATCGCCGGATTGCCTCCGCTCGCGTTGTCAAGTGGCGCCCTGCGCACAGCGTTGCTCGCGCCGAGTGCCCATCAGGTCCGCGTCAAGGGGGATCCCACCGGGTGCGGCGACGTGTTCGGCGCTACCTATTACTCACGGCTGCTCGCGGGTGATATTATGACGGATGCGCTGCGGGCGGCCCTCAATGCCGCCGCCCGCAATGTCGAGCACCGCGGAGCCACCGGGCTCGCGCATTTCCTCCGTGGAGAACTGAGTCCCTCGTGAACGTCATCACCGTGCCGGGGTCGCTCGACGACCAGACCTTCGAGTCCGTGCTGGAGCAGATCGCCAAGCTCCCGGTCGACGCGCGACTGCTCGTGGACGCCCGCAACACCACGTGGGCGTCGCCCTATGGGCTGACGGCGCTGCTGACGCTGGCGCAGACGCGCGAGGAAAAGCCGCAGTTCTTTCCGCCGGAAAAGGAGGACACCGCCTCCTACTGGTCGCGCGCCAATTTCTTCAGGTACGCGGACGACCTGTTCGAGATCAAGGGACGCGTGCCCAGCCAGCGTACCGAGCGCGAGTCGACGACGCTGCTGGAAATCACGCCGGTGTCCAAGAGCGACGACGTGCACACGGTGGTGGAGCGCATCCAGAGCAAGGCGGCGCACATCATCACGCAGAACCTCCACCTCGAGTCGCGCGCCGTGCTCGGGTTTGCGATGACGCTGTCGGAGGCGTGCCAGAACATCGTCGAGCACGCCGGGCGCGGCGGGTGGGTGGCCGTGCAGAACTACAACTACCGCAAGCGGATGGGGCGGCACGTGGTGCAGATCGCCGTGTGCGACGCGGGCATCGGCATCCGCCAGTCGCTCGAGAGCGGCAACCGCCGGCCGCTGACCGACCGCTGGGACGATGGCCAGGCGCTCGAGACGGCCGTGATGCAGGGCATGAGCCGCTTTCCCGACCACGGCCGCGGCCAGGGCTTCAAGGGAATTCGCGGCTATCTGGGCAAGTGGTCGGGCAAGCTTGCGGTGCGCAGCGGCACATCGCGCGTGGCCATTGTCCCACCCTGGGACGACGATGTCCCGCGCCGCGACCATCTCTCGCCCATGCCGGGCACGCAATTGCTGATCATGATTCCGGAAAAGGTCGAGCGCTGATGATGTCACCGCATACCATCGACGTCTGCCAGGTGCTGCGCAGCGCCGTCAACCAGAACTACGGCAACCTCCTCACCCGCGACACGGGCATGGCGGTGCGCCACCAGATTGAACGCGAACTCGCGGCCAACCGCGAGGGCGGCATCACGTCGCTCGACTTCTCGAGCATCGGCATGATGGACTACTCGTGCGCCGATGAGGTCGTGGCCAAGCTGCTCGTGCTGCTCCAGAACGACGACATCACGCGCGGCGGGTACGTGGTGTTCTGCGGCATTGGCGAGGAACATCTCGAGCTGGTGGAGTCGGTGCTCACGCACCACGGCCTGGCGCTGGTCTGCCTGTGCGACGACGGCTGCGCGCGGCTGATTGGCCGCGCCAGCGACGCCGAGCGGCGCGCGTGGGAGATGGTGCGCATCCGCGGCCACGCGGCCCCGGCCGAACTGGCCGACGAGTTCGGCTTTGGCGAGGAGATCGTGGCCCGGGTGCTCGATGACCTCTCGCGCCGCCGCCTCGTGCGCCGCAACAGCACGGGCTTCATTGCGCTCGACGTGCCCGACACGGTGCAGTAATGACGGGCGGCTACAATCCTCCCCTGCAGGTCGTCGGCTTCATCTCCACCAAGCGCGGCGACGCGGAGCGCGGGCCCGCCGTGCACCTGCGGCCCGACGACGCCGCCTTGCGCGGCATCGTCGACGGCACGGTGGTCTGGATCTACGGGCCGCGCCGGCACGACCTGGCGCAGGCCATCGTCGACGACACGATTTCCCGCGGTGGCGTCGTGGTGCGCGATGTCGCGGGCATCGCTCCCACCGAAATCATCCGCCTCGTGCGCGTCGACGCCGATCGCCCCGTGCTGAATCCCAAGCCGGTCTGACCCATGGCACCCTCCAAGAAGCCTGCTCGCCCCCACGCCCTCGCCACGCTGGTGCTCCACGCCGGCGAAGGACCGCACGCCGCGGGCGACCCGGTGGTGTCGCCGCTCGTGCAGTCCGTGAACTACGTGCAGGAACCGGGCGGCGACGACAACCTGATGTACACGCGGTACGGCAACACGCCCAACGCGGACCGCATCCAGAAGCGCATCGCAGCGCTCGAGGGCGCGGAAGCGGCACTGATGCTGGCCAGCGGCATGGGCGCAACGGCGTGCGGCCTGCTCGCCCTGCTGCGCCCCGGCGACCACCTGCTGGCCAGCCAGTACATCTACGGCGGCACGCACCGGCTGCTCACCGAGGAGTTCACGCAGATGGGCATCGACGTCACACTCGTCGAGCCCTTCGAGCCGCGCGCGTGGCGCAAGCGCCTGCGCAAGGAGACGCGCGCCATCTTCATCGAGTCGCCGGTCAACCCGACCTGCCGCGTGCTCGACATGCGCGGCGTCTCGCTGCTCACCAAGGAACTCGGCATCGCCCTCGTGGTCGACTCCACGTTCGCGAGCCCGGTCAACTTCCGCCCGCTCGAGCACGGCGCCGACGTCGTCATCCACTCGGCCACCAAGTTCCTCAACGGCCATCACGATGTGCTCGGCGGCATCGTCTGCGGCACCGCCCCGTACATCGACGAGGTGCGCCAGAAGGAAATCGTGTGGGGCCAGACGCCCGATCCGTTTGCGTGCTGGCTGCTCGAGCGCGGACTCAAGACGCTCGACGTGCGGGTGCAGCGGCAGAACGAGTCGGCGATGGCCATCGCCGAGTGGCTCGAGGGGCGCAAGGAGGTGCGGCGATGCCACTACCCCGGCCTCGCCAGCCACCCGGATCACGAAGTCGCCGCGGACCAGCTCGACGGATTCGGCGGCATGATCGCGTTCGAGCTCGCCGGCGGTGCGCGCTCGGCCGACCGCTTCGCCAAGCGGCTCAAGCTGGCGCGCTACGCGGCCAGCCTCGGGGGCGTCGACACGCTGGTCAGCGAACCGCGCTACTCGTCGCACGCGCGGCTGACGGCCGACCAGCGCGCCCACATCGGCATTCCCGACGGGTTCATCCGCCTCAGCGTCGGACTGGAGGACGTGCATGACATCATCGCGGACCTCGAGCAGGCGCTGCGCTAGCCGATGATCCGCTTCTCGCACGTGCACAAGTCGTTCGCGCGCACCGGCGCGGCGCTCGCCGACGTCTCGTTCCAGGTGAACAAGGGCGAGTTCGTGTTCATTACCGGTCCCAGCGGCGCCGGCAAGAGCACCATTCTCAAGCTCTGCTTCTTCGACGAGCGGCCCTCGCAGGGCGAGGTGAAGGTGTACGGCATCAGCTCGGCCACGTACACGCCGGCTGACGTGCCCCGGCTGCGCCGGCGGCTGGGCATCATCTTTCAGGACTTCCGGCTGCTCGAAGACCGCAGTGTCGAGGCCAACATCGCCTTTGCGCTCGAGGTCACGGGCACGCCGGCGGGCCAGATTGCCGGGCGCGTGGCGCGATTGCTCGCCCAGGTGGGACTGGCCGCCAAGGCGACGGCCATTCCCCGCGAGTTGTCCGGTGGCGAGCAGCAGCGCGTGGCGATTGCGCGCGCGCTGGCCAACGATCCCGTCGCGCTCGTCGCCGACGAGCCCACGGGCAACCTCGACGAGCGCGCCACGCGCGGCATCTTCCAGCTCTTCAAGGACATCAACGCCAGCGGCACCGCCGTGCTGATGGCCACGCACGACCTCGACCTCGTGCGCCGGTCGGGGTGCCGCAACATCGAGATCAACCGCGGGCAGCTCGTGTTCGACTCGGCGGCCGATGGCGGATTCCGCGCCTCCGGTGCCTCGCCCATGATGGAGGAGGACGACGCATGAGGCTCGCCTTCCGCGAGGCACTGCTCGCCTTCCGGCGCGCGCCGATGCTCAGCGCGCTCTCCATCACGACCATCGCCTTTTCGCTCTTTGCCTTTGGCCTGTTCGGGCTGGTAGCGCTGAACATCCGCAACGCGCTGCAGAAGGTGGAAGACCGCGTCGAGATCCGCGCGTTCATCGCCGACGGCACCGGCGCCGAGGCGACGAGCGCGGCGCTGGGCGACATCGCGGCCTTTCCCGAGGCGGCGTCGGTGCGCCTCGTCACGCAGACGCAGGCGCTCGACCGGGCGCGCCTCGAACTGGGCGAGTTCAGTGACGTCTTTGAGGAGGGCATCCTGCCCGCCTCCATCGAAGTGCGTCTCAAGACCGGCTTTCGCGACCCCGCGACGGTGCGCGCCGTCGCCAAGCGCATCGAGGTCTACGACTTCATCGACGACATCCGCTTTGGCGAGGAGTGGGTGGAGAAGCTCCACCGCCTGCGCAACATCGCCACGCTGGCCGGTGCCACGCTCGGGCTGACGTTTGCCGTGGTCGCGATCATCATCATCGGGTCGACCATCCGGATGGCGGTGATGGCGCGGTCGCGCGAGATCGCCATCATGCGCCTCGTCGGGGCGACCAACGGCTTCATTCGCGCGCCGTTTCTCATCGAGGGCTTCCTGAAGGGGACGCTTGGCGGCGCGCTGGCGCTCGTGCTCGCGTGGGTGGCGCTGGCGATCATCAATCGCTTCGTCGTGCAAGCGACGTTCTTCGATCCCTGGATGGGCGCCGTGGGCGTGGTCGCGGGCGCGTGCATCGGACTGGCGGGGTCGGCGCTGAGTGTGGGGCGCCATCTGAAGCGCGTATGAGGCGGCAGATGGCAGATGCCTTCCGACGCTGCCGCCGATGGCCGGCACGCCTGGCGCGCGCCGTGGCCGTCTCTGCCATCTGCCTTCTGCCATCTGCCATCTCCGCCCAGCAGCCCCAACCCGCCACACAGACCCCCGCCGAGCGCGCCAAGGTGCAGCGCGACGAACTGGACCGGGTGCGCGCAGAGCGTGAACGACTCGAGGCGCGCATGCGGGAATTGCAGGGGACGGCGCACGACCTCAGCGAGGAACGCACCAACATCGAGCGGCAGGCCGACGCCACGTCGCGCCTCGTGCGCTCGCTCGACAGCCAGATTGGCGCGCTCGCTGGTGAGGTCGACAACGCCACCTCGGGCCTCGTGATTGCGCAGGACGAACTGGTGATCAAGCGCTCCATGCTGCAGCGGCGCGTGCGTGAGATCTACAAGCGCGGCGCGCTCTACTCGCTCGAGGCGCTGCTGTCGGCGCAGTCCTTCGGCGCGCTCGTCGCGCGCTACAAGTACCTGCACCTCGTGGCCCAGCGCGACCGCGCGCTCGTGCGGCGCGTGGAGCTGCTCAACGACCAGATTTCCGGCACGCGCACCCAGCTGGTGCGCCTGCGCGGCGAGATGGAGCTGAGCCGGGAGCAGAAGTCCGAGGAGGAGCGTCGCCTGCGCGAGCTGGAGAGTGCGCGCGGCAAGTCGCTGGCCAAGGTGCAGCAGTCGGCCCGCCAGACTGAGGTGCGCCTGCAGCAGATTCAGCGCGACGAAAAGCGGTTGGGCGACCTGATCGCCGTCTTCGAGGCCGAGCGTCGGCGCGCCGTGGCCGCGCGCCCCAACGCGCCGGCGGCCCTGAGCACGCTCCGCACCAGCGACTTTGGTCGGCTTGACTGGCCCGTGGAAGGGCAGATCCTCTATCGTTTTGGCCGCGTGGTGAACGCCAATAACACCACCACCCGCTGGAACGGCATCGGCATCGGCGCGGCGGCCGGCACCGCGGTCAAGTCGGTGGCTGCCGGCAGCGTGGTGCTGGCCGAAGCATTCGGCACATATGGCCAGACGGTGATCGTCAGCCACGGCGACGGCGATTTTTCGGTGTATGGTTCATTGGCACGGCTGGACGTGCGCAAGGGACAGACGATCCAGAAGGGACAGGTCGTGGGCGCCGTCGGGCGCACGGATCCCGACCTCGATGCTCATCTGCACTTTGAAATGCGACCCAAGGGACGCGCCGTGGACCCGCTCGAATGGCTGCGCAACCGGAAATGATCACCAGGCGTTGCGCCGTCTGCAGCCGGCTGCGCGCCTACGAGACGGACGACCGCTACTGCATCGTGTGCGGATCGGACGCCCTGGAAGCCGCGTGCTCCTGTGGACGCGGGTATGACTTTGCGCTGCACGAAACGGGTGAGCTGCTGCATTGTCCGCGGTGCGGGAAACGGCTGCGGGGTCGGGATGGAGAGTTTGAATGACGATTCGGGGCTGAGATCCCGGGTTCGGATCGGAAACCGCAATTCGCGATGCCGATTGGCGATGTACAGGTGAGGCACTGATGTCCCCCACAAAGCGCGCTGGCTCGACCAAGGTCGCCGCCACAAAGACAGCCACCCGCAAGAATCCCCCGACCAAGAAGCTGGTCTCAAAACCAAAGCCGACACCCAAGAAGCCGACACCCAAGAAGCCGGCACCCAAGAAGCCGACACCCAAGAAGCCGGCACCCAGGAAGCCGGCACCCAGGAAGCCGGCACCCAAGAAGCCGACACCCAAGAAACAGGTGCTGAAGCCGACCCCAGCACCCAAGCCCGCCGCTGCGCCCCGTCCCAAGGCCGAGCGCGCGGTCGCCGTGCCGAAAACCGGCGTCATCCCGCCGGCCGCCGGCGCCTCACCCTACGACATCCCCTACGCCGGGGCGCCGTTGGGTGCGCACGTCAGCACCTCTGGCGGCATCGCGGCCGCGCCGCCGCGCGCCGTGGACATCGGCGCCACCGCCATGCAGGTCTTCACCAAGCAGGCGAGTCAGTGGAAGGAACGGATGCCGACTGCCGCCGAGGTGCAGGCCTTCCGCGCGGCGCTCGCCGCCACCGGGGTGGGCTTCGTCAACGCGCACGACAGCTACCTCATCAACCTGGCATCGCCCAACCCCGCACTCCGCGCCAAGTCCATTGGTTCTTTTGAATTCGAGATGCGCCGCAGCAATGCGCTGGGCCTCGACGCCGTCGTGTCGCACCCCGGCAACTTCATGGACGACCGGGCCAGCGGCATCGCACGCAACGCCGACGCCATCATCGAGGTGCTCGAGCGCGTGGCCGGCCCCACGCGCTTGCTCATGGAACTCACCGCCGGTCAGGGCACCGTCATCGGCTCGAGCTTCGAGGAAATGGCCGACCTGCTCGCGCGGCTTCCGGCCGCGCTGCAGGCCCGCGTGGGCGTCTGCCTCGACACGGCGCACGTCTTCGCCGCAGGCTACGACCTGGCCAACGATTTCGATGGCGTGATGACGCGCTTCGGCGACGTGCTGGGCTTCCATCGCCTCGGCCTGCTGCACCTCAACGACTCCAAGGCGCCGCTGGCGTCGCGCAAGGACCGCCACGAACTCATCGGACTGGGCTCCATTGGCGAGTGGGCGTTCCGGCGGATCATGACGGACCAACGGTTCGCCGACATTCCCAAGGTGCTCGAGACACCCAAGGGCGACGACATGATCACCAACGACCGCCGGATGCTGCGCAAGCTGCGGGGGTTCGCCGCCGGGCGGTGACTCATTTCAACCAGAAACAGGCGGCGCCTGCGGAGATGTGCTCCGCAGGCGCCGTCCTTGCATCCCGCCGGTGGCGCTACACCAGTTCGCCTTTCTTCAGGCTCACGCCAATGGTGACGATGACCAGGGCGAGCCCGCACGCGCACACGATGGCCGCGCCCGTGGGCAGGTCCATGGAAAACGATGCCCATAGCCCAACCAGGCTTGCCGCCGCGGCAATGCCCCAGCCCACCATCAGTCGCGACTTCCACGTCTGCGCGAGCATCACGCTGCACACGGCGGGCACGATGAGATACGCAAAGGTCAGCAGCACACCCGCCACACGCACGAAGAACACGACGACGACGGCGAAGGCGGCGTAGAACAGAAAGTCCCAGAGCCGCACCTTCAAACCCGAGGCAGCCGCCGCCTTGGCGTTCTCCGAAATCAGCGCGAAGTGCCTGTGGAACGCGGCAAAGAACCCGGCGAGCGCGGCAAAGATCACGGCACGCTGCGCCACGTCGCCCGCCGTGACGTTGAGGATGTCACCGGTGAGCAGGTGCTCGAGTTCCTCCTTGCCGCCCGCCACCCGGCTGAGCAGGAGAATCACGCCCGCGGCGGCCACCACGAAGGTGATGCCGATGATCGCCTCCTGCGGCACGTGCTGCTTTTCGCTGTTGCGCGACCAGCTGAACAACGCGGCGCCGAGGAATGTGACGGCGAGCGAAATCCAGAAGGAGATGCGGTCGCTGAAGCTGTAGCCCATGATCAGCGCCACGCACGTACCCAGCGTCGCCAGCTGCGCGAGGGCGAGGTCCACGAAGATCACCTCGCGCTTCACCACATGCAGGCCGAGGTACACAAGCAGCGGCGGCAGCAGCAGGCACGCCGCCAGCGGCCACTTCATGACCTGCCACGCCACATCAAAATCGACATGCATTATTTCTTCTCCTGAAGCGCAGTGGCCAGCGTGTGCACGATCGAGTCCATCAGGTCGAAGTACGTCGCGGTGTTCGCCTTCGCCCCAGGCTGCTGCGCGACGTCCAGCACCGCGGCGTCCGTCTGCCGGGCGACGGTCTCCGCCGTCTTGCGATTCTGGAACGGCTGCACGAGGATGACCTTCACCTTCTGCGCCCGCATCGTGGCGATGACCGCCGCCAGATGGATGGGCGACGGTTCAATGCCCGGCTTCGGCTCGAGCGTCTCGACGACATCGAGCTTGTATCGCTCCGCCAGGTAGACGAAGTCCTTGTGGTACGTCACGATCTTCGCACCGCGAAACGGCTCCAGCGCCTTCTGCCATTCCACGGACTTCACGTCGAGCGTGGCGAGAAACGTCCTGAGGTTGTCCCGGTAGAGCGCCGCCGACGCCGGATCGACTTTCGCGAGATGCTCGGCGATCTGCGCGACGACGAGCCGGACGTTCAGCGGATCGATGAGAAAGTGCGGATTGCCCATCGCGTGCACATCGCCCTTGGAGCGATCGAACGACGTGGGCACCTCGAGCATGCGCACGCCAAGCGACGCCGACACACGGCCGGGCGCGCCGGCGGCAATCTTGTCGTTGCGTGCGCTTTCGAGCAGCGGCGGCAGCCAGCCCACTTCGAGTTCGGCGCCGCCGTCGATGAGCACGTCGGCCCGGTTGAGCGTCACGACGTGACTCGGCTTGGCATCCACGAAATGCGGATCTTCCGTGGGCTTGGCCAGCGACTTCACGTCCACGGCGTCGCCGCCGATGGCCTTGGCCAGCGCCGCCAGGTCGGGCGTGGTGGCCACGACGTTGAGCTGTCTTGCCGCGCGGGGAATTTCGGCGCCCGTCGTCGAGAGCAGGGCGCCCGCGGCCACGAGCAGTTGCGTCAGGGTTGTCATGGTGTTCCGGGTGACCGTTAGAATTTGTGGGCGGCGTGCGCGCCGAGGAGGAACTCGAACTGCATCAGCACGGTGTGATCGTTGCCGATGCCCGCGCGGTGATCGTAGTTGTACTGCAGCCGGAACTTGGAGTACTCCGTCGGGAACCAGGTCATGTTGGTCGAGTAGCGCGTCCGGTTGGCGCGCTCCACAGTGGCGTACACCGGCACGGCCATGCCGTCGCCCCTGGCATAGTCGGCGCGCAGGCCGGCAATCAGCATGGGCTTGATGCCCCACTGCAGCTGCGCATAGGCTCCGTTGTCGCGGAGTGTCTCGCCAGGCAGCACCCGGTTGGTGTCAAATGCCACGCGGGTCGCTGCCCCGTACCGGCGCACCAACCCCTCGCTCTGGAACGAGACGAACGGAAAGCCCATGTGTGCCGTGGGCGACTTCCACTTCCAGTACACGTCGGCGCCATAGATCTGCGTCTGCGCGCCGGGGCCGGAGTTGTTGGGCCCGAACGCCCCCGACACGCCCATCAGCAGCGTCTGCGTGTCCGTCAGGTCCACCGAAGTGGCGATGCGCGGGACATACAGCAGGTCCGCTGCGCTTCCCACCGCGCGATCGGCCGGTGCGCCCGCGTGAATGGCCGATGATTCGTCCGACCGGAAGCTGTAGGTCGTCGTGCCGGCGCTGTTCATCACGGCCAGCGTCGCCTCGGTGTAGAACGACGTGGGAAGCAACCAGGAAATCCGCAGCCCCTGGCTGCGCAGCCCCTCGGGGCCGAACATGCGATTGAGCGCCAGCGGCTGATCGGCAAACGCCCACGCATGCGGATGCTGCGCATTCTGCCGGCCAAACTCGGCAAAGAACTGCCCGCCCTTCACCTGCAGGTTGCCGGGCAGCGACGTCGTGAGGAAGTACATCTCCTCAAGCTCGACGCCCGTTTCACCCTTCGCGTTCAGCTTGTAGACGATGTTGGCGAACGCCTTGAGGTACGGGTCCACCGTGCCGTCGAGCGCGAGTTCGGCATTCGGAATGGCGAATCCCCGCGCGTGCGGCTCGTGGTCGCCCACTTGGAGCGCCCCAAGGTCCTTGGCGGTCGACCATCCGAAGTCGGTGAGGCCGACGAAGCTCACATTCATGTACGAGCCCGAGGCACGCGCGGGAGCGGCCGGCGGCGGGGCGGCAATCACGCTGTCAAGCCTTGCCTGCGTGGCGGCAAGCGCCGTGGCGAGTGAATCGAGCGTCCGTTGCTGCCTGCGAGCGGTGGAATCGGGAACCTGTTGGGCGCCGGCCGTGTGGGACACACACAGCAGGACGCCGACGAGCACGGCGTTTCGCATGGCGTTTTCTGGTGGAAACGGGAGAGGGTGCCGCGACGATCACGGCACGGGACACCGCACCGCCGCGATTGCGCGGCGGCGGCCTCAGCCCAGTGTCGGTGGCGCCCTGGAGAGATTGTCCGGCGCGACCAGCGTCAGTTGCAGAACCGCCGCATACGCATACCCGACGCGTCCGCCTTCCATGGACACGAGCAACGCCGCCGGCGCGGTGGGCGCGTGGCCGAGGAGCGTCCGCGCACTGCAGACGAGGCACGTCCCCTCATCGTGCGCGAACAGATGGCGGCTTCCCAGCGCCTCGATGTGCGAGTCGCGCCGGACGTCGTCCCGCCGCTCGAGCATGGGCGACAACGCAATGACCGCCTGCAGCGCAAAGAGCGCCACGGCGACCGATCGACGCCAGGACGTCAGCGCCTGCAGTGTGCCACGAGCAACGGGGAGCATGATTGTCGGAGATTACCCGTGTTGAGCCGTTCGCGCTAGGCGTTGAGCGCGCGCGCCTGGAACTCACTGCCTGGAACGCACTGGGCCCATGATACCCCGGGTACGACGCGGTGATCCGGGCCGACGGCGAACGCGTCACGCATCGTCACACGTCAGCAGGCCGAGCCACGGCGCCGTATCACAAGTACGCAGGATGGCACCGCTGTGGTCGGAGTGTGCCTGTCAGGGGATTTCGGCGCCTTTTCGGCCATTCCCCTGACCGTCCCCGGCGTGCCGCACGTATCTTTTACGACTACTATGAAACGTCAAGACGCGCTCGATTATCACTCCCGTGGCCGCCCCGGGAAGATTGCTGTCGTTGCCACCAAGCCACTCGCCAATCAGCGCGATCTCGCGCTGGCCTACTCGCCCGGTGTCGCCGAGCCCTGCCTCGAGATCGAAAAGAACCCCGAGGACTCCTACAAGTACACGGCACGGGGCAACCTGGTCGCCGTCATCTCCAACGGCACCGCCGTGCTGGGGCTCGGCAACATCGGCGCGCTCGCCGGCAAGCCGGTGATGGAAGGCAAGGGCAACCTCTTCAAGCAGTTTGCCGACATCGACGTCTTCGACCTGGAAATCGCCTCCGAGGATCCCGAGGAGATCATCCGGTTCTGCCAGTTGGTGGAGCCCACGCTCGGCGGCATCAACCTCGAGGACATCAAGGCGCCCGAGTGCTTCTACATCGAGGAGAAGCTCAAGGCGACGATGAACATCCCCGTCTTCCACGATGACCAGCACGGCACCGCCATCATCTCGGGCGCCGCGCTGCTCAACGCCGTGGAGATCGTGGGGAAGAAGCTCGACGAGATCACGGTGATCTTCAGCGGTGCCGGCGCCTCTGCCATCTCGGTGGCCGAGCACTACGTGCGCCTCGGCGTGGACCGGGCCAAGATCACCCTGTGCGACCGCAAGGGCGTCATCTACGCCGGCCGCGACAAGGACATGGAGCCGCACAAGGCCAAGTTCGCGCACGAGACCACGAACCGGACGCTGGCTGACGCGCTGGTTGGCGCCGATGTGTTCGTCGGCCTCTCGGCCGCCGGCGCCTGCACGCAGGACATGGTGAAGGGGATGGGGCCGCAACCCATCATCTTCGCGCTCGCCAATCCGACCCCCGAGATCCTGCCCGAGGAAGTGAAGGCGGTACGCCCCGAGGCGATCGTCGCCACCGGCCGCAGCGACTACGCCAACCAGATCAACAACGTCCTCTGCTTCCCGTTCATCTTCCGCGGCGCGCTCGACGTGCGCGCGACGACGATCAACGAGGAAATGAAGATGGCGGCCACGCGCGCGCTGGCCGAACTGGCACGCGAGCCGGTGCCCGAGTCGGTGACGGCGCTGTACGGCCTGAGCAAGGTGCAGTTCGGCCCCGAGTACATCATCCCGTTCCCCTTCGACCCGCGCGTGCTGCTCTATGTGGCGCCCGCCGTGGCGTGGGCGGCGATTGCCAGTGGCGTGGCCAAGAAGGAGTTCCTCGACATGGACGCGTACCGCGACCAGCTCGAGGGGCGACTGGGGCAGTCCCGAAGCATCATGCGCGGCATCCAGATGCGCGCGCACCGCAACCCGAAGCGCGTCGTCTTCGCCGAGGGCGAGGATCCCAAGGTCATCCGGGCCGCGTACCAGCTGGCCGACGAAGGCATCGCCACGCCAATTCTGCTGGGGCGTCCGGAACAGATGCAGGCGAGCATCGCCGACCTGGGCCTCGACCTCAAGGGCATCACGATCATCGATCCCAACACCTCGGCCGAGCGTGAGCGCTACGCCACGGAGCTCTGGGCGAGGCGACAGCGCCGCGGCCTCTCGCGCGACGAGGCAACGTCCCTCATGGGACGCGGCATCTACTTCGCGTGCCAGATGGTGAACAGCGGAGACGCGGACGCCGTGGTGGCCGGCCTCAACAAGCACTATCCCGAGACCATCCGCCCCGCACTCGAGGTCGTCGGCGCCGACCCGAAGCACAACCTGGTGGCCGGGTTGTACATGATGATCATCAACAATCGCGCCATCTTCTTTGGCGACACCACGGTGAACATCGATCCGACGGCGACGCAACTCGCGTCCATTGCGCAGTCGGCGGCGCGCCTGGTGCGCACCTTTGGCATTGAGCCGCGCATCGCCATGCTGTCGTTCTCCAACTTCGGCTCGGTCAAGCACCCCGAGGCGACCAAAGTCGCGGACGCGGTCAAGATTCTGCGCGAACGCGAGCCCGACCTGATCGTCGACGGAGAGATGCACGCCGACACGGCGTTCGACGAGAACGTACTCGCCATGCGCTATCCGTTCAGCCGCCTGAAGCAGGAGGCGAACGTGCTCATCTTCCCCATGCTCAGCGCCGGCAACACGTCGTACAAGCTGCTCTCGCGGCTTGGCGGGGCGACGGCCATTGGCCCCATCCTCGTTGGCATGAATCACCCGGTGCATGTGCTTGAGCAGGGCGCCGAGGTGCAGGACATCGTCAACATGGCGGCCGTGGCCGTCATCGACGCACAAGAACGCTCGCGCTGATCTGTACCCCGGGCCCCCGAATGGGGGCCCGGGTCGTTCCACACCAGAGGACCCCCTCATGCCCGACGCCATTCCGAGCACGCCCGCCGTGGTCCGCTTCAGCCCCGACGGACTCGCCGCGCAGGATCTGACTCCGGTGGGCACGGTGCACTGGAACCAGGTGGCCCCCGAACTCATCGAGGCGGCCATTCGCCGCGGCGAGGGCCGGCTGGCGCACATGGGCCCGTTCGTGGCGGTCACGTCGCCGCACACGGGCCGGTCGCCCAACGACAAGTTTGTCGTCAAGGAACCGGGTTCCGAGGCCAACGTCGACTGGGGCAAGGTCAACCAGCCGATCACGCCGGCCCATTTCGACGCGCTGCTCGCCGACGTCAAGCAGTACCTCAACGGGCTTCCCGAGCTGTTCGTGCAGGATCTCTACTGCGGCGCCGACCCGGCCCACCGTCTCAGCGTGCGCTACATCCTGCCCAATGCGTGGCATGCATCGTTCGTGCGCAACATGTTCATCCGCCCTGCCCAGGACGAGCTGGCGGCGTTTGCCCCGAACTTCACCGTGTATCACGCCCCGGAGTTCCAGGCTGACCCGGCGCGGCACGGCACGCGCACGGGCACGTTCATCGTGCTGCATCTTGCGGCGCGCACCATCGTCATTGGCGGCACGCGCTACGCAGGTGAGCTCAAGAAGGCGATGTTCACGGTGATGAACTACATGCTCCCGAAGGCCGGGGTGCTCTCCATGCACTGCTCGGCGAACATCGGCGAGGCCGGCGACACGGCGCTCTTCTTCGGGCTCTCGGGCACGGGCAAGACGACGCTCTCCGCCGATCCGGAGCGCGGACTCATCGGCGACGACGAGCATGGCTGGAGCGCGGCCGGCACCTTCAACTTCGAGGGCGGCTGCTACGCCAAGGTCATCAACTTGTCGCCCGAGGGCGAACCCGACATCTACCAGACCACGCAGATGTTCGGCACGATCCTCGAAAACGTGGTGCTCGAGCCCAACGGCCGGTCGGTGGAGTTCGCCAACCAGACAATCACCGAGAACACGCGGGCGTCGTACCCGCTGCCGTACATCCGCAATCACGTGCCGAGCGGACGCGGCGGTCATCCCAAGAACGTCGTCTTCCTCACCGCCGACGCGTTCGGCGTGCTGCCGCCCATTGCCAAGCTCACCCGCGAGCAGGCGATGTATTACTTCCTGTCGGGGTACACCGCCAAGGTGGCCGGCACCGAGCGCGGCGTCACCGAGCCGCAGGCGACGTTCAGCGCCTGCTTTGGCGCCGTCTTCCTGGTGTGGCATCCCACCAAGTACGCCGAGATGCTCGGGACGCTGCTCAAGGAGCACAACGCAGACGTCTGGCTGGTAAACACCGGCTGGAGTGGCGGCCCGTACGGCGTGGGCAAGCGCATGAAGCTGTCGTACACGCGGTCCATGGTGCGTTCGCTGCTCGCGGGCGACCTGGCCGAGGTGCGCACCTACACCGATCCGGTGTTCGGCCTGCATGTGCCCGCGGCCGTCACCGGCGTGCCGAGCGAGGTGCTCACGCCACGCCTCACGTGGGCCGATCCGGCCGCGTACGACACCCAGGCGAAGAAGCTGGCCGAGATGTTCCGCAAGAACTTCGAGAAGTTTGGCAGCGTCGACGCGGCCATTGTGAGCGCGGGACCGCCAGGCTGAGCGACCCGTCTACCGTCTACCGTCACTCGATGGCCTTCATCCGCGACCCCCTCTGGAACAACATCCGCATCGACGGCCCTTTCCTGCGGCTCGCCGACACAGCGGTCGTCCAACGCTTGCGCTATGTGCGCCAGCTGGGGCTCGCGCATCTGGTCTACCCGGGCGCCACGCATTCGCGGTTCGAGCACGCACTGGGCGCGTATCACCTGGCCAACCGCACCATCGCCCGTCTCGATGACGCCGGCATGCTCGACCGCGTGGCGCCCGACGAAGCGGAGATTGTGGTGGCTGCGGCGCTGCTGCACGACGTGGGGCACTACCCGTTCTCGCACGCGCTCGAGGAAATCGGCGCGATGCACCACGAGGCCGTCGCCGAGCCGATGATCACCGGCGGCGAAGTGGCCGCCATCCTGCGCTCCGAGATCGCCGCCGACGCCCCCGAGCGCATCTTCGCGCTGATGCGCGGCGCAAGCGACTCCCCGCTACAGGGGCTCATCAGCGGTTCACTCGACCTCGACAAGACCGACTACCTCAAGCGCGACGCGCTGATGTGCGGCGTGCCGTACGGCGAAATCGACGTCGACCGTCTGCTGCACGCCCTCGTCATCGTCGACGACCCGCACCTCGGCCACGCAGCCATCGGCGTGCTCGAGAAGGCGCTCAGCGCGCTCGAGTCGCTGCTGTTTGCCAAGTACCAGATGTTCCGCAACGTCTACTGGCACCACGCGGTGCGCAGTCCGACGGCGATGTACAAGCGGCTGGTGGACGATGCGCTGCGGGCGGGCGCCCTGCAGGCCGGCGAACTGGTGACGTACACCGACGAGGGACTGCTGCACGCCCTGCGCGAACGCGCACCCAGCGCACTGCTCGACGCCATCCTCTCGCGCCGACTCTACAAGCGCGCCATGGAGTGCCCGGCCGCCGAGCTCGATGGCATCGATCTCGAGTGGATTGCCGAGGATCGCGAGCGCTCACGCCGCGCCGAGGATGCGATTGCGGCCTCGCTTGGCCTGGCGCCCGGCGAGGTGCTCATCGACTATCCGCAAAAGGAGCAGATGCTGGGTCTCGACATCCCCGTGCTCACGCGCGACGGTCGCGTGGAACGGCTCACGAGCGAAGGCATGGCCGGCGCCATCAACTTGCCCATGCTCGCCGACCAGCTCTACCGATCGGCGCGCTGGCTGCGGGTGTTCACCGTGAAGCGCGTGACGATCAGCAATGACGAGGTCCTTCGGCTGCTCGGCGTGTAGCACGCCGCCAGCAGCGCCTGCTGTCTGCTATGTGCCGTCTGCCACCTGCCGCCTGCCATCTGCCATCTCGCGGCGCGGCGTCAACACCAGCCACGACTGCGGCTGGGTGCGATGCTCCTGCATCAGCTGCTCCAGCGTCTCCGGCATCCGCGATCGCCACGGCTCGGCCACGCCGGGCGGGAGGTGCGCCAGCACCCGGTCTTCGGTGGCAATTCGCCGGACGTCGTGCGTCGGCAGGAATCGCAGGACCATGACCGGCTCCGACGGCGTGGCCGCCGGCCCATGGCATTCCACGAGAATCGTCGCGCGCGCCAGCGCAGGGACCGCGACCGGATCGAGCAGCACGTGCTCACCGCCATCGATGTCGCACACCACCAGCACACCGAGCCCGTCGCCGATCACCGCATTGAGGTCCGGCGTGTCGCAGAACCCACCCACGTGCACGCGGTCGGCCACGCCATTGGCCGCCACCGCATCGCGCAGCATACCAAGCGCCTCGCCGTCACCCTCGAATGCCAGCACGCGCGTGGTCGGCATCAGCCGGGCGAGACCCACCGCGTAGTAGCCGTAGCGTGCGCCCACGTTGATCACCGTGGGAAATGCGCGGGCGCTGAGCTCGTGCACCACGCCAAACAGCTCGTGCTCGTAGGTGCCCAGCAGTTCGGGCGCGGCCGGGTATCCAGTCAGCTGCATCCCTGCAAACGGCCCGCTGAGCACGCGATCACGGCCGAGCGCACGCAGGCGGCCGAACAGGAAGCGGCGGCGGGGGCGGAGCACCCAGCGCAGTGCACCACGCAGCGGCGCCGGCAGGTCGATGAAGGCCTGCAGCCACGGGCCGCTGTGCTCGACGGAGACGCGGCCCGTCACGGTCTGCCACAACAGCCGCAGCGCTCCAGGCCGCGGATCGTCGCCGCGCGCCGTCACTCGGCCTTCGAGCGTCCGTGCGCTTCGGCGAGCTTGCGGGCGATGCCGCGATAGAAGGCGGCATCCGCCGGCTTTCCCTGCTGATCGAGCGCGAGCGCACAGCTCTCGAGCGCGTAGAGGATGTTGCCGAGGTACAACTCGGACAGTGCACCGACGGTCTCGGGCTGGTCGCTCATCGCGCCGCCTGTCTCAGACGTTTTCGCTGGGCTCGAACCCGACCACCTGGATGACAATCGCCGTGATGTTGTCCAGGCCACCGCGGCCATTGGCCTCGGTGATCAGCGCGTCAACGATGCGTCCCGGCCCCGAGCGCGCCAGCAGGATCTGCTGCAGGCGCCGGTCGTCCACCATGCCCGTGAGGCCGTCCGACGCCACGAGGAAGACGTCGCCGGGCCGCGCTTCGCCGGCGTACAGGTCGGGCTCCACCGACTCCCCCGCCCCCACGCAGCGCGTGATGACGTTGCTGTAGGGATGGTAGCGCGCCTGCTCGGGTGTCAGCAGCCCGGCGTCCACCTGCTCCTGCACGTACGAATGATCCTTGGTGATCTGGATCAGGGCGCCATCGCGCAGCATGTAGATGCGCGAGTCGCCGATCTGGCCAATGAGATAGCGGTCATCGGCGAGCACGAGCACCGAGGCCGTGGTCCCCATGCCCTGCTTGTCGTTCTCGGCCAGCATGCGGTCGTAAATCGCGCGGTTGGCGTCGCGCATGGACTGTGCCGTGCGGTCGGCGGCGTCCGCCTGAACGAGGCTGTCGAGCTGCAGCAGGGCGCGCGCCACGATCTGCACGGCCATTTCGCTCGCCACTTCGCCAGCGGCATGCCCGCCCATGCCATCAGCCACCATGAAGACCCCGCGCCGCGCATCCGCCTCGGCAAAGAAGGAGTCCTCGTTTCCGGACCTGACCATACCCACATCTGAACGCGCGGCAACGGCTAGGTGCACGAGCTATCGCCCCGTGGTGAGCAGCACTGCCAGCAACGACGCGCCGGCAGCGGCAATGGCCATCATGAACGCAATCGTCGCCGCGCACCCCTTCTTCTTCACCTCGGCCTGAACGGCCTCGGCCTTCTGAGGGGCCGGCTTGCGAATCTGGTCGGCGGACATCGCAGCAATTGCGCGCGTGCCACCGCCCACATCACCGGCAACCGCCACCGGCCGGAAGGTCATCTTGATGCCGCCAAAGCGGACGTCGGGCGCGCCTTCGACGCGCTGTTCGCCCTGCACGCGCCGACCGCCGACGTACGTGCCGTTGGTCGAGTCCTGGTCGACTATGAACCATCCGCCGTCGCGCTTCTGGATCTTGGCGTGCGAGTCCGACACGCTCTCGTCGTTCAGCGCGACGTCATTGTGCGCGCCGCGTCCGACGTTGGTGAGCGCCGAGTGGATTTCGAACTTCGTCCCCTTCTGCGGCCCCTCGTTGATGATCTCGAGCGTGGCCATTGGCGTGCGCCCCGCCGGCGCCGGCTTGGCGGGTGCAGGAGCGGGTGCAACGGGCGCAACGGGCGCAACGGGTGCAACGGCCTGCGGCTCAGTCGGCACGAGCACCACCGGCGCGGCCGGCGGCACAGGCGCGGCAGACGGCACGGCCGCCGAAACGATGGCGGACTCGAGATCCAGCGTGAACTCGGGCAGGTCGGTGGCAGGCGGCATTACCGGAACCGCAACCGGAGCGGCCATCGGAGCAGCTGGCGCAACCGGCGGCGCAGGCGCCGGCGGCGCGACCTTGGCCGTGTCAGCGTAAAATCGGAACTCCTCGGGACCGAGCTTCAGTACGTCACCGCGACCCAGCACCTGCTTCTGCTCCACGCGCACACCGTTCACGAACATGCCGTTCGTGCTCAGGTCGGTCAGGTGGTAGCCCCCGGGCATCGGCACGATCTCGGCATGCTTGCGCGACACCTCGGACGACGGAATCACCACGTCGTTCCCCACTTCGCGCCCAATGGTGATGCCGTCGTCGGGAATGGAGTACTC
This sequence comes from Gemmatimonas sp., assembly GCA_025361705.1. Lineage (GTDB taxonomy): Bacteria > Gemmatimonadota > Gemmatimonadetes > Gemmatimonadales > Gemmatimonadaceae > PNKL01. The sequence goes on from JANYJW010000048.1 coordinate 41,426, forward strand.
GCGACCATCCGTGAGCGACACCAGCCGGCCCCCGCGTGCGAGCGTCGGCTTGGCCGGCGCGCCCGCCCGTGCGGCACGGGCCATCTCGGCCACCTGCGCGCCCGACACGAACTGCGTGCTCCCGCCCTGACTGGCGTCGCCAAAGCGCAGCTCCTCACCCGCAATCTCCACCTTGTCTCCGTGGAGGATCGGGCTCGGTTCGACGCCTAACTGCACGCCATTCACCAAGATGACCGCATTGGGCGCATCGCGCCTGATCACGGCGCTCCCGTCTGGCGCAAGCGTCACAACAGCGCGCGCTGACGCCTCGTCGCCGGGCAGCCGAAGGGCGGCTCCGTCATAGCAGCCGACCGTCAGACCGTCCTCGGGGACGGGATATTGTTGACCGTGTAACTGGAGGTACGCCATGGCTTCGGGAAGCTACCCGCCGCCCGAGGGGGTGGCAACCCTGCGGAGCCCGCTCTGCGGAGCCCGCTCCCGCCCTCGGATCGACTCCGGTCACCGACCCTTGCGGGCGACGTGCAAATCGCGACCGAAATCCACGATCGCAAGCCCGGATCGCTCTCCCGGATCGCAATCCTGAGTCCAGATCCTAAATTGCCGCTGTGCCCGATTTCATCCGCATCCGCAACGCCCGTCAGCACAACCTGAAGGGGATCAACGTCGATCTGCCACGACGCGCGATCACGGTGATCACGGGGCCGTCGGGATCGGGCAAGTCGTCGCTGGCGTTCGATACGATCTACGCCGAGGGGCAGCGCCGCTACGTCGAGTCGCTCTCCGCGTATGCGCGGCAATTCCTCGAGCGGATGCAGAAGCCGCTGGTCGACTCCATCGAGGGACTCTCGCCGGCGGTGGCCATCGAGCAGCGGAACCCGGTGCGCACGTCGCGCTCCACGGTGGGCACCGCCACGGAAATCTACGATTATCTGCGTCTCCTTTGGGCGCGGATCGGGCGCACCCTCTGCCCCACCTGCGGCCGCGAACTGCGCCCCGACACGCCACAGGGCGCCGCCGATCAGGTGATGGCCCTGCCGACCACCACGCGGCTTCAGGTCACGTTCCCACTGCGCCTCTCGGGCCTCGTGTCGCACACGGTGGCCGTGGAGAACCTGCGCGCCGAGGGCTTCGTACGCGTCATCGCCGACGGCGTCGCCTACCACGTGGACGACCTTGGCGGCAGGAAGCCCGACCTGACCAAATGCGCGGAGGTGCTCGTCGTCACCGACCGACTCGCGGTCGACGCCACCCTGCGCAGCCGCCTCACCGACGCCATCGAGACCGCCTTCCGCGAAGGCGACGGTGACTGCGTGGTGGTGGTGGACTCGCCGCCGCAGGCGGCGCATCTGCCATCTGACGTCTCCCATCTGGCATCACGCGCTCAGCGACTGCGTTTTACCACGCGCTTCGAGTGCCCCGAGCATCACACCCGCGCCCCACACCCCACCCCCCAGCTCTTTTCGTTCAACAATCCGCGCGGCGCGTGCCCCACCTGCAACGGCTTCGGCGCCACGCTGGAATACGATCTCGCCCTCATCGTGCCGCACCCGGAGCGCACCCTGCGTGAGGGCGCCATCGACCCGTGGACCAAGCCGCGCTACGACAACAAGCGCCGCGCCCTCGCCGAGGCGTGCAAGCGCGAGGGCATCGCGCTCGACCGCCCGTGGCACGACCTCGCCGACAGCCAGCGCGAGTTCCTGCTGCGGGGAAAGGCCAAGGGCTTTGTCGGGATCATCCGCCACCTCGACTCGCTCGAGGAAAAGAAGTACAAGCAGTACATCCGGGTCTTCCTGCGGCAGTACCAGTCGGCGATGACCTGCACCGCGTGCCACGGTGCGCGGCTGCAGCCCGAGGCGCTCAACGTGCGCATTGGCGGCCGGACCATCGCCGACGTCACGGCGATGCCGGTGGAACTGCTCAACGCCTGGCTCGACACGCTGGTGCTGACCCCGGCCGAACGGCAGGTGGCCGCCCACATCTGGCGCGAAGCGCGCGACCGCGTGCGATTCCTGTGCGAGGTGGGGCTGACGTACCTCACGCTGGACCGCGCCACGCGCACGCTCTCGGGCGGCGAGGCGCAGCGCATCGGGCTGGCCAACTCGCTGGGGTCGCGGCTGGTCGACGCGCTCTACGTGCTGGACGAGCCGAGCATCGGCCTGCACCCGCGCGACATGGACCGGCTGCTGCGCCTGCTGGCACGCTTGCGCGACGGAGGCAACACCGTGCTCGTGGTGGAGCACGACCTCGAGGCCGTGCGCGCGGCCGACTGGATGCTCGAACTCGGCCCCGAGAGCGGGGAGCGCGGCGGACACGTGGTGTACAACGGCCCCGTGTCCGAGGCGGGCGCCAACTCGCTCACCGGGCAGTACCTCACGAATGCGCGCACCATTCCGGTGCCAGCCAAGCGCCGCAAGCCGTCGCGGTGGATCACGCTGTCTGGAGCCCGCGCGCACAACCTCCGCGGGGTCGACCTGGCGATCCCGCTCGGTGCGCTCACCGCCGTCACCGGGGTGTCCGGCTCGGGCAAGAGCACGCTGGTGCACGACGTCTTCTACCACGCACTCGAGGCGGCGCTCACCGGCGATCACAGCGCGCGGCAACATCTGGGCGAGACCGTTGGCGAGTTCACATCACTCGTGGGCAGCGAGTCGGTGGATGCCGTGGTGCTCATTGACCAGGAGCCCATCGGCCGCAGCCCACGCTCCAATCCCGTGACGTACGTCAAGGCGTACGACGAGATCCGCCGCATCTTTGCCGCGCTCCCCGAGGCGAGGGCGCGCCGCTACACGCCGGGCACATTCTCGTTCAACGTGAAGGGCGGACGCTGCGACAAGTGCGAAGGCGCTGGCGCCATCGCCGTGGAAATGGTCTTTCTCGCCGATGTCTTTGTGCCGTGCGACGAGTGCGACGGCAAGCGATTCAAGCCCGACGTGCTGGGCGTGAAGTACTTCGGGCGTTCCGTGGTTGATGTGCTCGAAATGACCATCGACGAGGCCATACGGTTCTTCCCATACGAGGAGAAGCTCGGGCAGGCCCTGTGGCACATCCAGCAGGTGGGACTCGGCTACCTGCGGCTCGGCCAAGCCGCCACCACGCTGTCGGGCGGCGAGGCGCAGCGCCTCAAGATTGCGCGCGAACTCGCGTTCTCGTCCAAGAAGTCCGGGCGCAAGCTCTACATCCTCGACGAACCCACCACCGGGCTCCATCTCGAGGACATCCGCAAGCTGGCCCACGTGCTCGAGCAGCTGGTGGACGCCGGGCACACCGTGGTGCTCATCGAGCACAACCTCGACGTCATCAAGCTCGCTGACTGGGTGGTGGACCTCGGCCCCGAAGGGGGCGATGGCGGCGGCAAGGTGGTGGCCACGGGCACCCCTGAGCAGGTGGCGAACGTGGCCGGTTCCCACACCGGCCGCTGGCTCAGGACGGTCCTCACCTGAAAGGTCGCGCCCCCGCTTGAATTACCCGGTTCTCACAGGTAATTTCATGATTCCTTCCCGAGTAGCTCAGGGGTAGAGCAGACGACTGTTAATCGTCGGGTCGGGGGTTCAAATCCCTCCTCGGGAGCTGAAGAACACCACGGGGCGCCGGCGTTGCCGGCGCCCCGTGGTGCGTCAAATGGCTGCGGCCTGGAGGCGGGCGACGGCGGCCTGCAGCTCGGACAGACGCACTGGCTTGTTCAGCACGGGCTGCGTTTGGGACTGCAGGAACTCCTGCAAATCGCCGCGAAACGCGCCGCCGGTCACAAAGATCACCCGCTCGGCCAGCACCGGGTCACGCGCCATCAGCTCCAGGTAGAACCGCTGTCCACCGCCATCGGGCATCACCACGTCCGACAGAATCGCGTCGAAGGCGAGGCTCGCCCGGGCCAGTCCTTCGGACACGGTCGCGGCGGTCTCCACCTCGAAGACTTTGCCGAGGTACCGGCGCATGGCCACGCGCACGAGGTCATCGTCGTCGACCAGGAGCACCCGCGGCCGGGGCGCCGTGGCTGACCCTGCGGTGGAGGTGCGCAACTCCGGTGGACGGCGCTTGGGAGTGCTGACTTCGGGCGCGTCCCCCATCACCAGCCGCATGGTGACCTCCGTGCCCACGCCGGCGATGGAGCGCATGGCAATCGTGCCCCCCATCGTCTCCACAAGCCCCTTCGCCACGGGGAGGCCAAGACCGCTCGAACGGCCAAACTCCTTGGTGGTGAAGAACGGTTCGAAGGCCCGCAACGCCACGTCCTCCCGCATGCCGACGCCATTGTCCCGCACCGTCAGCACCACACGCCCGTCAGCGACCGCCGCCCGGACGTCCACTACCCCGTCGCGGCCATCGGGGACCGCCTGAACGGCGTTCTGGACGATCGCAGCAATCGCCTCTTCGAGCGCCGTGGCCATGCCGAGTACCCAGAGCGATGCATCGACGTGTGTGGCGATGGTGACATCGGGGCGCGACACGTCACGCGCCGAGGCAACTGCGGCCCGCACGGCGACGCCCAGGCTCGCGCCAATGCGCGGGCCGTCGGCGCGGTCGGCACCGCCCGCCATCGCCCCCAGCTGGCGCACGATGCGCGTGACGCGCTCCACGGCGGCCAGCGAAATGTCGACGCACGCACCGAGCTCGGCCAATCCTCCGCGCCGCGTGAGTTCCAGGCGCGCATCGTCGAGGCTTGCCTTGATGGCCGCCGTCGGGTTGTTGAGTTCGTGCGCGATGCCGGCGGCGAGCCGCCCCACCGTGGCCAGGCGTTCGGCACGCGACAGGTCGCCGGTGCGGCACGCAAGTTCACGCGTGCGCTCCTCCACGCGCGCCTCGAGTTCCACGCGCAACCGCTCAAGGGCCAGCCGGTCATCGACGGTCTGCCGTACGAGGGCGGCGCCGAAGGCGAGGGCCGCCACGAAAATTCCCTCGGGCAGCACATACGGCAGCGGCGACCAGTCGAACGACACCCCAATGTCCAACGCGGTCGCCACGGCGAGCGAGGCGAATGCCGTGGCCGTGTAGCCGGCGAGCGGCAGCTGCTTGCGCCAGTCGTTGAGTGCCCGCAGGAGCACGGCGAGGAGTGTCCCGAAGATGACGCCGAATGCGACGTAGCCGAGCACGGTCGGCGCGGGCTCGTAGTAGACCGCGTGGATGAGCGCGACCCTTCTGGTGTTGATCTCGGGAGCATACGTCCACCCCGGCACCAGGCTGACGACCAGCACGAGTCCGAGCGCCGACTGCATCACCCGGTACGACCACTCGCCCAGGTGGCCACCGCGACGCGCGACATGCTTGACGGCGATTGCGACAAACAGTGCGCCAATGGCGATCGCAAAACCCGACTGGGCCGACCGCGCGAACGGTGAGAAGCTGGCGACATACCCCATGCCGTCCATCAGCGAGTAGACGCTCGCCGTGATGAACAGGCTCGATGGCAGCATGTCACGCCGCTCGCCCGATGTCCGGCCAACGAGGCGGGCAAAGACCCCCACCAGCAAGGACACGGCGGCAATGAAGACAGAGGCGATGAACACGGCGGATCCGGGGTGGTGGGCGAAGCACTCAGATTCAGTATCGGCTCACCGTTGGACCGGATTGAGAGGTGTTGGTCCACATTAGAGGTATGTAAGAGTCCTCTTTTTGCTTACATATTGCCCCGGAAGTCCCCGACTGCGCGCGACTGGTAGATTCCGGTATCTTATTTACCTATTTTCGAGCCGGTCTCGATTGGCCGACGCCGCATCGACTGCCCGCATCGCCACGGGGGGCGTGGGGCGTCGACCGCGAACTCCCGCGTTCCAAGACCCCAGAGCGAGGTGACCCACATGCGCGCAGCCCGTACCGCCATCCACGCCGTCGTCGTTGGTCTCTCGCTCGTCGCCTGCGGCGCTCCGGCCAGCAACGGCGCCTCCGCCGATGCGGCGCCAGCAGTCGGTCAGGCAAACGTGCAGGACAACGAGTCGGTGAAGGATGTCGTGAAGATCGCCGTCGGGTCGAAGGACCACACCACGCTGGTCGCCGCGCTGCAGGCGGCCGACCTCGTGAACTCGCTGGCGAACGCGGGGCCATTCACGGTGTTTGCCCCCACCAACGCCGCCTTCGACAAGCTGCCCAAGGGCACGGTGGACGACCTGCTGAAGCCGGCCAACAAGGAGAAGCTGCGCCTGGTGCTGCAGCACCATGTCACGACATCCGCCCTCGACGTCGACCAGTTCAGCGACGGCCAGGTCGTCGCGATGGCTGATGGCGCGAGCGCCACGATCCACAAGAAGGGCGCCGACACCTTCATCAACGAGGCGAAGATCATCGCGTCGGTGCGCGGCTCGAACGGGATGGTGCACGTGATTGATGGGGTGTTGGTGCCTTGAGATAGGGGATGGCGGATGGCGGACGGCAGACGGCAGTCATCCGCCATCCGCCATCCGCCATCTACCATCTACCATCTACCATCTGCCATCCGCCATCCGCCATCTGTAGCTTCCCCCCATGCGCATCGTCCACCTGCTCAACCACGTCGACCGCACAGGCAACGGCATTGTGCATGTGGCCGTCGACCTGGCCTGCATGCAGGCACGCGAGGGGCACGACGTGTGGGTGGTCTCGAAGGGCGGCGCGTATGAGCCGCTGCTCGCACGGCACGGCGTGCGCCACGTGCGCATGGACCAAGGGCGGCGTCCGCTCACGCTGCTGCGCGCCCTCGCAGCGCTGCGCACGCTCCTCCGCGACGCCCGGCCCGACATTGTCCATGCGCACATGGTCACCGGCTACGTTCTGGCGCGCGTCCTGCGCCCGTTCGCGCGCTGGCGGCTCGTCACCAGCGTGCACAACGAGTGGCAGCGCAGCTCCACCCTGATGGGGGGCGCCGACCGCGTGATCGTCATGAGCGACAATGCCGTGGCGCGGCTTGCGGCGCGCGGCATGCCGCGCGAGCGCCTTCGGCCGGTGCGCAACGGCACGGTGGGAAGCCCGCGCCTGACGGAGGATCCGCACGACGCCGTCGCCCTGCACCAGCCGGCCATCGTCACCGTGGCTGGCCTCTACGAACGCAAAGGCATCGCCGATCTCATTGCGGCCTTCGACGCGCTCGCGCCATCACATCCGGATGCGCACCTCTACCTCGTCGGCGAAGGTCCCGACCGCGTGCACTTCGAAGCCCAGGCGCGCGCCTCGGCGGCGCACGCACGCATTCACTTTGAAGGATTCCGGGCCGCACCGCGCGCATACCTGCGTGAGGCGGCGGTCTTTGTGCTCGCGTCGCACGCCGAGCCGGGCGGCCTGGTGCTGCCCGAAGCGCGCGATTGTGGGTGCGCCATCGTCTCCACGAACGTGGACGGCTCGCCCGAGCTGCTCGACGACGGACGCGCCGGCGTGCTGGTGCCGCCGTGCGATGTCCCCGCACTGACGGCCGCCATCTCCCGACTGCTTGACGACGCCCCCGCGCGTGAGCGCCTGCGCACCGCAGCGCGGGCCAACCTCGACTGGCTGCGCATCGACCGCCAGCACGCCGAAACGCTCGCCGTGTACGCCGAGGCGCGCGCCGTCTAGCGCCTCACGCGCGACGGAATGCGCCCGACGACCGCAACGGTGACGAAAAGAACTCGGCGATGTCGGCGGCCGGCTGCAGCCCCCACAACACGCGCCCGTCGGAGCGGACCAGCCGCGGCACGCCGCCGAGCCGGAAGGTCGCCCAGTCCATCTCCCATTCATCGGCAAGGCGGTGACCCGCCGGGCCATCGAGGTCCACCCAGCCGGGGACGCCAGCCCATGCCGCCACCGCGTTGATCACGGCGCCGTCGGAGATATCCTCGCCGCGCACCCAGAGTGCCGCGCCAAGCGCCCGGCGAAATGCCGCAGCGCGGGGCGCGTGTTGCCGATGCACGCACGCCACCGCCGCAATCGCGCGGCGCGTGTTGGGCTTGATGGGCGGCGCGAACATGGCGACCTCGGGCGCATCACGATGCACCGCATCCACGTCGTCCTCGAGCGCACGCATCACGCGCCGGTCACCGAGGCGCGGCGGCGCAGGAAGCGACGGGTCGTGCTGCACCCCGCGCCATTCGCACTGGTTGATGTAGCCCAATGCCTCGAGCCGCGCCGACAGCGCGTGGCTGTACGGACAGTTGAGGTCGGCGTAGAGCGTCGCCTTGACGACGGACGCCTGACGCACGTCGGACTCAGTCACGGACGGCGACCGCCGCGCGCGCCGGCGCCGCCGCCCACGGCGGGCGCCGAGAGGGCGTTCCAGTGCACGATGGCGTTGAACGCGAGCGCCCACGCCCCCTGCGTCTGCCAGCGCCAGAACGGACGCGTGGCAAACAGCACCACGTGCCCTTGTCCCACGGGCGCATCCACCACGGCCGCCTTGCCCGCCAGTTCGGCGCCGCCATTCATCTGCCCCGAAATGAGCAGCGAGTCGGCCACCGCGTGAAAGCGCACGATCACCCGGGGCTGCAGCGCGCGCACCGCCGCCGTGTACACCGAGTCCGTCTCGGATTCGGCAGCGCGGGCGGCGCCCGCACCGCCGCTGCCCACCTGCAGCAGCGGCGCGTTGCTGAAGAAGAGCGGGAACTGCTTGTCGTCGTACCCATACAGGATCGGGCTCGCCGCCGTCACCGCCTGGGCGCGGAAGACGCCGCCGCGCGCCTGCAGCGCCCGCGGCTCGACCACGCTCACGCCCGACGTGATCTGCAGGCTGATGGGCAGGTTCACCGCCCCGCCCTCGACGAGCAGCAAGCCGCCGCGTGCGACAAACTGCTGCAGCGCCGCCACACCATCCATGCCGATGCCATCGCGCACGTCGTCGGTTTCGTCGATCTCGCCCAGGCTTGGCGTGGCCGCGGTCTTCTTCCACGGCACCGCGGGCCCGATCTTCGGCCGCCCGTTCACCAGGGTGCCCACGGCGCCGGCGTTGGGATACACCACCACATCAAAACGCTCGAGCACGCCCGGCTGCCTGAACTTCTGGTCGCTGAGATACGTGTACGGAATCCCGAGCTTGTCAAACGTCATGCGCGCCCAGCCTTCCTCCTGCGTGCTGCTCCACGAGTGCGCCAGCGCAATCCGCGGCAGCTGCACCATGTGCTGC
>JANYJW010000057.1 GCA_025361705.1 Gemmatimonas sp.
GAGGAACTCATCCAGGCGATCACCACCTACATCGATCGCCGCAACGAGCATCCCACACCCTTCGTGTGGACAGCCACCGTGCAGAAGATCTTGAAGAAGGTCAACGAAGCGAATAAGACTTTGGCGACACTACACTAGCGATGATTGCGGAGGGCACCGATGGCCTGATCGAGCGCGTGACGCTGGGCGTCGTGCGGTGCGGTGCGACGCAGGGCGATGAAGGTGTCGAGCGCCAGCGTGCGTGCCACCGGATCGTCTTCCGCCGCACCAACCGCCGCCGCGTTGTCGGCAAGGTTGGCGCGCGCCAGGTCATCGTCGGGAAATCGCTCGGTCACTTGCAGCCAGCGCGTCATCCGCGCCCGCGGATCGGTCTCCGTGAGCGCCCACAGGTGCCAGGCGCCCCGGTGTGCCGGGTCGGCCGCAATGGCGCGTGAGGCCAGCGCCCCCACGGCCTCGGGGCCTCGCCCCGTGAGCCACCAGGCGTTGGCGAGGCGAACGAGCGCGCGGGCATTGTCCGGTTCGCGCGCGACGACAACCTCCATCAGCGGCCCCAGCACCTCGGGCATGGCGGCGTGCGCGTCGGCGGCCGCGAAAAGCTCCGCCGAGGGGTGCACGTCGGCAAACGCGGTGAGCGCCGCGAGCAGTTGAGCCACGTTGGCGTGCTGTCGATACTCATCAACAATGGACGTGAGCTGCAAGAGCGCGTTGCTGCGTGGGGTGGTCATCACGGCCAATTTAACAGGGATCGCCGATGGAACCCAGCGTGCGCCACGAAATCAACAATGTGCTGGCCGCCCTCATGGCCGAGGCGCAGCTGTTGCAGATGGAAGACCTCACGCCCGATCAGGCGGGCGGTGCCGACCGCATCGTGTCGCACACGCGCCGGCTGCGGGACCTGCTGCGGCAACCACAGGCCGCGCCGTCCGACCAGCTCATCGTGTGACGGAAGGGTTGCGCGAACGAACCGCGCCCGCCATACTCAACGGCATCCGGTCTGCGCATCGCGCACGCCGGAGGTCGCACCCGTTTGGCTTTGCCGCGCTGCCGCGGCGGGCAGCTCCGGCACTGTGCGCCGCGAGTTTCGGTGTGACGTACGATCCTGCCAGGCCCCGTGACGTTCCGTGGCTTGGGATGCCGCGGCGCTCTTGGCGTTTCGGCGCTTCAGTTTCCAGCGAGTGATTGCAGCCGCGCGCGCCCTTGGCGCGTGCCGTCCGTGAAGGTCGCGGACCGTTTTCCCTGAGGAAGCAGTCGGAGTGCAGACTCCTTGCATGGTCGGGCCGCGTGCGCGCGTCTCTGATCCGCATCGTCACGATTCACCATACCTCATCCACGCATGAGCGAGAATCAACGTCCTCGCCGTCGCGGGCGCCCAACGCGTCCGCGCGGGAAGTCCGCCCAGGAAGCCGCATCGGCCGAGCCGGATCCGTACCTCGATGCAGCACCTTCCGAGGCGCCGGAGACCGCCGAAGCTCCCGTCTCGAGGGCTCCCGAAGCAGCCGCCCCGCCACCGCGAGCCGAACCGGCCGCGGAGGCCACCGCGCCGACCGATGCGCCCGAAGCGGGCGCATCCGACAATAATGGCAACACCGGACGCACAGCGGCCGAGTCCGGTCAACGGCGCGACGGCCGTGAAAGTCAGGGTCGCGAGGGTCGCGAGGGTCGCGAGGGTCGCGAGGGTCGCGAGGGTCGCGAGGGTCGCGAGGGTCGCGAGGGTCGCGAGGGTCGCGAGGGTCGCGAGGGTCGGTTTGGTCGCCGAGGACGACGACACCGCGGACGCAACCGCGGCGGCGCCGAGCCCAACACTCAGCAGGGGGGTGGCGGCAACAACGCCCCGCCGCAACCGATCGTCGTCGACGGCGAAACGCAGGGGTGGTACGATCCGTCACGCGACGCGGGCTTCGTGCGTCGCCCGGGTGCCAGCTACCTCGAGGATCAGGGCGACGCGTACGTGCCCGGCGTCCTCGCCCGGCAGCACGGACTGCGCAAGTCCGACGAACTGCGTGCCACGACGGGGCGCGACCATCGCGGGCGCATCACCTGCGTGGACATCCTGTCAGTGAATGGGCGCGACCCGGCTGACGCCACGAGGCGGCCGGAGTTTTCGACGCTGACGGCGAGCTATCCGGAACGGCGACTGACGCTCGAAACGGGACGCCCGGCAAAGGCCGGTCCGGAATTGACGCGCCGCTGCATCGACCTCATTGCCCCCATCGGCTACGGCCAGCGGGCGCTGATTGTCGCTCCGGCGCGCGCCGGCAAGACGATGCTGCTGCAGGCGATCACGGAGGGCGTGGCACTCAAGCATCCCGAGGCAACGCTGCTCATTCTCCTGGTGGATGAGCGGCCGGAAGAAGTGAGCGAGGCCATCTCGTGGGAGGTGGGCGAGGTCATCGCGTCGTCGTTCGACCAGCCGGCGCGTCGGCACGTCGAGGTGACCGAGATGGTGCTGGAGCGCGCGCGGCGTCTCGTCGAGCTGGGGCGCGATGTCGTGATCGTGCTCGATTCGTTGACGCGCATGGCGCGCGCGCACAACACCGCCGAGCGCGGCACCGGGCGCACGATGTCGGGTGGCCTCGACACGTCGGCCATGGCCAAGCCGAAGGCGTTCTTCGGCTCGGCGCGCAACATCGCGCCGGAACATGGCGGCGGATCGCTGACGATCATCGCCACCGCGCTCGTCGAGACGGGCTCGCGCATGGACGACGTGATCTTCGAGGAGTTCAAGGGCACGGGCAACTGCGAGATCAAGCTCGACCGGTCGCTCTCGGAGAAGCGCATCTTCCCCGCGTTCGACATCGCGAGCTCGGGCACGCGCCGCGAGGAGAAGCTCTACAAGACCGGCCAGCTCGACGCCATCTACGCGCTGCGGCGCGGCCTCCAGCAGATGCCGCCGCAGGCGGGGATGGAGTGGCTGATCAAGCGGATTGCGAGCACGGCGGACAACGACAGTTTGCTCGCCGGCCTGGTCTAGCACCGCACGCGCGGTGCGTCACGAGGGCACGGGAAGTCGTCCCGTGCCCTCGCGTGCTACGCGCGCTCCGCCGGCACCAGCAGCGTCGCATCGCCATCGGGCATCGGCGTGGTCGCGAAGCGCCGTGCGCGGCGGTCCCAGCGCATCATGCGATAGTCGTGCGCAGCCGCCCAACGCACGGCGTCGGCCGGCGTCAGGCCGTGCGTGGACATCCAATAGTCGTCGAACTCGGCGAGGATGAGCGGGCGGAAGCGAGCCAGCGTGCGTTCGGCGCCGGCCAGCACCATCAACTCCGCACCTTCGACGTCGAGCTTGATGAAGTCGATGCGATCGAGCGCGGCGTGCTCGGCCCAGTCGTCCATCGGCTGCATATGCACCGTCAGATGGCCGGTGCCGGCGGCCACCACCGCTGCCGTGCCCGATTTCGCGCCGGTCAGCGAGGACCGCAGCCACATATCGACATCGCGCTCGGCGTCCCCCAATGCCAGCGCCGACACCGACACGCGGGTCAGCGCATTGGCGGCCACCGCCTGCTCGAGCCGCGCGCGATTGGCGGGCACGGGCTCAAACGCCATCACGCGACCCGTCGGACCCAGTGCACGCGCCAGCGGCACGGTCCACGCGCCCACACTCGCGCCGATGTCGAGGATGACGGCATCGCACGGCAGTCGCGCGACGACGACGGCGCGCACGGCATCATCCCACACGCCCAACCAGACGGCGCGCCCCTCGGCGGTGTCGCGCACATCCCACGTCATCACGCTGCCGTCCTTCATCCGGACGGTACACAACGCGTCGGCCCCGCCACGCAGCGGATCGAGCAGGCGACGGACGATATCCACCGCCCGCCATTTGCCGCGAAAGTGCGGCAGGGCCCTGCAGACGCCGGCAGCCGCGTCGACCACGAGCGACCCCGGCGTCCGCGTCACTTGCCGGCGCCGAGCTGCTCAAAGAGCGCCGCGATGGCCCGCATGCCCTTGTTGAAGTTCTCGACGCTCATCCACTCGTCGGGCGCGTGCGCATTCTCGCCCGGCAGGCCGAAGCCCATGAGGAGCACCGGCACGCCGAGGATGCGCTCGAAGTCCCCGACGACGGGAATTGAGCCGCCCTCGCCGGTGACCACCGGCTCGCGACCGAACGCAGCGAACAGCGCCTTCTTGGCGGCCTCAAACAGCGGACCCTCGAGGTCGGCGCGCCAGGGCTTGCCACCGTGCAGGTGCGTCACGGTGACGGTGACACCCTTGGGCGCGACCTTGGCGACGTGCGCCTTCATGAGGGCTTCGATGGCTGCGGGGTCCTGGTCGGGGACCAGGCGGCAGCTCACCTTGGCCATGCTCACGCCGGGAAGCACCGTCTTGGCCCCCTCGCCGGTGTAGCCGCTCAACAAGCCGTTCACTTCGCAGGTCGGGCGCGTCCAGAGCTTCTCGAGCACGGTGTACTGTGGCTCGTATCCGAGCGCCGGGGCGCCGACTTCCTTGCGGAACTCTTCCTCGTCAAACGGCAACTTGCGCATGCCGGCGATGACGGCGGGCGGGAACGGCCGCACGGCATCGTAGAAGCCCGGGATGGCGACCTTGCCAGTGTCGTCATGCATGGTGGCGAGAATGCGCGCAAGCGCCATCGCCGGATTCACGACGGCGCCGCCGTAGCTGCCGGAGTGCAGGTCGCTGGCCGGGCCGCGCACATTGATTTCGAAATACGCGAGCCCGCGCAGCGAACTGAGGATGCTCGGGATGCCCGGCGCGAACATCGACGAGTCGGAGATGACCACGCCGTCGCAGGCGAGGCGCGCCTTGTTGGCTTCGATGAACGGCGCGAGGTTCTCGCTCCCCACTTCCTCCTCACCCTCGGCGATCACGATCACGTTCACCGGGAGTGTGCCGCGCACGTGCATCATCGTCTCGAGCGCGGCGATGTGTGCAAAAAGCTGACCCTTGTCGTCCACGCTGCCGCGGGCAAAGAGCTTGCCGTCGCGGACGGTGGGTTCGAACGCGGGTGTGGTCCAGAGCTCGAGCGGCTCGGGCGGCTGCACGTCGTAGTGGCCATACACCAGGATGGTGGGCGCACCCTTTGGTGCCTTGCGCCATTCGCCGAGCACCACGGGGTGTCCGGCGGTCTGGACGGTTTCTGTGGTGAAGCCGATGCGTGCGAGACGCTCGTGCACCCAAGTGGCGGCGCGTTGGGTGTCGGCATTGTGCTCGGAACGCGCACTCACGCTGGGAATGCGCAGGAACGCGAAGAGATCGTCGAGGAGTTGCGCTTCACGCGCGGCGAAGCGCGCTTCGAGATCGGCCGGGATGGAAGTCATCTGGACTCCGGAATGGACGGCGTTGAATGCCCGGGCCAGCCGCCGCGCCAGTCACGGAGCAGCCAGGCGCGCTGGCGCCCGAGCAGGAGACCGTGGGCGGTGCGCGCCACGGGTGGACCTTCGTCGATGCGACTAAAATAGGGCGCGAGCGCCACAATGGGCGCCGGCTCGGCATCGGACTCGTCGAGCACCAGCACCAGGGCATCGCCGACCGCGGCGCGCTGGCGGAACCCTGGCCACAGATCGTACTGGTTGGCACGTCCACCCAGGTTCGTGGAAAAGACCCCAATGGAGTCGGCGCCCCGCCGGTGCAGCGTCCACGCGAGTTGCGCCGCCTCCTGATACCGGTCGGCGGCGACCCAGACGCTCCCGGTGGCGGCCTCGCCGCGCCGCACGACCTGCGCGCTGCGCATGGCCACGGCCAGTTGATCCCCCACGCTCTCCCATCCGAACGCCTGACTCACGGGATCTCGGCCCGGACGCAATCCAAGGCGAGGGGCCAGCAGCGCGACGGCGTCGACGAAGACGAACACCACGAGCGCGCCACCGAACCAGAGGCCGCGACGCACCCACGCCGTGCGCTGCCCGCGCGCCGCTTCCACGGCGAGCAGCAGGATGGCGGGGAGCCACGCCGACGCTGGCCAATTGGGTTCGACGTTCTTGCGGGTGGCGCTCCACGCGAAAAACAGAAGGACAACGACGCTGACGGTGGCGAGCAGGCGCACCGTTTCATGGGTTCCGACGCGCAACGCACGCCAGATGGCGCCGACCAGCAGGACGAACAGGATTGGCGACACAAGTCCGGCCTGACCGCCCACGAGGTTCAGTTCGCGCTTCAGCACTGCGGCGACGCCGACGCTCGTGGGCGCGCCGAGACCGTGCCCGAGCTGGAACGCGAACGAGGTCCAATCGTGCGTGGCATTCCACCACAGATTGGGAGCGAGCACTGCGGAGGCAAGCGCGACGGCCAGCCAGGGACCCGGCTCGCGGAATCGCACCCGCAGCGGCGCGTAGAGCACGCACGACAGCGCGATGGCGGCCGGCACGAGCACGGCGGTGTACTTGGAGAGCATGGCCACGCCGATGGCGATGCCGGCGACTCCCCACCACCGCAGCGCGGCGCGCGAGCGTACCGGCGCAGCCAGCGCCTCGACGACGGCGTGCAGCGTCCACGCGAGGGCACAGAACAGCGGCGCGTCGGGGGTGGCCAGCACATAGCCAGCGGCGGCCAGCGGGACGCAGGTGAAGATCAGCGCCGCCCACCAGGCGGCCTCGTCACCTCCGAGGCGACGCGCCGTGCGCAGCAGCGCCCATCCGGCCAGCAGTCCGGCCAACACCGCGCCGAGGCGAACGCCGACGGCGGTGCCTCCCCCGATCGCCACGAGCCAGGCAATGGCCGGCGGGTGGTCGAAGTAGCCGGTGGAAAGCCGTCGGCTCCACTCCCAGTAGTACGCCTCGTCGCCAGTGAGCGGCACGAGCGCGGCCATCACGAGGCGCACCATCGTGCCCGCCATCAAAAGCTGCACGGCGCGCACGTAGGTGCGTGATGGCTGCGGTGTGGCGGACGATATGGGCGTCATCGGCGGTGGGTCGCGGGCGGTATGAAGGAAATCTACGCGCTCGGCCGCAAGCCGGCGGTAGAGGATGACCTGACGCGGCGTCCGAATTCAAGCGATGACGTCGAAGTCTCGATGCTGGACTGAGCGACCTACTCATGATGCGATCGGCTCCTGCGGGTTCCTTGGCCCATACCCCACCGCCACCATGCGTAATCTCTCTCTTCGTGCGAAGATCCTGTCGCTGCCCGTTGTCGCGGGCATCGGATTTCTCGTCGTCCTTGCGACCACCACCTTCTTTGGCGGCCGCGCCCGTTCGGCGCAGGAGTTGGTGGAGTTCGGTCACGCCCCGGCCATGCAGCTCAGCCGCGACATGGAACTCGGGCTCGCGGGCCTGCAGCGCGCCATGCGCGACGCCGTGGGCACGAGCGACACCAACGCGGTGATCGCCACCGATTCCATCGGCAAGCGCTTTCGTGCGGTCGTCGCGGACTACCGCAAACTCCCCACGGCGCGCACCGAGAGCCTGGACCGCCTTGAGGCGGACTTTGCGTCCTACGAGACGCTCGCGCGCAAGACGAGCATTGGCATGGTGGCCGGCACCTTGGGCGACGACATGCTGCCCGCGATGTCGAAGATGAAGTCCCTGTATGTGGCGCTGCGCGACTCGCTGGTCGCCGGCACCGCCGTGGAAAAGGCCGAAATGGCAGCGGCGTTCGCCGAGGCACGCCAAGCGCAGAGCACCACCAGTTGGGCCGTGGTGATCGTGCTCGTGCTGTTCAGCGGCGTGCTGGCGATATCGGCCATCGCGATCCTGCGCGACGTCGTCGGCGTGGTGGGCCAGATGTCGCGGGCGGCGTCGGCCATTGCCATGGGGCGCATCGACCAGCAGGTGGAGCACGACGCCAAGGACGAACTGGGAGAACTCGCCAGGGCTTTCCGCGACATGATCGAATACATCGGCGGCATCGCACAGGCCGCCGACCGTCTGGCCGCGGGGGACATGTCGACGAAGGTGAAGGAGCGCTCCCCGGAGGACGTGCTGTCGTGCAACATCAACCGGGCGACGGGCGCGCTGCAGGAGATCGTAGGCGAGGCGCATGC
>JANYJW010000071.1 GCA_025361705.1 Gemmatimonas sp.
GGTGACTGATGATCGCCGGCCCGACGCCCTGCCGAACGGTCGCAATCTGTCCCAGCGGCATCGTCACGGACCGCGCCTGATCGCCCACCGACAGCGGCAGTTGCTCGATGTCGGCCGCGCGACGCCGCGACTCGGCGGACAGTCGCAGCCGTACCTTGCGATTCTCGCCTGACGGGTCCACCCAGTCGCCTGCGTCGATGCCGGCGAAGGCGGGCCGCATCGATTGTGCCACCTGCCCCACCGTGATGCCCAGAGAGCCCGCGAGACCGCGGTTCAGCTGCACCTCAAGTTCCGGCTTCTGTCCCTTGGTGCTCAGGTCCACATCCACCGCGCCAGGCACGGTCTTCACAATCTTCATCACCGAATCGGCCACCGTCGCCAGCACCTTGGCGTCGTTGCCGCGGATTTCCAGTTGCAGCTGCTTGCGCCCGCCGCCCATGGACGACGTCGACAGCGACACCTGCGCCCCGCCAATGCGCTGCACCTCGCGGCGCAGCATTTCGCCAAACTGCTCCTGCGTGATACTGCGCGTCGCCTTGGGCGTCATGCGCACGTACACCTGCCCCTTGTCCGACGCGCCCATGGCCGAGCTCGCGTCCATCGTCGCCGCACCGCCGCCGACGGTCGCAAAGGTGTAGCGCACGAGGTCCGTGTGGCTGCGCGCCAGCCGCGCCGTTTCCTCGGTCTTCATCTTGGTGTACTCGAGATTCGACCCCGGCGGCGTCTGCACCTGCACGAGAATCTCCGACCGGTCGGAGATGGGCGTGAACCCGAATCCGCCAAAGGTGGCCTGCAGCCAGAGCGCGCCGAGGAACGACGCGGTCGCGATGCCCACCATCGCCAGCCGATGGTCGAGCGCCCACCCGATCACGCGCGTGTACTTGTCGGCCATCCGGTCGAACCAGCGGTTGAACCGCTCCAGCACGCGGGCAATCGGGTTGCGCCGTTCGTGCGCCTCGATCTGCGGGTCGGGCCAGTACGCGCTCAGCATCGGGTCGAGCGAGAACGACACGAACAATGACACCAGCACCGCGCACGCGATGGTCAGCGCGAACGGCTTGAACCACTGCCCGGCCACGCCATACATGAACGCAATGGGCACGAAGACCGCGACAATCGAGAATGTCGTCGCCGCCACCGCCAGCCCGATCTCGTTGGTCCCCTCGTGCGACGCGCGGAAGTGGTCTTTCCCCATCTCGATGTGGCGCACGATGTTCTCGCGCACCACAATGGCGTCGTCAATCAATATGCCGATGGCCAGCGACAGGCCCAGCAGCGACATCGTGTTCAGCGTGAAGCCGAACGCCCACACCGCGATGAAGCTGGCGAGCACCGACACGGGCAGCGCCAGTCCGGTGATGACCGTCGACCGCCACGAGTTGAGAAACAGGAAGACGACCAGCACCGTCAGCGCCGCACCCTCGATCAGTGCCTCCTCGACGTTCGCCACGCTGCGCTCGACGCGGTCGCCGCTGTTCTGCACCACGTCGATGGTCGTTCCCGTGGGCAGTGTCGTCTTGATGTGCTCCACCGCGGCCAGCACCTTCGCGCTCACTGCCGTCGTGCTGTATCCCTTCGCCTTCTTCACCAGAATGCCCACCGCGTCGCGCCCATTGAACAGCGCCGCCGTCGTCGGCTCGGCCGTGCCGTCCTTGGCCGTCGCCAGTTCGCCCAGCCGGATGTTCTTGCCGTTGCGCTGCGCCACCACGAGGCTCATGAAATCTTCGGGCGACTCGAGCTTTCCCTTCAAGCGGATCGACCGGTCCTCAAGCGTGCCGCGTACCGCGCCCACCGGCACCGCAATGTTCTGCTGCTGCAGGGCACTCAGCAGCTGCCCCACGCTCACGTTGGCCTGCCGCATGGCGTCGGGCCGGATTTCCACCGTCAGCTCACGCAGCACGCCGCCCAGCACCGTCGCCTCGGCCACGCCACTGATGCCGCGCAGCTCGCGCGTAATCTCAGGATCGGCAATGCGCGTCAGCTCAGGCGCGCTCAGCACGGTGGAGTAGAGCGAGAGCTGCACCACCGGCAGGTCCTGTGGGTCGAACCGGCTCAACACCGGCTCCTTCATTTCCACCGGCAGGTCGCTGCGGATGCTCGATATCTTGTCGCGAATGTCCTGCGACGCCTGCTGCAGGTCCTTTTCGAAGACGAACATCACCGTGACGTTGGCAAAGCCGTCCTGCGCCGTGCCGTTGATGCGATCCACGCCGCTGATGCCCGACACCGCCTCTTCCACGCGCTCGAGCACTTCGCGCTCCACCACGTCGGGGGAGGCGCCGGGGTACGCGATGGCCACGTTGATGATCGGCTGCGCGATGTCCGGGAACTCGTCGGTCTGCAGCTGCCACATGGCAAACAGGCCGAACACCACCAGCGCCACCATCGAGACGACGGTGACGATGGGGCGCTTGATTGCAAAATCGGATATGAACACGGGGGGCCTCGGTTAGTTCTTCTTGGGGGCGTTGTCCGACGGCGCGCTCACCTTGAGCAGCGTGCCCGACGTGATGCCGAGCGCCGCGCCCACCAGCAGCGTGTCGCCGCGCGCAACGCCCGCCGTGATCTCCACGCGCTCAGTCGCGTCATCCCGCGCACCGAGCGTCACTTCAACACGCTCCACCTTGCCGCCCTTGAGCCGGGCAACCACGGGGCGAATGCCGCGCTGGTCCACGGCGGTCTGCGGCGCCGTCAGCGCCTCGCGCACCGTGCTGCTCACGCGCCCCTCAGCAAACAGTCCGGCCACCAGCCCGGATCCAGCATTGGGAATGCGCGCAATCACCCGCACTTGTCGAGTGCTGGCATCAGCGCTCGGCGCGATGTGCGCGATCGTCCCCGTGAAGCGGCGGTCCGGATA
>JANYJW010000001.1 GCA_025361705.1 Gemmatimonas sp.
GCGCCTGATTCCGCCGCGCCATCCCACCATGAACTTGTCGGCGTAGGAATTGAAGTCGACGAGGAGGATTCGCGCGTGGGGGTTCACCACGTCGCCCGCAAGCCGAGCGAGTATCGTGCCGGCGTCGTTCACGACTATCAAACGGCGGGAGTCTTCGGTGCGCAGGACCAACCCTAGCTCGCACTCTGCGGCGTACGGGCGATGGCGCCGCCCGCAGGCGCACACCCAATCTGGTGCGACGGAGCGCAGTTGAGTGACGGCATAGACTCGACGCGTCAGGCGCAATATGAGGTCGCGATCGGCGATCTGGGCGGGACTCGCCATGGCATTCAGCAACAGGGAGAGGGTACGCAGCGCGAAGGGGTTGTGGGCAATCGACCTGCTACGCCCGCTCGTATGGGATGGCTTGCTCATGCGCCGGTCCGATCGCGCCGCCAGCGACGAGCCATCCCAGCCTTGGCCGGGTATTCTTGCTGAGAGGGGCAACCCCCTTCGGTTGGGTAGGTCGGCGGGCTTGCGAGCTTTGCCATATGATGCTCCAGGCTGTGGGTACGAGGCCCACAGTACCGGCATGGATCCCGTCGGCTCAAATTTCACGGGCGTCGAAGTCGGCCCGGCTTGCGGCGTGCTGGCATCGCGTGGGACACTGGCGTCATGCCACGGAGGTACCGCAGTTGTACCGCAGTTGGAACCAGACATGGCGTCCGGTTCGGGGTTCCAGAGAGGTCGGAACGTGCGTGATTCGTCTCTGAAGGTTAGATTTATGGGAGTAAGGGGGGCCGGGGGCGACCACGACTCATCATCGTGAGGTCGAGGGTTCGATCCCCTCCCCAGCTATTCATGAAATACGGCCCCGCTGGCGTCCTGCGCCAGCGGGGCGTCATGTTCCGGGGCCGATCTGGCGCGCAGCTCATGACGCGGCGGAGCGCCGCCGACAATTCTGTACACCCCCCGAGTACCCGCGCCTTCGTGACCAAACCCACCCCAAGCCAGCCGCCGCCATCGCGCCGCCGCCCATGAACGCGGAGCGACCGCTGCGCGTGCTGGTCACCGGCGCCACCGGCTATATCGGGGGGCGTCTGGTGCCGCGCCTGCTGGCGGCGGGGCATCACGTGCGGTGCGCGGTGCGCAATCCCAGCCGGCTCGAGGGGTATCCGTGGCCCGGCGTGGAAATCGTGCCCGCCGACCTCGAAGAGCCCGATGTCTTCTGGAACATCATGGACGGCATCGACGTCGCCTATTACCTGGTCCACTCGATGGCGGCGGGCGACGCCTTTCGCGAGCGCGACCGGCTGATGGCCACGTTCTTCGCCGACGCGGCGGCGAAGGCGGGGGTCAAGCGCATCATCTACCTCGGCGGGCTGGGCGACCCGGACACGGTGCACAGCAAGCACCTGGTGTCGCGGCAGGAAGTGGGACGATGCCTCGCGGCCACTGGCGTGCCGGTCATCGAATTCCGTGCGGCCGTCATCGTGGGGTCGGGCAGCGCGAGCTTCGAGATGATCCGTCACCTCGTCGAACGGCTGCCGATCATGATCGCCCCGACGTGGGTGAAGACGCTGTGCCAGCCCATCGGCATCCGCTCGGTGCTCGAGTACCTCCAGGAGGCGCTCGACCATCCCACGGCGCGCGGCATCTATGAGATTGGCGGCGCCGACGTGCTGACGTATCGCGACATGATGCTGCGTTACGCCCGCATCCGGAACCTGCGGCGCTTCATCGTGCCCATTCCCGTGCCGCGTCCAGAACTGGCGGGGCAGTGGGTGAACCTCGTGACGCCCATCCCGTACAGCATTGCGCAGCCGCTCGTGGAGAGCCTGCAGCACCAGGTGGTGGTGCGCAGCGACGCTGCGCGCACGACGTTCAAGGTGGCGCCCATTGGCTACGACGAAGCCGTGAAGCTCGCGCTCACGCGCCTGGCCGAGGACAGCGTGATGACCACGTGGGCGTCGTCGATTTCGAGCCTCACGCAGGACCTCGGCGACGAGGATTTCCTGGGTGAGCACGAAGGCATGCTGCTCGATCGCAAGCGTCGGCGCGTCAAGGCGTCGCGCGAGCGTGTCTTTGAGGCGATCTGCCGCATTGGCGGCGAGTCAGGGTGGCCAGGCGGCGACCTGCTTTGGAAGCTGCGCGGCGTGATGGACCGCGTGGTGGGCGGTGTCGGCATGCGTCGCGGGCGTCGGCATCCGCGCGAACTGCGCGTGGGTGATCCGCTCGACTGGTGGCGCGTCGAGGCGCACGAGGAACCGCATTTGCTGCGTCTGCGGGCCGAGATGAAGCTGCCGGGGCGCGCCTGGCTGCAGTTCGAGGTGCTGCCCGACACGCACGGCTGCCGCCTGGAGCAGACGGCGTTCTTCGAGCCGTGGGGGATCGGCGGCTACCTGTACTGGTACGCGGTGTTGCCGTTCCACTACTTCGTCTTTCCGGGGATGATCAACGCGCTGAAGGCGTGGGCGGAGGCGGCGGAGTCGGAGGCAGCGGCAGCGGACGGATGACTCCGCCTACTTGCCGCCCGAGTCGTGGACCGTCAGGTCGATATACGCGGTCGTCGGCTTCACGCCCGGCTTGGTGCCGCGCGGCAGGCGCACCGGATTGGGGCCCAGCGACTTGGTGTACTGATACATCGCGCGCAGGTCCTTCTCGGTGAACTTGGCGGCGTCATGCCACGGCATGGGCAGCTTGCCCTCGCCGCCGTCCGCGGTGCGCATCACTTCGACCCAGTGGTCCTCGCTCTGCCGGTCGGCAACCTGGCGCAGGTTCTTGCCGTACGCCGTGCCCCACGCGCCATAGTAGCCCACCGGGTTGCCGGTGAGCTGGTCGGCCTTGGGCACGTTCCCCTTCTTTTCCGTCCAGCCGGCGGTGTGGCAGTCGTGGCAGCTGGCGACCACCATCAGGTACTCGCCGGCTGCGATCGGGCTCGAGGCGCTCACGAAGGGCGGGGTGTCTTGCCGCGGGGCGCGGGCGGTGGCCGTCGTGGCGGAGATGGCGGCGACGAGCGCGCAGGCGGCAAGGCTGCCGGTGAGCAGGATGAGGCGGGACCGCGTCATTACGAAGAAACTCCGTCCGTGGGGGAGGGGCGACAGGGCGCGCGGAGCGCGCGACCGGCAATTTTACCCTTGGCGCGCCCAAGTGTTAGGCGGGCGTCTCGGCCTGGGGCATCGCGCGGGCAAGGCCGCGGTCGAGCACACGGTCGAGGGCGGCGCGGACGTCGTCGAGCTTCGTGGGCTTGCTCACGAAATCGTCCATGCCCACGGCCAGGCAGCGGTCGCGCTCGTCGTCGAGTGCGCTCGCCGTCAGCGCGATGATCTGGACGCGGCGCGCGTGCCCCTCGCTGGCGCGGATGCGCCGCGTCGCCTCGAATCCGTCGAGGTGCGGCAGGTGGCAGTCCATCAGCACCGCGTCGTACTCATGCAGCAGCGCCTTGTCGACCGCTTGCAGGCCGTCGGTGGCGAGGTCCACCTCGCAATGCAGCGACTCGAGCATCTTGCGCGAGATGATCTGGTTGACCATGTCGTCCTCGACGAGCAGGATGCGCAGCCGGGCGCGCGCGGCGGACCGCGGCATGGGCAGCGAACTCTGCTGGGCCGCGTCGCGCGCCATCGAGGACTGCTCGGCAAGCAGGTGCTGGGTGAGCAGCGGCTGGGGCGCCGCCGCCGCGCCCACGGCCTGCCGTGCGAGCACCGCCTCGAGCATGGCCTGCAGCGTGTCCGCACGCAGCGGTTTGGGCAGGTAGCCGTCGTAGCCCACCGACCGAAAGCGCGCGCCGTCGCCGCGCAGCGACACCGACGTGGCGAGAATCAACCCGAGCGGCTGCAGCGCCACGTCGGCGCGCACGGCGCGCCCCACGCCCTCGCCGTCTGCCCCCGGCATGAGGTAGTCGACCACCGCAATACGGTACGGATCGCCCTCGGCGCGCGCGCGGCGGATCTCGGCCAGCGCCGTGTCGCCACTCGTGGCCACGCCCACGCGCATGCCCCACGCCGCGAGGCGCTCGCGGAGCACGCGCAGTCCGATGTCGTTGTCGTCCACCACCAGCGCGTGCACGCCGCGCAGTTCCTGCGCCGGCGGCGACACGGGCACGGCGTTGGGGTCGAGCGGCAGCGTGACGCCAACACGGAAGATGGAGCCCACGCCCGGCGTGCTCTCGACGGTCAGCGTGCCCTGCATCAGGTCGACGAGCCGCTTGCTGATGGACAGCCCCAGGCCCGTGCCGCCGAAGCGGCGCGTCGTCGACGAGTCCGCCTGCTCGAACGGCTCGAACAGGGAGGAGAGGCGGTCGTGGGCGATGCCGATGCCGGTGTCCTGCACGCTGATGAGCACGTCGGCGTGCTCGGGGCCGGCGCCATGCGACTCGACGTCGATGAGCACGTGCCCGTGCTCAGTGAACTTCACGGCGTTGCCCGCCAGGTTCAGCATCACCTGGCGCAGGCGTCCGCTGTCGCCAATGAATCGGCGCGGCGCCCCCGGCGCGATGCGCACGACGATCTCGGTGCCTTTTTCGCGGGCGCGCGGCGTCACGAGGTCGGCGACTTCGGAGACGGCGACGTGCAGGTCGAACGGGATTGGGTCGAGCCCCAGGCGGCCGGCTTCGATCTTGGAGAAATCGAGAATGTCGTTGATGACGCTCAGCAGGTGCTCGGCCGAGCGTTGCGCCGTCTCCAGGTACGACCGCTGCTCGGTGGTGAGGTCGGTCTCGGCGAGGAGTGACGTCATGCCGATGACGCCGTTCATCGGCGTGCGAATTTCGTGGCTCATCGTGGCCAGGAATTCGCTCTTGGCGCGCGACGCCGCCTCGGCCTGGTCCTTGGCCGCGCGCAGCGACGCCTCGGCGGCGTGCCGCAGATCGCGCTGGCGCTGGGCGCGGCGGCGGTTGAGCACCGCGATGCCGGCGTTGAGGAGCAACACCGCGCAGAGCGTGAGGTAGAGCCAGCGCAAAATACGGAACTGCGCAAACGCCTCGGCGGCGTCGATCTCGAAGACGAGCCCGGCGTCGATTTCGGGGATGAACGTCCACGCGCCCACGACGGTGGCGCCGCGGTAGTTGCGGTAACCGTTCATGTCGACGTCGGTGGCGCCCTGGGTGACGCTGGCGGCGCTGCGCGTCAGCGGCCAATGCTCCGACAGACCGAGCGCGGCGTCGCCACGCGAGAGGTCGCGGCCCGGATCGCGCGCCGCCAGGTGAAAGGCGACCGAGCCCGAGTCCACCGGCAGGAGGCCGGCGTTGCGGAGCGTCGGCTCAAAGCGCGGCGTGCTGGCAAACATCCCGTCGCGGCGCACCAGATAGGCGTCGTCCGTTTGCCACGTGCGGCTGACGTCGAGGCGCACGGCGAGCGGGGCGCCGAACACGAGGGCGCCAAGCAGTCGGCCATCGGTGTCATGCACGGCCGTGGCGACGCTGACAAACGGTGCGCCCGCAGTGAGGGCGCCCTCGACGCTGCGCGCCTGTCGCGGCAGCGGCGCCGGCGCGCTTACCACGGTGCTGCCGCCGAAGGCGCGGCGCAGGCGCGGCTGGGTGCGCCACCGGGACTCCGCGTCGGCGCGCGTCAGGCCTGATGCAGAGGTGATGCGCCCCGCGCGGTCCACCAGGTACCAGTCGATCCAGTTCTGCGCCGACAGCGCCACCGCCATCGCGTCATGTGCGGCCAGTGAGTCGCCGGGCGCGGCGCGGCCATTGAGCATGTGCTGCAGCGCCGCGCGCACCGAGGGCGCCTTGGCGATGGTGCTGCTTGCGCGCACCAGGTCGCCGTGCCAGCGCACGAGTTCGGCGCGCCGTTCATCGCGTCGCGATTGCAGCAGCGCTTCGTCGGCTTCGCGGATGCGCCCTTCGAGGAGGACGAGCGACACGGCGCCGACGACGACAGTGAGCGAGAGCGTCGTCCAGACGACGGCGCGCGCCACGGTGGGCGACGAGAGGAAGCGCTGGATGCGGGAATTCATGTGGCCGGACAGAAGGTGGCCTCTGCGCTCGGAGAGGGCAAGCTGACGGCGGGGTGGCGACGGCGGGGTGGCGCGCCGGACAATGCGCACTACTATTAGGACATTGCCGCCAGGGGTATTCCGGCTAGCGCCGGAGTTGAGAAAGACCCGTGGAACCTGATCCGGATCATACCGGCGTAGGGAGTGCGGCGTGTCGCGGCGGTTTCCGTTGCGCCACCCACTCGGCCGGGTGGCGCATTGCGTATGCGCCGCCCGGTCGGGCCCACTTCCGGATCGCACCTATTCCAGGCGAACCGGCCATGCTGCCAGTGCTTATCGTCGCGGCGACTCTCGCCGCCCAGATCCCGACGCCGGCCGATTCGTCGCGCCGGGCTCGAACCGACACCCTCGAACGCGTGACGGTGCGGGCCGTCCGCGCCGGCGGCGCCGCACCGCTGAGCGAGCGCACCCTCACGCGCGACGAGCTGCAACGCGGCTACTCCGGGCAGGAGGCGCCGCTGCTGCTCACGCGAGTACCGGGCATCACGGCGTACTCCGAGAGCGGTTCCTTTACCGGCTACAGCTACCTGCGCCTGCGCGGTCTCGACCAGAATCGCGTGAACCTGTCGTTCGACGGCATTCCGCTGAACGATCCCGAGGATCAGGCATTCTATTTTTCCAACGTGCCCGACTTTGCCAACAGCGTGCAATCGGTGCAGGTGCAGCGCGGCACCGGCACGAGCGCCTTTGGCACGGCGTCGTACGCCGGATCGGTCAACTTCCAGTCGCTCGACCTCGCGGCGGCGCAGCGCGGCGGTGAATTGCAGCTCTCGGGCGGCAGCTTTGACACGCGGCGCGCGGCGCTGCAATGGCGCTCGGGGCTCGTGGGCGGGCGGTGGGCGATGGCGGCGCGGGCGACGTCGCACCAGACCGACGGCTTCCGCCGCCACTCGGGCAATAACGCCTCGTCGGGGTTCTTCTCGGCAGCATACTACGGCAACCGCGACGTCGTGAAGTTCACGGCCTTCGCCGGGCTGTCGAAGCTGCGGTCATCGTACTACGCCGCCGACGAGGCCACCGCGCGCACCGACCCGCGCGCCAACCCGATGGGGCTCAACGAACGCGACCGGTTTTCGCAGGTCTTCTGGAACCTGCAGCACGTGCGTGCCGTGGGGGCGCACGCCGTGTGGACCACCACCATCTATCGGCAGGGAGCCGGGGGCTGGTTCGACGTGGCCGTTGACCCGGAGCTCTGGCGCTTCAACCTGTCGTACAGCTGGTACGGGGCGCTCAGCACCTATTCGTATCGACGCGGCGCCGTGGCGTTTGATGCGGGCGCGCACGTGATGCGCTATCATCGCGACCACTTTCTCGAGGTCTGGCCGGCGCTCGATGCGCGCGTGTACGACAACACGGGACGCAAGGACGAGCAGGCCGCGTTTGCCAAGCTGCAGGTGACGCGCGGGCGCGCCACCTGGTTTGGCGACCTGCAGCTGCGCCGCGCCGGTTTCACATACCTCCCCGATCGCCATGCCGGTGTGGCCGGGCCGTCCATCGACTGGGGCTTCCTGAATCCGCGGGCCGGCGTCACGTGGCGCCAGACGCCGGCGCTGTCGCTGTTTGCCTCGGTGGGCGCGGTGCGCCGCGAGCCGACGCGCGACGACATGTTTGTGGGGGCCGACAACCTCGACGCCACCAACGCAGCGTCCATCCTGCCGCTCGATCACGTGCGGCCCGAGCGCGTCACCGACTACGAGGCGGGGTTCGCCTGGGTGCGCAGCGCGCTGCGCGTCTCAGCCAACCTCTTTGCGATGGAGTTCCGCGAGGAGATTGCACCGGTGGGTGCGCTGAGCCTCACCGGGTCTCCGCTGCGCGTCAACGTGGGGGCGTCGCATCGGCGGGGCTTCGAGGGGGAGCTCCGGTGGCAGGCGGCGCGCGGCGTGTCGCTCGATGCCACGCTGGCGCTCACCGATGCACGCATCAACCGCTTTGTCGATGCATCCACGAGCACGACCTACAGGGACGTGCGGTCACGGCTGACGCCGCGCGCGGTGGCTACGCAGGCGGTGGAATGGAAGTTGCCGCAGGGGTTCGCGCTGCAGGCGGAGGCGCGTGAACTGTCCGAGTCGCCGCTCACGAATACGGGCAATCGCGCCGCCGTACTGCCAGGCTACGTGCTGGCCGACGCGGCGCTTTCGTGGGCGCACGGTGCGTCGGCTGTGACAGTGCGCGTCAACAACGTGCTCGACCGCATCGCGTTCGGCGGCGGGTATGCGAGCGGCGGCGCCAACTATGTCTTTCCCTTCGCAACCAGGCATGTGATGGTCGATCTGCGGCGCACGTTCTAGCCCGGCAACCCGGGGTCAGGCCTTCCGCCGGGGGCGACAGGCGTATCTTTACGGGAATGAGGTGTCCTTCGTGACCGCGCCCTCGGGGCGCACGCGCCCCGCCCTCGACGGGCTGTCCCTCGCGCTGCTTGCGCTGGGGATGCTCGTGTGCATCCTGGTCTGGTCGCAGCAGCGCATGCAGCATCAGGCGACGGCGCGGCAGGCCGAGATCGTGCGTGCCGAGCAGGACCTGCGCCTCGACCTGTATCAGGCGCATTTGATGGTCGAGGAGCTCATGGCCGGCGAGCGCGGGCCGAACGCCGCGCACGACATCGACGCCCGGTATGAGCACGCGCTGCGCCTCATCGAGTACCTCGCCGATGAATCGGTGGCGGGCGACCGGACCGCAGTGGGTGACCCGCTGCTGACCGACCGGGTGGCCACGTTGCGCGGTCAGGTGAACACGCTCCGCCAGCTGGGCGCCCTGCGCGTTGCCCGTGCGTCGCTGTCGCGGATCGTCGACGACTCCATTGACGCGCGCTTCGATGGCACGTTCCGTTCGGCGTCCGCCGAATTGCAGTCCATTGCCGAGAGCCTGGAGGCGACGAGCCGTCGGTCGGCCGTGTTGCTCGACCGGCTGGAACTGGCCCTCGATGCCCTGCTGGTCGTGCTCTTCAGCCTTGGGGCGGTTGTCGTGGGTCGGCAGCGCCGCGCGCAACGCGAGGCGCTGGCCCAGCTCGAGGCGCAGGTGGAGTCCAGCACGCGGGAGGTGCTGGCGCGGGAGGCCAAGGCGCGCGCGCTGCTCAATTCCACCATCGACGCCATCATTACCGCCGATGACACGGGGTTGATTACCGGGTGCAATCCGGCGGCCGAGCGACTGTTCGGCTGGTCGGAGGCGGAGTTGATGCGCCTGCGGGTCCGCGAACTGATGAGTGAGCCGTACCGCTCGCTCTCGTCGCAGGCCCTGGGTGCCTATTTCCTGCGAGCGCGAGACAGCGTGCGCGGCGTCAGCGAGATCGTGGCCGGGCGTCGCCGCGATGGCCGCGACCTGGTGATCGACATGTCGCTCAGCGCCGTCCGCACCATCGATGCCACGTTCTACATGGCGGTGATGCGCGACATTGGCGACCGCGTGGCGGCGGAGCAGCGTTTTCAGGTGATCTTCGCGCACGCCACGTCGGCGCACTTCCTGCTGCGCGGGGCCGACATCACCGACTGCAACAGTGCGGCGGTGCGGCTCTTTGCCGCGACCGCGCAGGAGGCGCTGGTGGGGCAATCGCTGGGGACGCTCGTCCCCGAGCGACAGGCGGCCGGCGAAATATCCAGCGCAGTGATTGCCGGGCTGCTGGCGCGTGACGGCGCGCGCGGCGCGCACCGGGGCGAGTTGCAGTTCCGCCGCCTCGACGGGTCGCACTTCGCGGCCGAGGTCACGTTCACGCCGGTGGAGCTGGAAGGCGAGGACATCACCCTGCTCGAAGTGGACGACCTGTCGGAACGGCGACAGAGCGAGCGGGCGCTGGTCGTCGCCAAGGAAACCGCCGAGGCCGCGGCGCGTGCCAAGAGCCAGTTCCTCGCGACGGTCTCGCATGAAATCCGCACGCCGATGAATGGCATCATCGGCATGACGGGGCTGCTGCTCGAGAGCGGGCTCGACGACAAGCAGCGGCAGTACACGCAGGCGGTGAAGTCCTCGGCCGACTCGCTGCTGTCCATCATCAACGACATCCTCGATTTCTCCAAGGTCGAGGCCGGCAAGCTGACCATCGAGCCGCTGCCGTTTGACCTCGTTGGGACGCTGGAAGAAGCGTGCGATCTGCTCGCGCCGCGCGCCGACGAAAAGAAGATCGCCCTGGCGCTGCACGTCGGCCGCGGGGTGCCGACGCAGTTTGTCGGCGACGCGGGGCGCATTCGGCAGATGACGCTCAACCTGCTGTCGAACGCGGTGAAGTTCACGACGTTCGGGCATGTGGTGCTTGAAGTGGACGTCCTCGAGCGCCGTGGCACCGCGGCCACGGTGCGCCTGTCGGTGCATGACACGGGCATCGGTATTCCCGATGCACAGCAATCGCGCATCTTCGAGGACTTCAGCCAGGGCGACGCGTCGATGTCGCGGCGGTTCGGCGGCACGGGACTGGGACTTGCCATCACACGGCGCCTCGCCGAGATGATGGGTGGCGCGGCGGGGTTCCGCTCGGTCGAGGGGCGCGGGTCGACGTTCTGGATCACCATCCACCTCACGGTGCCTGCCGATTCGGGCGAGGCATCTCCGATGCCCGACCTGGCGGGCCGGCGCGTGCTTCTCGTCGATGCGCATGAAGTGACGCGCCGCGCCATCGCCCAGCGCCTCGAGGCGTTCGGCATGCACGTCGACACGCGCGCGCTCTGCGACCATGGATTGCAATTGATGCGCCAGACTGCCGGCGCCGGCACGCCGTACGACGTCGTCTTCGTCGAGACGGGCACGCGCACGAGCGAGAATCGGGAGTTCGCGGCGGCGATGCGCGCTGAACGCGCGCTGGCCGCCACGCCGCTCGTCCTGCTGGCCAGCGCGAGTGACGGCGTGGCCGAGGAGATGGCGCAAGCGCAGGGCTATGTGGACGTGGTCACCAAGCCGGCCCACGGCAGCGCGCTGCTGGGTGCGATGCGCCGTGCGCGGGCGCATCGCGAGCGCGCAGCGGCGGCGCCGGGCGACGGTGGGGCGGGGGCGCGGGGCAAGCCGCGCGGCCGGCCAGCGGGTACGGCGCCGGCGGACGTCGCCGCGGGTGTCGGCGCGAGCGGGGCGGCGAGCGTCCTGACGACCGCCGAGACGGAAGCTGCGGGCCCGCGCGTGCTGCTCGCCGAGGACAATCCGGTCAACCAGCTGGTGGCGCGCGCACTGCTGGAGCGGGCGGGCTGCGTCGTGCAGCTCGCCGGCAACGGCGAGGAAGCAGTGGTGATGTCGTCCGTGGGCACCTTCGACATCATCTTCATGGACTGCCAGATGCCGGTGCTCGACGGCTACGCGGCCACCGCCGCCATTCGGCGGCGCGAGGGCGACGCACGGCGCACGCCCGTGATTGCGATGACGGCCAATGCGATGCCGGGTGACCGGGAACGCTGCCTGGCGGCCGGCATGGACGACTACATCGCCAAGCCGATCGACGACGCGCGTCTCAAGAGCGCCCTCGAACAATGGGTGCCGAGCGCGCCACGGTGATGCGGCGACGGGGCCGCCAATGGCGGCCCCGTCGCTTGGACTTCCGTCGGCCGTCAGCCGCGCTCAACGCACCTGCAGCAGGTTGATTTCAAAGACGAGAATCGCGTTGCCCGGGATCGCGCCCGAACCGCCGGTGCCGTACCCGAGGTCCGGCGGCACGACCAACTGGCGCTTGCCGCCCTCCTTCATGCCCCGCACGCCTTCGTCCCACCCCTTGATGACGTGGCCGGCATTGAGCAGGAACTCGAAGTACGCGGGCACCTTGCCTTCGCTGGTGTCGAACTGCACGCCGTTCACCAGGTACCCGGCATACTGCACGCGCACCGTGTAGCCGGCCGCCGCCGTTGCCCCCGTCCCGACCGTCAGGTCCTTGTAGTACAGCCCGCTTGCCGTCTTGGTCATCGACGGAATGCTGACGTTGAGGGCCGTGGCGTACTGCGACGTGGCCGGGTCGGCGGTGTAGACGTTGGCGTCGACCGTTGGCGCCGTCCCGGTGTTGGCGCCGGTGCAGCTGGCCAGAAGAAAGGCCGCGAACGCGATCAGGGCGGGGCGGGCAACACGCATGGAGGTCGGGGCGTCGAGGGATGGGACGGCACGGCAACAAAGTGCCTGCAGGTAAATTGCACTGGAACCGCCCCGAAATGGCAGGGGGCGCTCGCACTCGGTTCGCACTCGGTTCCTTGTCCTGATACCCGCGTGCCACCCAAAATGAGCCCGCCCCCTCGGGGCGGATGCCACGCTGGTCAGGTGATCGCGTCGCGGTAGGCGTCGTCGAGCGCGACCAGCGCACCGGTCACGAGCGCCGTAAGTGCCCCGGTGGCGATGGCCGCATCGGCAAGGCGGTCTTCGCGCGCCGCGAACTCCACGTCCTTGGCACGCGCCGCCAGCCGGGCGAGGCCAATCGACCCACAGGCGCCCTTGAACTTGTGCGCTGCTTCGCGCACGCGCCCAAGATCGGCCGCGCCAAGCGCGGCCTGCAGGTGGTCGCCCACCTCCTCGGCCTGTGAGCGGAAGACCGTCAGGAGGTCGGCGACGAGCGACTTGCGTGTGCCGCGGGCCTGCATCGACTTGAGAGAGTTGACGATCTTGAGGTCGATCATCAGTTCGAGCGCGGGTTCGTCCGCGGAAGGCGGCAGCGCGGGCGGTGCCGTGCGCGTGCCCTTTGGCGGC
The DNA here is from genome assembly GCA_025361705.1 of Gemmatimonas sp. GTDB lineage: Bacteria > Gemmatimonadota > Gemmatimonadetes > Gemmatimonadales > Gemmatimonadaceae > PNKL01. The sequence continues at coordinate 12,613 of JANYJW010000001.1, forward strand.
GTCTGTCCTGCAGCGCTGGCGTCTCCTTCGACGGCGTCGGCCAGGTGGCTGGCGAGGAACCGGCGCAGAATGCCGTCGATCTCGTCGTTGTGCACCGGCTTTGACACGTAGTCGTCCATGCCCGCGTCGAGGCACCGTTGCCGGTCGCCCGGCATCGCATTGGCCGTCATGGCCACCACGGGTATGCGCGCCCGGTCGGAGCTGCTGCGGCGAAGTCGGCGCGTCGCCTCGTAGCCATCGCACTCCGGCATCTGGCAGTCCATGAAGACGAGATCGTAAGGGACCTCGCCCAGCGTCTCGAGCGCCTCGAGCCCGTTGGCCACGACTTCCACGCGGCATCCCAGCAGCTGCAGCATGTGCTGCGCCACTTGCTGATTGATGATGTTGTCCTCGGCCACCAGCACCAGCGGCGCGGCGCGCCAGCGTGGCGCCGTGTCAACGAACTCGACCGGGGCCAGCTCGCGCGAAACTTCACGCCGATCGTGCACCTTGTGCCATGCGGCGGCGATCTGCGGCGCGAGCAGGGTCTGCCGCACCGGCGTATGGATGAGCCCGGCCGCGCCGGCCGCTTCGAGTGCCGCCTGCGGAGGACTGGCGCCGAGGGGCGCGAAGAGGATGACGACCGGCGCATGCGCCGGATCGCGCTCGCGGATGGCACGCGCCGCCTGCAGCGGCTCGGCATCGGGCAAGTCGTGGTGCACGAAGACCAGCGTGTACGGCTCGACGGCATTGGTGCACCGGTCGAGCGCCTGCGCCAGCGAAGCTGCGCCATCGCATGCGATGCCCAGCGCGCCCAACTGCAGCGCAAAGATCGCGCGGTTCTCGGCGTCCCGGTCGATTATCAGCGCGCGACGGTTCACCAGCGCGTCGAGCGCGCGCATCGGACGGGTGGGGGCGCTGGCGCTGACGGCCAGGCGCACCGTGAACCAGAAAATGCTTCCCTCGCCGGGCGTGGACCGCACGCCGATGGTGCCGCCCATCAGCTGGACCAGCTCCTTGCAGATGGCGAGCCCAAGCCCGGAGCCCCCATAGCGCCGCGTCGTCCCGGCATCGGCCTGGACGAAGGGTTCGAAAAGCCGCTCGAGCGCGTCGGGGGCGATGCCGATGCCGCTGTCGCACACTTCGCAACGCAGGATCGCGTGCTGGTCGTCCATCGCATCGACGCTGGCCCGCACGGTCACCTGGCCCTCGTGCGTGAACTTCACCGCGTTGCCCACGAGGTTCGAGAGCACCTGTCCGAACCGTCCCGGGTCGCCGCACATGAAGTTCGGGACCCCCGGGGAGATGAGCGTGTGCACGCGCAGCGGGCTCGTGCCGGGACGCACCGAGAGCAGTTCGACGATCTGTTCGATGGTCTCGTGCACGTCGAACTCCACCGACTCGAGCTGCATGCGGCCGGCGTCCATCTTGGCGAAGTCGAGCACGTCGTTGAGCAGGCCGAGCAGGCGCTCGGCGGACGAGCGCACCGCGCCGGCGATCTCGCGCTGTTCGTCGGACATCTTCGTGCCGAGAAGCACGCCCGTCATGCCGATGACACCGTTGAGCGGCGTGCGGATCTCGTGACTCACCGAGGCCAGAAAGGCGCTGCGCTGCTGGATGATGGCCTGCGCCTGCCCGCGGGCGAACGTGAGTTCGTTGACAAGTGCTTCGGCCTGCTGCGCCTGCGCCTGCTCATCGGCGCGCGCCTGCTCGGTCTCGCGCAGGTAGATCTCGAGGGCCTGGTCGCGCCGGCGCCGGTCGGTGACGTCGCGCACGGTGATCAGCCAGCGCGGCGGCACGCCGTCTTCGGCGGTGAGGGGCGACACCGACCACTCGCCCCAGCGCACGCCGTCGTCGCGCACCACCGGGCACTCGAGGTGCGCCGACATGCCCGACTCGAGGGCGGTCAACAGGCGGCGGCGCGCCACTTCGTCGCCCGCGCCAAGCAGCAGCGTCGTGAGGGACGGACGGTCGTCGAGCGCGCTGCCGAGGAAGGCGCGGGCCGACCCGTTGCTCCACGACACCACCGTATCGTCGCCCACCGCCTCCACGAGGATGGCGGCGTCCGCCGACGCGGTGAGCGCCAGCGCGAGCGCGTCGGTGGCGAAGATCGCTCCGGAGAGGCGGCGCGTGGAGAGGCTGTCGCGGCGCGGGCGCGGACCGTCGGTGACAGCGGTCATGCGGGGCGCACCATCAGGTGCAACAGCGAGAGCGCCTGCTGCCGCACGTCGGGATCGTCGTGGTGCACGAGCGGACTCAGGTCCATGGCCGTCATGCGCAGTCCCGTGGTCTTGGCGGCCACGGTCAGTGACTGCAGCAGTTGGCGCGGGTCGACGGTGCGTACGCGGCGCGCGATGTGCGGCACATCCAGCATGTCGCCGTCGAGACAGAGGGCACACAGCACGTCGCTGGAGCCGCTGCGGGACAAGATGAGCCGGATGACCGAGTCGCGCCGCGCCGTGGCCGACTTCACGATCGCTTCGCGCACCTCGATCCAGTTGTTGTCGCGCAAGGCGGCGCGCCACAGCTCGATGGTGGCCGAGACATGCGCCACGATGCGCACCACCCACGTCTTCACGAGCCGGCACGCCGAGTAGAGCGTATAGAGCTTCTCGGAGGGCAGCGCGCGGTAGTCGATGAGCGTGTTGATGGCGCGGCGGATCTCGGGCCGCACCTGCGTCTCATCGGTGCGTCCGGTGGCCTGCGAGGCAATGGAAATCAATCCGCTCACCTGTTCAGGCGAGTAGGTCCGCTCTTCGACGGGCGCGACGTCGGGGGCCGGCTGGGCGTTGATCCAATCCGTCGCTGCGGTGTTCGCCACGCCATGCGGGCCGATGGCGGGTATCGGAGCCGCGGCCTGAGGAACTGCGCCCGGAGGCACTGCGGCCTGGGGCACTGCGGCGTGGGGCACTGCGGCTGGTGGAATCGCGGCCTGCGCCGTCGCGGCCTGCGTCGTCGCGGCCTGCGCCGTCGGGGCCTGCGTCGTCGAGACGTGCTGGCCCGCACTTGGCGGCGTCGCCGGCACGACGGGTTGCGCAGTCATCGCCACGGGCACGGCGAGCGTGGCCCCCGCCGGCTTGGCGGCCGTTACGGGCAGCGCGGCCACTGGCATGGCCGCGAGTTTCGCCACCGCGGCGGCGGACGCAGTCGCCACCGCAGCGTCAGGCGCCGCCGCAACCAGTTCGCCAACACCCGTCGACTTCACGCGCTGCTCCGCCGGCACCGTTTCGGGACGCGGCGACGGGAATTCACCGGTAAAGCTCGCTACGGCGGGGAGCACGGCGAGTCGCGACTGGATGAGCGCGCGCACTGGCGTGGCTTGGAATGCCGCCAATGGCACGAATGCCGACCCATCGGTCTGCTCGCGCAGCCAGCGCCGCATCGGTTCAATCACCTGCGTCACCGGCAGCGGGTCGACCACCGCCACCTTGCCGCCCAGCACCACGCGTCCCTTGGCCGCCGGCCAGATCCCGGTGACCGCCATGCGGTCGAGCAGGGGCGTCCAGCAGACGTCGTCGCGCGCGGCATCGCGCATGGCACGCGCGTACAGGTGCAGCGACCAGTTCTCGTGACGCGCCAACCACGGCGCCAGCGCGCCGTCGAGCAGCGCCAGCGGCACGCGTTCGTCGGGATGATTGATCCACGCGCGAAGCCGCGCATCCGCCTCGAGGGCGGCGCGCGCGGCCTGCATCGTGTCGTCGACGCGCTCGAACTCCAACCCGGCATCCGCCGTTCCGGCGAACGCGGGCGTGCTCAACAGCGCCGTGCGAAAAGGAACCGTCACCTGCTCTCGCTGGTTTGCGTACCTATGAAGTGTCGGTGCGCGCCGCGCCTTTCTTGATAGCGTTTCGCCCAATGTGGGGTTGCCGGTCCCGTGCCGATACTGACGGAACTGACCCCGCGTCCATGACCACACCCCTCGCCCCAACTCGCCCCTCGACTGCCCGACCGCGCCGTGTACACATGGTGCTGCGGGACGGCGCCGTGCTGGACGGTCGCATCTTCCTGAGCGACGGGCAGACGCTGGCGCTCTTTCTTGGCAGCCGCAAAGGCGGCTGGGTGAACATCGTCGACGTGGTGTGGGCCGCCGACGGCGAGGGGGCACCGCACCTCGTGCTTCAGGTCGATCACGTCGCCCTGGCCGCGTCCACCGACGGCGACATCCCGGCCGTGGTGGGGTCCGCCATCGCCGCGCAGCGCTGGGTGCAGCTGGGGCTCGAAAACGGCGCGCGCCTGCAGGGATGCCTGTTCCTGGCCGAGCGCCAGCGCTTGAGCGACTACCTGCACGCCGTGGGCAAGTTCCTGCCCGTCTCCCAGACGACGCGCGTGCCCGAGCAGTCGCCGCTGGGAGAGGTCGCGATCAACTGCGCGGCCATCAAGCTCGTGCGCGACATCGCCGTGCCCGCGCACAGCGAAGCGCACGCGCCGGACGGGACGGATCCCGCCTATGCGATGTTCCTCATCAATGACACGCCGGTGACGCGCGAGGCGATTCGCACCGACGACACCTCGCTAACGCTCCTCACGCCGGGGCGGCTCCCCGACCGGCGCGCCAGTGAGCAGCGCCGGCGCATCTCGCAGGCGATGCCCGCAGCGCTCGAGGCCGAACTGGTGCCGCTGACGCGCGAGCAGGAGCTGGGCGTGCAGCGGGCCGCGCGCCACTGGCTGGGGCAGCTGGCCACCCGGCGCGGGCTCGCGCCAGCGGTGGGCCGGCTGCTCCCCGCCGACCCGTCCATAGGCGACGTCTGGCTTGCCGTCTGCTCAGCGAACGACATGGCCGAGGAGGAACTGGCCGCGATCATCGCCGCCGACTGCAAGCTCGCCGTCGCCGCGTATCAGGCGGTCGACGCCCGCGCCGTCGCGCAGATTCCCGGCAAGATTGCGCGCCGGCTGGGCGCGTTGCCGGTGTCCGTTGCCGGCGGCACGCTCCACGTGGCGACCGCCGACCCGCTCGACCCATCGCTCGAGCAGCAGCTGCGATTCGTCACCAAGATGCGCGTCGAGATCGAGGTCGCGCCGCCCTCGGTCATCGAGCATGCCCTCGACTGGTGGTATCCCGAGGTCGGCGCGGGTGTTGCCAGCGGCTAGGACCTATTTCGGCGACCGGAACAGCACGAGACCGCGGGTGAGCGCCGCCGCCGCGGCGCAGAGCAGTGCAGGGTAGGCCACCGTCAGTACGACGAACGCGCTGCCCGGCAGGTGGCTGAATGCGCCGAACACCTGCAGCAGGCGCCCCACGGGCCCCGTGAGTGCGTCCCACGCCAGCAGCGCCCCCCATCCCGCCGCGCCGGCCAACGCCGCCGTGAAGATCACGCCGCGTTTTCGCGCGGACCCGGCGCCCCATCCCGCACCAATCACGGCGACGACGGGCCATCCACCAAACCACGTGCCGGCAGCAATCAGCGCTGACAGCGCGACGAAGGTCAGGAACCATTTCATCGGTCAGCGCTCCGGGTGAATGGTAAGTGTCGCGCGCGGCACGGCGATGTCCTGGGCGCGCCGCGGAAAGCGCAGCGTGTCAAGCGCGCCCGCCGTCCACACGGCGAGCCGGTCGTCATACCGTACGCTCGCGGGATTGCCCGACTGCCCGCCGGGGTACGTGCCCCACGCGCGCACCTCAGGGCCGAGTTCCACGACGAACCGCCAGCTGGCGCCGTGCGTTCCGTCCCCGTCCGACGGACTCAGCGTGCCGCGTCCGGACGACATCGGGATCTTGCTGCGCCCAAGGCCTGGGAGGCGCAGCAGGTGATTGACGGTCGCCGTCCGGATGCCCGACCAGCGCCAGCGCGGCCCGGGCGGCCCGTATTGCTTGGCCACGCGCCGATACGCGGCGCCCACGCTCGCCACCAGAATGCTGTCGCGCGTCTCGCGCTGCGGGGTCGCGCGGTCGTCCCACCAGAGTGAGTTCGGATCATGCATCAGCGTGGCGAGCACCGTCACCGATGGTGTGGCACCGCGCCGCGCGTTGGGCGCGCGCCGCAGCTCGTCCCACGTGCGCTGCGTGAGTTCGTCCATGGCCGCATCGTACAGCACGGCGCGCTCGTTGTCTTGCGTGAAGCGCCCGTCCCACTCACCCAGCAGCGCCGCGCCGCGCACGGCAGCCGTGTCGATGGCGCCGGCGACCGTCGCCCGGCTCACCGCGTCCAGCATCGCCGGCAGAAAAAAAGTCGTCTGCTCGCTCGTGGGATCAGTCTGGAAGCGGCGCATGGCGTCGGGCGTCACCTGCGAATCGGCGCGCAGCAGCGCATTGATGCGCATGGCGCGGAACGGCGCGGGCCAGTTGGACCCAAAGTACGCAGGGTCGACCTGCGGATCCTTGGGCTGCTGGTTGTTGGAAGCCAGGTAGCCCTGCGCCGGGTCTTTCGCCTGCGGGTAGCGCGCCACCGGCCACCAGCCCTGCCAGTCGCTTGCACTCTTCGATCCGTCGGCGATGTGGTTGCCGCGCGCGTTGGCGCCGCGCAGCGGATAGTGCCCCGTGGAGCGAATGGCAATGTGGCCGAGCGTGTCGGCGGTGAGAAAGTTCTGCGCCGGTACGGCGTAGTCGCCCATCACCGTCATCCATTCGTCCACGGAATGCGCCTTGTCGGCCAGGGCGAGCGTCTTGCCCTCGTCGCTGGTGTCGAGTCCGGTCCAGCGTCGCGACAGCCAGCGGCTGCCCACGCGCACCATCGGGCCGCGATGCGTGTGGTAGATGGTGTCGACGGCCAGCGTCACCTGCCCGCGTCCACGCACGACCTCGATGCGCGGCTCGAGCGGCTTCCACGCGTCGTCGAGCCGGTACTTGGTGGGATGCTGCGCATCATCCACCGTCTCCTCGTAATAGTCGAGGACATCGGCGCCAGTGTTCGTCGCCGTCCATGCCATCGAGCGGTTGAAGCCGATGGGAATGATCGGGCCGCCGGGGATCGTCACGCCGTACGTGTCAATGACGCCCGGCACGACGAGGTGCACTTCGTACCAGATGCTCGGCAGCGTCAGCTGCAGGTGCGGGTCGCCGCTCAGCAGCGCGTGTCCCGCAGCCGTGCGCTTGGGCGACACCGCCCAGTTGTTGCTGCCCACCGCCACCTCGCTGCCGTCGCCCCGCAGCGCGCCCAGCGTGGGCGACGTCGCGGCCCGCTCAAACGCGCTGGCAATCGCCACGTGCGCGCTCTCGCGCGCCGCGGGAGGCGGCAACCGCGTGGCATCGATGCGTGGCGCCGTGCGTCCCGGCACGGGCTGAATGGGCTCCTGGATCGGCGCATTGTCGGGGAAAAGCGCGTCCGCCGCGCGCGCCCCAACCAGCGCGTCCACACCCGAGCGGCGCAGTTCCTCGTCGTTCCACGAGAGCGTGAGCGCCATGCGCGCCAGCAGATAATATGTGTACTGCGGCTTCCAGGCCTGCGGCCGCGCGCCCAGCAGGTGATACTCGAACGGGAGGTCGGCCGGTCGCATCTGCGCGATATAGGCATTGACGCCGTCGGCATACGCCTGCACCAGCCGACGGCTCGACGACGTGTCGGGAATGGCCGCCCACTTGCGCTCGGCGCCCCACGCCAGCCCTTGCGCCCGCGCTTCGCGGTCGAGCGGGAGTGTCGCCGTGCCACCGGCGAGCTCCGTGATGGTCCCGGCCACCGCGCGCGTCTGCAGTTCCATCTGGAACAACCGGTCGCGCGCCACCACGAATCCGAACGCGCGCATCAGGTCGCCTTCGTTCTGCGCGAAGATGTGCGGCACGCCGCGATCGTCGTACATCACGCGCACACTGTCCGTCATGCCCGGCACTCGCACCGACGCGTCGTGCGGCAGCTCGGCCCCCCGCGCCACGGCCCAGACCCCGCGTGCCGGGTCGAGCAGTGCCCCCATCGGCGCCAACCGTCCGATGGGCACAACGCCGACATAGAGCGCCCCCGCAAACGTCGCGGCAGCAACGACAAGCGTCGCGACGCGACTGGCGCGCGCGACGATGACGGGAATCGGCATGGAGTCGCTCATCAGCGATCCCCGGAGAGCAGGCCGCCGAGTGGTCCGAGCACGCTCCCTTCCTCGCGGCGCTGCCCCTGCCCGATGCGCGACGCCGCAATGATCTTGTCGGCCATGCGCGAGAACGGCAGCGTCTGCAGGATCACCCTGCCCGGGCCGGTGAGGTTCACAAGGAAGATGCCTTCGCCGCCGAACAGGGCGTTCTTGATGCCGGGCACCGTGCGGATGTCGTAGTCCACGGAGCTCTGCATGGCCACGAGGCAGCCCGTGTCCACCCGCAACTGCTCGCCGGGCGCCAGCGTCCTTTCGATGAGCGCGCCGCAGGCGTGCAGAAACGCCAGCCCGTCGCCATTCAGCCGTTCGAGGATGAACCCCTCGCCGCCAAAGAAGCCGACGCCGATGCGCTTGGTAAAGGCAATGTCCAGCGTGATGCCGCGCGCTGCGCAAAGGAACGAGTCCTTTTGCGCGATGATCTCGCCGCCCCACGCCGTGAGGTCGATGGCCATGATCTTGCCGGGGATCGGCGCCGCAAACGCCACATCACGCCGCCGGGTCGAGCCGTTGGCGAACATCGTCACGAAGAACGACTCGCCGGCGAGCACGCGCTTTCCCGCGCCGAGCAGCTTGCCGAACAGTCCGCCGCCCTGGTTGTTGGGATCGAGCGTGGTCGCCATCTCGATGCCCTCCTCCATGAACAGCATCGCGCCCGCCTCGGCCATCACGCCCTCGCCGGGATCGAGGGTGATGACGACGCCCTGAAGGTCGTCGCCGATGAGCTGGTAGTCGATCACGTCGGCGGGCATGGCAGGATCCGGAAGAGGTGGAACAGTTGATCGTGTGAGGACGGCAACGTGCTACCTGTGGCTTTTGGGACACGAGGCGTCCCACGCAGGGGACATCACCTCGGAGTGCGGCGGCCTACCTCGTTGACGCACATGAGTTTACGCCTGTCCCTCACGTGGCGCAAATGATGCACCAACTCCATCGCGCATACCTGTGTCTTGTCCACTGCGTGCGTCCACCCGCTACCCAACGACCCATGCGACTCACTCACGGCCTGCGATTCCTGGCGCTCGGCATCGCCGTCACGGCAGGCGCGGCCTGTTCGATCAAGCGCGTCAGCCGCATCGATCCCGCGACGGTCACCGACCTGTCGGGCAACTGGAACGACGTCGATTCGCGCCTCGTCGCGTCCGAACTCATCAACCAGTCGCTGGCCGCGCCGTGGGCGCGCCAGTACGCCGACGCGCACGGCGGCCAGGTGGCCACCGTCATCATTGGCGACATGCGCAATCGCACCTACGAGCACATCGCGGTGGGGACGTTCGTCAAGGATCTCGAGCGCGCCTTCGTCAACTCCGGCGTGGTGCGCATTGTCGCGAGCCGGGAGGAGCGCTCGGGCATTCGCGACGAGCGGGCCGACCAGCAGTCCAACGCGGCCCCCGAGACGCGCACGCGGATGGCCCGCGAGCAGGGCGCCCAGTACATGCTGCAGGGCGACGTGCAGGAGATCGTCGACGGCGCGGGGCGCGAGCAGGTGCGGTACTACCAGATCGATGCGTCGCTGGTGGACCTCGAGTCCAACGCGAAAGTCTGGGTGGGCCAGCACAAGATCAAGAAGTACGTCCAGCGCCGCCATCTCACGCCGTGACCGGGGACCGCCACATGTCCATTCGCCCGCTCTTGCCGACGCGCTACGTTGCGCCCGCCATTGCCGCCGCGCTCGCCGCGTCGGCGTGCGCCCCGTATCCGCAGCGCATTCACGAACAGCCGATGCTCGAGAACGGCGCCCGGCTTCCCGCGCCGCCTGCCGGCGGCCCCGGCGCTGCCTCAGCAACGGCACTCGGTTCGCCCGACGCGCAGGCCCGTCGACTTGCCGACCAGCTGCTCACCGAAGGCACCGACTTGCTCGCCGCCAACGACCTCGATGGCGCGCTCAACCGCTTCGACCGTGCGTCCGTGCTGCGCCCTGACGATCGGGAGCTGCAGTTCCGCATCGCGCGACTGCTCGACTTGCAGCTGCGCCCCAAGGAGGCGTTGATGCGCTATCAACGGTTCCTCGCTGGGCTCGAAATGGACAAGATCCGCGTCCAGGGAGACGCCAGCGCCAAGATGGCCGAGGCCATCGCCCTGGCGCAGCAGCGCATCGTGGTGCTCGAAAAGCAGTCGGGCAAGCCGTAGCGCGTCGCGCTCGCTGACTGAGCCGCCAATGCGCACGCCAATGCGCACGCCAATGCGCACGCCAATGCGCACGCCAATGCGCACGATCTCGCGCCTGCTCCTCGCGGGCAGCATTCTGCTCACCGGGTGCGCCCACGCCGCCCTGCAGTACGGGCGCGATGGGCTTGCGCCGGTTGATCGTGTGCTGCGCGCCAACCTCGCGGCTGGGCAGTACGGGTCCGCGTACGAGACCTCGTTGGGCACGGAGGTGCGCACACGCGATCGCCTGCTGCGCGCACTCTCGGTGGGGACCCTCGGCTTCTATGCGAACCGCACCGACTCAAGCGTGTGGGCGCTGGATCGTGCGTGGTCGCTCACGGAGGATCGGTGGACCAAGCGGGTGAGCGCGGCGGCCGCATCGGTGGTCGTGAACGACTATGTGTTGCCGTACACACCGGGGCGCACTGAACGGTTGTTCATTCCATACTACGGCGCGCTGTCCTGGCTTGCACGAGGGGACGGTGACGACGCGGCGGTCGAGGCGCGGCGTCTCGTCCAAGCGCTTGGCATCGCCGGCGACGGTGGTGACGACGCGGCGGACGGCAACGTGCGCGGCGTCCTGCACTACGTGGCGGGCGCGGTTTTCGAGGCGACCGGCAATCGCGATGCGGCCGATGTGGCGTATCGCAATGCGCAGCGCCTGGTGCAGGTGGCGGTGGCGCGCGACACCACGGTGGCCGATTCACTGCTCGGCGACGTCGTGGTGGTCGTCGAGCGCGGATTCGTTGGTCACCCGGTGCCTCGCGACGAGACGGTCTGGGTGTCACGCGGCGAGGCCGGCGTGTTGCGTGCGCATGACGGCGACAATTCCGATCGCACGGCGCGCGGTATCGGCATGCGCGAGGGAACGCGCGGGCTGGCGCCGGGCTACGCGCGGGGACTCGGCATGGAGGTCGGGCTGTCGCTCAACTGGGCGGAGTTCCGCGACGGGCGCGATCCCGTGCGGTCGTTTGCGCTCGTCACGCCGGAGGCGTCGCAGGAGGTGGCGGGCGGAGGCAACGTGACGCAAGCGGTGCGGGCCGACTTCCAGCGGGGCCAGCCGGCGCGCTTTGCGCGCGCGCTCCTGCGCGCCGCCACGCGCGCCACGCTCCACAAGGCGGCGGGCGACCAGCTCGCCAAGGTCGGCACCGATGGTCGCGATCCCGATGGTGACGCGCGCCGCGGGCACAACGGTCGCGGTGGGACTGCCGACCGAGTCGACCTCACGCCGGCACGCACCACGACGTCCGACGCCACGGGAGGCGACGCGACCGACGACAAGATGCGCACCGCTGGTGCCGTTGGACGCGCGTTGTTGGGACTGTCGATGTTCGCCCTCGCCGCGGCATCGGATGTCTACGACGTCCCCGACCTGCGCAGCTGGAACCTGCTGCCGCACGACGTGCGCGTGGTGCGACTGCGGCTGCCGGCTGGCGTGCAGGACGTGCACGCCGTCATCGACGGGCAGTCGGTGATCATCGGCCGGGCCGACGTGCGGCGGGGGCAGGTGCGCGTGCTCACCTATCGCGCGTTCTCCAACGTGTCCCAGTAACGGCGTGCCCAATTGCCAGGCGCGACGTCGCACGGACTCGCGCTTGGCAATGCGCGGCTCGGCTATCTGCGTTCGTCGACCGACCGCCAGGTCGACGCGAAGCTCCGCACGATGTCTCCCGCAGGCACTATCGCGTCGATTGTCTCCACACTGCGTCCCGCCTGCCAGTACTCGTTGCGCCCGGTGCCCGCGCGCTGCTGGTCGCGCTTCAGCCGCCACAGCCCCAGCAGGCCGAAGTAGGTCCGCGCCCAATGCTTGGTCTTGCGCCCCGTGAACATCCAGCGCCAGAAGCCGCCGATCGTTGTGCCGAGGCGCTGGATGTACGGCGTGTTGATGACCGCGACGGGCACCCCCGACAGGCGCTCGGTCGTGACGATGTCGCGCTCCCGCGCGCCGACGATGGCCGCCTTGTAGGCGTCGCCCGACTTGCACTCGGTGGTCGCGATGAAGCGCGTGCCGCACTGCACGGCGGCGTAGCCGAGGCCGAGCACCTGTGCGAACTCCGCGGCATTCCCGACGCCGCCGGCGGCCACGATCGGCAACTCGAGCGCGGCGAGTTCCTCGAGCAATGCACGCGGGTCACGGTTGCCCAGATGGCCGCCGGCCCTGTTGTTCACTGCAATGAGGCCGTCCACACCCTCGTCGCGCGCCTTCGCGCCCCAGCGGAGATTGATGACGTCGTGATACACGACGCCGCCTGCGGCGTGCACGGTGTCCACCACCCAGCGCGGGTTGCCGAGCGAGGTGACGAAGACGCGGACGCCCTCCTCGAGGGCGATGTCGACCCAGCGGATCATGCGCTGCTCGTACACGCGCGACGACTTTTCGACGAGCGCATTGAATCCGAACGGCCGGCCACCCGCGAGCCGACGGATGAGGCGCAGGCCCTCGCGGTACTCGTGACCGTGCACGTAGGTGAGCGAAATGGGCTGCACGATGCCGATGCCCCCTGCCGCGGAGACGGCCGCGACGAGCTCCGGATTGCTGCACGGATACATCGGGCCGCAGATGAGGGGCACGGTGGCCCCCGTCTGCTTGAGGAATCGCTGCTGCGCGGGAGTGATCATGCGGGGATGGGCCCCAGTTTCCACGTGACCGTGGCACGCGCCACCACGTCGCCGGCGGCGTCCGTCACCTCCGACGTGAAGTCATATTCGCCTTCAGGCAAGTCGGGCGGCACGACGCTGCGGCTCTCCGCCTCCAGCACGCCGCGCGCCTTCTTGAAATATTCGATGCCGATTCTCACGACGATGCCACGCATGCCTGCAGGCAGCGCGCCCAGCATGGCCAGCCCGCTGGCGAGTTCGGCGACGTTCATCAGCGCGACGGCGTGCACCGACCCCAGGTGCTGCCGCAGCGCGCGACGGTCAACGATGCGCACGCGGGCGTGTCCGGGCTCCAGCACGAGGACGCGCGGCGACACCGATCCGGAATACGGCACCCGCCAGCCGAGCAGCGTGCTGAAAAGCCACGGTCCGCCAGGAATCGCCGAGAGCCGCCGCCATTGGGTGAGGATGGCCTGGCCCGGGGAGTCATTTCGCATGGGGCAACCTATGCCAAATGGCGCGAGGACAGAAGTGCGCCCCGCGCCCATCCCACGCCCCTAGATTCCAAGCGCGATCGGTATCGCCAATCGTGATGCCCCATCGCAATCCTGAGTCCATGTCCTCCATCGCCGTCATGCCTGACCCGCTTCTTGCCGAGCAGCCCCACCCCCCCGTGGCCCCGCGCGTCGACCACCGCGTGATCGTCCACGGCGAAACGCGCGTCGACCCGTACCACTGGATGCGCGACCGCGACAACCCCGCCGTCACGGCCTACCTCGAGGCGGAAAACGCGTACACCGCCGCGATGACGGCGCACACGGCGCCGCTGCAGGCGCAGCTGTACGACGAAATGCTGGCCCGCATCAGGGAAGACGACCGCACAGCACCCGTGCGGCGCGGCGTCTGGCGCTACTACTCGCGCACCGAGACGGGTAAAGCCTACCCGATCTACTGCCGGAGCGTCGGCGACACCGGCGCGGAAGAGGTGGTCTTCGACCAGAATGCCGCAGCGGCCGAGCACGAGTTCTATCAACTGGGCGCCCTCGAGATCAGTCCCGACCATCGCCTCCTCGCCATTCTCGAGGACACCTCGGGCTACGAGGACTTCACCCTGCGCGTACGCGAACTCGCCACGGGCATGTGGCTCGCCGACCGCATCGAGCGGCTCGGATTCGGCCTCGCGTGGGCTTCCGACAGCCGCACCATCTTCTACCTCACCACCGACGAGGCCAAGCGCGCCGACCGGGTCTGGCGGCACGTGCTTGGCGCTGACCGGGCACGTGCCGCCGAGGTCTTTCACGAGCCGGGTGTCCTGAACAACGTCGGCGTGCAGCGCGCGCGGTCAGGGGAGTACATCGTCCTCACGTCGTCGTCGTTCACGGACGGCGAGGTGCATCTGGTTGACGCGGCCCGGCCCACCGAGCCGCCCGTGCTGGTGCGCGCGCGGCGCGACCACGTGGAGTACGAGGTGGAGCCCGGTATGGACTGGCTCTACCTCTGCACCAACGACGGCGCGCCCAACTTCAAGGTGATGCGTGCGCCCATGGCCACCCCGGGCGCGTGGGAGGAGTGGCTGCCGCATCGCCCGGCCGTCTTTGTCGAGGGCGTGCACGTCTTTCGCCAGTTCGTGGTGGTGCAGGAACGGCAGCGCGGCCTGCGCGCGCTGCGGGTCATCGACGTCGCGAGCGGCGCGTCGCACGACGTCGACTGTCCGGACGCGGCGTATGGCATCCATGTGGGAGCCAATCCCGAGTTCGACACGACCGAACTGCGCTTCACCTATTCGTCGCTGGTCACCCCCGACACCGTCTTCGACTACGACCTGCGCACGCGCACCCGCACCGTCCGCAAGAAGGAGCAGGTGCTCGGCGGCTACGACGAGTCGGCGTATGCCATCGAGCGCATCGAGGCCGTGGCACGCGACGGCACCCGCGTGCCGGTGTCGCTGGTGTATCGCGCCCCGCTGGCACGCGACGGAGCTCGGCCGCTGCTGCTCTATGCCTACGGATCGTACGGCTACCCCATGGAGCCCACGTTCAGCGCCACGCGCGTGTCGCTGCTCGACCGCGGATTCATCTTTGCCATTGCCCACGTGCGCGGTGGACAGGAGATGGGGCGCGCCTGGTACGAGGGCGGCAAGATGATGCAGAAGATGAATACCTTCACGGACTTCATCGACGTCGCCGAGCATCTCGTGCGCGAGCGCTACACGTCGAGCGACTGCCTGACGGCCAACGGCGGCAGCGCCGGCGGCCTGCTGATGGGCGTCGTCGCCAACCTCCGCCCCGACCTCTTTCACACCATCGTGGCCGACGTGCCCTTCGTCGACGTGGTCAACACCATGCTCGATGCGTCCATTCCGCTCACCGCGCAGGAGTGGCTGCAGTGGGGAAACCCTATGGAACCGGCGGCTTATGCGTACATCAAAGGCTATGCGCCGTATGAGAATGTGATCCCGCGCGCCTACCCGCGCATGCTCGTGACCAGCGGCGTCAACGACTCGCGCGTCGCGTTCTGGGAGCCGGCCAAGTGGGTCGCCAAGCTGCGTGCCAGCAAGACCGACACGCGCCCACTGCTCCTCAAGATGAACATGGGGGCGGGCCACGGCGGCGCGAGCGGCCGCTACGAACGGCTCAAGGAGACGGCGTTCCGGTATGCCTTTGTGCTGGATGGGTAACCGAACGCCGACCCTGCGCATGCGCCGACTGCCAGTGGGTGCTTGCCGATCCACGGTGACGTGCCGATCCTCCATTTGATGCCTGCGCTCTCACGGTGGTCCCGAATCCTCGTTGTCGCGGTGGCTTGCGCCACGACGCTCGCCGTGTGTCCACTCGCGGCGCAGGATCGTTTCACGCTTGGCGCACTCTCGCAGACTGTCGCTGAGGTGCAAGGTCGCCCGCCACTGGTCGAGCGCCTCCGCTCGCAAGGCTACGAGATCTGGCGCTACGGCGAGAGCTGGGTGCGTGTCAGCTACGAGACCGACCGCGTGACCGGCTGGTGGAATGCCGACGGCGCGCTGCGGGTGGAGATGCGCGCCGGCCCCGACATCACGCGCAGCGTCTCGTTCACCGTCGGGTCCACCACCGACGACCTCGTGCGGTTGCAGGGGACGCCGCGCGGCATCCAGCCATATCCCGAGATTGGCCTCGCCCTGTGGCGCTACGGCTCCTCCACCGTGCGCGTGGCACTCACCGATGGCCGCGTCGTGTCGTGGGACGATCCCGCGCGCATCCTGCGTGTGCGCTGCGCCGCGTTCGACGACCCGTATTGCGGCACTGGCGATCCGAACATCGGGCGCCCGGCGCCGTCCGCACCGCAGCCGGGTGGGTATCCGGTCCAGCCGTCGCGCCCGGGCGCCCCGCCGCAGCTCGAGGCCACGGTGCGATTCGAAGACGAGGGCGCCGATGGCATGCTCGATGGCGACGAGCGCGCCGAAGTGCGCGTGACGCTGCGCAACCGCGGACGCGGCACGGCCCACGCGCTGTCCCTCGTGCTCAGCACCCCCGACGCGCGCGGCGTTGAGTTCGGCGCGGGCGCCCGCCTCGATTCGCTGGCGCCCGGCGAGTCGGCCGTGCTGCGCGTGCGCCTTGCGGCTCCGTCGTCCTTGCGCGACGGGACACTCCGTATCGATGTGCGCGTACGAGAGGGCAACGGCTTCGACCTCGATCCCGTGCCGCGCCTCGAGGTGACCACGCGCGCCTTTCGCGCGCCGCGCTTCGTGCTTGATGGCGTGGCAGTCAAGGACCAGAGCGGGGATGGGCGCATTGCGCCGCGTGAGATCGTCGAACTGCGCGTGCGCGTGGCCAACCGCGGGGCTGGCGAGGCGCGCGAGGTGCGTGCCTCGCTTCGTCTGGGCCCCGATGTCTTCCTGACGCCCGACTCGCCGACGAGCGTTGCCTTCGGGACCATGCGCCCCAACGATGTGCGCGACGTCGTCTTCAGCGCCTTCACCAATAGCCGGGCCAGGGACTTCGTCGTCGCCGTTGCAGTGCACGAAGCCCGCGCGCGCTTCGACACGGTGCTCACGCTGCCACTCGCGCTCGACCGTCCGCTCGCCTCGAGCCAGGTGATCGTGGAGCGGACCCGCGGCGTCGAACCGCCCGCGCCGCCGCCGCTCGTGGTCGACGTCGACTCCGGCATTCCCCGCACGCGTCGCCGCAACCCGGCCGCCGTGGCGGTGGTGCTGGGCGTCGAACGCTACGACCGGTTGCCCGACGTCAGCTTCGCGGCCCGCGATGCAGCCGTCTTTCGCGAGTATGCGGTGAATACGTTCGGCGTGCGCGACGACCCGGAGCACCTGTACTACGGCGTCGATGGCGACGTCTCGGGCACGGCGCTCCGCAAGCTCTTCAGCGCCGACGGCTGGCTCGCTCGGCGCGTGACGCCGGAGACCGACGTGATCGTCTATTGGGCCGGACACGGCGGCCCCGACCTTGCGACGCGCGCGCCGTATATCCTGCCAGCCGACGGCGATGCCAACTACCCGCTGCAGACGGGCTACGCGCTCAACGAGCTCTACACGCGCCTCGCGGCGCTCAACGCGCGCAGCGTCACCGTCTTTCTCGACGCCTGCTTCAGCGGCTGGACGCGCGATGCGGGGCAGTTGCTGCAGGGCGCGCGCGACGTCGGGGTAAGCATCGAGAATCCGGTGCTGACCAATGACCGCATGGCGGTCTTCGCTGCGTCAGCCGGCAACCAGGTGTCGAGCGCGTGGCCCGCCATGCGTCACGGCCTCTTCACCTACTTCCTGCTCAAGGGACTGCGCGGCGCGGCCGACAGCGACGGCGTCCCCGGCGTCAGCGTGGCGGAACTGGACGCGTACCTGCGTCGCGAGGTGCCGGCGCAGGCGGGGCGACTCGACCGGGAGCAGCGGCCGCAACTGACGGCGGTGAAGTCCGACCGGGTCCTGGTGACCCCGTAGTCGATCCAGGCGCCGGCGCGTCGAGTCCGGCCCGCTCGCGGGCTTCCGCCTCCAGCCGATGCGCATCGAGCGCTGTCCACCACGCGGGATGCAGCACGCCGGTGTACACCTCGACGGTGTCCACGAGCGTCTGCGTGCGGTGGGAGTAGCCGTACACCATGGCCTCCACCGGGCGCGCCGTCCGCTGTCGGTCCCGTGAAAGTCCCAGCGGCTTGTCGTCCACGGCCACGCCGCACCGTCCGTCGGGGAGCACCTGCACTTCCAGCCACGACCATGCGCCTTCGACAAGCATGGTGGGTGCCACCGCCGAGCTTAATTCCGTGCCAAGGGACAGGCTCACGCGTCGCCGCACGGCGACGCCTTCTCCGCCAGGAAAGCCCAGCTGGCAGCTGAGTCCAATGTTGGCCGGCGTCGGCTGCGCGCCCGTAGCGAGGTCCCACGCGTTCCACGCCGAGTCGCTCGCGCTGGTCTGAACGCCTACGTGAATGGTCTGCCATTGATTGGCGGTCAGCCGCAGGCGAACGCGCGCGCGCACGGCAAGGCCGGCGCCCAGGTGAAAGGTCTCGCGCAGACGGATGCCCGACGAGTACGACGAATCGCCGTTGAGCGACAGCACCGGGGACGCCCGTCGCGTGAGAATGGTCGGCCGCGGTGTGCCGAACAGGTACCACGCCGCCGCATCCGCGGGGGACCGCCAGAGCGTGCGCGACGAGAGCGCCGCTGGACGCTGCATCACCACCACCCGATTGGTGTCGGCGCGCCAACCGCCCGCCGACGCCACGATCCGCGCCGTGCCGTTGGTGTGCGGCACCACCAGCCCGTCGGGCGACACCGTGGCTATCGTGGTGTCGAGCGCGGTCCATCGCACCATGGCCGGCGTCAGCGAACTGCCGTCGCGGGCGACACCGGCCACCACCAGCTGCACGGGGCTGATGCTCGAGAGCGTGTCGGGGGAGGTGATGGTCACGCGATCGAGCCAGCGGGCGCTCGGGCGCAACACGTCCCACGTGGCGAGGGCCACACGGATGGGGCTCCCGCGGTGCAGTAGCACCGCACCGTCGCAGGGCGTGGCGATGGGGGCCAACCAGAACACGTTGCCATCATACCCGGAGCGCTCCCCGTGCACGAGCACCCACGCATTGTCGGGGGAGATGATCACGTGCTGGATGCGCTTGCACAGTTCGCGCACCCGGCCGCTGCCCACGTCGACCCGCGCCAGCGAACGGTCATCGCTCATGCTGACGGCCAGGATGTCACCGGTGGTGCCCCAGCCCATCGGATTCCATCCATCGAAACAGCGCTGCAGCGTGCCGTCGCTGCCGAGCACGCAGGCGGCGATCCCTGGCGGTGACCCGTCACGGTACGCGCGCATAACCAGCAACAGGCTGCCATCGGGGTGCCACGCCACGGCAATGTCCTTGGCGGACATTACAGACGGCGTGACGCGCCTGGTCCGCACGTCGAACACCGCCGTCGTGGCGTGCATTTCGCTGCTGAAACGCGTGGTGACGAACGCCAACCGTCCGCCGTCGGGGCTGATGGCGCTCGCCAGGTCGTCGCCTGGCGACTGATCGAGGCGCCGCAGGTGGCCATCGCGCGCCACGAAGACGATGTCATCATTACCGCCGTCCGTGAACGTCTGGGTGCCGTACCAGCCGCTCCCGTCGGGCGCCGGAACGAGACTGCGGGCACGCCCGAGTGCCGGCAGCTCGAGGTGTTTCGCTTGCGATGACAGCTCGATGGTGCCCCGACTGATGTCGATCGAAGCCGGAATGTCCAGCGTCATGCCCTCGGCAGTCGCCGAGTCAGTCTCGACGCCCTGCAGGTGCAACGCCACCGCAGGCGCGTGCTCGCGTTGCCACCACGAATACGTGGCCGCCGTGACGAGCAACGCGGCGGCCACGCCGACCCCCGCTCGCGTGAGCCGCGCGCGCCACGGGGCGGCGCGCAGCACGCGGCGACGCAGCACGGCCGGCAATGCATCACCCACGAGCGCCCGCAGGTGCTCCGCTGCCGACGCGCGAATGCCGGCTTCGGTCCGCAATCGGGCAAAGCGCGCAAAGACGTCAGCCAGTTCGCGACTGTCGCCGCTGCTCACCAGCAGCTCGGCGGCGACACGCAGGGCGCCGAGGTCGGCGGCTGCGTCCGCCGCAACGGCACGCGCCACGGCCGTCCGGGCGCGGCACGTTGCCTCTTCCCCGAGGACAGTGAGCAAAGAAGCGGCAATCTCATCATGCGCGGGCACCCATCCGGCGTCGGTGCGGCAGACGAGACCGCGCACTTCGAGCGCGTGCAGCGTGCGGTCGGCGGCATCGGCGGACATGGGCGCTGCGTGGCCGAGCACCGGCGCGGTGCAGGGCACTCCGGCAGCGGACAGCAGGCCAAGGAGCTTCGCACTCTCATCGTCAAGCCGGCCGACGCGCAGGGCCAGTGGATTGGTGCCCACCAGGAGCTGCTCCAATCCCACGGGATCGGTGCACGCCCATCGACCCTCGAGCACGCGCAGCAGGTCACGCTCCATGGCGAGTTGCAGCGTTTCGAGCACCAGCAACGGTGACCCGCTCGTCGCACCGGTCAGAAGCGATGGGAGTCGTTCCGCCCAATCGTCGTCGGGCAGCTCACCCAAGCTCGAAATGAACTCGGTGACCGCACGCGGGTCGAGTGGCGGGAGCGTGACCTCGCGCAGCGCGTCGGCAAACCACTGCCGCGCGTTTCCGCGGCCGCTCGTCACCAGCAGCACACTGGCGTCGCCCGTATTGTCCGCGCACGCGGCAAGCACGGCCAGCGACTCGCGGTCAGCCCAGTGCAAATCGTCCACGAGCAGCGCCACCGGCCGGTCGTCGGTGACCGCCGCCGCAAGTTCTCTGAGGGCCACGGTGCGCCGGCGCAACGGCTCCTGTTCCACGCCCGCGGACGAAGCTTGCGGAAAGAGCGACGAGAGCGCCGGGTTGAGCCGCACCAGTACGCTGGCGGCCTCGGGGGAGATTGCCGCTGCGCCGGGCAGGGCGGCCAGCACGCGTGCAATCTCGGCGACGAGTGCAAACGGGATCGCGCGCTCTCCCGGATTGGCGCGGACGAACACGGTGCGTGACCGCGACGCGCGCAGGCGCATCCGGAAATCCGTCAGGAGCCGCGTCTTGCCCAGGCCGGCCGGCGCCGACACGTGCACGTGCCGCATCTTGCCGTCGCGCTGCACTTCGTCCCACGCGCTGGTCAACGCCGCGAATTCGAACGCGCGTCCCACGAGGGCGGCCCCCACCGTCGACGGGACGGCAGCCGCCGAGGCGTCGGCGCCAATCGCGCTGCGCGCACGCCGCAGCAACGCCCGCGTCGACGCCTCAGGCTCGCGCTCATCGGCCTGCCAGAGCTGCTCGAACGCGTCTGCCTCGGCCAACGCGCCCAGCGAGTCGCCCGCGGCAATCAGGACCTCGAGCACGCGCCGCCACAGCCGCTCGTCCCCTGAATCGGTATCGCGCGCGCGACGCGCCACCGGCAGCGCGGCGCGCGCCTCGCCACGCCCCAACTGGAAGAGTACGCGCGACTCCGCGGTCCGCGTGAAGATGGAACGCAGGCGCAGGCGCTCCAGGTCGGCCCAGCGCTCAAATTCGCCGCCACCCGGAATGGCAATGTCCGCAAGGAAATTGCCGCGATACAGATCCAACGCCTTCTCGTCCTTGTGCGCGTCCACCGCCATCAGAAATTCGCGCACATCCGAATCGACGGGCAGCGCGATGTGCACCAACTCACCGTCGGTCTCGAGAATCGTCGCGCCAAGCGTCTTGCGGATATACCATATGGTCTGGCGAAGCGCGTGGCGCGCGGGGTCCGGCTCCACATCGCCCCACAGGAGTTCCACCAGATGCTCGCGCGGCGCCGACTGGTTGGGCGAGTTGCACAGGTACGCCAGCAGGGCAAGTGGCTTGCCCGCGCCGAACCGGCCCACACGCACTCCATCGGCCGCATACGCCGCCGCCTCGGCCGCCCCCAATGTTCGCAGGACAAGTCGCGCAGCAATCGGCCCATCGGGGTGCACCCGGCGTGGCATTCCAGACAACTCCGAACGGTCAGGACGGCATGATTTGCCGGCGGGACATGACGCCCACCGTGGTGGCCCTGCGACGTCGCATGGGCGCGTCAGATGTTATGCGCACTGTGTCGACAGCCCGTCAGACAAGCGTCAGCGGGTGCCCGCGCCGCGTGCAAGCGGCGCTGCAGCCTGAAGTTGCAAGAAGACACGCCGCGCCGCACCCCCCGGCTGCGTCAGCGCTCATGTTCTTGCCCCCGCATGCCGATACTCATCGACAGTGATCGTGTCCGACCTTCTCCACCACTCCCGGTACCCTAAAATACCTCGCGCCGTCCTTCTCGTTTGGCTGATTGCTGTCGCGAACTCGGAAATGCGCGCACAGGGTGGCGACGTGCAGACCGTCGTCGTCGCGCAGCGCGTTCGGCTGGAAGGGGCCATGACACGCGCCGATGCCGAACGGGCCGCGGTGGAGAATGCCATGGCCGAGGGCGTGCGTCGCGTGGCGGGCGTCCGCGTGTCGGGTTCGCAGCTCCTGGTGTCGAGCGACTCGGCAGGCGTCATCGGATCGCGGTACCTCGCCAGCGTGCGGCTCGACGCCGAGGGACATGTGGTGGCGTGGACACTCGACCGGGCGCGCTGGGTAACCGAGAAGCGGCGTCGCGCGCCGAGCGAGCTGGTGTACGAGGCCTCGGTGCGGGTCACCGTGGCCCGCGACGCAGGCCGCGCCGACGACGGGTTCAGAGTCGGTGTCCGCACGGACCCGAGCCGGCTGCTGGTGCGCGGCGCCACACGGTCTGCCAACGACGAGGTGGTCGTCACGGTCTCATCGACCCGCGATGCCTTCCTGACGGTGGTCGCCATCTACGGCGACTCGGTGGGACGCCTGGCGCCAAATCACGTGGTGCGGGATGCCCGCGTGGTGGCGGGCCTCGCCGCGCAGTGGCCGTCGGCGGAATGGCGGGAGCGAGGGGTGCACTTCCGTGTCGGCCTTCCCGACGGAGTCGCAGGGCGGGCAGAAGTGCTGGCGGCCATTGCCACGCTCGATGCCGTGACGTGGCCGCGCGAGGACGGCGGGACCATCACGCTCAGCGACTTCAATCGCTGGCTCGTGGCCATCCCGGCATCGCGACGGGCCGTCGCGCAACAGACGGTGATGGTGCAGCGCGCGGGGGACGAAACTGGTAGGTAGACGGTACACGATAGACGGTAGACAGTACACGATAGACGATAGACGGTGGAACTTCTGAACAGACCGACACGAGGACCGATGCACATGCACACGACATTCAGACACACGACATTCAGACGCGCGGCGCTGATGTTTGCCGCCATCCTGGCCACGGCTTGCCATCATGCGGCATCCCCCGACGGTGGTGCCTCCAAAGCGACGCTGCGTGCGATGCCCAAGTGGTTCAAGTCGCCGCCCAAGGACGACAAGTTCCTCTTTGCGCCGGCCACCGCCACGTCGCAGGACCTGCAGATTGCGCTGAACAAGGCAGAGGCCGAGGGGCGCATGCAGCTCGGGCAGCAACTCGAGGTGAAGTACAGCGCGCTCACGCGCCGCTTTGCCGAGGAGACGGGCGCCGGAACCGGCGCGCAGCTGCTGCAGGAGTACGAGCAGACCTACAAGGCGGTCGTCAGCCAGGTGCTCGTCGGCACGGCGCCCAAGGAAAAGAAGATCGACGTCGAAGATGGCGTCTATCGGGCGTGGGTGCTGATGCAGCTGCCGGTCGGCGCCGCGTCTGAGCGGCTGCTGAAGCAAATCCAGCAGCAGGAGCAGATGTACACCCGCTTCCGCGCCAGTCAGGCCTTCAAGGAGCTGGCCGCTGAAGTGGAGAAGTACGAGCAGTGGAAGTCGGGCAAGAAGCCGTAGGGCGCGACGCGAAGCGCGGCGACGGTGCTGGGCCTTCACCGGCCCACGCCGTGGCCCCGCGTGCGGGCATTCGCGGCGTGATTGGCATCGAGTATCCCCGCTGGGCCCGCGCCATCAGCAGCATCGCGGCCATCGGGTATGGCGTCACCGTGTCAAACGCCATCGTCGTCCATGGACTCGCGGACTTTCCGAACCTCTGGTCCGAAGTGGCCGCCTGCGTGATCTCGATCATTGGAGTGATCAGGGCGCGCCGGCATCCGTCGAGTGCGTCGGCCATGGTGCTCGTCGCGGTCTGGGCCGAGTTGCAGTTCGGGTTCGTCATCAGCACGCATCCGTATTCGGTGGGCGCGCTGGCGACGCCCCTTCTCGTGGCGGGGGCCGGCCTCGTCCTCGGCATGCGCTGGTCGCTGGGCTTCGCCCTCTCGTCGGCGGTGCTCACGCCGCTGCTCGTCCTGATCTCGCCGTCCATGGGCGGCAACGCCACGGCCTTCGACACTGACCTCGAACGCTTCTACGTGCTGCACGCGGTGGTCAACCTCGGCATGTGGGCCATCGTCTCCGCGGGAATGCGCGCGTTCGGCCGGTCCTTTTCGCAGACGGCCGCCAGTGAGCGGCGACTCGCCGAGACCATCCGGATGGCACCCGACGGCATCCTCCTGG
>JANYJW010000008.1 GCA_025361705.1 Gemmatimonas sp.
CGCCATCCGCCATCCGCCATCCGCCATCCGCCGTTTACCGCACCTTCGCCATCTCCAACCGCGCGCCCTTCTCATCCTGCACGCCCATGTACACCACACCAGGGCCAAACCCGGAAATCACGCGGCCGAACGGCACCTTGACGCGATCCACCAGTTCGCCCTTGCTGTTCACGACATCATAGATCGCGCCTGCATCACTCGGCTGCGTCGTGCGAATCCAGAGGTTGCCCTCGTGGTCAGCGCGCACGGCGCCCTGCTTGAATGCGGGGCGATAGTCGGGAAGCTCCTTGACGGGCACCATGTTGATTGCCGGCGCGCTGATCTGCTGCACGCCCTGCTGCGGACGTCCGCCACCACCACCGCCCGGGCCATCCATGCGCATTTCGATGCGCATGCCACCGCCGCCGCCAGCACCGCCGCCCATCGCCTGCGCCGCGCCAGCGATGCCGCTGGCCAAGTTGCGATTCAAGGTTTCACGCTGCTTTTCGAGCTCCACCTTCGTCGAGTCGAGGAACTTCTGCTTCCCCTCGTCGTCAATCCGCTCCCAGTTGTACGGGATCTTGGGCGTCGCCGACCACGTGCCGTCAAGGCCAAGCCAATCTACGTGATAGTCCTTGCCGCGCAGCACGGCAATGCGCCCGTCGGGCATCAGGGCCCAATCATCAACCGTCGGCATGGGATTGGTCATCAAGCTGATGCGCATGGCGCCCTTGTCGTCCTGCGTCATGCTCACGCTGGAGCTGGGAATCTTGAAGTACGTTGCGGTATCGAGCGCGCGCGTCGCGAGGTTCACGCGATACACCGGCGCGGTGTCGGCCATCTGCGGCGTGCGGAACGGCTGCCCAGGCTGCGGGGGGCCTCCCATGTTCATACCGCGCATGTTGGGCCGCACGAAGCCGCGATACACAATGCGGCCCTGCGGGTCCACGCCCGGCGTGCCAAACGGCCCGCCAATCATGAAGTTGGCATCCTCGGGACGCGGCACCGCCATTACGCGAATCACTTCGCCCTTGCCGTCGATCACCAGCATCGACAGCGACTGCGGGTCGACAAACAGCGATGAATCACCGCGGTACTGCATCAGGCCGGCGATGCGGCTGCTGTAGCTGTTGGCCGTGGCCGGCGTGGTGTCGGCGATTACCGATTTGACCTTGAAATCGGCATCGAGCACCAGCAACTGGCGACGCGTGAGATCATTCACGATGGCGCCGCCATCGGGCAGCGGACGCACACTGGTCACCGATCCAAGCAACTCGGCGGGCGACACCTTGGTGACCGCGCCGAGCGGACGCACGGGCGGCAGCTGCTGCGCCGCGAGCGGAGCGGCGGCGCACAGGACAGACACAAGAAGACGAAGTCGCATGGACAGATGAGGGCTGAAAGAAGAAGACATCACACGCACTAGCGGCGAATCTCGATGGTCATGGCACCGCCGCCACCACCACCGCCGCCACCCATGAACATGAACGGTCCGCCCGAGGTGCCGCCAACGGTAGCCGACCGAATCGACTGCAGGTACCACGGATCCAGATGCGCCGCGACGATGGACGGCAGCTTCCGCTGCTGTTCCTTGGTGAGCAGGGCCTTCACCCGCGGCGCCACCTTGATCAGCACATCCACGCTCGCCTCGCGCGTCGCCTTGTACTTGGCGTACGCCTCGGCGCGACTGTAGTTGTCGGTGAGGCCGGCGAGCTCCTTGATGATCGGCGCCCACATCCGATTGAGCTGAATGAGATACGCCCGATTGATCGTCGCCAGGCTGTCGCCCTGCGCCGACGTCA
Organism: Gemmatimonas sp.; assembly: GCA_025361705.1. GTDB lineage: Bacteria > Gemmatimonadota > Gemmatimonadetes > Gemmatimonadales > Gemmatimonadaceae > PNKL01. The sequence goes on from JANYJW010000008.1 coordinate 1,782, forward strand.
AATGCAGGCTGTCGGTCTGGCGCAGAATCATCGCCATCGGATTGATGGTCACGCCGCCGGCGCCGTACATCGCATTGAGCTGTGATTCGCTGGCCTTCTGCCCGGGCAGGCGACGCCCGCGATCGAGCTGCTGCGTGAGCAGCTGCTTCTCGCGCGCCGGGCCCAGATCGAAGCGCATCATCGCCGTCACCGTCACCGGCTGGCGAATGGAGTTCTGCGACAGCTTCGTCGATCCAAATCGCTGATTGACTTCGTACACGTAGCGCTGCGTCGCCGGGTTGAAGCCGCGCACATACAGCAGCGTGGCGTCGGGCTGAATGGTCTGCCCCCAGCCCTTGAGATTGCTCTCGCCGTTCACCAGCAGGTCGGCGGCGCCAATCGGGTTGCTCACCTGGAACTGGATGTTGGCGCGCTGCGGCAGGTGCAGCTTGATGGGGTTGAACGACACGCTCAGGAACGCCGAGTGCGTCCACGGCCCCTGGCAGCTGTTGCGGCCGGCCAGCTGGCCCAGCTGAGACTCGAGGCACTGCTTGGCCCCACCCGATGCACTGGTGAGCAGCGTCTGCATCGACGCGGCCAACGCGGGATCGCCGGCGGTCGCCGGATTCGCGATGAACGCACGGTCGTTGGAGAGCCCGTCCCCGTTCACGTCGCCGCTCACTCCCGGCGTGTACATCGTGCCCGAGCGCAGGTTGCCGAACCAGTTGACGCGCACCGCGTCAAAGAAATTGTAGTTGAGCGTGTATTGCACCTGATGCCGGCTGGTCATCGCCGACCGCGACCACGCCACCGCGCGCGGATCGCCCGTGGTGCTCTGGAACCCGCGGAACTGTTCGCGCACGTCACCAAACACGTAGCCGAGGTTCCAGCCCAGCTTGGAGCTGAACGTCATCGGCGACAGCCGCAGCGAGAGTTGCTTGGACTCCGACTGCAGGTCCGAGCGGTTCTCGTACACCGCATTGTACTCGGCGAACCGGCGCGACTCGCGCGGCGCGGAGATGCCGGTCACCGGGTCGATGCCGGCGACCGACACGAACACCGGCCGCCCCCCCTCACTCGCCAGGGTAAAGCGCGGCGCGCCCGAGAAATTCAGGTCGTAGTTGCCCGGCTGGTTGAGATTGCGCGAATAGGTGAAGTCCACGGTCGCGGTGTAGCGGCCACTCGCCACCGGGCCGTTCCACTGCAGGTTGCCGCGGGCACTGCGCGTCGACTGCCAGTCCTTGCTGAACAGCGTGACGTTGGGCGACACATTGGTGAACTGTGAGCCCACGCTGCCGTCGGCACACGCCGACGGCACCGGGCTGGTGCCCGACGCCCAGTTGCTCCAGTTCTGCGTCGGCACCGTCGATCCCACGCAGTTCAACTGCTGGACGCCCGACGCCAGGCCGGTGTTGTCGAGCGCCGAGCCGAGCAGCGTGGCCTGCGGCAGGTTCTGGAAGATGCCAAAGCCGCCGCGCACCACGGCGCGCGGACCACGAATTGCGCCATCGAAGCCGGGGATCTGCGCGCCCTGCCCGTACTGCCACGAGAATCCGAGGCGCGGGCTCACGTAGAGATGGTTGGGCGCGTAGCCATTGTCGGCGCCAAACTTCTGTTGAATGGCGGGATTCTCCGTGGGGCCGGCGCCGAACGCGTTGCCGTCGAGCCGCACGCCGTATTGAATCTGCAGGTCATTCGACGTGCGCCACGCATCGCCCAGCGACACGGCGCCCACCGTCTCCGCCCCGCTGCGCACGCGCGGCATCAGCTGCCGCGAATACGACGCGGCGCGCCCCGCCTCGAGGTCAGCGAGCGACAGATAGCTGAACGATCCCAGCTGGTTGGTGGTCTGGTCCTGGTCGAAGGCGTCGCGGCGCAGTTCGCTGGTGAACTTGATGCGGTGCTTGTTGTTCTTGGAGAACCACGAGAGCGTGTTGGTATAGCCCACGCTCGAGTTGCTCTGCGAGTTGTCGAGGAACGTGCTGCCGCCAAACTGCACGCTGCGCACGCCAGAGGTGCCGTCGGGAAGCAGCGAGTTGACGCGCACCGTGCCGCTGGGCATGTCGTAATACGGCGTGCCTTCGTTGCGCGACCCGCCGACCGTGATGTTCGTCTCGGTCAGGAAGCCCGCCAGGAGGCCCGACTCGAAATACGCCGAGTGCCGGAACTGCCCGCCCCCGTTGGTGCCGGTGCGCTCGCCGCTGTGCCCCGGAAGCTCGCTGATGGAGCCGCCCACGGGCGCACTGCGATTGGCCGACCCGTTGAATGTGAGCGCATACGCCGCGCCGGTACGCGAACCCAACGGCGCGATGTTGAAAGTCGCCAGCAGCGACCCGTTGTCCGTGACACGGCTGTTCACCACCGAGCGCGGCGACAGCGGAATGCCCTTGGCACGCAGGATGTTCAGCAGGCGCGCCGACGAATCTGGGCTGATGCCGCTGGTCACGAGGCCCGTCGTCGAGGTGTTCAGCAAGGTCTGCAGGTCGTTCGACCGGCGCCCGAGCTGGTACGAGAAGTTGTAGAACGCTTCGTCGATCTTCACCGGCCCCGACAGCAGGCCACCGAGCGAGATATTCGTGAACTGCTGGCCCAGCGCCTGCGCGGCCTTGTCGGTCCACTGCAACGACGGATGGTCGACGTTCAGCGAGAGGGTCCGGGTGGTGAAGTTGTTGCCGGTTGGCGAGCGAATATTGAACACCGCGCCGCTGAAGCCGCCGCGCGACACGTCGTAGGGCGCCGTGGCCAGCGAACTCGACACGCCAGCGTCGCGCGGCACGTCGGCCCCGCCAAAGGACCCGCCGTTGAGCGTCGTTGCGTTCTGGTCGGGCGTCAGGCCAAGCACCGAAAAGCCCGAGGCATCGCCGTTCGTACCCGGCACCAGCGTCACGCCCGGCAGCGAGGCCGCCATCGCCGCGAGATTGCCGGCGTCGCCCGCGAGCACGTTGCCGGCATTCACGTTGCGCTCACTGCCAGAAATGTCTGCCTGGCGGTCGTCGCGGTTGGCCCGGGTGCGTTCCCCAGGCGTCACGCGCACTGCTTCGAGTTCCGTCATGGCGCGCGACAACTTGGCGTTGGCGATCAGGATCTCCTGATCGGCCGTGCGCTTCACCTCAAAGCGTTTCATCGAGAATCCCATGGCCTGCACGGTGACCATGTAGTCGCCGTCGCCGTTGGGAAACGTGATGGTGAAGCGGCCACTGTTGTCCGACATCGCCTTGCGCGCGACATTGCCGCTCAGCGACACGGCCTGGATGCGCGCCCCCGCAATGGGCACGGAGTCCTCGCCGATCACCTTGCCGCGAATGACATCCACCCCTTGGGCGGAGCCAGAGGAAGGGACGGACAGCAAGACCGCGAGGGCAAGCGCGACGAGGCGGAGGGCGTTCAACAGGCGCATGGGGAGTGGTCAGCGGAGGGGTCGACGGTCGCGCTACGGAGGCAGCGGCCCGGTCATTGGTCCCCATCGGGGTGCCAACGGTTTACGCACGTCCCGTCCGTACGCACCGGCGCGGGCAAGTGTTTCCACGTGCTGTACTACAACGGTACCGGATGAAGCGTTGGCGCGGCACCCTGCGGGCCCCCCGGTGCCGCTCCGCATCGCCTCGCTCAGCGTGTTGACCCAGATGCCCGGATCGCCTGAGGATCGGCAATCACCGCTGGATGTTGACGCCAGACGCCGCTGCCCATCGTCGGCGATGCAAAGCGGCGCCCCGGGATCACCGGGGCGCCGCTGGTTCATCCAGCCACTGCCGCAGCAGGTGGCGCGTCGCCGAGCAGGTATTTCAGCACGTCCATGGCGCTGTAGGACGTCCGCCCCTTTGCCACGGCGGCCAGTTCGCTCACCGTGTCGCCACTCGTCACCATCGGCAGCTCGACGGAGCCATCCTTGCGCAACTGCCCCAGGCCAATGACGGCCATGAGCCCGTTGCACAGGCAGCGGCGTCCCACGGTGTCCTCTTCCGTGCCACCGGAGTTGGTATACTCCGACACCGGCGCCGCCGAGCAGCGATAGATCGTCCGGCCGTCCTCGCGGCGCGCCGCGGAACGCAGGTAGCCCAGGTCGCACAGGCGCTCACGCGTGTCATCCTGCTGCGTGATGTTCGGAGACTCGAGGATCTTGAACGGAAATCCCGTGGGCGACGCGCGCGGATCGGTGAACACACCCGCACGACCCTCAGCGACATCCGACAGGACCTGACGTTTGATCTCGGCGGTGAATCCCGACTCGTCAGAATACGCAAACGCGGTGCCCACCTGAATGCCGGCGGCGCCTTGCCGACGCGCCTCGGCGAGGCCTTCGGGCGTCCCGACGCTGCCCGCCAGCCAGAACGGAATGCCGAGTTCGCGCATGGCGCCCAAGTCGGCGGCATCGCGCTCGCCATAAATGGGCTCGCCGCGATCATTCAGCTTCACGGCGCCGCGGGGCGGCGCATTGTGGCCACCCGCCGTGGCCCCTTCAACGACAAAGCCGTCGACCTTGCCCGTCGCCTTGCGCGCCAGATTGGCGGCGAGGGAATGGGCCGAGACGATGGCATAGAAATCCGGGCGCTTGAGCGGCACATCGGTCATGCCATGGACGGACGGATCGAACGAGAGCGTCACCGGCTGATCCGACGGCTGACCTTCCACATCGAGGCGCAGCACGGCCGGCGCCTGAATGGCGAGCGCGTCGAGCGCGCCGGGAATCTCACGCGGGATGCCCGCGCCCATCAGCACCACATCGACGCCCGCCAGCATGGCCCCGTAGAGCGAAGCCAGGGTGGGCATCTGCACCTTGGTCAGCAGGTTGATGCCGACCTTGCCCTGATGGCCTTCCTTGGCCAGCCAGACTTCGACGTAGTTGGCCGCGATGGTGACCTGCTCGCGCACCGCACTTACCGCCTGCTTGTACATCGGGAGCGCGGTGTACGGTTCGTTGGGCGCACGACCACCAGGCTTGAAATATCGGCGCAGCATTTCAGCGGCGATTTCGGGCTTTGGGAAGCTGGCCAGTGCGCGACGAACCGCACCCGTGGGGTCGCCATCCTGCAGGCGACGCACGAAAACCGAATCCAGCGCCGTTCCTGACACAACGCCCAACTGGCCCGCCATGGCGACTGCCTGCGCCAGCTTCCAGTTGGAGACGGCGATTCCCATCCCCCCCTGAATCACGAGGGGCAGCGTCCCAGCCGTCATTCGGACTCCTAGTCGATGAAGAGCGTTGCCGCCGTCAAATGCGGCGAAACAGCGAAGTCTATCGGTCCCTCCCACCTCACTCAGTCAGGTATTCTCCGTAGGGCGCTGACGAGGCGGCTCAGCAAGATATCGCCAAGCCGCCTCGAACGGTACCACACATCTGTTCCAGATCAGCCCCGACGCCGCACCGGCGCGGGAGAAACCGCGGGCTTGCCCGCGCGCAGGCTCACCCCGCCAGCGCGGGAATCCGCTCCGTCGTGACCGCGTGTGACGGCACCGTCGCCAATGCCCGATCGAGGTCTCGCCAGAGGTCGCGCGCGTCTTCAAGCCCGACGCTCATCCGGAGCAGTCCCTGGCTGATGCCAGCGTCCTGTCGGGCATGCTGGTCGACCACGCGATGGGTCAGCGCGGCCGGCGGCTGGATGAGCGTGTCGGTGGACCCCAGGCTGACGGCCGGCGTGATGAGCTGAAGCGCGCCGACGAAGTTCCGCATCACCTGCGGATCATCGCTGGCCAGCTCGAAGGCGAGGATGCTTCCCGGCCCAAGCATCTGGCGGCCGATCAGCGTGCGCGGATCCTGACCAGGGAGGCCCGGGAATCTCACGCTGGCCACGCGTGAATCGGCGGCAAGCCGCGCGGCGAGGTCCCCCGCGGTGGCCTGCGCGCGCTCGACGCGCAGTTGCAGCGTGGGCAGACCGCGGTGGAGGAGGTACGACGAGAGCGGATGCAGCAGGCCTCCCGTGGCGGCGCGCACGTGCTTGATGTCGCGCACCATGGTGTGCGACCCGGCCACCACACCGGCAAGCACGTCGCCGTGCCCACCGAGGAATTTGGTGGCGCTGTGCAGCACGAGTGCGGCTCCGAGGGCAAGCGGCTGCTGCAGCACCGGCGTGGCAAACGTGGAGTCGACGAGCACCGGCACCGCGCCGGCCTGGCGCACCACGGATGCGATGTCGATGAGGTTGAGCGTGGGGTTGGCCGGCGTCTCGATGACGACGAGCGCCGTGTCGGGGCGGATGGCGTCGGCAATGTCGTCCTGCGTCGTCCATGTGACGCCGAGGCCGAGCAGGCGCGACGTCAGCAGATGGTCGGCCGTGCCGTACATCGGGCGCACGGCCACCACATGGGCACCGCGTGACTTGGCGGCCAGGAGTACCGCGCTGAGCGCCGCCATGCCCGACGAAAACGCCGCGGCATCTTCGGCGCCCTCGAGTTCGGCGAGCGCGCGCTCAAAGCGATCAGTGGTGGGATTGAACAAGCGCTGGTAGACGAAGCTTCCGCCCTGCGGCTCGTCCCCTGCGACCAGGCTGTCGAACGACCGCGCGGCCAGTTCGAGATCGGGCGTTGGATAGGTGGTGCTGAGGTCGAGGGGCGGCGCATGGACGCCCTTTTCAATGAAGTCACCGCGGCCGGCGTGCACTGCGCGCGTGGAGAATGCCTGATCCATCGTCGGCTCCATATTCTGAGAATATGTGCTACATTAGCACTATCCTCAGTCAGGACCGATAGATGCAGAATAATATTCGGAAACAGCCCGACGCTGCGCTCATCGACCGAATTGACCGCGACATCCTCGCCTACCTGCAGCACGATGCGCGGATAACGAACAAGGAACTCGCTGCCAAAGTGGGCCTGGCACCCTCGAGCTGCCTTGCCCGCGTGCGACGGCTGGAAGCGTCCCACGCGTTGCTCGGCTACCATGCGGAGGTGGATCCGCGGGTGTACGGGGTCACGCTCGAAGCGCTCATCGCCGTGCGGCTGGAGAAGCACGCGCGCACCGCGATTGCGGCATTCGAGCGGCACATCGGTACGCTGCCCGAAGTGCGGGGCGCCTTTCACGTGGCGGGAGCCAACGACTACCTGGTGCACGTGGCAGTACGTGACGCGGAGCACCTGCGCGAGTTTGCGCTGTCGGCCTTTTCTACTCGGCCGGAGGTGGCGCACATGGAGACATCACTGATCTTCTCGCACAAGCGGAATGTGAGATTCGGGATTACCGCGTAGGGCGTGCGTGCCAAGCACTCGCCGCCTACCCCTTGCCGAACTCCCGAATCGCCGCGCGCGTGTATTCGCTCAACACCAGGCGCCCTGAGGTCGCCGCGCGCTCGTCGAGCAGGGCTGGCCAATTGTCGGTCCCTTCCCAGAGCGTGCGCTTGATGGCTTGCACCGCCTCGGGATTGGCGGCGGCCAGGTGTGCGGCGCGCGCCGCGACCGCCGCTTCGAGCGCTGTCGCATCGGCCACGACCTGGGCGTACAATCCGTGCCGCTCGGCCCACACGGCGTCGCGCCAGTCAGCGTCGAGCGCCATGGCACCGAAGGGCCCCATTCCGAGCTTGTGCGCCACCACCGGCCCCACCACGAACGGCCCGATGCCGATGGCGAGTTCGCTCAACTTGATTGACGCGCCCGCCACGCCGATGGCGTAGTCGGAGGCGGCCACCAGGCCCACGCCGCCGCCGACCACCTTGCCCTGAACGGCCGTCACGACGGGCACGGGCGCGCCGGTCATGGCCAGAATGACACGCGCGAAGCCAAGGAAGAACTCCTTTCCGCTGGACGCGTCGGCGATGGCCGCGAGTTCGTCAAATGACGCACCGGCGCAGAAGGCGCCCTTCCCTTCGCTGCGCAGCACGATCACGCGGACGTCGTCGCGCGCGCCAGCGTGCGTGATGGTCGAAGCCAGCGAGCGCAGCAGGGTGCCCGGCAGGGCATTGCTCTTCGCGTGCCCGAAGCGCACGGTCGCGATGCCCGCGTCGACGCGCAGGTCGACGGAGCCGTCATCGGAGAACATCGTCGTGGTGGTCATGGCGTGGCCCGGGCGAGATTCCGGATGAACGGCGCAGACGCTAGCTTGAAACGTCACCCCCCAAGATACGCTGTCGGTCCCGTGCGCGGCTGGTGCGACGACCGAACGCGAGGAGTCCCCCCGGATGCCCCCATCCCCCGCGGTCGCCGAAGATCCCGTCCGGCTCGCCGAGTTCGAGGCGCGCATTGCCGCCGATGGATCGATTGAGCCCAAGGACTGGATGCCCGCGCGCTACCGGTCGCAGCTCGTCCGGATGATGTCGCAGCACGCGCATTCCGAGGTGGTGGGGATGCTCCCCGAGGGGAACTGGATCACGCGCGCGCCCAGCCTGCGGCGCAAGATGATTCTTCTCGCCAAGGTGCAGGACGAAGGCGGGCACGGGCTCTACATCTACTGCGGCACCGAGACGCTGGGCGTCGACCGGCACGACCTGGTGCAGCAGCTGCTCGACGGCAAGGCCAAGTACTCGAGCATCTTCAACTACCCCACGCTGACGTGGGCCGACATCGGCGCCATCGGGTGGCTGGTGGACGGCGCAGCCATCGTGAACCAGACGATGCTCGCCAAGGCGTCGTACGGGCCGTACGCGCGGGCGATGGTGCGCATCTGCAAGGAAGAGAATTTTCACAAGCGTCAGGGCTACGAGATCATGACCACCCTCGCGCGTGGCACGCCGGCGCAGCAGGCCATGGCACAGGAGTCGCTGAACCGCTGGTGGTGGCCGTCGCTGATGATGTTTGGCCCGCACGATGCGGATTCGCCAAACAGCGACGAGTTGAAGCGCTGGGGTATCAAGCGCAAGAGCAACGACGAACTGCGCCAGCGCTTCGTGAACCTGACCATCGCGCAGGTGAAGGCGATCGGCCTCACAGTGCCCGACCCCGACCTCGCGTACGACGAGGCCACGGGTGACTGGAAGACCGGCCCCATCGACTGGGACGAGTTCTGGCGCGTGGTGAAGGGTGACGGGCTGTGCAACAAGGAGCGGCTGGACGCACGCCGCGCGGCGCACGCCGAGGGCGCGTGGGTGCGGGAGGCGGCAGTGGCGCACGCGGCTCGGCGGGCTGCTGGTGATTGAGGATTGAACTGCCGCTGTGGGCGGTACGCCGTATGCCGTCAGCCCTCTGCCCTCTGCCATCTGCCATCTGCCATCTCTCATCTCTCATCTCTCATCTCTCACCCATGACCCCCGCCTCCCCCGAACAACCCTGGCCCGTCTGGGAAGTCTTCATCCAGCCGGCGGCCGGCGACCCGCACGAGCACGCGGGCAGCGTGCACGCGGTCGACGCGGAGCACGCGCTGCAGAATGCGCGCGACACCTACGCGCGCCGCAATGAGGGCGTCAGTCTGTGGGTGGTGCCTGCCGCGGCCATCACGGCATCGACGCCCGAGGACATGGGGCCGTTTTTCGATCCGGCCAACGACAAGGCGTACCGGCACCCGCAGTTCTACAAGGTGCCCAAGGGCGTGAAGGTCTTTTGATGGCGCCCGCCGCATTGTTCACGGCGCTCTGCCGCGTTGGAGACGACCGGCTGATCCTCGGCCATCGCACGTCCGAATGGTGCGGGCACGCACCGATCCTCGAAGAGGACATCGCGCTGGCCAATATCGCGCTCGACCTGATTGGCCAGGCGACCTTGGTCCTGCAGTACGCGAGCGCGGTGGAGGGCGCCGGGCGCACCGAGGATGCACTGGCCTATTTCCGCGAGGCCGTCGAATTCCGCAACGCGATGCTCTGCGAACTGCCCAGGGGCGACTTCGGGGTAACGACGGTGCGGCAATTCCTGCACGGCGTGTTCAGCGTGCTGCAGTGGGATGCGCTGTCGCGCTCGGTTGACCCGACGATCAGCGGCATTGCCGCCAAGGCGCTGAAGGAGAGCCGCTACCACGTGCGGCACGCGGGAGAGTGGGTGATTCGCCTGGGCGACGGCACCGCGGAGAGCCATGCGCGCACGCAGGCGGCAGTGGATGCGCTCTGGCCATACACCGGCGAACTCTTCATGCAGCCGACCGACGAGGCGGATCTCGTGGCCGGCGGCCTCACCGCCGACGTGTCGTTGCTTGCACCGGCCTGGCAGCAGCAGGTGCGCGACGTGCTCGCGCGTGCCACGCTGCAAGTGCCCGGGGACGGCTGGATGCATCGCGGCGGCCGTGACGGTCGGCACACGGAGCACCTGGGCCACCTGCTGGCCGAGATGCAGATCGTGGCCCGGTCGCATCCGGGCGCGCAGTGGTAGCCCGGCAGTCGCACGCGTTGATCCGGGGCGCGGCGTGATCCGCGCGCTCAGTCGCGACGAGGTGCTGGCCATCCTCGAGGACGTCAAGGATCCCGAGGTACCGGTACTCTCGGTGGTGGAACTCGGCGTCGTGCGCGACGCCGCCATCGACGGCAGCGGCCACGTGACGGTGACGGTGACGCCGACGTACAGCGGTTGTCCCGCGATGCGCCACATCGAGGAGCTGATCTGTGAGGCGCTGCAGCTTCGCGGCGCCAACGGCGTGACCGTGCGCACCGTGTTCACACCGGCGTGGACCACCGACTGGATGCCCGAAGCAGCGCGCGCCAAGCTCGAGGCGTACGGCATCGCGCCGCCCGGTCGCGCCGCGTCGGGTGACGCGCCTGACGACGCGCTGGTGCCGCTGCGGCGCGCGGGCGCCGGGCCGCGCTGTCCCTTCTGCAAGTCGCCCAATACGCAGCTGCGAAGCGACTTTGGCAGCACGGCATGCAAGGCGCTCTGGGTGTGCACGGCGTGCACGCAGCCGTTTGAGGCGTTCAAGGCGATTTAGGTGCAGACGGGCGCGCGGCCATCGAAGCCAGCGCACCGCCCTGCAGGTGATCGTGCCCCGCTCATGGTCGTTCGGGCGTCAGACGCTCAACAGCCCCTCGATGCTCGCCGCGATACGCTCCACCGTCGGCACGATGGCGTTGAGCAGGTCCGTGTGGTACGCCACCGGGATGTCGGCGGGAGCGAGCCGCTGCACCGGCGCGTCGAGATGCCAGAAGGCATCGCTGGCTAGCGTGGCGGCGATCTCTGCGCCAAAGCCTGCCGTCATGTTGTCTTCGTGCACCACGAGGCAGCGGCCGGTCTTTTCCACCGACGCGAGTACCGCCGCCTTGTCCCACGGCGACACGGTGCGCAGGTCGACGAGTTCCACGCGCGTGCCAAAGCGCTCAGCCGCCTCGGCGCAGCGATGCACCATCGCGCCCCACGTCACGACCGTAATGTCCGTCCCCTCGCGCAGCACCCGTGCGCGGCCGAACGGAAGCACGTACTCATCACCCGGATACGGCGCACTGCCATCCGACGTCATCAGCAACGAGCGATGTTCGAAGAAGATTGCGGGATCGACGCCGCGCATTGCTGCACGCAGCAGGCCCACGGCGTCGGCGGCGTTGGACGGCATCGCCACGTGCCAGCCGTAGGCGTGCGCAAAGCGCACTTCGTCGCTCAACGAGTGCCACGGATCGCCGACGTCCTTGCCGAAGCCGCCCGGCATCCGCACCACCATCGGCGCGGCAAAGCGGTTCTTGGTGCGCCACCGCATGGTGCCGGTGTTGTTGAGCTGCTCCGCAGCCGGGTCGGCGTACTTGCGGAACTGGATCTCGGCCACGGGCATCAGTCCGGCAATCGCCATCGCCGAGGCGCGGCCGATGATGCCCTCTTCGGACAGCGAAGTATCAAAGACGCGCGCTGCGCCGTGCTTCTTCTGCAGCCCCTCGGTGACGAGGTGCACGCCGCCCTTGCGGCCGACATCCTCGCCGAACACCAACAGGCGCGGGTTACGCGCCAGTTCCACGTCGAGCGTGCGGCGCACCGCTTCGGCGAAGCGCAGCACCGTACCGCCCGCCGCGGGCTCTGCGGAGCCGCCAAGCCGCCGGCGCTCCACCGACGGCAGGCCACCCATCTCGGCCGGCACGTCCGATTCGCCGTAGACGAAGCGCGCGACGTCGGCAGCGCTCGGATCGGGCCGCGCACGCGCGGCGTCCACGGCCACGCGCACTTCGTCGTCGACCTCGCGCACCATCTGGTCCCACGCCGTCGAGGTCATCAGCGCGGGCACGAGGTACGCCTTGAGCCGCGGCATGGGGTCACGTGCGAAGTCGGCCGCAATTTCGGCGTCGGTGCGATACCCCTTTTGGTTGTCCGGACCCGAGTGGCTATTGAGCCGCGGCACGGTGAGGCGCACGAGCGCCGGGCCCTGGCCGCCGCGCACATGCGCGACGCCCTCGGCGAGCAGCCGTGCAGTCTCGTGCGGGTCAGTGCCGTCGCCATCGCGCAGCAGCAGTCCGCCGAACGACGCGAGGTTGCCCGCGATGTTGGCACCCGGCGTCTGCATGGCACCGCGCACCGAAATGCCGAGGTCGTTGTCCTCGATGTAGAACAGCATCGGCAACGCGAGCGTGGTCGCCATCGTGAGCGCCGACCAGAAACCGTTGGCGGCCACCGAGGCGTCGCCTCCAAGCACGACGCCAATGCTGCTGGCCCACGCCGCATCACCGAGCACGTCGCGATGGTACGTGATGGACTGCGCCCAGCCCGCCACGGGCGTGTACTGCGAGCCGACGTCGCCCGCCATCGGCAGCACGGTGCAGCCTCCGTCGGGCCGCGGCAGGTTGCACACCACGCCAATGTCGCGGCCGTCGCTGAAGCCACCGGCGCGCCCCAGCGGACTGCCGTGCGCATCTTCGACGCTGAGTCCCAGCGAGAGGAGCAGCGGGCGCGACCGGTAGTATGCGCCGGCGGCGTCATGCGTGCCGGTGAGGAGCTGGCCGAGGATGACCTGCGCCACTTCGTGCCCGCGCGCCGAGAACTGGTACATGACCAGGTGCTCCCTGGGCGTCGTCGCCTTGCTCTTGTTGAGCAACTCCTCGAGGTCGTCGAGGGCGCGCGACGCAAGCGCGGTGCGGGCAATGCGGATCCAGTCGAAGCGCGGATCGGGCGAGATGATCTTCTTGGCGGCCATTGCGTGGAAATATCGAGACGGCGGCACGGCGGGGGAAGTCACGCCGGGTCCACGTCAGGTTTCGGTGGACGGACAATAGAAGCTTTATGCTCTACGCTGTACGTTATAAGCCATCCGATCACCCACACCCTGTCCGCCCGGTGCGTACAGCGTACGGCGTACCGCGTGCCGCTCACTGCTGCTTTACCATTTCCCCAGGTGCCCCCCGGTGCCACCGCTCCTCATCGCGCACGCCTCCGGCGTTCGCACCCTGACGCTGAACCGGCCTGACGTCCTCAACAGCGTCACGCGCGAGCTGTCGCGCGAGTTGCAGCACGCGCTGCACGAGGCCGCCGCGGACGACACGGTGCGCGCCGTGCTGCTCACCGGCGCCGGTCGTGGATTCTGCGCGGGGCAGGACCTGGCCGAGGCGATGCCCGCGGTCGGAGCGCTGCCCGACCTGGGCGATTTTGTGCGCGAGACATGGAACCCGGTGATCAGCGCCATTCGACACCTGGAAAAACCGGTGGTGTGCGCCGTGAACGGCGTGGCGGCGGGGGCGGGTGCCAACCTGGCGTTCGCGTGCGACATCCTGTTCGCGTCAAGCACCGCGACGTTTGTGCAGTCGTTCGCAAAGATCGGCGCTGCCCCCGACAGCGGCGGTACCTTCATCCTGCCGCGCCTCGTGGGCCTGCATCGCGCCACGGTGATGACGATGCTCGCCGAGAAGATGTCGGCCGAGCAGGCGCACGCGTGGGGCCTCGTGTACCAGGTGGTGGCGCCCGACCTGCTGGTCGAGACGGCGTTCGCCACTGCAGCGCGACTCGCCACACAGCCGACGCGCGCGCTGGGGATGATCAAGCGCGGCTTTAATCACTCGCTCGGCGTCGACCTCGACGAGCAGCTGGGGTACGAGGAAGCGCTGCAGCGCGAGGCGGGGCGCACCGCCGACTACGCGGAGGGCGTGCGGGCCTTTCTCGAGAAGCGCGCGCCCAACTTCACGGGCAAGTAACACCATGCCGACCAGCCTGATGCAGGTGGGAGTCGTGGGCGCCGGCGCGATGGGACGCGGCATCGCACAGGTGGCCGCGGCCGCCGGCCATCAGGTGGTGCTGGCGGACGCCCGGCCCGGCGCGGCACCCGATGCGATTGCCGCCATGGGCGCCGCGCTGTCGACGCTCGTGGCCAGGGGCAAGATGGACGCACCGACGCGCGACGCGCTGCTCGGGCGCATCACGGCCGTCGACGCACCACCCGAGGGGCGCAGCATCGCGCTGCGCGCGCCATTGGTGGACGTGAGCGCCTTCGCTGCGTGCGGCCTTGTCATCGAGGCGATTATCGAGGACCTCACCGCCAAGCAGCTGCTGCTCGGGCGGCTGGCGCACGCCGTGCCGGTTGGCGCGGTGCTCGCATCCAACACGTCGTCGCTCTCCATCACGGCCATCGCCGCCACGTGCCCACAGCCGGAACGCGTCATCGGCCTGCACTTCTTCAACCCGCCACCGGTGCTGCCTCTCGTCGAGGTGGTGCCGTGGGCGGGCACCAGCGACGCCGTGCGCGCAGCGTGCGTGGCACTGATGATCGCGTGGGGCAAGACCGCCGTCACCTGCACCGACACCCCGGGATTCATCGTCAACCGCGTGGCGCGCCCGTTCTACGGCGAGGCCCTGCGCATCGCCGACGAGGGCATGGCAGACTACGCGACCATCGACTGGGCCATGCGCACCATCGGCGGCTTTCGCATGGGGCCGTTTGAGCTGATGGACTTCATCGGCAACGACGTCAACTTCGCGGTGACGCAGTCCGTGTACGCGGGCATGTTCCATGACCCGCGCTACCGGCCGTCGCTCACCCAGCAGCGGCTCGTGGCGGCCGGCTTGCTGGGCCGCAAGACGAAGCAGGGCTTCTACGACTATCGCGACCGCGCCGCACCAGCAGCGCCGACCACCGACGAGGCACACGGCGCACGCATCGTCGCACGCATTCGCGCCATGCTCATCAACGAAGCGGTGGACGCGCTGCGCCTTGGCGTGGCGAGCGCCGCCGATATCGACATGGCCATGACGGCCGGCGTGGCGTATCCCACGGGCCTGCTGCAGTGGTGCGACATGCTGGGCGCAGCCACCGTATTGTCCACACTCGACGCACTGCACGCCGAGTACGGCGAGGAACGATACCGGCCGTCGCCACTGCTGCGCCGGGCCGCGCACGAAGGAACGAGGTTCCGCACATGACTCACGCATTCCTTGCCGGCGGCGTCCGCACGCCCATCGGATCACTCGGCGGCGCGCTCAGCGCGGTGCGTGCCGACGACCTCGCGGCGCACGTCATCCGCGCGCTGCTGCAGCGGCACGCGACGCTCGACCCGGCCGCCATCGCCGACGTCATCCTTGGCTGCGCCAACCAGGCGGGCGAGGACAATCGCAATGTCGCCCGCATGGCCGCTCTGTTGGCTGGGGTGCCGGTGACCGTGCCGGGCGAAACGGTGAATCGCCTCTGCGCCTCGGGGCTCGCGGCCATCGCCCACGCGGCGCGCGGCGTGGCCGTGGGTGACGGCGACGTGTACGTGGCGGGCGGTGTGGAGAGCATGACGCGCGCGCCGTACGTGCTGTCCAAGGCCGGCAAGCCGTTCGCCCGCGACATGGAACTCTACGACACGTCGCTCGGCTGGCGCTTCGTGAATCCCGCCATGCAGGCGCTGTGCGGCACCGACTCCATGGGGCAGACCGCCGAGCACGTGGCTGAGGAGCACGGCATCAGCCGTGACGATCAGGACGCGTTCGCGCTGCGGTCGCAGCAGCAGGCCGCGGCGGCCCGCGATGCCGGGCGCCTCGCCGAGGAAATCGTGCCGGTGGTTGTGCCTGGCAAGGGTGGACCAACGACCGTCGCGCATGACGAGTTCATCCGCGCCGACTCCACGCTCGAGAAGCTCGCCCGCCTCACGCCCGCATTTCGCACCGACGGCAGGGGGTCGGTGACCGCGGGCAACGCGTCGGGGCTCAACGACGGCGCGGCCGCGACGTTTGTCTGCTCCGAGCGCGGCGCCGCGGCGCACGGCCTCACACCGATGGCTCGCGTCGTGAGCACTGCGGTGGCGGGTGTGGCGCCGCGCACGATGGGCATCGGCCCGGTGCCTGCATCCCAGCTGGCGCTGGCGAAGGCCGGGCTGACCATTGGTCAGATGGACGTGCTGGAGATCAACGAGGCATTTGCCGCGCAGGTGTTGGCGTCGCTGCGCGCGCTGGGCGTGACCGACGACGATCCGCGAGTGAATGCCAACGGCGGTGCGATTGCGCTGGGGCATCCGCTGGGAATGTCGGGGGCGCGGCTGGCCATCACGGCGGCGCACCAGCTGCAGCGCGGCGGCGGGCGATACGCGCTGGTGACGATGTGCGTCGGGGTCGGTCAGGGCATGGCCGCCGTGCTCGAGCGGGTATAGGCGTGGCGAACATCTTTTCGTTCGAGGGGTTCGTTCCCGTGGTGCACGAGAGCGCGTACGTGCATGCCAATGCGACCGTGGTCGGCAACGTGGTGATCGGGCGCGACGTGTACGTGGGGCCCTCGGCCGTGATCCGCGGTGATTGGGGCGGTGTCGCAATTGACGATGGCTGCAACGTGCAGGAAGGGTGCATCGTGCACATGTTCCCCGGCATCGTGGTGCGGCTCGAGGCGGGCGCGCACATTGGCCACGGCGCGGTCGTGCATGGCGCGCACATCGGCCGCAACGTCCTCATCGGCATGAACGCGGTGGTCATGGACCGCGCCGACATCGGTGACGAGAGTATCGTGGGCGCGCTCTGCTTTGTGCCCACCGACATGCAGGTGCCGCCGCGATCGGTGGTGGTGGGCAACCCGGCGAAGATCGTGAAGGCGGTGAGCGACGAGATGCTCGCGTGGAAGACCGCAGGTACGGAGCTGTATCAGACCCTGCCGGCGCGCCTGCGCGAATCGCTGCAGCCGTGCGAACCGTTGCGCGAGGTGCCGGCGGACCGCGCCGTGCAGGCGGCCACGTACCAGATCTGGCACGACACGCGATGACATTCCCCACCCTGCTCGACCCGACAGGCGCCGCGCCGCGCCAACTGTTCAACTACGCGGCCGGTGAATGGGTGCACGGCACCGGCGCGACCGCGCCGCTGCACCACGCCGTCACGGGCCGAGTGATTGCCGAGGCCGGCAGCGGCGGCATCGACTTTGCCGACATGGTGCAGCACGCGCGCACCGTGGGCGGCCCCGCGCTGCGCGCCCTGACGTTTCACCAGCGCGCACGGATGCTCAAGGGGCTCGCCCAGCACCTGATGGCGCGGGTCGAGGGCTATTACGCGGTGTCGGCCGCCACGGGTGCCACGCGGCGCGACGGCTGGGTGGACATCGAGGGCGGCATCGGCACGCTGTTCGCGTACGCCTCGCGAGGGCGCCGCGAGTTTCCCGACGAGCCGTTCCACGTGGAGGGGCCGACCGAGACGCTGTCGAAGGGCGGGACCTTTGTCGGCCGGCACATCTGCGTGCCACTCGAAGGCGTGGCCGTGCACATCAACGCATTCAACTTCCCCGTGTGGGGCATGCTCGAGAAGCTGGCGCCCACGCTGCTGGCGGGCGTGCCGGCCATCGTGAAGCCGGCGACGATCACGAGCTTCCTCACCGAGGCGGTGTTCGCGGACATCATCGCCAGCGGCGTCTTGCCGGCCGGCAGCGTCCAGCTCATCTGCGGCAGCGCCGGCGACCTGCTGGATCACCTCGACGGACAGTGCGCCGTGGCGTTCACCGGCAGCGCCGACACGGCGCGCCTGTTGCGGCAGCGCGACGCGATCGTGCAGCACAACGTGCGGTTCAACGCCGAGGCCGATTCACTCAACTTCTCGATGCTGGGGCCCGATGCCACGCCCGGGACGGAGGAGTTTGCGCTGTTCATCCGCGAGGTGGCCAACGAGATGACATCCAAGGCCGGGCAGAAATGCACGGCCATTCGGCGCACGCTGGTGCCCGAGTCGCTGGTCGATGAAGTGGCGGCAGCGATCGGCGCACGACTCGCCGGCATTGTCATTGGCGACCCCGCCGTTGAGGGCGTGCGCATGGGCCCGCTCGCGGCCCAGGCGCAGGTGGGCGAGGTGCAGCGCGCGGTGGATGCCATCGGCCATGACGCGGAGCTCGTGTACGGCGAGGTGGGCCTACCCGACGTCACGGGCGCCGACGCCGCGCGCGGCGCGTTCTACCCCATCTTGCTGTTTGCGTCGGCCGACCCGCTGCGCCGCACCGCACCGCACGATGTTGAAGCGTTTGGTCCGGTGAATACGCTGATGCCGTACCGGACGGTCGATGAAGCCATCGCGCTGGCGCGCCGCGGGCGCGGATCGCTGGTGGGGTCGGTGTTCACGGGTGACGATGCCGTGGCACGCACGATGGCGCTGGGCACGGCGGCGCATCACGGCCGCCTGCTGCTCGCCAACCGGCACACGGCCACGGAGAGCACGGGCCATGGTTCGCCACTGCCCGGGCTGGTGCATGGCGGCCCGGGCCGCGCGGGCGGCGGCGAGGAAATGGGCGGCGCCCGCGGTGTGCTGCATTACATGCAACGCACCGCGTTGCAGGGGTCGCCCACCACGCTGTCGCGCGTGGTGCACCAACACATGCCCGGCGCGGCACCGTGTGGCGATGCCGTGCATCCGTTCCGCAAGCACTTCGAGGAACTCGCGATTGGCGAGACGCTGATCACCGCGTCGCGCACCATCACCGCCGACGATGTCGACCGTTTCTCGGCGCTGTCGGGCGATCATTTCTACGCGCACCAGAGCGACCAGATGGCGCGACTGGGCGTCTTTGAACGCCGCGTCGCACACGGCTACCTCGTGTTGTCGGCATCGGCCGGACTGTTCGTCGATCCGGCACCAGGTCCGGTGCTCGCCAACTACGGGCTCGAGGGGCTGCGGTTCGTACAGCCGGTGCATCCCGGCGACGCGATCCACGCCCGGCTCACATGCAAGCAGAAGACGGCCAAGGACACACCGGCAGATGGCATCCCGCAGGGCATCGTGGCCTGGGACGTTGAGGTGCGCAACCAGGCCGACGAACCGGTGGCGGTCTACACCATCCTGACGCTGGTGCGGCGGCGGCGCGGGTAGCCCGTGCGCTTGGGTACTGGATGCTCGCTACAGGCCTGCGAAAGAATGCTATATTGAGAATCGAATGTCGGGTCTCCGCGGCTGGAACGGCCAGCGGTTTCACGACGTTCGGCTGACCGGGACGCCGCCGCGTGGGCGTTCCCCTCCCCCATCTGCAGGAGACCACCCTCGATGCAACTTCGATTCGCTTCGCTCGCGCTGGCGCTCGCAGCGGCCGTGCCGCTGGCGGCGCAACAGCCCACCCTCGTACCCGTCGAGATTGGGGCCTACGCCCAGTTCACGAAGTTTGCCGACGTCACCAAGCTCGACAACGCGTATGGCATCGGTGGATTGATCAGCATCCCGCTGGTCAAGCGCCTCGCCTTCCAGTACGAAGGCGACTACGGCACGACGCATAGCGCCCGCGTGGGTGACCTGAGCGCGCTGAACCACCGCTTTGACCTCATTTACCATTTCCCATGGGGCGACCGCCGGTCGTTCTTCGTGGGCGGTGGCTGGACCGGCTCGCAGTACAAGTCGGACACGACGCTCAACCAGTTCGACTCGGGCATGAATGCGCAGGTGGGCGTGCGGTGGTGCCTGGGCAACGACTGGGCGCTGCGCACGAGCGCGGTGATGGACTTCAAGGATCCGTCGGATCAGGTGCCGACGGGCGACCGTACACAGACGCTGAGCCTGCGCGCGGGTCTCAGCCGCTTCTTCGGCGGCAAGACCACGCCGTGCATGGTTGTGGCACCGGTCATCGCGCCACCCCCGCCACCGCCGCCGGCTCCCGCGCCGCCGCCGCCCCCGCCGCCGGCCCCGAAGGCCGAGCCGGCACCGGCTCCGGCACCGCCGCCGCCCGCTCCGGCCCCCAAGCCGCGCGAGATCTTCCGCATGAGCGGCGTGTACTTTGCGTTTGACAAGAGCGCCCTGACCAAGGCCGGCAAGGACACGCTGGAAATGGCGGTGAAGTACCTCAATGCCAACCCGGGCTCGAAGGTCGAGATCCAGGGACACACCGACAGCCTCGGCACCGATGCCTACAACCGGTCGCTGTCTGACCGTCGCGCCACCACCGTGATGAAATATCTCGTGTCGCGCGGCATCGACCCCTCGCGCATGTCGGCGAAGGGGATGGGTGAGAGCGAGCCGACCGCCGACAACGGCACCAAGGCGGGACGTGCGCTGAACCGGCGGGTCGTGATCATCGAGTTGTAACGACGACCTGGGATTTCGATTCGCGATCTCGTCAGGGAATGGGGGGAGCCTCCGGGCTCCCCCCATTCTCGTGCGGCGCACGGCGGGGGTGCGCCAACCCGCAGTCTCTCGGGACAGCCAATACCCTCACGCCTCGGCTGGCGTCACATCAAGGGCATGGTCGGCGAGGGGTTACCGACGCTGGCTTTACCTCCTACTCTATAAGAAGTTGATTTTCCTTCTCATTTGGACGTTGACAGTCTTTTGCATCCGGCCTTACTCTATCCCGGTTGCACGGCGCGTACCCACCCCGTTTTTCCACTCCCCCCGGAGACATCCGCCCGACAGCTCACGAGCGGATGGTTGTTGCCCGATTCACTGCCACCAGAACCCGGTACACCTCATGATGAAACACAGAGCACTCATGGTGTTGATGGGAATAACCCTGTTTGCGGCGCAGGCGTTTGCGCAGCAGAAGACCGTGACCGGCAAGGTCACGGGTGACGTTGGTGCGCCGTTGTCCGGGGCATCGGTGGTCATCAAGGGGACCCGCTTCGGCACCCTGACCAATAATGACGGCAACTATTCCATTCGCGCCGAGGCCGGGCAGGTGCTGCAGTTCCGGCTCATTGGCAACGCGATGGAAGAGCGCACCGTCGGCGCCGCCGATGTCATCAACGTGACGCTCAAGAAGGTCGCCACGAGCTTGAACGCGATGGTTGTGACGGCCCTGGGCCAGAGCACTCAGAAGCGTTCGCTCGGCACCGCGCAGCAGTCGATTGACGGCGTCGAGATTGCGCAGACCAACCGCGAGAACTTCATCAATGCGCTGCAAGGGCGCGTGGCGGGCGTCGAAGTCTCGAGCAGCTCGGGCACCCCGGGCGCGTCGACGGTGATCACCATCCGCGGCGTCAGTTCGATCTCGAGCAGTAATCAGCCGCTGATGATCATCGACGGCCTGCCGCTGGACAACAAGACGCTCAACACGGGCGTGCTGGCGTCGGACAATCCCACGTCCGGCATCGCGTTCAGCAACCGCGGCCTCGACTTCACGAACCGCGCCGCCGACATCAACCCCGACGACATCGAGAGCATCGTGGTCCTCAAGGGACCCGAGGCCTCGGCGCTCTACGGCATCGACGCGGGCAACGGCGCCATCGTGATCACCACGAAGCGCGGCAAGCCGGGCACGGGCGGCTTCGAGTACAGCAACAGCTTCCGCACGGACAAGACGGGCAACTACCCGTCGCTCCAGCGCACCTATGGCCCGACGAACTCGCTCGGCACGACGACGACGGACTTCACCTATTGGGGCCTTCCGTACGCGGCCGGCACCACGTTCTACGATAACGTCCCCGGCTTCTTCCGCTCATCGCTGACGCAGAAGCACAACCTCAGCTTCAGCGGCGCCGCGCCGGACAACCGCATCAACTACCGCGTGTCGGTTTCAGAAGACAAGCAGCAGGGCGTCATTCCGAACTCGGACTACGGCCGCATCACGCTGATGGGCGCCACGCAGGGCGTCGTGAACTCGTGGCTCAAGGCTGACGCGACGATGACGTACTCGTACGCGACGAACAACCAGCCGTTCAAGGGCTCGGGCGGACCGCTGATCGGCCTGCTCATCTGGCCGCAGACGGACGCCGCCAGCCAGTGGTTGACGCCCACCGGACTGCGCCGCCGCCTGACGCTGGCCTCGTCGGCGACCGAGACGGACAATCCGTACTTCAGCGTCAACAAGAACAAGATCAACTCGGTGAACAACCGCATCATGACGAACGTCGGCTTCACCATTGCGCCGTGGAGCTGGGGCAACCTGAAGACGAACGTCGGCGTCGACGCGTACACGAACAACAACCTCGTCCTGCGCCATCCGGAGAGCGTGCAGGGCTTCAGCAACGGCGGCGTACTCGACATCGCCGACAACATGACGCGCAACATCTCGGCGCAGACGCTGCTGACGTTCAACAGCCGCCAGCTCTGGAAGGGGCTGTCGGTGAGCGGCGTGGTCGGCAACGCCGTGAAGGACGAGAGCGACAACACGAACGCCGAGCGTGGCATCAAGTTCATGGACCCGAACTTCATCTCGATCAACAACACCGAGTTGAGCACCCGCTACGCCTGGAGCAACCTGTTCCGCCGCCGCGTGGTCAGCGGCTTCGGCAGCGCGACGTTCGACTACCAGCACTACCTGTACGTGACCGTCACGGGACGCAATGACTGGACGTCGACGATTCCGCCGGGGCGCAACTCGTTCTTCTATCCCTCGCTCAACTCGTCCTTCATCTTCACTGACGCCTTCCCGTCCCTTACCAAGTTCCTGACGTCGGGCAAGCTCCGCGCCGGTTGGGCGGAAGTGGGCAAGGACGCGCGGCCCTATTCGTATCTCCCCTCGCTTGAATCCAAGACGACGACCGGTGGCGGCTATGGCTATGGCTTCACCGGCCCGAACCCGCTCCTCAAGCCGGAGTTTGCGACCTCGAAGGAAATCGGCACCGAGCTGAGCTTCCTCGACGACCGGCTCGGCATCGACGCGACGTACTACCGCAAGGAGACCCGCGACCAGATCGTCCAGGGCGCACGCGGCAGCTACGGCACCGGGTTCGTCCTGATGAACCTGAACGGCGCGGCGACGCGCACGACCGGCTGGGAGTTCACGCTCCGCGGCACGCCGTATATGAAGAACGGCCTGACGTGGGACTTTGTGGCCAACTGGATGCACGTGCGCGCCATCACGCTCTCCCTGCCGAGCAACTTGCCGGAAGCGTACAACTCCGACACGTGGCTGTACGGCAACGTCCGCAACGGCACGGTGCCGGGGCAGAGCCTGATGTCGCTGACCGGTCTCTTCTACCTGCGCAACAACGACGGGAAGATCCTGATCGAGCCGACGACGGGTCTCCCGCTGCGCGCGTCAAGCTTCATTGATCGCGGCTACGATCGTCAGCCGAAGTGGACGATGGGCGTGACGAACACGATCCGGTACCAGAAGTTCTCGCTCAACTTCCTGCTCGACTTCCGCCGCGGCGGCGACGTGTTCAACGCCACGGATCACTTCCTGACGGTGCGCGGGCTGGCGGAGCGCACGGCCGACCGCGAAGTGCCGCGTGTGATTCCTGGCGTGCTGCGCGACGGCAAGGAAAACACCGCGACGCCGACGATGAACAACATCGTCGTCATCCCGGCGCAGCAGAACGGGTACTACATCTTCATGAGCGAAGAGCTGTTCATCGAGAAGAACATCAACTGGGTGCGGCTCAAGGACATCACGCTTCGCTATCAGCTGCCGGGCCGGTATTTCGGCGCGCGCGACGCCAGCGTCTTCGTGACCGGCACGGACCTGTTCCTGAAGACCAACTACACGGGTCTGGACCCGGTCGTGAACGGCAATACGGCGGCGACGGGCGGTTCGAGCGGCGTCGGCATCGACTTCGGCAACTTCCCAATGCCGAAGGGTCTGGCGTTCGGTCTCAAGGTAGGGTTCTAACCATGACACATACTCTCAGCACTTCAGAGCGCGGCGGCACGCGCCGGACCTCCCTGATGGAACAGTCGATGAAACTCCTGCGTGGAGCAGTGCTCGCCGGCGGCCTGGCGCTATCGGTGACCAGTTGCAAAGTCAACGACTTCCTGGACGTCAACACCAACCCCAACGGCCCGTCGGCGACGACACTGTCGCCCTATCTGTACCTGCCGCCGATGGAGCATTGGATGGTCACGGCGCCGCTGTATGACGGCCGGTTCATCGGCCGCTATACGCAGATGTGGAACCTCTGCTGCTCGAGCGTGCCAAGCACGTGGGACCGCATGGGCTACGACCCGAGCAGCGACAACGGCGGCGAGCACTGGCGTGACGTGTACTGGTCGCTCGGCCAGAACATGCTGGACATGATCGCCAAGGCCGAAGCAGACCAGCGCTATGACATCGCCGGCGTGGGCTACGTCATGAAGGCCTGGGGCTTCATGACGCTCACCGACATCCACGGCGAGATCATCGTCAAGCAGGCGTGGGATCAGACGCGCTACTACTTCGACTACGACTCGCAGGAGTACGCGTACACCGAGGCGCTGCGCCTGCTCGACGTGGCCATCGGCAACCTGCAGCACACGGACGGCAAGGTCGACGCGAACTACTGGAAGAGCGGCGACCCGATGTACAACGGCGATCGCACCAAGTGGCTGAAGCTGGCGTACGGCCTCAAGGCCATTGCGTTGAACCACTTCTCCAACAAGTCGACGTACGCGCCGGCCAAGGTGATGGCGCTGGTGGATTCGTCGTTTGCGAGCAACGCCGACGACGCGTTGCTGTACTATGCGTCGCTGGGGGCAAACGACGACCGCAACTTCTGGGGCCCGACGCGCGGCAACCTGCCGTCGTACCGGCAGGGAGCATTCGCCGTGTCGCTGGTGAACGGCACCGTGTTCAACGGCACCGTGGACCCGCGCATGAGTCGCATGATGTCGCCGTCGCCTGACGGCCTGTACCGCGGCTACTCGGTGGACGCCACCGCGGCGCTGACCCCCACGCAGGCCCCGAACAACCTCTGGGGATACGTCGGCACGGCGGGCCTCGGATTGCCGTCGCGCTACATCTTCTCCGACAAGACGCGCATGCCGTTCGTCACGTATGCCGAGTTGCAGTTCGTCAAGGCCGAGGCGGCCTTCCGGATGGGCGACAAGGCGAACGCGCTCACGGCGTACAAGAACGGCGTCGCGGCGCATCTCGACTTTGTGAACGCGCGCAACACGGACGACGGCCAGACACCGACGCAGATCTCGGCGACGGAAAAGGCGACGTTCCTCGCGGATCCGAATATCGTGCCGGCGTCAGCCAGCGGCCTCACGATATCCCAGATCATGACGCAGAAGTACATCGCTCTGTGGGGCTGGGGCTTTGACGAGATCTGGATGGACATGCGTCGCTTCCATTACACCGACATCGACGCGGCGACGGGCAAGCAGGTGTACCCCGGCTTTGCCTTCCCGACGAACCTGTACCCGGACAACGCGAGCAAGCCCGTCTATCGCATTCGTCCGCGCTACAACTCCGAATACGTGTGGAACATCGCCACGCTGACGAACCTTGGCGCCATGGCGGCGGACTACCACACGAAGCCGACGTGGATCATCAACCCATAAATGACCATGACTAAGATCAGAACTCTCGCGTTGCTGTTCGGAGCGTCGCTGCTCGCGTCGTGTGGTGATTCCGCAGTTCAGGTGATTGCCGCCCCCGAGCCCAACGCGGGCACGCGCATCCGATTCTTCAACTTCGGCGTCAGTGCGCCAGGCGTGCACTTCTACGCCAATGACACCAAGGTGGCGGCCGCCGCCGAGGTTGGGTTTACCCAATCGCCGATTACGGGCGTCGCCACGGGTGGCACCGAGTCGGTGACGGGTACGGCCAGCGGCAGCGTCGCCGCTGGCGGCTACTACACGTCGATCGCGCCGGCCAGCTACAAGTTCAACGCCCGCATCGCCGCGGTCGTCGACAACGGCCTGCAGATCGCCTCGACCACGACGGCCCTCGAGTCGGGCAAGCGGTACTCGTTCTACATCAGCGGCATCTACGACGCGACGGCCAAGACGGCCGATTCGTTCATCGTGGAAGACAAGTACACGGACGCGTACGACTGGAGCAACGCCATGGTGCGGTTTGTGAACGCGAGCTCCAACTCGTCGCCGATGACGCTGTATGCGAAAAACCAGACCACCGCGGTGGAAAGTGCCGTCGGAGCGGACGTCGCGTATAAGGGCGCTGGGGCGTTCGTGACTCTGGCTCCGGGCACCTATGACCTCCGGTCGGCAGTCGCCGGCGCATCGACGAACGCAATCGCGCGCACCGGCGTGGCGTTCGTCGCTGGCAAGATCTACACGATCACGGCGCGCGGCAGCATCATCAGTTCGCCGGCGCTGGACAATACGGCGAACCGGTAGGCAGATCGAGGATCTGGAATCCGGATTGCGATAGAGGATTCCGACACCGGCTTGCGATGGTCGATTGGTGTGGGGGGACTTCCTTCGGGGAGCCCCCCCATCGCCTATCGGTATCATGTATCGTAGTCCTTGATCGCAATCCGGATTCCCTATCCTCAATCGTCCCGTGGGCAGAATCCTCCTCGCAGACGCCGACGCCTTCTTCGTGGCGGTGGCCCGCGCCGTCGATCCCGACGGCGCGGGGCGCGCCACGCGGCTGATTGTCGGGGGGCGCCCGGGATCGCGGGGCGTGGTGTGCAGCGCGAGCTACGAGACGCGCGCGTTCGGCGTGCGCAGCGGCATGCCGATATCGCAGGCGCTGCGGCTCTGCCCGGACGCCATGTGCGTGCCGGTGCCGCGCACGGCGTGCAGCGACACCAGTCGCGCCATCCGCGACGTGCTCGACGGCTTCACGCCGCTCGTCGAGGCGGCGAGCATCGATGAGTGGTACCTCGACCTCTCAGGGACGGAGGCGCTGTACCATCACGAGCCCATCGGCGAGACGGCACGGCGCATCCGCGACGCGGTGTTCGCCAGCACGGGAATGCACGTGTCGATCGGCGTAGGCCCCAACAAGCTGGTGGCCAAGCTGGCAGTGGAGCGCGCCAAGCCGAAGCCCGGGACCGACGCCACGGGAGTGCACGTGGTGCCCGAAGACGGCGTGCGCACGTTCATGGCCACGCTCGAGCTGGCTGATCTCCCAGGCATCGGCCCCAAACTGCAGGAGAAGCTCCGCAGCGTGGGCATGGTGCGCGTGCAGGACGTGCTGGACACTCCCGCCGCTGACCTGTCGCGCTGGTTAGGGCGCGAGACGGCGTACCGCGTACGCCGCAAGGCACACGGCGAGAGCGACGCGGCCGTCGAGCCGCGCGCACCGGCCAAGCAGGTGAGCCGCGAGGAGACGTTTGACCGGGACATCGTCGACGCCGAGGCGCTGCGGCGCGAGTTGCGGCACCTGGCCCGACGCGTGGGGTCTGACCTGCGCGGCGATCGCCTGGCGGCCCGCACCGTGACGGTAAAGGTGCGCGACCAGCGCTTTGCCACGCGCACCGCGGGCCGAACCCTCGACGAGCCCATCGAATCGGACGCGGCCGTGTCGGCGGTCGCCGAGGGACTGCTCGACGCGCTGCGCGCGCGGTGGACGGTACCAGCGCGGCTCGTCGGGGTGGCGCTGTCGAACTTCGTGCCAGCGCGCGATGCGGAGCAGCTGGTGATGTTCAGCGCGCCGGTGGCTGGCGCGCAGCCCGCCCCCGAGAGCCCGAAGGACCGCGCCCTGTCGCGCGCCGTGGACCGGGTACGCGAGAAGTTTGGCGATACATCCATCCGGGCCGGCGTGCCACGCACGGCCCCGCTGGGGGAGAAGGGGGCGCGGAAGCCACGGTGAGAGGTGGGGCGGCTGATGGGACCGTGGAAGGCAGTACTCCTGACCAGTACTCCTGACCGTGGCGCCTCAGGCGCCCAGGGCGCATTTTGAAGGTTCCATGACACCAAATTCCGGACGCTTTCGCAGCCGCGCACTCGCCACGGCCGCCCTCGTCTTCTCGGCCTGCAAGGGCGACGCGACGCCCGTTGGACCGAGCCCGGTGGCGGCAAATACGGTGGCGTTCACCAGCGCGTCGGTGACCGTGGCGATTGCCTCGTCGGTCGCGTCGCGCGAACACGGACTGATGGGCGTCACCCGGATGGCCGCCGACAGCGGCATGCTGTTCGTCTTTGCCGACGACCGGCAGCGCGCGTTCTGGATGAAGGACACGCCGATGCCGCTGTCGATCGCGTTTCTCGACGCCAGCAAGAAAGTGATCTTCCTGGCCGACATGCCGGCCAACACGACGACCCTGTACGGCGGGTTGAACGCCGCGCAGATGCGCTACGCCCTCGAGGTGAACCAGGGGTGGTTCGCCTCACACGGGGTGGCCGTTGGCACGTATGCCACGTTCACGCTGCCGTCGGGCATCGTCATCCAGCCGGACCCGTAGGATTTCCTTCACCGCCTCCCCCTTTCACCACGAGACCTCGCCCGTGCGCAGACTCTCCCTCGCAGTTTCACTGGCGATGCTGGCCAGTTGCACCACGACGCCCACGCCGGCCTCGGCGCCACAGCCGGCTCGTGCCGCTGCTCCGGCGGCCGTTGCCGGCAATACGGCAGCCGCTGCACCAGCAGGGGGCGTTGCCCGCCCCGACACGACACGTCCGGCCACGCCGGCCGCCGGCGCGCCGGCCTTCCCGGGTGCGCCCGGCGCGTCCGCCGAGCCGAGCCCCAAGCCGTACGCCACGGTGATCAAGGGCGACGTGAAGTCGAAGGCGGGGCTGTTCAAGACGCACCGCATCGGCAGCAAGCTGTACTACGAGATTCCCAAGGCCGAACTCGGCCGCGACATGCTGCTCGTCTCGCAGATTGCCAAGACCAACGAGGGGAACGGCTACGGCGGCCAGGCGCTGGACAATCGCGTGATCCGCTGGGAGCGCAAGGAACACCGCGTGCTGCTGAAGTCGGTGAGCTACGCGATCATCGCCGACCCGTCGAGTTCGGTGGCCAAGGCGGTGGATGCCGCGAACTACGACGTCATCCTGGCCGCGTTCAACGTCGAGGCGTACGGTCCGGACTCGGCCGCGGTGATCGAGGTGACGCGGCTGTTCACGGCGCCGCCGACGGAAATCAGCATCCTGCGCCGTTATCGCGGCGCGCTGGACGCGTCGCGCACGTTCTTTGAGCGCGTGGCGACCTTCCCGACGAACATCGAGACCGAAGCAACGCTGACGATCAACGCGACGCCCACGCCGACGCCGAGTCCGTTCGGCGGCGCGCCGACCGCCGGCCCGGGCGCCCCGCCGCAGAGTGAGACCTACCTGGTGCACTGGTCGATGGTGAAGCTGCCCGAGAAGCCGATGATGCCGCGTCTCTGCGACTCACGGGTCGGCTACTTCCGCACGTCATCGGTGGACTTCTCGCGCCCGGAGCAGCGGTCGCAGGAGCGCTGCTTCATCACGCGCTACCGGCTGGAAAAGAAGGATCCGTCGGCCGCGATGAGCGAGCCGGTGAAGCCGATCGTTTATTGGGTGGACCCGGCAACGCCGGAGTGGCTGAAGCCGTGGGTGCGCAAGGCGATCACCGATTGGCAGCCGGCGTTCGAGGCGGCGGGCTTCAAGAACGGCATCATCGCCAAGGACGCCCCGTCGATTGCCGAGGATCCCGACTGGTCGCCGGAGGATGCGCGCTATTCGGTGATCCGCTGGCTGCCGAGCACCATCGAGAACGCGGTGGGCCCGCATGTGCACGACCCCCGCTCGGGTGAGATCATGGAAGCCGACCTTCAGATCTACCACAACGTGATGAACCTGAATCGCGACTGGTACTGGACGCAGGTCGGGGCGCTGGACCCGCGAGCCAAGAAGCTCCCCTTCCCCGATTCGCTCGCGGGGCGGCTGATGGAGTACGTCATTGCGCACGAGATCGGGCACTCGCTGGGCTTTGCGCACAACATGAAGTCGAGCTCGACCTATCCGGCCGACTCGGTGCGGTCGAAGACGTGGGTGGCCAAGATGGGGCACGTGTCGACGCTGATGGACTACTCGCGCTACAACTACGTGGCGCAGCCGGAGGATGGCATCGCGCTGGGCGACCTGATTCCGCGCATCGGGCCGTACGACGTGTGGGCGACGCACTGGGGCTATGCGCCGATCGCCGGCGCGGCGACGCCGGATGCCGAGCGCGCGACGCTCGATGCGTGGGCCCGCGAGCAGGACAGGACGCCGTGGTTCCGGTTCTCGACCGTCGACGATTTCGGAGCGGATCCGGGCAGCCAGTCGGAGGCCGTGGGTGACGCCGACGCGGTGAAGAGCACGGCGGCGGGCATCAAGAACATCCAGCGACTGGTGCCCATGGTGGCGCCAGCCGTGAACGAGGCGCTGGAGGACAACAGCGACCTCAAGGAGCTGTACGGCCGCCTGATCGGACAGTGGTCGACGGAGCTGCGGCACGTGGTGTCGATCGTGGGCGCCGCCGAGACGCAGGAGAAGTATGGCTCGCAGCCGGGCCCGCGTTTTGTACCAGTGAGTGCGGCGCGGCAGCGCGCGGCGGTGAAGTTCCTGGTGGACAACGCCTTTGCGACGCCGACGTTCTTCCTCGACCAGGCGATCCTGCGGCGCATGGAACCCGAGGGCGAGGTGGCGCGCATCAACCAGGCGCAGCGCGGCTTGATCACGGGGCTGATGAATGACGACCGCATGGCGCGGCTCATCGAGTTCGAGGCGATGGGCAAGCCCGGCGAGTCGTACACGCTGGCCGAGATGCTGGGCACGGTGCGCACGGGCATTTTCAGCGAACTGGGCGCCGGCACGGTGTCGATTGATGTGTACCGCCGGACACTGCAGCGCTCGTATGTGGAGGCGGTGAAGGGCAAGTTGTCGGCAACGCCCGCGCCGCGCGTCTCGTTCGGCCAGACGGGACAGTTCACGCTGCTTCCGGCGCGCCCGACGAGCGACGCGCGCGCCCTGCTGCGCGCCGAGCTGCGCACGCTGGACGCGCAGGTGAAGGCGGCCACGGGCAAGGCCGGCAATGCGGTGATCCGTGCACACCTGCAGGATTTGCACACGGAGATTGACGACATTTTGAATCCGAAGAAGTAGGGGACGACGCATGGCGTACAGCGAGCTGCAGCGGTGGGCTGTACGCTGTACGCCGTCATCCTGACGAGAGGGGGGCCCAACGGTGGGCTCCCCTCTTCCGTTGCACTCCTGTTGGGCTGAGCTTCCACCCACACCCGCACCGAGCATTTCATGATTCCACTGCTGCCGTTCCTGCTTGCCTGCACCATCGCCCGCGCCGACACGGTGGACGTCCTGGTGCGCGGCGGCACGGTGTACGATGGGTCGGGCGGCGCGGCACGGGTGACGGACATCGGCATCCGCGGCGATCGCATTGTCTTCATTGGCGACGCGGCGACCGCGCGGCTGAAGGCGGGCCGCGTGATTGACGCCACGGGGTTGATCGTGGCGCCCGGATTCATCGACCCGCACACGCACTCGATGGAGGGCGTGGACCGCTATAACGACCAAAGCCGGCGCAACATCCCTGCGCTCATGCAGGGGGTGACCACGGTGACCGACGGGCCCGATGGCCGCGGCCCGTGGGACGTGGCGCGCATTCAGGGCGAGACGGAGAAGAAGGGGCTGGGCACCAACACCTTTGCCCTCGTGGGATTCGGCACGGTGCGCAGCAAGGTGATGGGCGCGTCGTCCGCGCCGGCGACGAAGGCGCAGATCGACAGCATGCGCGCGCTCGTCGACAAGGCGATGCGGGAAGGGGCGTTTGGCGTGGGCGGCGGACTGTTCTACGCGCCGCAGAGCTACGCCACCACCGAGGAAGTGATTGCCGTGGTGTCGGCCGCCAAGCCCTACGGCGGCGTATATGACTCGCACCATCGCGACGAAAGCTCGTATACCATCGGCCTGATGAACTCCGTGCGTGAAGCGATCCGCATTGGCCGCGAGTCGGGGCTGATCACCAACATCGGGCACGTGAAGGCGCTGGGCGTGGACGTGTGGGGCTACGCCGACAGTGTGCTGCGGCTGATGCGCGAGGAGCGCGCCACGGGACACCTGGTGGTGGCCGATCAGTATCCGTGGACGGCGAGCGGCACGGCGTTGAGCGCGGCGCTGCTCCCGCGATGGGCGCAGGCGGGCGGGCGCGACTCGCTGCTGGCGCGCATCGCGGACCCGCCAACGCGGACGAAGATGCTGGCCCAGATGCGCGAGAACCTGCGGCGCCGCGGTGGCGACAGCACGCTGCTGCTCATCGACGGCGGCGCCAGCGCCACGCCATACATCGGCAAGACGCTCAAGGACGTTTCGGCCGCCAAGGGGACGCCGGCGGTGGAGACGGCGCTCGAACTGATTCGCACGGGCATCGACATGGGCGTGGCATCATTCAACATGACCGAAGCCGACATCGAGACGTTCATGAAGGATCCGTTCGTGATGACGAGCTCCGACGGTTCAGGAGGGCATCCGAGGCTGTACGGCACCTACCCGCGCAAGATCCGCCGCTACGTGCTCGACAAGCCGGTCATCACGATGCAGCGCATGGTGCAGGCGTCGTCGCAGCAGGTGGCCGAGGTGTACGGCATCACCGGCCGCGGCGCGCTGAAGACCGGATATTTTGCAGATGTCATCGTCTTCGACCCGAAGACGATTCGCGAAATGGCAACCTATCTGGAGCCGGCCAAACTGAGCGTGGGCATGCGGTGGGTGTTCGTGAACGGGCGCGCGGCTGTGGCGGAGGGAGAGGCGACGGGCGTCATGGCGGGGCGCGGGCTGAGGAAGCGGTGATGCGGCACGAGGCGCTGTGGGCTGTACGTGCTCCGCTGTGGGCTGTACGCGCTACGCTGTAGGCTCTACACGGTATCTTTCGCGGGGTGGGGCCGCGGCGCTCCGTTTGCTTCGCGCCCGTTCTTGCCCCTTCACACGTTGCGGTTGACGTCAACCTTCGCACCGACCATGCGCATCCGATCGCTTGCTTTGCTGCTGCTGTTCCCCGCCGCCGCCGGTTCCCAGACCATCCGCGATCAGGTGCGCGTGTGGCGGGAAGGGCGCGAGGTACAGATCGTGCGAGAGTACGCCGACTTCCTCGCCATTCCAAACGTCAAGAGCGACACGGCGAGCCTGCGGCGCAACGCCAACGCCATCGTCAGCATGCTGGCACAGCGCGGCGTGTCGGCCCGGCTGCTCGAGAACGGCCAGTGGCCGCCGGCGGTGTACGGCGAGCTGAAGTCCAAGGGCGCCACGCGCACGATCCTGGTGTACGCGCATTACGACGGCCAACCGGTGGACCCCACCGAGTGGCGCGGCGGCGCGCCATTCTCGGCGCAACTGCGCGAACTGCACGGCGCCGAGTGGGTGGACCTGGCCCTGCCCCAAGGCGGACGATTGAATCCCGAGGCGCGCATCTTCGCGCGCGGCGCCGGCGACGACAAGGCGCCGATCATCGCGCTGGTCAATGCGCTCGACGCGCTGAAGGCCACCGGACGGCAGCCGACGATCAACATCAAGTTCTTCTTCGAGGGCGAGGAGGAATCGGGTTCGGCGCATCTCGTGCAGATCCTGCAGGTCAACCGCGCGCTGCTGGCGGCCGATGCGTGGCTGTTCTGCGACGGCCCCACGCACCAGAGTCGCGAAATGCAGGTGGCATTCGGCGGCCGCGGGGCGATGGGCGTCGAACTGACGGTGTACGGCCCGGCCAAGGCGCTGCATAGCGGGCACTACGGCAACTGGGCCCCGAACCCGGGCATGCTGCTTGCCGACCTGGTGCGCTCGATGCGCGACCCCGATGGCCGCATCCTCATCAAGGGCTTCTACGAGGACGTCGTGCCGCCCACCGCGCGGGAGCTTGCTGCGGTGCGCGCACTTCCGCCGGTGGATTCGGCCCTGCGGCGCGACCTGCTGCTTGGCGGCAGCGAGGCCAACGACGCGCTGCTTGCGGAGCGCATCATGCTCCCGGGGCTCAACCTGCGCGGCATGCGCGTGGGACAGGTGGAAGGGCTCGCCGCCAATGCGATCTCCACGGAGGCCAAGGCGTCGTTCGATTTCCGGCTGGTGCCCAAGCAGACGCCGGCCCATGTGCAGCAACTCGTGGAAGCGCACCTCGCGGCCACGGGATGGTTCGTGACGCACGCGGCAGCCACCGACGCCGAACGGCTGGCGCACCGCAAGGTGGTGCGGGTGACCTGGGGCGCTGGCGACGAGGCAACCCGCGTAAGCCTCGACCAGCCCATTTCGCAGGCGCTCACGGCGACGCTCGACGAAATGCTCGGCAAGGCCGTGCTGCGCGTGCCCACGCTGGGCGGTTCGCTGCCCACGGGCGTGATCGAGCGCACGCTTGGCGTACCGCTGGTGATCTTTCCCATCGCCAACCACGACGACAACCAGCACGCCAAGGACGAAAATCTGCGCCTGCAGAACCTCTGGGACGGCATCGAGGCGTATGCGGCCATCATGACGCGGCTGGACGCGCATTGGCCGCGAGTGACGCCGTGAGCGCGACTGCGGCATTATGATTCACGGATTCACCGAACGCCGCACGCCGAGACCCTTGCTGATCACGCCCGCTCTGCGGAAGGTCCAGGAATGAAGCGCCCTTTCACCGTCCTGCTCGCTGACGACGACAAGGTCCAGATGCTGATGCTCTCGGCCCAATTGCGGGCGTGGGGATACCAGACGGCCACGGCGTATGACGCCACGACCGCGTTCATGGTGGCGATCCGAAGCCCACTGGACGCCATCGTGCTCGACATTCAGATGCCGGGCGGCACGGGAAAGGGCGTCCTTGGCCGGCTGAAGTCGTCGACCAAGACGATGCAGATTCCGGTGATCGTCCTCAGCGGATCGATCGACCCGAAGGCCGCGGACGAGGTGCGGGCGCTTGGCGCCGTGGACTACCTGACCAAGCCGGTGGACGTGGAGCTGCTGCACGCGGCACTCAAACGGGCGATGGGGATCTCGGACGAGCCGTCGCCGGTGGCGTAGGTTGAGCCAGATGTTGGACGACCTGTTTGTCGCGTTCCAGACGGCCCTCGCGGGCCGCTATTCGATTGACCGCGAGCTCGGCCGCGGCGGCATGGGCGTGGTCTACCTCGCGCGCGAGGTGCAGCTGGACCGTCCAGTCGCCATCAAGCTGCTGCCGCCGGAGCGGGCGCTCGACCCGGCGCTGCGCGAGCGCTTTCTGCGCGAGGCGCGGCACGCCGCCAAGCTGTCGCACCCCAACATCATCCCCATCCACGCAGTAGACGAGACCGACGGCTTCGTCTACTACGTCATGGCGTACGTGGACGGCGAGTCACTCGCGCAGCGCGTGCGCACGCGCGGCCCGCTCCCGGCATCGGAGGGCATCCGGCTGCTGCGCGAGACGGCGTGGGCGCTGGCAAGCGCGCACGCACAGGGCATCGTGCATCGCGACGTGAAGCCGGACAACATCCTCATCGAGTCGGCCACGCAGCGCGTGCTGGTGGCCGACTTTGGGATCGCCGCGGCCGAGGGCGACGCCGCCAGCGACGGCATTTGCGGCACACCGGAATTCATGAGCCCCGAACAGGCGCTCGGCCAGGAGGTGGACGCGCGCAGCGACCTCTACTCGCTGGGCGCGACGGCGTTCTTTGCCTTCTCGGGGCGCCTGCTGTTCGAGGGCAAGACGCCGACCGAAGTGCTCGCCCGGCAGGTGACGGAGCAAGCGCCCGCGTTGTCGACGCTTGGGGTGTCGGTGCCGCGCAAGGTGGCCGCATTGGTGGACCGGTGCCTTGCCAAGGATCCGGCGCACCGCCCCGCGAGCGCGAGCGCGCTGGCCGAGCAGTTGGGCGTGTCGCTGGAGCAGCGTCGCGAGATGCCGGTGGCGCTTCGCGCGTTCGTGAAGCGCACTGGGCGACTGGACGGGGGCGGGACGGTGTTTGGCGCGGTAGTCGTGCTCTTTGTCTCCATCGGGATTGGCGCAGTTTTCGGTCTCGGCCCCGTGTGGGGATTCGGACTGCTCGGCGTTGGCGCCACGCTGCTGCCTTTCGCCGCTTTCGTTGCGTCAGCGCGCCGTCTGGCCCGGCTCGGGTTCGCCCACATCGACCTCGCGCCCGCGTTTCAGGCGGAGATCGAGTCGTCGCGCGAGGAGTACGCCGTGGAGCAGGCACACGGGCGGTCGCCGATGGAACGGATCTTCAAGTGGTTGGCCATTGCGGGAGTTGGGGGATCGTCCACCGCGGTCGGCAGTCTCCTTCTCTGGGTGTACCTGGGCAACCTCACCCGGGGCCCGGCGGATTGGGTCTATCAGTTGTTCCTCGGCTCATGGTCGACCATGATCTGCTCCACCATCGGTTACCTCAGCGTGACAGGCCGCCGCAAGGACATCGATACGGGCTTCTGGGCGCGACTATGGAATGGGCGCATCGGGCGTGCGGCGTGGGCCATCGGCAAGAAGCTGCTTTGGCGCGGCACGACCGCGTCGGCCATTACGCACCGCGCCACGGAGCTTTCGCTGGGGATGGCCGCTGAGAATCTGTTTGACAGCCTGCCGCGGTCCACGCGCGAGCAGCTGGGCGACGTGCCAGGCGTGCTGCATCGGCTGCAGGAGGACGCGCAGCAGCTGCGCGGTCATCTCGACGCCTTTCAGGACGTGCTCAACGAGGCCGGCGAGGACGCGACAACTGACGCCTACGCGCCGATTCGCCGCGACCGTGCCCTGATGCAGGCCACGCTAGCCGAGGCGGTGGCCGCGCTGGAGACCATCCGGCTGAACCTGCTGCGCCTGCATGCCGGCGCGACGACGGTGGCCGGGCTGACGACGCACGTGGGGCTGGCGGCCGATGTGTCGGCGGAAGTGGAGCGATTGCTGGCGGGGCAGGCGGAGGTGCAGCGGCTGCTTGGGAAGGCTGATTGAGCACGCGGACGCACGATGGCGACTCGGGAGTGCGATTGACACTCGCGATTGGCGATGCGACGGAGGGGGGAGCCTGGATGGGCTCCCCCCTCTGATGTCAATCGCCGATCGCACTCACGCATCGATGTCCTGATCGCAATCCTGCGTCCTCATCCTCACTTCGCCGTTCACCTGACTCGCTCAATGGTAATCGGCATCCCGGTCGGCACAATCTTGATGACCTTGTACGGCTTGGCCTTGGTGACATACAGCGTGATGGGCGCCTCACCGCCAAGGAAGTCGACCTTGTATGCGTCGAACTCGCCGAGTGGCACTTTCACCTTTTCTTCGCCGGCTACCGCGAGGGTGAGCTGGCCCACCGCGCCCTTGCCACCCTGGAATGCGGTGATCGTGAACGTGGCGCCTGGCGCCCACTTCATCGCGGCGACGAGTGGCGTGATGGCGTTGTCGTCAATCGCGCCGGCCGGCATCTCGGCGTCGACGTCCACGGACTTGGGGCCGGTTTGAGACGGCGTCACCGACTTCCCCTTCACGCGGCCGCCGGCGTATGTGAGGTCGACCTTGATCTGCTGGCCGCCCGCACTCCCCGATTGGTGCGTCTCCTGCATGGCAAGCGTGCTGCTGAACGTCAGCGTGGCGGATTGTGTCACGCCAGCCATCGGGATCGCCGTGGTCTCGGTGTACTTCCAGCCACCATCAACCATCTCGAGCTTTGCCACTTGTGCGCCGATGGCATTGCCCTGATAGATGACGGCGAAGCTGTCGCTCTGCGCGGTGAGCGCCGAAAGGTCGAGGTCGAGCGGCGGCGCCTTCGCCGCGAGATCGGCGGGCGTCATGGGCGCACCGTCGACGCTGATGATCTTCACCGGCGCGATGGCCGAGAGCTTGTCGTAGATCTTCGCGCCGTCGCCCACCACGACCACGAGCGCCCCATCGCGCCTGATGCCGGCCGTCGCGGCGGCCTGCAGTTGCGCGGGCGTGACAGCGGCGAGCTTCTGGCGGTAGGTCTGCACGTAGTCGTTGGGGAGGCCCAGCAGGCGCGCCCTGGCCACCTGCGCCGCCACCTGGGTTGCCGTCTCCACCTCGAGCGGGAAGCGGCCGACGAGCGCCGACTTGGCATCGTCGAACTCCTTGGCGGGCACCGCTTCGGCGCCCAACCGCTGTTCCTGCTTCAGGATTTCGGCCAGCGATGAGTCGGTCACTTCAGTGCGCACCTCGGCGGTCGCCTGGAAACTGCCGACTCCCTTGTTGCGGTCGAACGACGAGTACGCGCCGTAGGTCCAACCCTTCGCCTCGCGCAGGATCATGAAGAGGCGCGAGTTGGCGCCCGCACCAAGTACCTGGTTGGCGACCGCCGCGCCATAGACCCGCTTGTCGCTGGCCGGCCAGGTGAGATTGCCGGCCACGATATTGCTCTGCACCGAGCCTGCGCGATGCACAAGAATGATCTCGGTGGCGGTCCGTGTGGGCGGCGCCTTGAACGCACCGGCGGCCGGCGCAGCACCGGTAAAGCCGGCAAACGCCTTGCTCGCGAGCTCCGTCGCCCTGGCCAGCGAAATGTCGCCGGCGAAGACGAGCAGCGCGCCGGCCGGCCGCAGGCGCAACGACTGATAGGCCACGAGGTCGGCGCGCGTGATCGACTTGACTGTTGCTGGGGTCGGGCGGCGGCCGTACGGATGATCGCCATACAGCCCCTTGTCGAAGAAGCGCGATGCCATGGAGCTGGGCTGCGACTGCTCGAGCTGCAGCGCCGAGAGCGTCTGCGTGCGCAGGAGCTCGACCTCCTTGTCGGCGAACGCCGGACGCATGATGGCGTCGGCGACAAGTCCCATGGCAAAGGGCGCGTCGGCGGTGAGGAAGCTGGCGCTGACGGTCAGGAAGTCGGGATCGGTGCCGGCACCGATGGCGCCGCCGATGCCCTCAATGGCCGCCGCGAATTCGTCGGCGGTCCGCTTGCCCGCGCCCTTGGTGAGGAGCGCGGCGACGGCGTCGGCTGTGCCGGCCTTGGCCTCGAAGTCATGCACGCTGCCCGCCGGGAAGGCGAGCTGCATGGAGATGGTGGGCAGCTTGTGGTTTTCCACGACGAGCAGGCGCATGCCGTTGGGCAGCGTCGCCTCCCGGAACGGCGGAAACTGCGCCGCCTTCACCGGCATTGGCGCGGGGGGCGTGGCGGGAAAGTCCTGCGCGGCCAGCGGACCGGCCGTCACCGCCGAACAGGCCGCGGCGGCGAGCGCGAGCGTCACGAGTGTCGGGCGCATTACTTCTTCTCCGCGGGCACGATGGTGATGGTGAGCACGTTGTCGGCCGTGAGGTACGCGGCAGCCACGCGCTTGATGTCGTCGACGGTCACCTTGGCATAGCGGTCGAGGTCGGTGTTCACCGCATCTGGCCCGCCCAGATAGGTATTCGCAAACTGCACGGCCTCCGCCAACGCGAACGCCCGCTGCCGTTCGTTGATCTTGCCGGCGCGGTATTGGTTCTTCGCCTTGGTCAACTCCTCGGCGGTGACGCCCGTCTGTGCGACGGCCGTGATCTCGCGCACCAGGAGGTGCTCCACGGAATCGGCGCCCACACCCTGATTGGCGATCGCCAAACCGAGCAGCATGCCCGGCCCGCGTCGCGGACCGAAGGGGTTGATCATGAGCTGCGCGGCCAGCGCGGCCTTGGTCTCGCGCGACAGCACCTTGTTGAGGCGCGAGCTTTCGCCCGTGCCGAGGATGGTGGAGAGCAGCTCGAGCGCGGGCAGGTCGGCGTGCGACGTCGACGGGATGCGGTAGAGCGCGATGACGGCGGGCAGCGTCGCCTTGTCGTCGGTAAACTGCTGACGCATGGCGCCGGTGTGGAACTTCTGCTCGCACACGGCCACCGGCGGCGCCGGCTGGCGCGGAATGCCACCGAAGTAGCCCGCGATCATCTGCTTGGTCTCGACAACGTTGAAGTCGCCGACCACCGTGAGCGTGACGTTGTTGGGCGCGTAGTACGTCCTGAAGAACGCCTGGATGTCCTCGACCTTGGCGGCTTCGAGGTCACTCATTGAGCCGATGAGCGAATGGGCGTACCCAAAACACGTCGCCGGATCAAACGCCAGCAGCGTGCCCTCCCAGATGGCCTTGGAATACGGCTGGTTGTCGACGCGCAGGCGCCGCTCTTCCTTGACCGCATCCACCTGATTCTTGAGCCCTTCGGGCGTGACCGCGAGCCCGCGCATCCGTTCGGCCTCGAGCCAGAGCGCGAGGTTGAGCCGGTTGGACGGCACGAACTCGAAGTAGTTGGTGACGTCGTATTGCGTGGAGGCGTTGTCGCGGCCGCCTGCGCGTTCGAGCAGCGATGAGTGCTCCACCTTCTTCACGTTCCTGGAACCCTGGAACATCATGTGTTCAAAAAGGTGCGCGAAGCCCGTGCGACCCGCCACCTCGTTGCGCGCGCCGACGTCATACCACAGGTCGACGGCAACCACCTGGCTCGAATGATCCTCCACGAGCTGCACGCGCAGTCCGTTGGGGAGGGCGTACGCATCGACCGTGATGCGGGCGGGGTCCTGCGCGAGCGCGCCGGTGGCCGCCAGGAGGAGGGCGGCCGCCACGGCGGCGGAGAGAGGACGCATCGCGAGCTCCTGCATGGGAAATGGTGAGATCCTGGACACCCAGGCATTCAGGGCGCCGTGGAGCGCTGCACAATCCTAGCGCCAGCAGCCCCCTCTACGGAATGCGCCGGCGCGAGGTGTCACCCGGAGGCACGCTGGTGTCGGAGCGCCGAAGGACGTCGAGCAGCGTCCCCGCCGGGCCCTCGCCGAGGAAGCGTGCCGCGCGTTCCACCGCGTCGACGGCCACGGCATCGGTGAAGTTGTGTCCCTCGCCCGGATACCGGTGCGTGACCACCCGCGTACGCCGCCGCGCGAGCAGGCGCAGCAGGTCGTCCTCCTCGGCAATGGTCACTTCGTCGTCGTCGATGCCGTGCAGCAGCAGCGTGGGCGGCAGGCGGCGTGTGCTGTCGGCAACGCCGGGCTCGAGGCCGCCGGCCACCAGCACCATGCGCGTAATGCGCGGGTCGGTGGCGGCGGCGCCGACCGCCAGGTATGCCCCCATGGACACACCGAAAAGCCCGACGCGATTGGGCCGCACTTCGGGACGCGTGCGCACCCAATCGAGGGCGTCGCGCACGACGCGCACCCAGCGCCAATACTCGCGTCCCTCGGTGGAAATGCTCGCGATGAACGTGCCGGTGGCATCGAAGTAGTGGACGACGTACGCCGCAATGCCACGTCGGGCCAGCGCCTCGGCGTATCGATCGGAGGCGTCGCCGCTCAGCAGGTGGATGCCGCCAGAGCCGTGGAGCACGATGGCCGCCGGGTGGCGCTGCCCCCTGCCCTCTGGCACATACGCGTCAATGCGCACGCTGCGCCCGAGGCTCTCAAATACCATGGAGCTCTCCTCGATCGGATGGACGAAGCCGGGGAGGTGCAGACGCCCGACGCAGCCGGTGACCGCCAGCGTGGCGCACACCAGGCTGACGGTGGCGCGCCATCCGCTCCCGGTCGACCCGCCCCGATGCCCCGCCGAGGGCCGCGCCCCGCGCCCCGGCATCAGCGTCCCGTCGATCCGAAGCCGCCGGCGCGGTCGGTCGTCGGCATCACGACGCCGATGGTGAAGTCGAGCACCTCGTGGCGGGCAAGCACCATTTGCGCGATGCGTTCGCCGTGCGTGATGACGAGGTCTCGCGTCCCTCCGTGGCGCACGGGGACGCACCATTCGTCGGGATAGTCGGCGTCAATCGTGCCCGGGGCATTGGCAATCACGATATCGGTCTTGAGGCTCGTGCCGGACCGCGGTCGCACTTGCGCCTCGATGCCCACGGGCAGCCGTGCCTTGAAGCCCAGCGGGACGAGAGCTCGCTCGCCCGCGTGCAGCACGAGGACCGCCGTGCCGTCGCGCAGTTCCACCGCGCGCTGCGACATGACGCCGTCCACGAAGACGCGGACCGTGCGTTGCGTGAGGTATGCCGACACGTCGTAGCCCGCGCTATGGGCGGTGGCGCGGAGCGGCGGGGTAACGTCGGAATGGAGGGGCTCGAAGAGAATTTCCGGCACGTGATTGGGGTCGACGTGGTGGCAGATGGCAGTAGGAAGATCTACCCAAGACCGTCCACCGTCTACGGCCTGCCGTGTGCCATCTGCCATCTGTCGTCTACCGTCTCCACGCCGTCGTCCCCTCACGGAACGCCCAGCCCCCCGTTAGAGTATCACTCCCATGCGCCTCGCCTCCGCTCTTCTGATTGCCGCCGCGTTCATCGCGACCGCCGGCCCCGCCAACGCCCAGCGCCGCGGGAATCCGCCGGGTGGGGTGCCAGACCGCGCCCCGCCGATGCGCACCGAACCAGCACCCCTCCCGGAAATCACGGGCGACACGGCGTCCCCCGAGGGTGCAGCGCGCGCGGCGCAGATTCGCTTTGAGCAATATCGGCGCGCCCACCTGCCGAGCTCGCGCAGCGGGCGACCGGGGACGTGCGACGAGCAGGTGGGACGGTTCTGCTACTGGTACGACGAACGCGCGCCGAAGGCCGTCGAGTTGCCGGTGGTGACCAAGGCGCGCACGACGCTCGTGCAGAAGCTCGATTCGCTGGCGCGCGTGGTTCCAGCCAATCGCTGGATTGCCGGCC
Source organism: Gemmatimonas sp. (assembly GCA_025361705.1). Lineage (GTDB taxonomy): Bacteria > Gemmatimonadota > Gemmatimonadetes > Gemmatimonadales > Gemmatimonadaceae > PNKL01. The sequence continues at coordinate 44,026 of JANYJW010000008.1, forward strand.
AGCGCGTGCGCTACCTCGTCGAGTCGGAGCGCTATGACGACGCGCTCGCGGCGGCCCAGCAGTGCGAAGCCGATGGATGGTGGTGCGGCGCCCTGGCGGCATTCAGCCAGCACATGCTGCGCAATTACACGGCGGCGGACAGCGGATTCCGCGTGGTGCAGTCGCAAATGGCTGCGCGCGAACGCTGCACGTGGCGCGACATCTCCATGCTCATTGACGACGATTCGCGGCAGGAATACCGCCGACTGCCATGCGGCGCCGAGCGCGAGGCGTGGGAAGACCGCGTCTGGTGGTTTGCGCGCACGCTCTACGGCATGCGCGGCAACGACTCGCGCAGCGAGTGGAACGCGCGCCAGCTGATGGTACGGCTGTACCAAGACGCGCCGAGCGGGCTGCAGTTCGGGTTCGACGACGACGAGCGTGAGCTGCTGCTCCGCTTCGGGTGGCCGCGCACGTGGGCGCGCGGACCGGGCGAAGGGCGGGATGGCTTCAGCGTGGTCACCGACGAGGCGTCGCCGGCGTATCGGTACCTCCCGGCGGGCAACGTGTTGGGCAACCCGTCACTCTCCGACTCGTCGCACTGGCGGCTGCACCGTCCGCCCGTGATTGGCCGCTACGCGCCGCCGTACGCCCGCACGCTGGTGGCCCTCGAGCACCAGCAGGCGATGTTCCGCCGTGGCGACTCGGCGCTGCTCGTCATGGCGTACGACGTGTCGCAGGTGCGCGAGCTCGCCGCGGCCGCGCATCGGCGCGCAGCCATGGTGGTGGCACAGGGCGAGCAGCCGTCGCCGCGCATGTCGACGAGCAACCCGGCGCCCGCCACCGGCACCATGTCGGTGACCGGCGTGTGGGGGCCGCTGCTGTTCAGCGGCGAAGTCTGGGCACCAGACTCCAGCATCGTCGCCCGGGCCCGGTATGGCGTGCATCCGCCGTATGCCGTCGACACGCGGGTGACGGTGTCGGACCTGTTGTTCTTCAAGCCGTCCACCACGCCGCCCAACACGGTGGAGGAGGCGCTGGCGCTCGCCCTGCCCACCGAACGCGTGCGTTCCAGTGCGCCACTGGGCGTGTACTGGGAAACGTACGGAACCAATCCTGCGGGCGAGATGGTCAAGCTGACGGTCACGGTCGTGCGTGAGGTCGAGGAGGGCGGGTTCCTCAGGCGAAAGAACCAGAACCTGCGCCTGGTGCGCGAGGCCACCCCGGTGAGCGTGTCGGTGCAGGACATGACCGTGCGCGGCCGCAGCGTCTCGCCGCGCGCCGTGACGCTGGACATCTCGACGCTCAAGAAGGGCGCGTACATCGTCCAGCTCGAGATTCAGGTGGACGGGCAATACCCGCTGCGCGCGGACCATCGGATTGAGATCATTGACAAGTAGGTGAGAGACGAGGGACGGAGGACGAGGGGATCAACGCCGGGGACGCGACGGGCGCGGCTGTCATGCGGGCTGCATTATCTTTCCCGGTGCTCCATCGAACCTTCCGCCGTTCCCCCACCGATCGTCAATGACCTCGCATCGTTCGCTCCTTCTGGCCGTCGCGGTTGTCGGCGTCGTGTCTTCCGTGGGCGCCCAGGGCGCCACGCCGCCGGCGGCGCCGCCCACCGTGGCGCCGGTCACCGTGGCGCCGGTCGCGGCGGTTGCCGATACTCAGCTGTCGGTGAAGGCGACGACAAAAGACGGCAAGCCGGTGAGCGCCGGCAAGCGCGCGGCGCGCAAGAGGCACGAAGCCAAGGGCGCCAAGGGCGCCAAGGGCGCCAAGGCCACCGCCGCTCCAGCGGACAGCGAGGCCAGGCTCGACTCGTTGCTCGACCTCCGCTGGCCCGTGAAGGGCCCAGAGCCGCTGCCCGGGTCGATTCTGCCCGGCAAGCGCATCGTGGCCTACTACGGCAACCCGCTGTCGAAGCGCATGGGCGTGCTGGGCGAGTACGCCCCCGACCAGATGCTCGCCATGCTCGACGCCGAGGTGAAGGCGTGGACACTGGCCGACCCGTTGACACCGGTGCAGCCGGCGCTGCATCTCATTGCCGTGGTGGCCCAGGGCGGCCCGGGGACAGACGGCAAGTACCGCGCCCGCATGCCCGACACGCTCGTCGAGCGCGTGGCGTCGTGGGCCGCCAAGCGCAACGCGCTGGTCTTCCTCGACATCCAGGTGGGCAAGAGTACGCTGCAGGACGAGCTGCCGCGATTGGAGAAGTTCCTGTCGCGCCCCAATTTCCACCTCGGCATCGACCCCGAGTTCTCCATGAAGGATGGGGGCCTGCCGGGCAAGAAGATTGGCACCTACGATGCGTCCGACGTGAACTACGCGTCCCGTTTCCTGCAGGACATCGTGACACGATACAAGCTGACGCCCAAGGTGCTCGTGGTGCACCGCTTTACTCGTAAGGGCGTGACGAACTCCAAGGACATCACGCTCGACCCGCGCGTGCAGGTGGTGATGGACATGGACGGCTTTGGCGCGCCGCACCTCAAGCGCTCCACCTTCCGTTCATGGATCAAAGCCGAGCCGGTGCAGTTTGTCGGATGGAAGCAGTTCTACAAGCCGCGCAATGACAATCCGCGCACGACGATCGCAGAGATCCTGCGGCTCAATCCGAAGCCGATCTACATACAGTACCAATAGACGGGAGCCTGCGGACGGCGTGGGTCAGCGCGTGTAGCAGTCGCGTACCACGCCCACGGCGCGCGGAATTGCTTCGCCATACGGGCCGTCGCCGCCGAGCCGCATCTCCACGGAGTACCAGCCGTCATAGGCAAGGGCGCGCAGCGCAGCGCCGATGGCAGCATGCGGCACGGTGTCGGTGCTCCCCACCGGCGCGAGATCCACCTCGCTGACATGCACGTGGTGCACATGCCGCATGACGGGCGCCAGCGCGGCCTCGGTGGTCTCGCCGCTGAGCGCCAGCGCCGCCGTGTCGAGGTGCACGCCAAAATTCGGATGCCCCACGGATTCGGCGAGCACGGCAGCCTCCGCGGCCGTCGTCACAAAGTCGCATCCATAGCGCGGTGGGTTCGGTTCGATGCACAGCCGCACACCGCGCGCGGCGCACCCTTCGGCCACCGGCCGCAACGCACGTGCGGCGGCGCTGACCGCCGACGGCATCGAGCGTTCACCCCGCTTGCGATTGCCCGGCGCGCCGAGCACCAGCACGCTGGCGCCGCAACGCTGCGCGAGCGCCCCCATGTCGAGCAGGTGCCGCTGCGTGGCGGCCACGACCGCTGCGTCACCGAAGAGCGACAGTTCCGCATGTCCGTACAGGATGGCCTGAAACGCAACCACGTCGCACCCGGCATCGCGCCACCACGCGGCGTACGACTCGGCGGCACCGTCGGCGACGCGCGGTGCCTTGCTCCACACTTTGGACGGTGCGAGCTCGACGCCCCGCACCTCTGCGGCGCGCAGCACCGTTGCGACCGCCGCATCGTCGGTGACCGGCCACGCAAGATTGGAGACGGCGATCTTCACGCCCCCTCCCCGCCGGCCGCACGCCGCTCGGTCGCAACAAAAGCGGTGATGGCATCGAGCGTCGACGCCGCGTCATACCAGTAGCCGTCGCGCCCGCCGAACTGCGCGGCGTACAGGCTGCGCATGTCGTAGCGCGCCGGCAGCACGCCGGCCGACGCCGTGAGTGCACGACCAAATGCGCGCGCGGCGACGTCGCGCATCGCGGTCGGCTCCACCGACAGATTCACCAGCGGAATGCCCGCCTTGCGCACGCGTGCGATGTCGCCCCACAGACGCTCGAGTTCATAGAATTGAAACTCGGCGTCCGGATGAATGGACTCCACGGCGTTGTCGTGCAGCAAGTCGAAGATCGCATTCTTCTTGAGCCCGGGTCCGAAGAGGCCTGGCAGGCGCACCACGGTACAGTCGAAGCGCTCCTGGCAGAACATCTCGAGCGCATACCGGTGCCTGCCGTACGCCTGCCCCTCTCCCGGCGCGATCAGCGTTCCCTCGTCGACGTCGATGGGCATCGGGTACGCGTCGGCGCTCGAGATGAGCACCAGGTGGCCGATGTGCGCGGTCGCGAGGACGTCCGTGAGCCGCTCGATGCCCGCGCGGTCGCCTGCGGGATCGCGGTTGGCCTTCCACTTCTCGGCGCGCACGCCGGCGCAGAGCACCAGATCGAACTTCGCACCGCGCATGGCGTCGATGTCCGTGGACCGGAACATCGCGTCAAACGTGTGCGCACGGCGCACGGTGCTGCCAATGAGTCCGGTCCAGCCGATCAGCGCATCCATGGCGTCACCGGGGATCGTAGATGCCGCGCACCGATCGCCAGAGCGTGCGCAGGATCTTCAGGTTGCCGCGCCAGCCGCGGATCTTTGACGGCACCGGGCCGTCCGCCGGATAGGCGCGCGTCACCGGCAGTTCCTTGACGGAGAAGCCGAGCCGCCCGGCGCGGATGGCGAGGTAATAGTGCAGCTCGTAGCCCGCAAACACGTCGCGGAACGGCTGCACGCGCGCGTCGAGGAGCAGGCGACGGCTGTAGGCGCGAAATCCGTTGGTGGTGTCGGTGTACCGCGTGCCGGCCGCCAGCGAGATGAGCGGCGCATGCAGCAGCGTCACGCCCAGATGCCGCGCGATGGGTGTATTGACGCCTCGTCCGCCCGGCACGTAGCGCGAGCCCTGCACGTGATCGGCGCCTTCGCGCAGCGCCGCGACAAATGCCGGCACGGCGCGCGCATCGTCCTTGCCGTTGCCGTCGATCGTGACGATGCCCGCGTATCCCTCGCGCAGGCACCAGGCCAGCGCCATGCGCATCTGCGCCGACAACGCCCCGGGCCCTCGCTTGACGAGCAGCGCACGCACGCCATGCGCCTGGAGGAATGCGGGGTCCAGCGCGCCATCGGTGCTTCCGCCATCTGCGATGACCACGTCCACCGGCAGCTGCATGGCGGCCATGTCGCGCACCTGGGCGCGAACGCGCTCCCCTTCGTTGAGCACAAAGACGCACACGGCATAGTCGTGCCGACGCTCGCCGCACGCCACGACATCGCACGCGGGAAGCTCCCACGCCGCCATCAATGACGGGTCGACACCGAGCATGTTCACGCGGGCCCGACCCGGCCGCTCACGGCTCGCGCACCACGTTGGGGCGGTCGTCGCGCAGCAGCACGGCACTCGAGCGCTCCTCGCGCACGTAGTAGCCGGGTTCGGTGCCGAAGCGCCGCGGCAGCCGTCCCACGTATTCGCAGAGTACGGCGAGAATGATGGAGAGAAAGAAGAACTGCGCCGCGCTCGTCAGCGACATCGTCGCCCACCCCGGCGCGACGTCGTCGCGCACGGCGTAGACGGCGAGCACATACGCGGCATATGCCACGTTGAGCACCGCCGCCGCGACGCCCAGCAGGCTGGCGAGGCGCAAGGGATGCGCCGTGTTGTCGAGCACCATGCCCAGGGCCAACGACACCGCCTCGCCCGGCGTGCGTGAGCGCGACCGGCGCGTGTGGCCGATGGGATCGTACGGAAACGCCGCGCTGGCGTACCCGATGTATGTCGAGAAGACCCGCAGGCGCGAGCCAGTCTCGCGCAGCTTGTTCAGCGCGTTGAGCGCCTGCCGCGAGAGGCAGCGGAAATGCGTGGCGTTGGCCGGCACATCGAGCTGCATCACGCGTCGGGCATACCAGTAGAAGCCGGCAGCCCCGGCGCGCAGCCACCACGGATCGCCGGCGCGCGACCGCCGCACGCCAAGCACCACGTCGGCGCCCTCGCGGGCTCGCTGCACGAGCGCCGGGATAAGCGCCAACGGATCGGCCCCAGGCGAGAGCGTCACCACGAAGTCGCCAATGGCGCTATCGAGGCCGGCGGCGATGGCCTGCTCTTCGCCGAACTCGCGCGACAGGTGCAGCACGCGCACGCCGTCATGGCGCGACAGCACGGCATCCCACAGCGTCGGGTCGATGCGCGACCCGTCGTCGACGAGGATCAGTTCAAAGTGCCGATACGTCGCCCGCAGCAGCTCGACCGCCTCGGCGACGAACGGCGCCAGCATAGCGCCGGGATCGTGCACCGGCGCGACGACCGACACAAAGACATCGGCCGTCATCGGATTCCGTCGCTGTCGAGCATTGCCGTGAGCGCCTCCTCCACGTCGTATACGCTGTCGATCTTGGCGCCGACCACGGTGACCAACCCCGGCGCTCCATCGACCGGCCGCGCCAGGATGGGTCGGCTGTCGTCCACGTCGCTGCGCGGGAGGATGGTCTTCACCTCCCACAGCGACTTGAGATAGCGCGCCGCCGCCATTTCCGGAAGGTAACGCGCGGCGTCGCGCTGCATGTGCGGCGCGTGCGACGGCGGCAGGGCGCGCAGGACGGCGTCACCGCGCACCGCGTGGCCGTCGGCGCCGCCGTCGGGCCAGCGCGCGTGCGGCGTGTAGCGCACATGGCTCAGCGAATGCACGCCGGCGGCAGGAAACGGCATCGCCGACCAGAACGGGCCGTCCATCACCGTGACCCCCAGACCGCGCAATGCCGGCGGCGGCTCGATGAGCGCCAGTTCGGTGAGCTCGTGGACGAGCGGCACCAGCGGCAGGCCAGAGTCGGCCAACAGGTCGTTGAGCGCCGAATACGTGCAGAGCACGACGACATCGGCGTCCGTGGCTTCGCCCGGCGCGTCGCCCCACTGAACGCGCAGTCGCCGCGCGCCGCCCGGGAGCACCGCGCGCACCGCGCGCACCGCGCGCACCGCGCCGCCGGTGCACACCTGCACGCCGGCGGCGTCCATGGCGGCCGACACCGCCTGCGCCAGCGCGGTGGCATCAAAGGCGCACTCTTCCACCTCAAAGACGGCCTCCACGTGGTCCGCATCGAAGCGGCGCGCCTGCGCGGCGTCTGCCGGTTGCACGGGCGCGCCGATGCGGCGACAGAACTCGGCAAATTGCCCCGCCGTGACCTTCGACTGCCGGCGCGCGATGGCGTACAGCTTGGTGAAAGACCGATCGATGGCCGCGGGGTACGCGGCAATGAAGCGCGGATAGTTGGCACGCGAACGCAGCGACGTGAGGATGCTGCGCGGATAGTGGTAGCCGCCGTGCACCCGCGCCTGATTGTTGTATGAGGCCCGGGTGAGGAGGGCGGGTGCGCGCTCGCACAACGTGACCGTGCGCAGGCGGCGCGCAAGAAACGCCGCAATGTGGGCACCGTAGAAGCCGCCTCCCACCACCACGGCATCGGCATCGCGCGGCGGCCGCTGGACCTCAGTCACGAGACGAAATAGTCGCCGACGCGAATACTGTAGTACTCGGCGTCCACGGTCTCCACAATGGACCGCACAAAGCGGCCGCTCGCGTCGGTGTCGCCGAGGTCGGCGGCGATCCCGGGATGGAGGAGATTGCCCTCGGCGTCGCTGATGACGTAGACGAGCGGACGATTGCCGAGTTCGGGATCGGGATTCACGCCGCGCGACACCGCCAGCTCGAAGCTGTCGAGCAGCAGCACCGTACCCACAGGATACACGCCAAGCATCTCGACGAAGGCGCGCACGCACGTCGCGTCGAGAAAGCTGTCGGCCGTGTCGCGCATCTCGGCCACGTACTCCGCCGGCCGCTTCGACGGCGTGCGATAGCCGAGGTTGGTGGTGGCCGCGTCGAACTGCTCGATGACGCTCACGATGCGGCTGTACAGCCCCACCGGCCGCGGGCGCAGGCGCCGCGGGTAGCCGCCGCCATCGGGCTTCAGATGGTGCTCGTACGCGACGAGCATCGCGTGGTATGGATATTCCCCGCCCTCTCGCACCTGGAACAGCGTGAGCACGCCGAGCCACGTGTGCCCGGTGATGATGCGCCACTCGTCCGCCGTCAGCGTGCCCTTGGCGTGCAGCACCTCATCCGCAATGCGTGCCTTGCCGCAGTCGTGAAAGAGCGCGGCCAGCCCGAGATCGTACAGCTGCCCGCGGGAGAGTCCGAGCCGGCGGCCCAGCGCGACGGCAAAGATGCAGACATTCACCGCGTGCGTGAACGTGGGATCCTCGTAGTCGCGCACCGTGGTGAGGCCAAGCATCGACGCTTCATCGGTGAGAATGCGGTCGACGATGAGCTGCACCGTGCGCTTGAGCGCGCGCAAGTTGGGTCCTTGCCCCTGGGCAATGGCGCGCATCACGTCGGCCGCGGCGGCCACCGAGCGCGCGTATGCGCCCTTGGCGAGCGCCGAGGGCGCGGCGTCCACACCGCCGCCGCTCTCCTCGGCCTGCACGGGCGGCTCGAGCTCGAACACCCGCACCCCGGCCGCGTGCAACCGCTGGCGCAGCGCGTGGTGCCGCACCGTGGCCGAATCGCCGGCTGGCGCATTGAGCGCGGCGATGAGCGCCATCCAGTCCGCCGCCGTGGCCGCGCGGTCGGCGCGCAGCACGCCGGTGCCGCTCGCCCGACACTGCGCAATGAGGTACGCGACCATCGCGTAGTTGTCGAGGTCGAGGCGCAGCCGCGTCTGATTCACAAAGAGGAATTCGCCGGCAATGCGCAGCTCCATTCCACCGTCGCCCGCGCCGAGCATGGCGGCCGCCAACTGAAGGTCGCGCACCGACTTCTGCACCACCGGGTTGTCGGCCGGGTAGAGCCGGGCACAGCGCATGGCCCCGCAAAAGGCCTGCACCAGCGCGCGGCCGACGGCGCGCACGGCAGCATCGCCGCCGTGGTCGCCCATCGCGGTCGCGCGGCTGGGACGCGTCACGCGCCTTCTCCGGCACGCGTGAGCGCGGCACGTACCGCGCGCCGCACGAGCGGCTCGTCGCTGTCGGCCCCAGCGTGCAGCGCCGCTCGCGCCGATGGCGAGTTGATGCGCGCAAGGGCGGCCGCGGCGCAGGCGCGCGTTTCGGGGTCTGACTTGCGCTTGAAGAAACCCTTGGGCCCCACGAGCTGTGCCTCGAGCCACGGCACGCCCGCCTCGCCGCTCAGCACGCCGAACAGCTCGAACAGCGCCCGCCGCTCGTTGGCGTCCATGTCGCGCACGTCGCGCCCCTGCGTCCACTCGGCGATGCGCGGCAGCACCGCCCGATGCACGCCGGTGGCAAGCACGCGCAGCGCCGTGGTGCGCAACGCCGCACTGGTGTCCGACAGCGCGCGCTCCACCCCGGCAAGCGCCCGCGAGGTGCCGATGGCGGCAAGGGCAGCGAGGGCCGCCGCGCGGCGCGGCTCTGCGTCGTGCCCGAGCTGCCGCACCAGCGCCACCACCGCCCCCTCCAGCCGTTCGGCGCCACACCGGTGCATCGCCTCGAACGCCACGGTGTCGTGCTCGGCGTTGACGAGCTTTACCAGCTGCGCGGGATCGGCGATGGCCAGCCGCTCTGCGGCCGCGGCGTACAGCGGCCGCAGGTCGTGGTGCCGCGACTCCGCGCTCCACTGCAGCATGGCGCCAAGTGCGCCAGCCTCCAGGCGCGCCAGCAGCTCCGCGACCTCGGCCGCCGACGGACGTTCGTCCGCCGAGTCCAGGGATTCGAGCAGCGGCCCCAGCAGCGCCCCGTCGCTCAGGCGCGATGCCAGCCGCTCGACGGCAGCGCGCGTTTCGGGGACAACCGCCGGCGCGCGACGCACGGCAACTGCCGACTCGCGCAGCAGGTGCGCCAGCGCGCCAAACGACCGCGACGACAGGTGCAACAACATCATCGCGTCGAGGTGGCGCACCACCTCGTCCCGCACCGCCGCATCGCGCTGCACCTCGAAGATGTCGAGCAGCACGTCGGTCACGTCGCGCCGCAACTCGGCGTCGTACTCTCCGGCAATCCCTTCGCGCAGGTGGCGCATCGCCTCGACGCGTGCAAGCTCGGCGGTGGCATCATGCGACGCTGCCACGCGCATCACGTTGGCCAGCCCGTCGGCACGGGCGGCGGCGCGCTGCCTCCCCGCCTCCACGGCCGCGCGCGGATCGGCGCGGATGACCGTGGTGGCCGGCCAGCGCCCCGGCGTGGCCGAGGGATCGAGCGGTACGCCCTCGCTGCTGATGGTGTCGACGTACCGGTACGAGAGGCACTCGAACTCCTGCATCCAGAACAGGGTGAGCACGTCATCGTCGGCGTCCTGCAGGCGGCGCACCTTGGGGATGATGCCCAGCAGCGCATCGAGTTCGTCGCCCTCGAACCCGCGCGCCAGCACCAACTGACGCACGCCGTCCTTGAACAGCGTCCACGGGAGCGAGTCGGAGGCCTTCTCGGACTCCTCGAGCACCACGACGCCCCCGCAGGTGAACTGCGTGTCCGATACCTGGAGCGTGATGGCGTCGGCGTGAGCCCACACGGCGCGGAATGCTGCGCGCAAGGACTCAAGCGCCTTCAGGTACGTCGGATTGGTGACCGGATACAGCTGGTGCATGCGCACCGTCTTGTCGAGCTGGCGCAGGACGTCCTGCACCAGCTCCGGCGCACACGGAAGCTCCCCCGTCTCCGCCACATCGTCGTGGTCGCCCTCGTCGCTCGCCATGACGGAAGGTAGTGCGCAAATGGCCGGGCGGCACGCCCCGGGGCATTGTGGAATTCGCGCGCCACGCCATCTTCAGCGGCATTGCTCCGGGCAGACCAGCTGCCGTTCACCCTCTCCGCGCCGACTCTCGATGTCAACGACCTACGCGGCCATTACCGGCTGGGGCAAGTGCATGCCGCCCGCCGTCCTGACCAACGACGATCTTTCGACGTTCCTCGAGACCAATGACGAGTGGATCACCTCGCGCACCGGCATGAAGGAGCGCCGCGTCTCGCATGTCCCGGCCATGGAACTGGCCACCGTCGCCGCGGCGCGCGCCCTGGCGTGTGCTGGCCTGGACGTGGGCGACGTGGACCTCATCGTATACGGCAGCACCAGTTACGAGGAGCAGGCGCCCAACAGCGCGTCGGGCGTGCAGTTCGCGCTTGGGGCCACGCGCGCGGCCGCCATGGACGTCAACAGCGCCTGCACGAGCTTCCTGTACGGCCTGTCCTCCGCCACAGCGATGATCCGCACCGGCATGGTACGCAACGCCGTCGTCATCGGCGTCGAGCTCGTCAGCCGGTACATGGACTGGAGCAACCGCAATGTGGCCGTGTTGTTCGGCGACGGCGCCGCCGCGGTGGTGCTGCAGGCCAGCGACCGCGAAGAAGGGGTGCTCGGCAGCGTGCTGGGCTGCGATGCCGAGGCGCGCGCCACGCTGCGCATCCGCGGATTCGGCTGCGGCTACGCCAATCGCGGCATCACCCTGGGCGACACGCTGTGGGATTTCGACGGCCCGCAAATTTTCAAGCGCGCGGTCAAGGGCATGAGCGAAGCGTCGGCCAAGGTGATGGCCCTGTGCGGCGTCACGGCCGACCAGGTGGATCTCTGCATCCCGCATCAGGCAAACCTCCGCATCATCGAAGGCGTGGCCAAGTACGCCGGCGTGCCGATGGAGAAGGTGATGCTCACAGTGCACAAGTACGGCAACATGAGCGCCGCCACCGTGCCCGTGGCGCTGGTCGACGCGCTCGAGGAAGGACGCGTGCGCCCAGGCGCCACGCTGCTGATGCCGGCATTCGGCGCGGGCCTCACCTTCTGCTCCCTCGTGGTCAAGTGGGGCGATCGCGTGACGCCACGCGGCACCTCCGACCGCGCGCTACCGCCCGCCACGCAGACCGCGCTGGAGATGGTCAATGACATCCGCGCGCAGCAGGACGCACATGGCCGGTCGCACGCCGGGCTGACGTCGATGGTCTTTGTGGAATCGCAATCCTGACCGGGCGCGCCACACGGACGCCGTCGCGCCCCGCGCGCGCTACGTCTTGGCGGGCACCTGCGCCATGGCGTGCTCGGCCAGCGCGGTGATGGTGAGCGACGGATTGACGCCGGGGTTGGCTGGCATCGCCGAGCCGTCGCAGATCATCAGGTTGACGTAGCCGAAGACACGCTGGTCGCGGTCGATCACGCCGCACGACGCGTCGGCGCCAATCACGGCGCCGCCAAGGATGTGCGCCGTCGTGGGAATGTTGGCGGCCGACTCGAGCACGCTGCTCTGCGCCACGCCGCCGGTGTGCCGGGCAAAGAACTCGGCGGCCGCGTTGGCCAGCGGAATGAAGGTCGGATTCGGCGTGAGCGGGTCCTGCTCGGTGCCGATCGCCACGCCGCGCCCGAACCAGCGCTTGCGCGCGCGGAACGCCATCGCGTTGTCGCTCGACTGCATCACGAGGATGATCATTGAGCGCCGGCTCCACCCGAAGGGCCACAGCGTGCCGAACGAACGCACCGGATGGCGAAGGAACTGCCAGAGGAGCATGAGCGGACGCGTGCGCCGCGTGCCGTTGCCCGTCAGCGGCGCCTGCAGCAGCGAGATGCCGTCGCCGTGCTTGCCGTACGTGCACAACTCGATGTGCGTGTCGGCGTCGGGGTGAATGCTGCCGCTGATCGCCACGTCGGCCCACAGTTTCAGCTTGTCGTCGGGGACCGTGATGGCAAGAATCGACTCGCTGTTGCTGCGCACCAGTGCGCCGAGGCGGTCGCTGAGGCCTGGCAGCGCGCCCCCGTGCTTGAGCGACGCCAGCAGTTCGCCCGTGCCGAGTGCGCCGCCCGCAAACACCACGCCGCGCGCGGTGAACGTGCGGCGCTCCTTGCGCACCCACGCGCCCGGACGCTGAGTGGTTACCACGTACCCGTCGCTGCCGTCGGCGGCGCCGATGGGACGCACGTCCACCACGCCGTGCTCCGCGAGCACCGTGGCGCCCTGCTTTTCGGCGAACCACAGGTAGTTCTTGAGCAGCGTGTTCTTTGCGCCGTCACGGCATCCGACCATGCAGCTGCCGCAGCGCGTGCATCCCGTACGCGGCGGGCCGGCGCCACCGAAATACGGGTCGGGCACTTCCTCGCCCGCCTTGCCGAAGAAGACGCCAACCGGCGTGCGGGTAAAGGTCTCTTCGACGCCGAAGTGCCTGGCCGCCGCCATCAGCAGGTCCTGGCCGTCACTCCCGAACGGAACAGTCGCCACACCCAGCATGCGCTCGGCGGTGTCGTAGTGCGGCGCCAGTTCGGCGGCCCAGTCGGCGAGCCCCCGCCACTGCGGATGCTCGAAGAACGCCGGCTTGGCGCGATAGAGCGTATTGGCGTACACCGCGCTGCCGCCGCCCACGGCCGTGCCGCTCGCGATGAAGATGTCCTTGAACGGCGTGAGTCGGAAGATGCCGCGCATGCCCAGCGACGGCGCCCACAGCCAGCGGCGCAGCTGCCACGTCGTCGCAGCATAGTCTTCGTCGCGAAAACGCCGGCCCGCTTCGAGCACCGCGACGCGATAGCCCTTGTCCGACAGGCGCAACGCGGAGACGCTGCCACCAAAGCCGGACCCGACAATGATCCAGTCGAAGTCGAAATCCGGCGTCACGGCGTGGCCCGGGACGACCCGCCACGCGCCATCCAACCCGCAATGAACACGCCCCGAGCGCGACGCACGCTAGGCTTTCTTCGCGCTCCGACCGCGTCCGCCGCGACGCGTCCGCTTCTTCTTCTTCGGCGCGAGGGCGGTGGGCTCAGTCGCCGCGCGGGCGGCCGGCGCCTTGGGCATCTGCGCCTTGGGCATCTGCGCCTTGGGCACCTGCGCCTTGGGCACGGGCGCCTTGGACGTGGGCGGCCGAAGGACGGGTATCACCGGCGCTGGCACGAGAGGTGGCACGGCGTGCGTGACGTGCCTGAGGTGCGTCACGTGCCGCGAGTGCGCCACGGGTGCGTCGTCGAGATATGGCGAGGCGCCGCGATCGCTGTCGCCAAAGACCTCGGCGGCCGTCTTGCGGTGCACCCGCTTGGCGTGCGGCACGGTCGCCAGCGCCGGCCGCTCATCGGCCGGCAGCAGGTCCTTGACCATTTCCACGAGCTGGTGGCTGAGATGCTGGCCGTACTTGTACAGCGCAATCACCCGCTGCTTGTTGCCGAGCAGGAACGCGAGGATTGCACGGTCCTTCTTGGCCGCGTTGCACGCCTTGCAGCAGAGCACCAGGTTGTCGCGCCGGTCGTACGCCGTCTGGCCCCGTCGCGGCGTCACGTGATCGAGCGTCACCGAGCGCACGGGGATGATGCTCTCGCAATACGCGCACACCGGCCCGTGCTGCGCGAGGAGCCACTCGCGCGTGTCGGTGTACGCCGCGCGACCCGTGGGCACCGACGTGAGCGTCACCTTGGGTGCGGCGGAATACGCGCCGCGCTTGCTGCGGCGGGACCGGCGGCGTGGGCCGGTGGGCGGCTTGGCCGTCATCGACGGACTCGAACGAGTGCAGGCATGATACGAGGAAGATAGGTGCCCGCGCCGCTCATGGATAGGAATTGCGAACAGCGCCGGGCGTGTGATCGCCCGGCGCTGCCCGCAGTGCTGCCTGGGCCCGCCCGTGGCCTACGGCTTCTTCGGCGCGGCCGCGGTGGCCTGGCCCTTGGTCTTGTACGCCAGGTCGGGCGGTGCATCGCCCTTGGGCCAATCGAGCTCCTTGCCGGCAAAATCCGGGCGCGGCCGCGTGAGGATGAACCCGGCCACGTCGTACGAGATCGAATCAGCCACGAAGCCTGGCGCATCGAACGGCATGTGGTGGTGCACAAAGGCGGCTACGATACGCGAGCGCGACATGTCCGATCCCACGCTGAACGAGCCCTTGCCCCACAGCGGCGGGCCGGGATTGGCGATGCCCAGGCTCTTCCCGCTCTGGCCATCGGCGCCGTGGCACCGCGCGCAGTACATGGCAAACTGCGACTTCCCGCGCACGGTGTCGGGCGGCAACGGGGCCAGAGAGTCGACCGCGAGGCCCCACCGAACACCGCCAGCGGGCACCATGCTCGACAGCCATGTCATGTACGCCACGATGTCACGCAGGTCGGCACTCCCGGCGGCGAGCGCCTTGCCGTTCAGGCTGCGCACAAAGCACTCGTTGATGCGGTCCTCGAGCGAGACCGTCGCGCCAACGCGGGCGAAGTAGCTCGGATACCGGCCCGACACGCCAACCCAGGTATTGCCGAACGGCTTGCGCCCCTTGTTCAAGTGGCACGAGGTGCAACGCAACTCGTTGCCCACGTGCGCCGGCAGCGAATCCCGTGTGGCCGTCAGCAGCGCCAACCCGCGCACCACCGATGCCGACGCGGACCCGTTGGTCAGCAGGGACTCGGCCGGCGTCGGGAGAATGGTGTCGACGGTGGCGGCGGTCTTGGCGGCCGGAACGCTCGAACCGCCACCGCAGGATGCCGCAAGCATGAACCCGAGCACGAGAATGGCACCGAACCGCACGCGTGGAACGGTGCGCGCGAACACCACATGACTCGCCGTGATATGCATCGACCACACCCCTGAACCAAGAAGAGATGAATGAACTTGCCAGAACTCCCGCCCCACAACCAGCCCGTAAGTTGCCATCTGCCTTCTGCCATCTGCCATCTGCCATCTGCCATCTGCCATCTGCCATCTGCCTTCTGCCATCTACCTTCTACCGTCTCGTCTTCCCCACCCCTCGCGTGGCATACGCTACATCCACCGGCGGATCCCCCTTGGGCCAGTCGAGTTCCTTGCCCGGCAGGTCAGGGCGCGGCCGCGACGTCACGTACGCCGCCACGTCAAAGGCGTCCTGATTGGCCATCGTTCCCGGCTGATCAAACGGCATGTGCCGGTGCACGAACGCCGCCATTACCCGCACACGCGCCATCCCCGCCCCGATGTTGAATGACCCGCTCCCCCACAGCGGCGGGCCGGCATTGACCATCTTTGTCGCCAGCATCCCCTGCCCGTCCGTCGCGTGGCACCGGGCGCAGGACAGCAGATAGACCTGTGACCCGCGCGCCGTGTCTCCGGGCAGCACGGCCAGCGAGTCGATGCCGTTGCCCAGCGTGCGCTGCCCCGATACGGAGCCGCGCGACAGCCACGAGATGTACGACACGATGTCGCGCATGTCATCACCGTCCACGGCAAGCGCACTCCCGTTCAGGCTGCGGCGAATACAGTCGTTAATGCGGTCCTCCAGACGCATCACCGCGCCAGCGCGCGACCGATACTGCGGGAAGCGCCCATACACGCCCACCCAAGGCATCGCGAAGGCGCGGCGCCCCTCGTTGAGGTGGCACGACACGCAACGCAGCTGGCTGCCCACGTTATGCGGCAGCGAATCGCGCGTGGCCGTCACCAGCGCCAACCCGCGGCGGATCGACGCCGACATTGGGTCCGCATGCAGCGACGTGTCCGACGGCGCGGCCAGCAACAGCGTATCACGGGCCGTCGTCACTCGGCCGCGCGCGGCCGAGCCGCCGTCGCACGCCACCGACAGCGGGAGCACCGCCGCGGCTAGCAGCGCCGTCGTCACGCGCCACCGCGCCCCACCGCGCTGAACGTGTGCAATTCGCATGGCGCAATCTTCGCCACCAGCACCGCATCCGGCAACACGCGCCGCGGTAAGCTTTGCGCGCGCCGCGCGCCGCTGGCAACTTCAGGGATGCTCATTCCCCTCGTACTCGCCCTCCAGGTCCGCGCCGCGGCCCCGCCGCCCCTTCCCCAGCGCAATGTGCCCGACCCGGGCGTCATCGCCACCGACCAGCGCGTCACGCCAGCCGGCGTGCAGTCGGTCTTCAAGGGACGCGTGGGCGGCGTGCGCTTTGGCGCGACCAGCAGCGTACTCTGGGTCGCCGCGCCGGGCGGCGCATACCTGCTCAACTGGACCGACAACCGCGTGATCGCGCATGGCGCCTACGACGGTCGGCCCGGCGTGCACGGCGTGGCGTACGACGCGAGAACCGACCGCACGTACGTCACGAGCGTGGGCCGTCTGCCAGCGGCGGTCGCCAACAACCGGCTCCCCGGCGCTAAGGAGCAGCCGGGCGCGCGCGTCATCGCGCAGGTGCGCGCGTTCACCAGACGGACCGAGCCGCTGGATACCTTGACCCCGACGCCGCAGGCGGATCGTGCGTTCGCCTCCGATTCGTTGGGCGACTACATGGCCGGCGCGCCGTCGGTGGCCGCCGCAAGAAACAGCACCGGGCATCGCCCGCTCATCGTGCCCCTGCCGGCCAACGACCAGATCGCCGTGCTCGACGCCGACAACGGCGCTCGCCTGGGCATCGTCGCCCTTGGCGTGCTGCCCGTGGCCAGCGTCACCGCGACCGACGGCGCCACCGCGTGGGTGAGCGTCTTCGGGGGCGCCAAGCCCACGGGGAGAGAACGCGCCGCCATGCAATGCTGCGACCCGCGCGTCGAGCCAGTGCGCGTGGACGCGCGCGGCATCGCGCTGCGCGGCAGCGTGGTGCAGGTGAACCTCGTCACGCTGCGCGTGACCGCCACCGTCGAGACGGGCCTGCACTCCACGGGCCTGGCGTGGGACCAGTCGCGCGGCCTGCTGTACGTGGCCAACGGCAACTCCGACGATGTCTCGCTCATCGACACCCGCACGGCCAGGAGCCTGGGCACCATCAGCATCGCGCCGTTCCACGAGCGGAAGATCGGCCTCGCCCCCACCGCCGTGGCGCTCACCCCCGACGGCCGCACGCTCTTTGTCGCCCTCGGCGGCATCAACGCCGTGGCGCAGTTCGACGTCAGCGGCGGCACGGCCGCGTCGGCCAGGCTGCGTGGACTCATCCCCACGGGCTGGTATCCCACGTCGCTCGACATCAGCGCCGACGGCACCACGCTCGCCGTCGGCACGCTCCTCGGCGTCGGCTCGGGACAGGGCGAGACCTCCGGCCATCCGGGGGCGACGGGGGGTTACGTGCATGCCAATCGCGGGTCGGTGAACGTCATCGCCCTGCCGGGCGCCGCGCAGCTCACGGCCTACACCACGAGCGTGGCGCAGAACAACCGGCTGACCCTCACCGGGGACGCCGCACGTGACATCGCCCCGCGCCGAAACCTCGCCGCGCGGGCCGTGCCCGATCGCCCCGGCGAGCCGAGCGCCATCCAGCATGTCGTCTTCATCGTCCGCGAGAACCGCACCTACGATCAGGTGCTGGGCGACCTCGGCAAGGGCGCCAGCGATCCCGCGCTCACGATGTATGGACGCGACGTCACGCCCAATGCGCACGCGCTGTCCGAGCAATTCGTGACGCTCGACCACTTCTTTGCGAGCGGCGGCAACAGCGCCGACGGACACCAGTGGCTCACGCAGGCCAATGAGACGGAGTATCCGTACTGGCCGCTCTATCTCGGGCGCAGCTACCCCAGCGAGGGCGAGGACGCGCTCACGTATTCCAGCGGCGGCTTCTTGTGGGAGGCCGCGCAGCGCCTGCACAAGACCGTCAGCATCTTCGGCGAGTACGCCCCGTCACCCAAGAACGAGACGGCGAAGATCCGCAGCGATGTGCTCGCCGAGTGGAAGGACCGCGCCGCGCTTCCGGCGGGCCACTTCCGCACGCGCTTCAAGGGACTGTACGACACGCACAGCGACATCCCGTCGCTCGACCGCGCGCTCGTGCGCGAATATCCCGGCTGGTCGCAGGGCGTCCCCGACGTCGCCAAGGCCGAGGTGATCCTCGACCATTTGCGCGACTGGGAGACGGCCCGCGCGATGCCCGACCTCGTGATGGTCATCTTGCCCAGCGACCACACCGTAGGCACCAGCGAGGGATGGTGCACGCCCAAGGCGTGCGTGGCCGACAACGACCTTGCGCTCGGCAAGATCGTCGAAGGGCTCAGCCGTTCGTCCTTCTGGCCCTCGATGGCCATCCTCGTCGTCGAGGACGACGCGCAGGACGCCGTGGACCACATCGATGGCCACCGCACGGTGGCGCTCGTCGCAAGTCCGTACGCGCGGCGCGGCATCGTCGACAGCACGTTCTACAGCCAACCGTCCATGGTGAAAACCGTGGAGCTGATGCTCGGCCTGCCGGCGCTGTCGATGTTCGACCTCGTGGCCACGGACATGCGGGCGAGTTTCATCGCCGAGGGCGCGACGCCCGATCCCACCCCGTACACGGCGCTCGAGCCGCAGCAGAGTGTGTACGAACGCAATCTCAAGGTCGGCGCGATCACCGGGCCGCACGCTGCCGAACGCCGTGCGGCAGCGCGGGCGAGCGCGCGCATGAACTTCGCCGAACCCGACGCCGCGCCGTCAGGGGCGCTGAATGAGATTCTCTGGCACGATGCGCGCGGATGGAACGTGAAGTATCCGGGCGTGAAGCGCGCTGTCTTCTTCCCGCTCACCATCGACCTCACGGACGATGAGCGAGAGGAGCGCAACGAACGACGCCCAGTTCCGCCACGTCGCTAGGCGCTGGTTACTTCCGGTAATCCAGCGCCGGCTTCTGCACGCCAAGCCGCGTGGCGTACACGAAGTTCGGGCCGCGCGCCTTCTCAAATTCGGCACGCGCCGCCGAGACCGTCGCCGGATTCAAGAACAACTCGGCCGCCGTGAGCGCTATCGTCTTGGCACCGACGATCATGCCCTTGGCGCCAATCGACATCCCGCCCGCTGCCACCGCCTGCCATGAGTGCGCCGGCGTTCCCGGCACCCACGTGGCCGCGCTCATCTGCACGGTGGGCACGCGCCAGCTCACGTCGCCCACGTCGGTCGACCCGCCACCCGCGGGCGGCGTGAAGTCGAGCGGCTGCACAACGCCCACGGCCGCAAGCGGGATCTTCGACGGCGGCAACGTGGCGCGCAACCGCTCCGCCCACGCGCGTTCCGCCTCGGTGTACGCGTAGCCGCCCACCCGCTCCAGCGCCCGCTGCTGCACCGTGGCGAGCGTCTGGTTGATGAGCAGGTTGTACACCGCGCCGGTGACCACCACTTCGCTCGTTGTTCCGGTGCCCAGCGCCGCACCCTGCGCCGCCTTCAGCACGCGCTCCCAGATGCCGTCAACCACCTTGATGTCGGGGTGCCGCACGACGTAATACACCTCGGCGAAGTCGGGCACCACGTTGGGCGCCTTGCCCCCATTGGTGATCACGTAGTGCATGCGCGTCTCCTGCGGCACATGCTCGCGCATCATGTTCACCATGACGTCCATCGCTTCCACGGCGTCGAGCGCCGACCGCCCGAGTTCCGGCGACGCCGCGGCGTGGGCGCTCACCCCGTGAAACCGGAACTTGCCCGAGATGTTCGCCAGCGAACTCGACGCGTTCACGTCGTTCCGGTCGCCCGGATGCCACGTCACCGCCACGTCGACGTCGTCGAACAAGCCGTCACGCACCATGTACACCTTGCCGGCTCCACCTTCCTCGGCCGGCGTGCCATAGAAACGCAGCGTGCCCGCCACCTTGTTGGCAATCATCCACTCCTTCACCGCCACGGCCGATGCCACGGCCGCCGTGCCGAACAAGTTGTGTCCGCACCCATGGCCTGCGGCGCCGGCCACCAGGGCGCGCTGCTCGGGCACGGTGTCCTGCGACAGGCCCGGCAGCGCGTCGAATTCGCCGAGGATCGCGATCACCGGCTTCCCGCTGCCGTATTCCGCCGTGAACGCAGTCGGCATCCCGGCGATTCCAGGCTTCAGGCGAAAGCCCGCCGACGACAGCTCGGCCTGCAGCAGCGCACTACTTTTCACTTCCTGATAACCGACTTCCGCAAAGCCCCAGATCTGGCGCGCGACGTCACCGTAGTGCGCGGCCCGTGCGTCGATGGACGCCATCAGGCCGGCCGTGCTGGCGGCGCTCGTGGCGGGCTGTGCACCAAGCGAGGCGGCGCCCATCGCGAGGCCGACGGCAAGGCGCACGGTGAGCTGCCTGGCGCGGGAAATGACTGGCATATGGCCCCGGAGCGGAACAGGATTGACGTGGTGCTTGGCGATGAACCTACTCCATCAACGCGCATCGCGCCTCGCGCTCGCGACGCCGCCGCCCCCCCTCGCTCCGTGTCGTCAACGTTCCCGCGCATCCGTTCGTTGCCTGTTGGTTGCCCACCTTAGGAGAGCTGCCTGTGCGCCGTGCCCCGCGTCGTTCCGTCGTCGCCGCTCTTGCGGCCGTCCTGCCCTGCATCGCCGGCGCGCAGGCCGCGCGCACGCCATTCGATGCGCTGCACTTCCGGGAGATCGGCCCCGCCGCCACCGGCGGCCGCATTCACGACCTGCAGATCGATCCGCACAACCCGGCCGTGCTCTACGTAGCCTCGGCGTCGGGCGGCCTCTGGAAGTCGATCAACAAGGGCCTCACCTGGCGCGACATCTTCGTCGGCCAACCCGACAACACCTTCGGCGCGCTGGCCATCTTCGAGGGGGACACGCGCGTCCTCTGGGCCGGCACGGGTGAACAGAACAACCGCCAGAGCTCGTCGTGGGGCGGCGGCGTCTATCGCTCCACCGACGGTGGCGAGTCGTGGCGCTACGTGGGCTTGCACGATACGCGGTCCATCGGGCGCGTCGTCGCGCACCCCACCGACCCCAACACGGCGTGGGTGGCCGCGGTCGGCAACCTGTGGAAGCCCAGTACCGAGCGCGGCGTCTTCAAGACCACCGACGCCGGCCGCACGTGGACCAAGGTGCTCTACGTCGATTCGCTCACCGGCGCCACCGACCTCGTCATCGACCCGCGCAATCCGGCGGTGCTCTACGCCGCCACCTATCAGCGACTGCGCAAGGCGTTCGGCTTCAACGGCGGTGGCCCCGGCAGCGCCCTCTACAAGAGCAGCGACGGCGGCAGCTCGTGGACCAGGCTCGAGGCCGGCATCCCCGCCGGCGACAAGGGACGCATCGGCCTTGCCATCGCCCAGTCCCGCCCCGACGTGCTCATCGCCACCATCGAGCACCCGACCGCCGGCGGCACCTACCGCACCGAGGACGCCGGCGCCACGTGGAAGCGCATGAGCTCCACCAACCCGCGGCCGATGTACTACAGCAAGCCCACCATCGACCCCACCAATGATCGGCGCATCTGGCTCCCCGGCACCTACCTGGTCAAGAGCGAGAACGGCGGCGCCACATTTGAAGAAGAACCGACGTCGCCCACCTACGACGTGGGCCTCAAGACCGACCATCACGTGGTGCGTGTTGACGCAGCCAACCCGGCGCACGTCTACGTGGCGGGCGATGGCGGGCTCCACGAGACGTTCGACATGGGCAAGACGTACCGGCGGATGAACAACATCCCCATCGGCCAGATCTACAAGATTGCCGTCGACGACCGCGACCCGTACTGGATCTACGCGGGCTTCCAGGACAACCACTCGTTCATGGGTCCCAGCGCCACGCGGCACTGGCTCGGCATCCTCAATCAGGACTGGCTCGAGATCGGCTTCAGCGACGGCACGGGCAAGGCCGTGGACAAGGCAGACAGCCGCAAAGTCTATTCGTCGTCGAGCGGCGGCAACCTGTCGCTCGTCGACCCGGTCACCGGCGACGTCATGGGCATCACGCCCCGCGCGCCGCAGGGCGAGCCGCCGTACCGCTTCGACTGGGACGCCCCGGTCATCGCGTCCAGACACACGGCCGGCACAGTCTACCTCGGCGGCAACCGGTTGTTCATCTCCAAGGACCACGGCTCCACGTGGACGCGCACGCCCGACCTCACGCGCGCCATCAACCGCGACACGATGGTCATGGCCGGCGTGCTGAACCGCGACATCCGCATTTCGCGCAACGACGGCGACGCCATCAGTGAGATCACCAGCA
This sequence comes from Gemmatimonas sp., assembly GCA_025361705.1. Classification (GTDB taxonomy): domain Bacteria; phylum Gemmatimonadota; class Gemmatimonadetes; order Gemmatimonadales; family Gemmatimonadaceae; genus PNKL01. Next base: position 66,503 of record JANYJW010000008.1, read on the forward strand.
TCGCCGAATCGCCGGTCGACCCCAAGGTATTGTGGGTGGGCACCGACGACGGCAACGTGCAGGTCAGCACCGACGGCGGCGCCTCGTGGAAGGAGCTGAGCGGACACATCACGCCTGCACCCAATGGCGCGTACGTTGGCGAGATCGTCGCGTCGTCCGCGTCGCGTGGCACGGCGTATGTGGCGTTCGACGCGCACCGCGATGGCGACTTCGCGCCGTACCTCGTGCGCACCACCGACTTCGGCAAGACGTGGACGGCGGTGATCACGGGCCTGCCGACAGACGATGCATCGATCCGCGCACTCGCCGAGTATCCCGGACGTGCCAACGTGCTGTTCGCGGGCACCGAGCGCGCACTGTTTGTGTCGCACGACAGCGGCGCGCACTGGCTGCCGCTGGCGGCCAACCTGCCCACCACGCGCTACGACGACATCCTTGTTCACCCACGCACGCACGACCTCGTGCTCGGCACGCACGGACGCAGCATCTGGGTGCTCGACGATGCATCGCCCATCGCCGACTGGACGCCGGCCATCGCCGCCAAGCGCGCGCACCTGTTCGCCGTGCCGCGCGCCACGCTGATGCTGTACTGGGAAGACATTTCCAACATGGCGCACGATTTCTACGCGGCGGAGAACCCCGCGGAGGGCGCGGCCTTCACGTATCACCTGGGGCAGCCCGCCCAGCAGGTGCGCCTGGTCGTGACAACGCGAGCCGGCAAGACGGTGCGCGAGATCACCGGCCCGTCATCGGCCGGCAAACTGCACCGTGTACAGTGGGATCTGCGCTTCCCGCTTCCCGCAGGCGCCGCACGCCTCGGTGGTGGTGGTGGCGGCGGAGACGAAGGTGGTGCCGGAGGGCCCGGCGCACAGCGCGCCGGCGTCATCCAGCTCCCCGTGCCGGCACACGACATCGCGCCGCGCGGTGCGCTCGTTGCGCCGGGCGCGTTCAAGGTGGCGCTCGAGGTCGACGGCGCGATTGTGGAATCGCGGACGTTCGAGGTGCGCGCGGATCCGGCGTCGTCACTGCCACTCGCCGGCCACAAGGCGCGCGAGGCGTTCGTCGTCGACGTGATGCAGCGCATGACGGACGTCGACACGCTCGTGGCGCGCATCAGCGCCAAGCGCGCCGCGGCCACCGGCCCCGACGTGGAGCGCCTGCGGGCACTCGAACAGCGCCTCGCCGGCGGACGGGCGCCGGCTCCGCCAGGAGCAGGGGCAGGTGGTGCGCCGCCCGCCGGGGCCGGCTTCGGTCGCGGCGGGCCGCAGGCCGTGCGCCAGCGGCTGGGCACACTGCTCGCGGTCTACCTGAGCTCGGGGGCACGCACGGGCACCGTCTCGCCGCCCACGGGCGCGATGCGCGCCACGTTCGCCGAAGCCACGAAGGAAATCGCTGCGGTGGAGCGCGAGTTCACCGGGGCGGCCAAAGCCGGACGCACCGCCAGGCCGGCACCGTCGCCGACCTCCAGGACACCGTGACGCGACGATCACGCACCACGGAGTCGGTCGTTCCCCACGCGCCGCGCTGCTCTCGCAGCGCGGCGCGTGGCATCAGGGGGCGTCGGCCGGCACGCGCTCAGCGTCGAGTGCTTCCCGCACTTTGTGGTGCAGCTCGGCCTGGGTAAACGGCTTCTGAAGGAAATGCACGCCGTCGTCCAGTACGCCACGGTGCGCAATGACGTCCGCGGTGTACCCCGACATGAACATGCGCCGCATCTGCGGATACAATGCGAGCAAGTTCTTGGCCAGGTCGCGCCCATTCATCTCCGGCATCACGACATCGGTCATCAGCAGGTCGATGTCGCCCCGGTGCTCGATCGCGAGGCGCACAGCCTCGCCCGGCGTCGACGCGCGCAGCACCAGGTATCCGTGCATCTCCAGCATGCGCGCCGTCAGCTTCAGCAGCCCCGGCTCGTCCTCGGCAACGAGGATCGTCTCCTTGCCGCGCGCCGTCGGCGTGACCGGCGGCGCCGCCGCTGCCCGCTCGTCCTTGCCCACGTGCCGCGGCAGGAAGATGTCGAACGTCGTGCCCACGCCGGATGCACTGACCACGTCGATGATCCCTCCGTTCTGTCGCACGATCCCCCACACGGTGGCGAGCCCGAGCCCCGTGCCCTGACCGAGCCCCTTCGTCGTGTAGAACGGCTCGAACAGGTGCGCGAGCGTGTGGTCGTCCATGCCCGATCCGTCGTCGCGCACCGAGAGCAGCACGTAGTCGCCCGGCACGGCCTCGGGGCGCGTCGCGAGATCCTCCGCGCGGAACGTCCGGTGCCCGGTGGTGATCGTCAGTGCGCCCACGCCAGCAATCGCGTCGCGTGAGTTCACGCAGAGGTTCGCCAGCACCTGATCCACCTGCGACGGGTCGACCTTCACGGGCCAGAGGTCGTCCTCCGGCCTCCACGTCAACACGATGTCCTCACCGATGAGCCGCTTCAGCATCTTGATCATGCCGCCGACGGTCGCGTTGAGGTTCACCACCTGTGGCGCCACGGTCTGCTTGCGGGCAAAGGCCAGCAGCTGGCGCGTCAGCTCCACCGAGCGCTCGGCGGCCCGCCGCATCTCCTCGATGTCGTCGCGCAGCGGATCGCCCACCGGCAGCTGGCCCAACGCGAGATCGGCGTGGCCAAGGATGACGCCGAGCATGTTGTTGAAGTCGTGCGCCACGCCGCCGGCGAGCCGCCCCACCGACTCCATCTTCTGCGCCTGCTGCAACTGCGCCGACAAGCGCGCCTCTTCTGCCTCGGCGCGCTTCCGCGCCGTGATGTCGCGGAGGAAGGCCACGAGTTGGCCATCGCCGGCCGGATGGTACTGCACGCTGACGTCCACGTCGAACAGCGTGCCATCCTTGCGGCGATGACGCGCCTCGAAACGATCCTCGCCCCGTTCCCTGATCCGCGCAGCATGCTGCGCCTGTTCCGCGTCCGGCTCATCGGCATCCAGATCGGAGACGCGCATCGCCAGCAGTTCGCTCACGCTGTAACCGCTCATTTGCGCGTAGCTCTCGTTGACTTCCAGCAGGTGTCCGTGCAAGTCCACCCGCCAGAAACCGTCGAGCGCCGTCTGCAAGATGAGCCGGTACCGTTCCTCACTCTCCCGCAGGGCCTCGTCCGCGCGCCGCCGCGCGGTGACGTCCTGAATGGTGCCCGTCATCCCCACCACGCTGCCGTCAGCGGCCATGCGCAACACGCCAAGCCCGTGCACCCACCGCGTGACGCCGTCATTCTTGCGCGTGATGCGGTACTCCTTGTCGAACCCCAAGCCCTTGGCCATCACCTCGTCGCGCAGGTACTGCGCCATCATCGCCTGGTCGTCGGCGTGGATGAGATCCACCCAGCCGGGAACGCTGCGCACATACGCGGCATCGATGCCGAAGATGACGTCCAGCACCTCCGACGATTTCCACATCCCCGCCACGAAGTCACCGCGGTACGACCCGATCTTCGCCACACGCTGCGATTCCCTGAAGAAGAACTCGCTCTCCCGCAGCGCCGCGTCCTTCAGGTGCGGCTCAGTGACGTCCCGCACCACGCTGAGCATTGCCGGGGCCCCATCGAAGCTCACCACCACGCCTTGGATCTCGAGGTCGCGCGGCGCGCCGTCGCGGTCAATCATTTCATAGGTGGCAGGCGGCGTGCTGGCTCCAATGCCACGCGCCATCAGGTCACGGCCGCGCGCCATTGCCATGGGGCGCGACTCAGGCGTCAGAAGTTGAAAGGCCGACCGTATGCCCGCGGCGTCCGACGCTTGCAGCCCAAAAAGGCGCAGAGCCGCCGGATTTGCGTATCGCACGAGGCCGTCCTGGTGCACGAGCATCGGCTCCGGCGACCACTCGGTCAGCGTCCGGTAGCGCGCCTCACTCTCGGCCAGCGCATCCTCCGTGCGCTGGCGCTGCGTGACATCCTGGGCCGTGGTGATGAGGTACTGCGGCGCCCCGCACGCATCACGGCGAAGGCGCGAGTGCAGTTCGGCCCACACCACCGCTCCATCCTTGCGGAGAAAGCGCTTCTGGAAGTGCACCGTGTCCTGCGTCCCGCTGACGAGCGCCGCGACCTCCCGCTCGGTCAGCGCCACATCGTCGGGATGCGTGAGGTCATGCCACCGCACCTGGAGCAACTCGTCCCGCGTGTAGCCCAGCATGGCGCACATCGCCGGATTCAGGTCCACCCGACCATCAACTTGCGTGATCGACTTCCCGATCGGCGACTGGTCAAAGACCGCCCGGAACTTCTCCTCGCTCGCCTGCAGCGCCGTGTTCGCCCGCTCGCGTTCGGTGACGTCGCGCGAAATGCCGAATATGCCGATGATCTGGCCGCTCGCATCGCGCACTGGCCCCTTGGTGGTCAGCAGGGTCCGGGCGACGCCGTCCAGCATCAAGCGCTCTTCAAAGCACTCGGAGACGCCCGTCGCCATGATCTTCGCGTCCTCGGCCATCACCGCCGGCGCAACGTCGGACCGAAGCAACTCGGTGTCGTCGCGGCCAATCACCTCGTCGGGGGTCCTGCCGACAAGCGCGGCACCCACGGCGTTGGTGAACTGGTACCTGCCGCGCAGGTCCTTCACGTACACGGCGTCCGTCGTCCCTTCGGCCACTGCCCCGAGGACTGTCAGTCCACACAGCAGCGCTTCCGCTGGCGGGTTGTCTGTCGCACCGTCCGTGCGCTTGCCCTTGCCCATGCCGACGCTCTCCATTCACTGGCTCTCACGGGGGGTAGAGTGGAATTTCCACCCCGGTGAACCAGTCAGCAAGGTATCGGCATGATGCCCCGACGCGGCCGGCACGACGCGGCCGGCAGGTCGCCCACGACGCCGGTACACCGTAGATTCGCCCGATCCACCCACCTCCACCCGGGCGCCCATGTCCCCCTTCCTCGCGGAACTCCTCGGCACGATGATCCTCGTCATTCTCGGCGACGGCGTCGTCGGCAACGTCGTGCTCCACAAGACCAAGGGGCAGAACAGCGGGTGGATTGTCATCACCGCTGGATGGGCCTTCGCGGTGACCATCGCCGTGTATTGCGTGGGCAGCATCAGCGGCGCGCATCTGAACCCTGCCGTCACGCTCGGCATGGCCGCCATTGGCAAGTTTCCCTGGGCGCAGGTGCCCGCCTACGTCACGGCGCAGATGGCCGGCGGCGTCCTTGGCGGCACCATCGTCTGGCTCGCCTATTTGCCGCACTGGGCCGCCACCGACGACCAGCCCGGCAAGCTCGCCGTCTTTTGCACGGGCCCTGCCATTCGAAGCACCGGTGCCAACCTGATCGCCGAGATCATCGGCACCTTCGTGCTCGTCCTCGCGCTGCTCGCCGTGCTTTCGCCCGAGAACCTCACGCCAGCCTCCGACCTCGCCAGGGGGTTCGGCCCGGCGCTCGTCGGCGTCATCGTCTTTTCAATCGGTCTCTCGCTCGGCGGCGCGACGGGCTATGCTATCAATCCCGCCCGCGACCTCGGCCCGCGCATCGCCCACGCCCTGCTTCCCATCGCCGGCAAGGGTGGCTCGGATTGGAGTTACGCCTGGATCCCCGTCGCCGGCCCAATCATCGGCGGGTTGCTGGGCGCCGTGACCTATCGCGCCCTCTGGCTCTGAATCGCGATCTGCCATCTGCCATCAGCCATCTGCCATCTGCCATCAGCCATCTGCCATCAGCCATCTGCCATCAGCCATCTGCCATCAGCCATCAGCCATCTACCGTCTACCGTCCGCCATAGAGCGCCGCATGCCCTTCATTCTCGCCCTCGACCAGGGAACGACCAGTTCCCGCGCCATCCTCTTCGACCACGCCGGCAGCATCGTGGCCGTCGCGCAAAAGGAGTTTCCGCAGATCTTTCCCAAGCCGGGCTGGGTGGAGCATGACCCGCTCGACCTCTGGTCCACGCAGGCGGGCGTTGCCGCCGAAGTGCTGCACAAGGCGCAGTGTTCCGCGGCGGACATCGCGGCCATCGGCATCACCAACCAGCGCGAGACGACGGTGGTGTGGGACCGCGAGACGGGCCAGCCCGTGTGCAATGCCATCGTCTGGCAGGACCGCCGCACGGCGTCCATCTGCGACGGGCTGCGCAAGCGGAAGCTCGACCGCGTCATCCGCCGCAAGACCGGGCTCGTGCTCGACGCGTACTTCTCGGCCACCAAGCTGCAGTGGATCCTGCAACACGTGCCGGGGGCGCGCGCCCGCGCCAAGGCGGGCAAGCTCGCGTTCGGCACGGTCGATGCGTGGCTCGTCTGGAATCTCACCGGCGGCACAGTGCACGTCACCGACGCGAGCAACGCGTCGCGCACCATGCTCTACGACATTCGCAAGGGCACGTGGGACGACGAGCTGCTCACGATCTTCGGCGTGCCACGGTCGATGCTGCCCGAGGTGCGCTCGTCGAGCGAGGTCTACGGCCATACCTCGCTGCTCGGTGGGTCGATCCCCATCGCCGGCATCGCGGGCGACCAGCAGGCGGCGCTCTTCGGCCAGGTCTGCACCAAGCCCGGCATGGTCAAGAACACCTACGGCACCGGCTGCTTCATGTTGATGAACACCGGCACCACCCCCATCGCGTCGAAGAACAACCTGCTCACCACCGTTGCGTGGCGCATCGGCCACCGCACCGAGTATGCGCTCGAGGGCAGCATCTTCATTGCCGGCGCCGTGGTGCAATGGCTGCGCGACGGACTCGGCATCATCCGCACGGCGGCCGAGGTCGAGACGCTCGCCGCCAGCGTCCCCGACACCCATGGGGTGTACCTCGTGCCCGCGTTCGCCGGACTTGGCGCGCCGCACTGGGACCAGTACGCGCGCGGTATCCTCGCGGGGATCACCCGCGGCACCACCAGCGCCCACATCGCGCGCGCCGCGCTCGAGGGCATCGCGCTGCAGGTGATGGACATCCTCAAGGCCATGGAAGCCGATTCGGGCATTCGCCTGCGCGAGCTGCGCGTCGACGGCGGCGCGTGCGCCAACAACCTGCTCATGCAGCTGCAGGCCGACCTGCTCCACGTGCCGGTGGTGCGGCCCGTGGTCGCCGAAACCACGGCACTCGGCGCCGCGTACCTCGCGGGCCTCGCCGTCGGATTCTGGAAGGGACAGGCCGACATCGCGCGGCAGTGGCAGGCCGACCGGCGCTTTGCGCCGACGATGAAACCGGCGGCCCGCAAGGCGCTGGCCGCCGGCTGGCAAAAGGCGCTGACGCGCGCCAAGGGCTGGGAAACGGCCTAGCGCTCCACGAGGCCCGCATCACAGGCAACGCGCCGGGCCAATGCCCGGCGCGTCCTTGTGTCAGTGCGCCTTGGGGATCTTCGTGAGCACCTTTCGAATCCGCTCGAGGTCGCGCGTAAGCACGATGGGCTTGAGCAGGATGTCGAGCACACGGCCCTGCACCAGCTTCTCAATCACCGGACGCTGATTCTCCGACGTGATCGCAATGACGGCGATGCCAGCAATGTCGGCATTGCCGCGGATGGCCTCGAGCACCTCGACGCCAGACATTGTCGGCAGGTGCACGTCGAGCACCACCAGGTCGGGGCGCTTCTCGGCGATGGCAAGCAGACCCGACTCGCCGTCGGGTGCATCGGTCACGTCGCACTCGAAGTACCGCTCGAAGACGCGACGATACATGAGGGTCATGGCCGGGTCATCCTCGATGATCAGGACGGTCGGCATCAGGGGCTCCGCTCACCCACGCGGGGGCCGAGTTGCAAAGACACGACGAGCGCTCGCATGCGGATAAGATACGCGCTGCGCGGCGCAACGGCCGCCTGCCATCGCCAGGTGCCGCCGCGCGGGTCGCCCCTCGGCCCCACGCGCCGGCCGCCGTGGCCGGCGCGTGGAGACCACGGTCAGTTCACGACCACCGACCCGTGCATGCCGGAGTGCAGTGTGCAGTCAAACCCGAAGGTGCCCGCCGTTGCAAACACGCGCTGCACCGCACTGTTGGACGTGTTGGCGATGTTGGCCGGCGCACCCGTCGCGTTGCCAAACGTCACGTTGTGCACTGTGCCCAGAAACGTGAACGTGACGGTCGTCCCCTTGGACACCGTGAGCGTCACAGGATTGAACGTGCTTTCGGCCGTGGCGATGACTTCATTGACCGCAGGCGCGGCGGGCGTGCCGCTTCCCGACGGCGTGCCAGGAGTCACCGGGCTGGTGGGGGTCGAATACCCACCGCCACCACCACCGCCGCACGCGGAAAGAACAATCAGGGCGGCAAGACCTACGTGGAACCGACGCGTCGTGTGCATGAATCCTCCCGGGGGTGAGGTATGCTTCAGTACTAAGGTACTCTCCCGCTACCCCGCGCGTCACCCCAGGATCCGTCCGGCCCAGAATCGGGGTCCCCGGCCCGGCCTCGCGCGCTGGCATCGGCTCAAGGCCCCAGCGGCATCCGTCGACAATTGCATGCAGGCGACCCGGCCGGCCACCGCTCGCCGAACTGGTGGCGATCGCACACATTCGGGACTCAACGCATCGCGGAGCGCATGTCATGGCATTTGCTTGGGACGACTCCATGTCGACGGGCATCGAAGAACTCGACGAAGCGCATCGCACCCTCTTTCTCTGGGTCGACAAGCTCGGCAACGCCATGAAGCAGGGCAAGGGCAAGGACGAAGTCGTCGCTATCCTCGACTTCCTCGGCACGTACGCGGCCAGCCACTTCGCCTGCGAGGAGGACTGCATGAACCGCTACAAGTGCCCCCTCGCGTTGACCAACAAGCGGCAGCACGACGAGTTCCTGCTCTTCTTCACGAAGACCAAGGCCGAAGTCGAGGCCAATGGCGTCAAGGTCCGGACGGTGCTCGAACTCCAGCAGACCCTGGGCAACTGGCTGCGGAATCACATCCTGAAGGTGGATGTGTCACTGAAGCCGTGCGTGGGCTCGCACTAGACCCGCGACGACGGATCCTGCCGGGCCAGGATCTGCGCGGTCTCCTCGGCCAGTTGATCGACGCACGCTGCCATCTCGCCGGCCCGCGTGCGGAAGCTCAGCACGCACACCCGCGCCAGGTGGCGCCCGTCCACGGTGCAGCCGGTCAACATCACCCGGCCGCGCGCCGTCACCCGTTCCATCAACTCCGCGGTGGCCGCATTGCGCGCCTCCTGCGTGGCGAGCTGTGGGCCCTCCACGTGAAACGCGAACAGCGAGAGCTGCGGCCACGCGTCCATCACGATCCCGGGAATCTGCGCCACGCGTTCCGCCGCCCACACGGCCAGCGCGCGCTTCTCGGCGATCGCCGCCCGGTACCGTGCCGCGCCGAACATCTTGAGCGCCATCCAGACGCGCAGCCCGGGAAATCCGCGCGACAGCTCGGGACCATGCTGACTGGGATCGTAGAATTCGTCCTGCTGCGCCGGCAGGTAGCCGGCGGTGGCCGAGTGCACCGCGCGCAACGCTGACCCGTCGCGGACCAGCAGCGCCCCCGTGCCGTACGGGAGAAACATCCCCTTGTGCGGGTCGAGCGTCAGCGAATCGGCGCGCGGCAGGCCCGCCAGCAGGGGCCGCAATTCGGGGCACGCGTGAAAGAACGCGCCGTACGCACCGTCCACATGATGCCACGCGCCGTGGCGTCCACAGACGTCGGCCACCGCGTCGAGCGGGTCCACCGCGCCCGTGTTCGTCGTGCCCGCCGACGACACCACGAGGAACGGCTGCAACCCTGCCGCGCGGTCGGCGGCCATCGCCGCCTCGAGGGCGTCCACACGCATGCGGAACTGCGCATCGCTCGCTATCACGCGCACGCGGTCGTGAAAGATGCCGGCGAGCTTGGCCGACTTTTCAACGGAGTGATGCGCCTGATCTGATGTGTACAGTGTGCCGCGGCGTATCTCGGTGCCCAGATACCGCTCGCGGGCACAGAGAATCGCGTTGAACGTCGCCATCGAGCCGCCCGCCGTCAGCAGCCCGCTGCCCTCGGGCGGAAAGCACATCCAATCGCGCAGCCAGTCGAGCACATTGGCCTCGAGCTGCACCAGCGCGGGCGACGCCTGCCACACCCCGGTGTACCGGTTGGTCGTGTCGGCAATGAAATCGGCGAGCGCCGCGGGATACACGCCGCCGCCTGGGATATACGCGAGGTAGCCGGGCCCGGGCGTCGTGAACGACCGCGGAATGAGTTCATCGAACAACAGGTCGAGCAGCGGCTCGAGTGCAATGCCCTGCTCGGGCACCGGCTCACGCAACGCGCGGCACAATGCCGCCGCATCCATGTCGCCCCGGCTCGGCTGCCGGTCGAGCGACGCCAGATGCTGCACGGCGCGCTCCACCACGGCGTGCCCCATGGCGCGCATCTGCGCGGGGGCGACCTCCAGATTCGCTGCGTCGGTCACTGCGGCCTGCGGCTCGACCACCTTACTCCATGTTCTGGTCGTCTTCGCTCGCACCAGCGGGCGTCGGCGGCTTCTTGAACCACGTCCCGTCTGCCACGTTGTTTCCCGCCAACCCGGCGATGCGCGCCATCTCGGCGGCCGGCAACGGCGTGAAGTTCTTCGCAATGGCCACGTTTTCCTCCAGCTGCGCCACGGTCTTGCACCCGATGATCACGGTGCTGACCGGCAACGTCAGCACGTAGCTCATCGCGTCCTTCATCGTCGTCACGGCGCCGTCCTTGAATAGCCGGTCGCGCGCCGGAATCTTCATGCCAATCACGCCCATGTTCTTGCTGTTGGCGAGCGGCAGCAGCTCCTGCGTGAACGGCAGGCGGTGCGTGTCGGCGGCGTTGAGCGCCATCAGGATCGTGTCGAACGGGAACCGGTCGATGGCCTTGGCGAGTACGGCCGGGTCGAAATGGCCCGTCACGCCGAGGTAGCGCACCATCTTCTGGTCGCGCGCACTCTGCATCGCCTCAATGACGCCGCCCGGGCCGAAGATCTGCTCAAGCTGTGCGTCGCTCTGGACGTTGTGGATCTGCCAAAGATCCAGATGGTCGGTGTGCAGCAGGCGCAGGCTCTGCTCGAGCTGGCGCAGGCCGCCGTCCTTCGTGCGGTCATCCACCTTGCTCGCGAGAAAGACCTCCTTGCGCCGCGTCGCCATCACTTCACCGACAAACGTCTGGCTGATGCCGTCCAGTTCCCAGCGCTGCTTGGTGGCGTCGCGCGGCCTGCCATACGCCGCCGCCGTGTCGATGTAGTTGACACCCAGGTCGATGGCGCGGTTGATGATCTCAATCGAGACGTCGTGCTTGTCAGCCTGTTCGATCGACGCCTGACCGCCAAGGCTGAAGATGAACGGCCGATGCCCGGTGCGGCCGAGGGCACGCGTGGGCAGCGCGAGCGGCGCCAGTGGCGCCAGTGGCGATGGCGGTGTCGCGCCGGCACCTGCCGGGGCCGCGGCTAGTCCAGCCGCGCCGGCAAGCCCGATCTTCACGAAGTCGCGCCGGCTCAGTTCATCGGTCATCGTGCAGCTCTCCATTGCGGGCGCATTGACCCGCATGAAAAGGCGGCCTCGTCTGAGGGACGAGGCCGCCGTTGATTACTTGGCTACCACGCGAACCGCAGTGAGCGTCGTCGCCCCGCTGGCCAGCGTGCCAAAGATGTCGACCGACATGCCTGCCTTGAGGTCGCCGCACCCCTTGCCGCTGAATGCCGTCGTCGCGCTCGTCACGGCCACCTTGGCCCCCACGGTGATCGTGATGGCGGGGCAGGTGCCGCTCACGGTGGCAATGGCGCCCGAGATGGCAGGCGTCGGTGCAACCACCGGCGGAATCACCCGCACTTCCTTGGCCAGGATGCTGCCATCAGCCTGCGCGATGCCAACCGCGCCCACCTTCACGCCAACCTTGACGTCGGCGCATGCCTTGCCGCCGTACTTCGTCGTCCCGTCCGTCTTGACGCGCTTGGCCTCGACCGTGAACGCAATCGCCGGGCACGCGCCCGTCACCGCGCTCACCGTGCCGGTCACCGTCACGGGGGGCGGGGGCGGCGGCGGAATCACCCGCACTTCCTTCGCGAGGATGCTGCCATCAGCCTGCGCGATGCCGACCGCGCCCACCTTCACGCCAACCTTGACGTCGGCGCACGCCTTGTCGCCGTACTTTGTCGTCCCATCCGTCTTGACGCGCTTGGCCTCGACCTTAAACGCAATCGCCGGGCACGCGCCCGTCATTGCGCTCACCGTGCCGGTCACCGTCACGGGGGCCGGCGTCGTCGTGCCAGTGCCCGAACTTCCGTTTGCCGTCGATGCGGCCGCAACGGCCGGCGACGTCGGGGGTATTGAGGCGGAATCGGATCCGCCGCATGCAGAAACCAGAGAAAGGGCGGCAATTGCAACCAGGGACGCTGTACGCATGGTCATGTAAGTGCTCTCGCGTCGTGTCCTGGGTAACGCACACACGGGACGGCGGGGGCACGCCGTCGCGGCCGGCGGACACGCGATGCCGGGGCGCCCTTTATAGTAGCGCCGCCGAAGGGTGAAATCAAACGCCGAGCGCGCTGTCCAATGGCTTGTAAATCACGCCTTCGTTCCGTCGCCCGTTCATGCGCACCACCAGCGGCTTCTCGAACTCGAGCAGGCGCACGCGCCCCTGATCTTCGACCGCTGGCTGCTCCGCCAGCCAGTCCCAGTCCACAAAGCCATCGCCGAATTCCGGATTCGTCGTGAAGTACCCCACCTGGAACGACACGAGATTCTGAAAGAAGTGGCTTCCCTGCGACGGCTCCACGCGAAAGTCGCGGAACCCGGCCTCCACGATCACGCGCGCCCCCGAAATCTGGTCCCACCGCACCGGAATGCCGAGCCACGGATCGGCCGAACCCCAGCGCCCCACGCCGATCAACAGGTACTTCACGCCACGCGCCACCAACTCGGCGTTGAGCTTGGCAATCGCGTCGGCCGCCTCGCGCGTCTGCGACCGGTCGAACCGATGAAAGTCGACCACCACCACGTGCCGCAGGTTGTCGATCACGCCATCGCCGAGCACACGCGGACTCCGGCAGACCAGACGCGCGGGGTCCACCTCGCCGATCTCCAACTGCTCCGTCTCGCGCGACAGCACCAGCGGGCGCAGCTGCAGAAACCCGAACTCGTGCGGTTCATCTTCGCTCTGGCTCAGGCGCACCGCAAACTCGATCTCGCACGGCCGATTCATCCCGCCGGCGCCGATCTCCACGAGATCCGTCAGCAGCGTGGCGAGTGGAAAGAGGCTGTGCTTGAGAATGGGCGCAAAGCTCACCAGCCGCACGCCGGGGCGCGACAGGCCGTCGTACACGACGTCGTTCTCCGTCGAGTACGTCGACCCCACGGCATACAGCGTCCCGTCTTCTTCCGCAGTCTCCAGATCAAACGCCCGCTCACGAAGCCCTCCTTCCGTGCCCGTGCCCGCGCCCGTGGCCACACCCTGCCCCGTGCCCGAGCCCTCACCGTGCCCGTGCCCATTCCCGTCCTCGCCAAAGTCCACCGCCCAAAACTGCCGCTGCGAGTTGGCGAGAATGTCGCTGACCGATGAGAACTGGATGAGGTGCCGCGGCGCGCGCGGGCAGAAGCTGAGCACGCGCCCGCCCTCCACCACCGCGCGCCCGAGTCCCAGCGCCACGGCGGCCACGCCATCCTCCGACCGCAGCGGCGACGGCGGGTAGAAATTGTACGACCGCGCCACGCCCGAGAAGTTCGGGTAGAAACGCGTGCCGTGTTCGGCGCCAACGACCTTCTGGATGATCACCGCCATCTTCTCCTCCTCCAGCCGGTACGGCGTGGCCCGGAGGTAGGACTTGGCGTTGCCGAGGAATGTCGAGGCGTACACGCGTTTCACGGCCTCGACCAGCCGCGCGAGCCGCTCATCGTGGTCGGGGTGCCGGTTGGCCAGCATGAACGTGTCGTACACGCCGGTGAACGGCTGGTACTGCGAGTCCTCGAGCAAGCTCGACGACCGCACGGCCAGCGGCCAGCGCACTTGCCGCAAGAAGACGTCGAGGTCGGCGAGCACGTCATCGGGGAGCCGCGCCTCGAGGAACCGCCGCACGAGCACCGCATCGTCCGTCTCATGGATGGCGCAATCCATGAGGTCGTTCTCGGCGAGGTAGCGGTCGAAGACGTCGGTGCCCAGCACCACGGCCGGCGGCACGCCCACCTGCACGCCCGGAAAGTTCCGATTGACGCCGTGCAGCCCGATGAGCCGCCGCACAAACGCCAGACCGCGCGCCTTGCCGCCAATCGACCCGCCGCCGATGCGCGCAAAGAACGGCACCGAGGCGTCAAACGCCTCGCGGTCGAAATCGCCCACCTGCAGCTGCGCCTGATCGTCCCGGTATTCGGCGATGGCGTCGATGAGGCTGGAGCGCAGCGCCTCCAGCGTCCGGTAGTCCGACACGCTGCGCGCACGCAGGCGATGCGCCAGGCCAAACTCGGCGCGCGCCGCCAGCCACGTGGAGAAGTGGTTGCGCCGGCCGTGGTTGGCGATGGCCTCCGCCGGCACCGTGGCCAGCTTGTCTTCGAGACTGCGCAGATCGCTCGCGCGCCCCACTTCGCGTCCGTCCGGCAGCCGGAAGACGAAGTCCCCGAACGCAAAATGCTCGACGATGAAGCCGTGCAGGTCGTGCAGCATCGTCGGCGAGCCCTTGAGAATGAAGGGCAGCCCCTCCCCCGCGGCGCGCGCAAAGTACTCCGTGCGGCCCGACTGCATGAGGATCGGCACATCGGGCGATTCGTCGTGGATGGCGCGCGCCAGCACGAACCCCGCGTCGCGGTCCACCGCGCCGCCGCGTGGAAACTCGACGTCGGTGATGACGCCCAGCACCTGGTCGCGGTACGTCGTCCACTGCGCCCACGCCTCCTCGTACGACGTGCACAGCAGGATCTTGGGACGCGCGCGCAGGCGCACCAGCTTGTGGCTCAGGTTGCTGCCTTCGCCCAGCGCGTTGGCCGACTGCCGGATGATCTCCGTGTAGACCGTGGGGAGGAGCGACGAGTAGTACCGCATGCTGTCCTCGACCAGCAGCACCACCCGCACGCCAGTCGTTGCCGTGTCGTGCGCGACGTTGCGCTGGTCCTCGACGTAGTTGACCATCGCAAGGAGGATGCGGGCATCGCCCTGCCACATGAAGCACCGGTCGATGCGCGACATGTCGGCGCGCGACTCGAACTCCTTGAACTCGCGGTGGTCGTACGCCAGCACCAGCACCGGCACGTCCAGCCCCGTGTCGGCCAGCCGCTGCGCGAGCTGCGACGCATCCATGTCGCCCGGATTGATCGTCGTGATCACCAGGTTGAACCGCCGCTGCGCGCGCGCCTTCGCCACCGCCTCGGCGCCGCTCGCCACGTGCGTGATGTGCGGCGTGTGGTGCGTGTCGAGGTCGATGAACTCCTCCATCACCAGCTCGTTCAGCCGGCCGTCCTCCTGCAGCGTGAACGCGTCATACAGGCTCGAGACGAGCAGGATGTCCTGCACCCGGTAGGGCATCAGGTCCTGGAAGCCCTCGAACGGACGGGCGTCGTCCGCCCGCGCCACGCCTGGTGTCTCGCTCACGCCCTGCCTCCGGTCGTCACGGATGAACAGATGGGCGCGGGGGGGCAGATGCCCACCCCGCGCCCATCAACTATAACGCGACTGCCGCGACTAGACGGCGCCCTGGTCCATCATCGCGTTGGCCACCTTCAGGAACCCGGCGATGTTGGCGCCGTTCGCCAGGTTGCCCGGCGTGCCGTATTCCGCCGCCGCGTCGCTCGCCGACTTGTAGATGCTCTTCATGATGATGTGCAGCTTGGCATCCACTTCCTCGCGCGTCCAGCTGTACCGCATGCTGTTCTGCGACATCTCAAGGCCCGACACCGCCACGCCGCCCGCGTTGGCCGCCTTGCCGGGGGCGAACATGACGCCCGCCTTCTGGATCGTCTCCACCGCTTCGGGCGTGCACGGCATGTTCGCGCCTTCCGCGACGCACATGCACCCGTTCTTCACCAGCTCGGCTGCATCGCCGCCGTCCAGCTCGTTCTGCGTTGCGCACGGCAGCGCCACGTCCACCGTGACGCCCCATGGCCGCTTGCCGGCGTGGAACTCGGCGCCCGTGAACTTCTCGGCGTACGGAGCCACGATGTCCTGCCCCGTGGCACGCAGCTTCAGCATGAACTCCCACTTCTCGCCCGTGATGCCGGCCTTGTCGTAGATGAAGCCGTCGGGACCCGAGATGGTGACCACGGTGCCGCCAAGGTCAACCACCTTCTTGACTGCACCCCACGCCACGTTGCCGAAGCCCGAAATCGCCACGCGCTTGCCGACGAAGTCCGTCTGCTTGGCGGCGAGCATTTCCTGTGCAAAGTAGACCGTGCCGAAGCCCGTGGCTTCCGGACGGATGAGCGAGCCGCCCCACGCCACGCCCTTGCCGGTCAGCACGCCCGTGAACTCGTTCTTCAGGCGCTTGTACTGGCCAAACAGGTACCCGATCTCGCGGCCGCCCACGCCGATGTCGCCAGCCGGCACGTCGGTGTTGGCGCCGATGTGGCGGAAGAGCTCGGTCATGAAGCTCTGGCAGAAACGCATCACTTCGTTGTCGCTCTTCCCCTTCGGGTCGAAATCGCTGCCGCCCTTGCCGCCACCCATGGGCAGCGTCGTCAGCGAATTCTTGAACACCTGCTCGAAAGCGAGGAACTTGAGGATGCCGAGGTTCACCGACGGGTGAAAGCGCAATCCGCCCTTGTACGGGCCAATGGCGCTGTTCATCTCGATGCGGAATCCGCGGTTCACCTGAATCTCGCCCGCATCATCCAGCCACGGCACGCGGAACAGGATCACGCGCTCCGGCTCGACAATACGCTCCATCACGTGAAGCGCCTTGAACTCGGGATGGCGGTCGAGCACCACGCTCAGCGACTCGACGACTTCGTGCACGGCCTGGTGGAACTCGGGCTCGGCGGGATTCTTCGCCTTCACCTGTTCCATGAGCGCGGCCACGTAGGCCTTGCCGGAGAGATTCTTCAGGGCGCGGCTGCTGCCGGCGGCGACGGGACTATTGCTTGCTGCGGTACTCATAATGGTCCGCTTCCTTAGTTGGTTTGGCGCGTTGGTGTTCGGGGCACTGCCTATTGAGAATAGCGCCTCCCCCCGCGCTGTGGAGAGAGGGAAGTTGCTCACACGATATCAGGAAATGTCGGGCGAACCAGGGGCGCACTTGACCCCCGGGGCCCGCAAATTCTACGCGCGCGCCCCAGCCAGCGCTGGCGCGCGCGGCACCTCACCCCCGGAACTCTCCACGCGACGCAGCAGTTGCTCCCACCGCGCGTCGATGTCGGCCTGGATGTGCGTCACCTGCTCGCCGTTCAGGTGGCGGAACCGCCCCTGACGCCGCAGGTACGGTTCCACAGCATCGCCGGCATGGTCCATCGTCAGCCGCCACCGCTGGCCGTCCTCGACTTCGACAATCGGGAAGACGCGATTCTGCACCGCCATGCGCGCCAACTCCAGCCCTTCGTCGTCGCCGCACTTCCATCCCGGCGGGCACGGCGAGAGCACATGCAGAAAGCGCGTGCCGCGCATCGCCTTGGCCTTCGTCACCTTCTCCACGAAGTCCACGGGATACGCCGGCGTCGCACTGGCGGCGTACGGAATGTTGTGCGCGGCCATGATGGCGAGGATGTCCTTCTTGTTCGACGCCTCGGGAAACTGCGCCGGCGTTGTCGTCGTCCATGCCCCCCACGGCGTGGCCGACGAGCGCTGGATGCCGGTGTTCATGTACGCCTCGTTGTCGTAACAGACGTACAGGATGTTCTCGTTGCGCTCCGCGGCCCCCGACAGCGACTGCAGGCCGATGTCGAACGTCCCGCCGTCGCCCACCCACACCATCACCGTCGTGTCGTGCTTGCCCTGCATGTCGAGCGCGGCGCGCACCCCCGACGCCACGGCGGGTCCGGTGGCAAATGCCGTGTGGTACACGGGAACCTGCAGCGACGACTGCGGCCAGGGACCGGCAATGATGGTGTAGCAGCACGCGGGCATCACCACCACGGTGTCGGAGCCCAGCGTGTTGAGCGCGAGCTTCATGGCCAGCGGGGCCGCGCACCCGGGGCACGCGAGATGCCCCGGCGTCAGCAGGTCGCCGCTGGGAATGCATTCGTTGATACGCAGCTGGCTCACGGATTCACTCCCACCCAAAGATCTTCGCGCCCCGGGGCAATCCCCGCGCGCGCCTGCTCGATGATGCCGTCAATCACCGTCGGCGTGATGTCGCGGCCGCCCAGCCCCAGCACATACCCAAACAGCTCGGGCCGTTCCGCGTCCGACAGGTCGTACAGCGCCGACCGCAACTCCTCCGCAAAGATTCCGCCGTGCCCCGGCGAGATGTTGCGGTCGAGCACGGCCACGCGCGGCACCCCGCGCAGCGCGTCGCGCAGCAACGCCGTCGGGAACGGACGGAACATCTTCACCTTCAGCAGGCCAATGGCCTCGCCCGCCGCACGCCGCGCATCCACCACCGCCCGCGCCGTGCTCGTCACCGACCCCGATGTCACCAGCAGCAGCTCGGCCCCCTCGGCGCGATACGCTTCCACCGCGCCGTAGCTGCGACCGAACATCCGCTGCCAGTCCCCCTCGATGGCCGCGAGCGCCTGCGGCACCTGCTGCAGCGATTCCTGCTGCAGCCACCGCATCTCCATGTACGCGTCGGGCCGCACCAACGCGCCAAAGGCGCGCGGATTCTCCGTGTCCAGCTTGTACGGCGCCTCGCGCTTGGGCAGAAAGCGATCCACGAGTTCCTGATCGGGCACGTCCACCGGCTCGGCCGTGTGCGACAGGTAAAAGCCGTCGAGGTTCACCATCACCGGCACGCTGAGCTGCTCGGCCAGCTTGAACGCCATCACGGTGGTGTCGAGCACTTCCTGATTCGTCTCGCAATACAGCTGCACCCAGCCGGTGTCGCGCTGCGACAAGCTGTCGTTCTGGTCGGTCCAGATGTTCCAGCCTGGACCAATGGCCCGATTCACATCGACCATCACGATGGGCAGCCGACCACCCGCGGCCCAGTGCAGCATCTCGTGCATGTAGAGCAGGCCGTGCGACGACGAGGCGGTGAACGTGCGCACCCCGGTGGCCGACGCGCCGATGACGGCCGCCATCGCCGAGTGCTCCGACTCCACCTTGATGAACCGCGCCGCCAGCGTGCCGTCGGCGCACATCTCGCTGAGCTTCTCCACCACCTGCGTCTGTGGCGTGATGGGATACGCCGAGATCACCTCGACCCGCGCCAACCGCACGCCCCACGCCACGGCGTGGTTGCCGATCATCACCTTCTTCATGTCCGGTCCTGCGTCATCGTGATCGCCCCCCGCGGGCACTCGGCGGCGCAGATGCCGCATCCCTTGCAGTAGTCCAGCGCAATGGCGTACGCCCCGCCCTCCACGCGCGTGATCGCCGCGTCGGGGCAGAAGATCAGGCAGACGTCGCACTGCGTGCAGACGCCGCAGTTGAAGCACCGCTGCGCCTCGTCCATCGCCTCGGCGGCCGTCAGCCCCTCGTTCACTTCGGCAAAGCCACCGCGCGCCACGTCACTCGGCAGGTGCGCGTCGGCGTGCCGCGGCATGCGCCGGTACTGCGACAGGGTGATGTCGTCCGTACCAACCACGTCGTTGATTGGATCGACGCGGCGCACCGGGTCGCGCTGCATCCAGCGCGCGGCGCTCAGGTTGCCCGTGGCAAATCGCAGCGCGTTCAACTCTGCGGTGTCGCCCGCGTGCCGACGCAGGTGCCGGTCGATGCCAATGGCGGCGCGCTTCCCCGCGCCGAGTGCGTCGGCAACCGTGCGCTCCAGATCCGTGACGTCGCCGCCTGCGAACAGCAGGTCGCGTGTGGTGCCACCCAGTGCATCCACTTCCAGCCCCGCGTCATTGCGCGTGACGTCGCCCGGAAATCCCTCGAGCGTCGACGACTCGCCGATGGCCGTGAGCACGGTGTCGGCCTCGATGACAAATGTCTCACCCGTCGGCATCGGGCGCCGCCGACCGCTCGCGTCGGGCTCGCCCAGCGCCATCCGCTCGCAGGTGAGCGACTGCACCCGCCCGTTCGCCCCGGTGAACTCCACCGGATTTGCAAGGAAGACAAACTGCGCCCCCTCGCGCTCGGCATCCTCCACCTCTTCGCGAATGGCTGGCATCGCGTCGCGCGTGCGGCGGTACGCCACCGTCACCTGCGCGCCAAGGCGCAACGCCGCGCGCGCACAATCCATGGCCGTGTTGCCGCCGCCCACCACCACCACCCGTGCGCCAAGCGCCGGGCGCTGCCCGTCGTTGACGTCGCGGAGGAAGGCGAGCCCGGCCCGTACACCCGGCAACGATTCGCCCGGCACGCCAAGGGCGCGGCTGGTGTGCGCACCCGTCGACACGCACACGGCATCGAACGTCGACGTCAGGTCGTCCCACGTCACGTCAACGCCCACGCGCACACCGCACTTGATGTCCACGCCGTGCGCCCGCACGCGGTCGATGTCGCGATCGAGCACCGCGCGCGGCAGCCGGTACTCGGGAATGCCCAGGCGCAGCATGCCGCCTGGTTTGTCCGCCGTCTCGTACACGGTCACGCCATAGCCGAGGCGCGCCAGATGATACGCACTCGCAAGTCCCGCCGGGCCGGAGCCCACCACCGCCACTCGCTCGGCGCGCGGCGTTGCCGTGGGAATCGGCGCCGGCCGCTCGTGCGCCAGGTCGCCCAGGGCACGCTCCACCGCGTGAATGGCCACCGCGCCATCGAGCGCGCGCCGGTTGCACGCGTTCTCGCACGGGTGGTGACAGACGCGCCCCGTCACGGAGGGCATCGGGTTTTCCTGCAGCAGCAGGTCGCGCGCGTCGTCCACGCGGCCTTCGCGCAGCAGGTTCAGGTACCCTTCGATATCGATCCCCACCGGGCAGCGTGCATTGCACGGCGCCACGCGGTCGTGGTACGCCGGACGGATGTACTTCCACGATCCGGTACGCGTGACAAGCGTCGACGTGCGGCTCATGGCCACCTGTGGCACGCCGCGCGGCCCCGGGGTCACCGGAATGTTGTCAGGCACGGGCCACCTCCCGCACGGCGGCCGGCCGCATCGGTGCGTGCCGCACGGCGGTCATGGCCTCGGTGGCGGCGGCGATGTTGGCGTCAATCTGGATGGGCACTTCCTCACGGATCGCGTTGCACATGCTGGCCAGCGAGATCTGCCCCGTGTCGGCGGCAAACGCGCCGAGGATGGCGGTATTCACGATGGGCTGGCTCTTGCCGCCCAGTCCGTGGCGAATGGCGATGCCCGTGGCGTCGATGGTGCTCACGTGCGCCCGCTCGAGCAGCTGCGGAAAATCCCCGGGCGCCAGGTCGGTATTGATGAGAATGCGTCCGCCCGGCTTGAGTCCCGCCAGGATGTCGGTGGCGCCAATGAGTGTCGGGTCGAGGACGATGAGATCGTCGGGTTCCTGAATCTCGCAGCGCAGCTTCAGCGGCAGGTCGTCCACGCGCAGAAACGCCGTCACCGGCGAGCCGCGGCGTTCGACGCCGAACATCGGGAAGGACTGCACTTCGCGTCCTTCGAGAAAGAGCGCCACGGCCAGCAGCTTGGAGGCAATGACGGTGCCCTGCCCCCCGCGGCCGTGCAGTCGCAGTTCACGCATCGTCGGTATCCGGGCGGCGGGGGGCGCGTGGCGCGTCCGCGGCAATCGCGCGGTCACAGTGCTCGCAGTCAACCTGCACGTCGGGGCACGGCACGCCGTCGCACTGTGCCACCTGGCAGGGAACGCCGGTGCCGGCTTCTGGAGTGGCCGCGGTGTGAGGCGCGGCGCGTGGCGAGACAAGCATGGGCCTTCCCGTTCCGTAAATGAGGCGGCGACCAGTCGGGCGCCGACGCTGTCATTCTAACCGGACGTCACGGCGTGGATGGTGGGGTGAAACCCCCGCACGGCCGTCCGAGTTCACCTCACCCCGACACCCCGCGAGGACTCCAGCACATCGCGCACCTTCAGCGCAATCGTCTTCAGCGAAAACGGCTTCGGGATGAAGTGCGAGTCCTCGGGAACCCCGTGCGCACTCAGGATCGCCCGCGAGTACGCCGACATGTAGAGCACCTGATACGTCAGGACGGCCGATGCGCAACTGCGCCGCCAGCTCGCGTCCATTCATCGACGGCATCACCACGTCCGTGAACAGCAGGTCGATGACGCCGGAGTGCGTCGCCGCCATCTCGAGGGCCTCCATCGGACTCCGTGCGCTCAGCACGTCGTACCCTTGGCCAGTCAGCGCGCGCGTCACGAGCCGGAGCATCGCCGGCTCATCCTCGACGAGCAATATCGTGCCCGTGCCGCGCGGTGCCGCCACCACGACCTCGGGCTCGGGCACCACGTCGATGGTCGCATCATTCCGCGGCAGGTGCACCTGGAACGCCGTCCCCCGCCCCGGTTCGCTCTGCACCACAATGAACCCGCCATTCTGCTTCACCGCGCCATACACGGTCGACAGCCCAAGCCCGGCAGCGCGTCCACGTGCCGCGCGCTCATCGCCTCATCCAGTGTCACGTTCGACGTGCACAGCGTCAGGTGCCCCACGCCGCCAATCGCGTCGCGCGCGTTGACACACAGGTTCGCCACCACCTGGTCGAGCTGCGAGGGGTCCATCACGCACCCCCAGAGCGCCGCGCCGGGATGCCACGACACCTCGATGGCCTCGCCAAGCAGCGGACGCAGCATGCTCAGCGACTTGCGCACGCCATCATTGAGGTCGAGCTGCGTCGGCGCCACGGGTTCGCGGCGCGCGTACGTCAGCAGTTGCCGCGTGATGTCGGCCGAGTGCTGCGCGGCACGCTGCACCTCGCCCAGTTCGGCGCGCGTCCGCGCCGTCAGGCTCGCATCGGCCAGCGCGAACTCGACGTTGCCGAGTATCACCGACAGCATGTTGTTGAAGTCGTGCGCAATGCCCCCGGCCAGGCGGCCCACCGACTCCAGCCTCTGCGCCTGCTGCAGGCGCTCGACCAGCCGCATACGCTCGTCCTCGGCGTGCCGGCGCTCGGTGATGTCGCGCGTCACCCCGCGGACCTTCATCCGGCCACCATCGTCATCGTCGACGTAGTAGCTGGTGATCACCTCCGTCCATACCGTCGAGCCGTCCTTGCACGGCTGCTCGATGTGCTCGGTGAAGAACGTGCCGGGCGACGCATCGCCAGCGCGGAACAGCGCCATCCGCTGACGCACCATCGCCGCCACCGCGGCGGCCATCTCCGCCGGCATCGCGTGCGTCAGCGGCTGCGCCATCACCTCCGCCGGCGTGTAGCCGCGCAGCCGCTCCACCGACGGGCTCACGTAGTCGAAGCGCAGCGTCTCGGCGTCCAGCACCCACACCACATCCTTCACGTTCTCGGTGAGCAGGCGGTAGCGCAGGGCACTCGCGCGCAGTTCCCGCTCGGCGCGCTTGCGGTCGCCGATGTCATGGATGACCACCACCGTGGCCGCCTTGCCGGCGACGGTCGTCGGCACACCCTCTGCCTCGATGTCGATGGGCGTGCCGTCCAGCCGCAGCATCATCGTCTCGCGCCTCGGCGCCCGCTTCCCCTCCTGCTGCACCTGCTGTACGCGCGACGCCGCGTACTCCCGAAAGTCCGGATGCACAAGGTCCACGATGGAGCGACCCAGCAACTGCTCCACGCTCTCGGCGCCAAACAGGTGCGCCGCCGCCGTGTTCAGGAACTCGATGCGCCCCGCCACATGCACGATGACCGCGTCGGGAATGAGCTCGATCAGCTCATGGTAGTGTATCTCGCTCTCGCGCTGCGCCTGCTCCGCCGCGCGCTGCTCGGTGACATCGGCAATGAAGCTCTGCAGCACCACGCGCCCGTCGAAGTAGACCGTGGATCGCGTCACCGCGACCGTCCTCCACGACCCGTCCGCGCAGCGGTGCCTGAGTTCCACCTGTTTGCTGCCTTGCTGCATCACTGACGCCGCAACCGCCTGCATTTCGGCCTGCGAAAGGCCGTTGATGTCCTC
>JANYJW010000009.1 GCA_025361705.1 Gemmatimonas sp.
GTGACCGCTTCCATACCGGCCGCGCGTATGCTCGGCGCTCCCGTCCCTCGGAGCCCCGATGGTCGCCCCGGCGTCGGCCGCCCGTGGCGTCTACAACCCCCGACGCCCCCAGGCGTCGCCGCTCGTTCGGTTGGTGTCGGACCATCTGCACCGCCTGCAGACCGTCTATGACGACCGCTTCGCGCGCGAATATGGCCCGTGGCGTCCCATCGTCGCGCAGGTCGCCGAGAAGTTCCTCGCCTGCAGCGTGCTCGAGTGATAATCCCCCACCCGGCCGTTGACCTTCTCGGCGAAGGGGCGCATCGCGATGAGCGACATCATGCGGCCGCTGGCCGAGTCCGTGACGGCCACCGTCTCGGCGTCCTTCTGCTCCCGCTTGCCGAACAGGCGCGAGATGGGTTCGAGCTCCATGGAGTGCCTGGGGGCCAGGAAGCGCGCCAGCAAACGCCCGCTGCGCCCGAAGATCGTGTCGATGACCGTCGGAAGACGGCTGGAGGTGGCCACGGCGACCGTGTCCTGCGCCTGCGCCTGCCGGACCGGCGCCACTAGCAGGGCGACGGCGAGGAGCGTGACGAGGAGGCGGTGCGGTGAGGGCACGGTACCCGCGAAGGAGACGAGTGCGCCGCGGCGATGGGCGCGGCAGCGGGAACCTTGGAACATAGCCCATACCCGCGGGACCGGGGAAGGGTCCGCACGTGGGCCGACGCGCATCCAGCACTGGTCATTGGTCGCGCGGGGAACGGGCGCGTGCCGTCAGCCGCTCGCGCCCCACGCCCGGACATCGTAGGATTCGCCTTCCCTCATACGATGGGGTGCTGGTCATGCTGGGTCGCAACACACTGGAAATCCTGCGCCGCGTGGCGCTGCTGGCGGGGCTTCTGGGCGCCATCTGCTTGGCGTACCTCACCCGGTTCGAGCCCATGGTCCGGGTCTCGATGGACAAGCCGGACTCGACCGGCCGCTTCGTCGCGGCAACGGACCTCGGTGAAGGGCGCGTGCAGGCCCGCGACCTTGTCCGCGTGAGCGGCCCACAATGGGACTCGTTATTCGCCGGCGCCTCGCGCTCGTTCGCGGAGAACGTGCCGATTCCGGGCTGGGAGCATCGCATCACCGCCAGGGATCTCGCGACCGCGCGCAAGGACAACGCGGAGCGCCACGCCATGAACGCCGCGGCCAAGGCGGACGAAGCCGACCGCGTGAAGCGCCTGAAGGAGAAGTACAACGTGGACGTCACCTTCACGGGGAGCTTCCATCGCCTGTATTTCGCGGCGAGCGAAGCGCCGTTCCGCGACGCCGCGCCGAAATGGACGCCGGGCACGTCGCACGTGCTGTTGCGCGACGCGGACGATAGGACGCGACTCGACGTCTTCTACAACTCGGCGTACCGGATCCACGGCTTCTCCGACGTCATCACGATCCCCGCCGCCTTCTCGTATCCGTACCGCCATCTGGCGCCCTGGGTGGCGCTGGCGGGTCTCCTGCTCTACTTCCTGCTCCCGTGGGGACGGATTGGGGAGAACGTGGTGGCGTACACGCGGTGGCGCCTGATACTGGGCGACGTCGCCACGAGTGGGCTGCTCGTGGTTCCCTTCTTCGGGATTCCGATTGCCGTCATTGGCGGCACAATGGAGACCGTCGTGGAGTTCTGGCCCTTCGCGCTCCTGTTCTGGCTGCTGGCGGCGCTGGGCGTGGCGGGCACCCTCTGGTCGGTGAGCGCCTCGGCGTACCGGCTGGCGGTTGGTCCCGACGCGCTCGTGGTGTCGGGCTTGAGTGGCGAGGTGGTCATTCCATACGACCAGGTCCGCACGGTGCAGGCGGTGCGGCTGCGTCCTCCCCAGTGGCTCATCACCGTCTCCTGGCTGACGGCGCTGCTCGGGCGCAACTCGACCGCGACGGCCGGCCAGGTGGGGCGTTCGCTGCTCCTCGGCGCGAGCGCGGCCAACGGGCTGCGGCTCGACCTGCGGAATGGCGCCCACCACTACATCTGGTTCTCCGACCAGATGGGCAACACGTCCATGCAGCACTTCGAGCGTCTGGGTCAGGCGTTGCATCGCGACGGCATCCAATGGGGCGACGACCCGGTCGAGATCCGCGCGGTCTTTCCGCCAAGCCACTAGGCGCGGCACACACCCGGCGCGCGGTGGCGGCGCCGGGCGTCCGCGCTCAGAACAGTGCGGCGAATAGTGGAAAGCACCCGAGAATGACGCTCGGGGTCGTATGCACCAATCGAATCGGAAAGGTCCCACCATCGCAAAGTCACCAGGGTGTACCTGCTTCTTCTCTTCATAGAAGAAGTCGCGGCAACCGCGCGCGTCCGTGGTGCTGAGCGCCGACTCACGCGCGGTCTGGCATCCTTGCGTTGGTAATGCATATGCATTACTATGTAATGCAGTTGCATTGCAACCAGGAGCGTCAAGACGCGGAGGCGATCATGGCGGGCATCGTGACGAGCAAGCTGACAGAACGGTCGCAGACGACGGTGCCGAAGGGTGTGCGCATGGTGCTCGGTGTTCGACCCGGCGACCAGATCGGGTACCTGATCGAAGGGTCCGAAGTCCGCTTGGTGAGTGTGGTGGGCGCGGAGCACGCTGATCCGGCGCTGGAGCCCTTCCTCGAGTTCCTGCGTGCCGACTTGTCGCGGCATCCGGAGCGCGTCACCGAGTTCACCCGGGAGTTCATCGCGCGCATCGAGGCGCTCACCAGGCACGTCGCCATTGACCATGACGCGCCTATCGACGGCGCCGTCGCGCTTTAGCAATCGGAATGGCGGCAAAGGACAAGCGACGGAAGGGTGCCGTTGGGCCGCACCCCGCAGCTGCGAGCTCGGCGCGGACCGTCGGCCCGCTCGTGCACGGCTGGCTGGTCCTCCTCCATCCGCTTCTTCTCGGGCAGCTCGAGAAACTCGCGACGGCGGCCGAGAAGGAGCCGGCGCTGGTGCCCGGCCCCAACAGGAAGCTCCTCGGCCACCTTCGCGACTTGATGTTCGACAAGATCCCCCAGGCGCCTGATGCGCCTGCGTTTCGGCATGGCGGGGCGCTGCGTGGCGGGCGGCGCGAGTGGTTTCGGGCCAAGACGGGCAACGGCAGGTATCGTCTGTTCTACCGATTCGATAGTCGCGCGCGGATCATCGTCTTCGCTTGGGTGAACGACGACGAGCACCTCCGCACGATTGGCGCCCGCAGTGACGCGTACGCTCAGTTCGGTCGAATGCTCGATGCAGGGAATCCGCCGACGAGCTGGGACGAACTGCTCGCCGTGGCACGAGCGGAGCAAGCGAAGGACCCCAAGCGACACGCGACCTTGGTGCGGCCGATGAGTTCATCAAGATCGAAGCCGACGTAGTTCCTGCTCCCTGCGCGCGGGGAACGTCTTGTCGGCGGGAACGCGCCGTCCACGGCAGTCGCTGGGTCCTCATCGAAGTGGAAGTCAACACCTGCCATGGATGGGGCTTCCTAATGTGTACCAATGGGAGCCAATCACCCCGTGAGTAAACCGAGGGGCCCTACGGCTTCCACGGGCGCACCGCACTGAGCGGCGTGCGAATGGGGTTCTTGGCGTCGCCCATCACACTGGCGCTCGTCCATTCGTGCTGGGCGTCCACCTTCTGTTCGCTCAACCCAGCCCACACCATCACCCCGTTCTCGATGTGCGGCGGCACGGGCCAGGTCATGCGGTATTGGAAGTCGGGCCATCCAGCCCGGTGCTGGTAGTCCGCCAGGAACCGCATGTGCGCTTCCTCGCCGGCGATGAACGCGGCGACCACCGCGCTATCCTGGGCCGTCGGCGCCGTGGACGTGGGTTGCGGCCGGGGCTGACCTGGCGTCGGCGGCGTCACGGGACGAGCGGCCACCCGTGTTTCGGTGATCGCCTTCTTCTGCTTGGCAGCGAGGTCGGTGAGCAGGGAGTCCTTGTGCTCGGTCACCCACTCCTTCTTCCAGCGCGCTTCGAGTCGCGTGGCCCAGTAGGCATCAATGCCGTTCCAGATGAGCGTGTCGAGCTTGGGGCCGATGTACTCCTTCTTCCATCCCTTGGAGCGCACGAGGTTTTCGGCCATCTGCTTCTTGAGCGAGAAGTACGAGCCGGCGCCGGCGGTGGCACGCTGGAACGCGAGCCCCTGCTCGACCTGATCGGTGGGGTTCGCGCCGCGCACCTTCTTGTACAAGCGGTACGTCTCGGCGTCAAAGCGCGGGTTCACGATCATGTCGCGCGTGAGTTCCAGTGCGGTCTTGTAGGCGGTGACGCCGGTGAGCACCGTGCCGGCCGCGGTGCCGTCGAGCGCCACGTCGGCCACCTTGCCGAGCGCCCAGTCCACGGTCTGCGCCATGGCATCCTCGTCGCGGGCGCTCGCCGCCAGGCCGATGACCTTCACCGCGGTGAGGTAGTCGGTCGCCTTCTTGAGCGCGGCCGGAGATTCGCCGAGCGCCACCGAGGCGGCGTCCTTGGTCACGCCCGTGGTGCTGGAGACGAGACTGATGATGGAATCGCGCGAGAGGCGCGCAGGGTCCTGGGCCTGCACCGCAAGCACGGGGAGCGCGAGAAGGACGCTGGCGAACGCGATGCGCATGGCTACACCTGCAATGGTGACGGGGTGAGACAGGTTGGGAGATGCCTGGAAAATACACATTCGCCGCCGGCCCGCGCACGGGCGCAGACTCGGCGCTCGTCCATCGCGTGCCGCTGCTGCGTGCGGTCGAAGCGCCGCTACTTCCTCACGGAGTCAATCGCCACCTGGAACCTGGCGAACGGCTGCGCGCCCAGCAGGACGACGCCGGAGATCCTGTCGGTCCCGCTGCGCGCCACGACGAACGTCGGCGTGTGCGTAACGCCGAGCATGGTCGCCTCGGCGATGTCCCGATCGATCGCCGCCTGATACTTGCCGGTGTCGAGACAGCCCGTGAACGCCTTCGTCTCGAGCGACAAGGCATCGGCCGTCTTGACGATCAGCTCCAGCGTTGGCGGGTTCGCGTTGTCGAGCAGCGCATGGCGCATCTCCCAGAACTTTCCCTGATCGCCGGCGCAGCGCGCGGCCTCGGCGGCCTTGCGTGCATGGGGGTGAATGTCCAACGGAAGATCGCGGGTGATCCACTGCACCACCCCGGCATCGATGTACCTCTTCTTGATCTCCACGAACGCCGTAGTGTGAAACTGGCGGCAATACGGGCACTCGAGGTCCGTGAACTCGACCACTGTTATCGGCGCGTCGGCTCGGCCCAGGGCGTGGAGGCCGTCCCGCCCGCTCACGCTGATCGTCGCGATCGCCGGCGGTGCGTCGGGTGCGGCAGCAGTGCCAGCCACGCGCAAGCGCGCCAGTTCGGCGTCCTGGCGATTGAGTCGCCGCTCGATGCGCACGAGGTCGGTGAGCGTAAATGCCACCACGGCGATGCCAAGCAGCGCGACGGTCGCCACGGTGGTTTTCGACAGGCTGATCATCGACCGATTCCCCCGTAACTCCCAGTCAAAATGCACGCGGGGTGGCACCGGTCACATCGATGTTGCCTCGCGCTGTCGCGTGTACAGTGCCACATCTCGAACATCTCGGTAAGTGACAGGCCGCCCACGCCTTACGCGCTCGGCGCGCCGACGTGGCATTCTGCGCGATCAGCGTGTGCTTGACACGGTGTCGGGAAAAGTCGTACCTATGAAGTCTAGGTAGTAGCGGTTTTCCGTTCGACTTCGGAGGACGTCCATGTCGCTCCACCGCTCGGCGCTGTTTGCCGTCATTCTGGCAACGGGCACGGCAACTGCCACGGAAGCGCCCATGCGCACCGTCGATCCGGCATCCTGTGCTCGGGCGTCGACCCTGCAGAATCGCTTCACCGAACTGACCATGCAGGTGGATCGGGACAAGGCGATCATGCGCAACTTCGGGTTCGAGAAGACGGTGGCCGACTTCGAGGCCCAGGGAAACCTGCCGGCCGCGCAGTTGACCGACGGCATGCGGAGCTTTCGCAAGCTGCTCTTTGATGACGTGATGAAGAGCGCACGCGCCGAGTTTGTGGACGCGGCCATTGCCGGGGTTGGCAATGTGGCAACGTCTGGTGCGTCGCAGGTCGCTGACGACTTCAAGAAGAAGCTGACGCCCGAAGCGGTGGCGATGGTCAAGGCGCTTGGCGACATCCCGAGCATCGGGACGAAGGACCTGGCGAGCAAGGTGGAATTGGCAAATGATGTGTCCTCTGCAATCGAGGTGCTCGACAAGGCCAAGCTCGCGTACGAGGTGGGATCACCCGCGGTAAAGGGACAGATCCTCGAGTTGACGCTCAAGCTCTCGCACGAGATCGCGGCGCATGGTCTGGTCAAGCTTGCCGTCGCGCTGCCGGGGACGATGGCAACCACCGCGGCGGCCGCGGCGGCCTGGGTACCCACGCTGCTGGCGGCCGACGAATGGGCGTGGCACGAAGCGTACAAGTCGGCCAATGCGGTGCTGATGGTGCACAAGCTGACCCAGGCCACCGAGGGCGACCTGCAGCTCTTGAAGGCGACGACCACCCGACTCAAGAACGCGACGGACGAACTCAAGAGCATCAAGTCGGAACTGCCGCAGTTGGCAGGGAAGTGCGACGGCACGCAGAGCGTGAAGCGGGCGTCGGGTGGTGGCGGAGGCTTGGGCAAGCCGCTCGTGTGGATTGGCCTGGCGGCCGGCGCGGGGTATGCGGCAACGCAGCTCAAGACCGCGAGCACGTCGGGCACCACGGAAAAGGGATTCTGCGACTTTGCCTCCACGAAAAACGCGTGCGGGTCGTGCACGTGCATTTCGCACAATCCTGCGGGCGCGTGTGATGAAGGCATGAATAACAATCCAGCGTGCGGCGGGAGTTTCTGCTGGCAGTCGTCGAGAACCAACACGCACGCGCCGTTCTGCTAGGCGCTGGGTAGCGGGTGGTGGTGCGTGCCTGCGTCGCCCTGCTGTGGTTGTGCGCAGTGGCGCCGACCATGGCGGCGGCGCAAGCCCGTGGTGCGTCGCGCCACGCGGGCGACACGCTGACCGTTCCGACGCTCCCCACGCTGATCGTGCGCGGGGTGCGCGCACGAGGTCTTACGCACGGGGCACTGGGCGCGGTCTCGCTCGGGGCGGGCGACCTCGGCCAGGTGGCGGAGAGCGGCGCCGAACTGCTGGCGTACCTGCGTCGCCTCGCGGGAGTTGGCACCGGCGAGGTGCGCATCTACGTCGATGGCCTTCCTGCTGATAACCTGCCACCGGCCGACCGCATCCAGTCGATCACGATCAACGGCGACCCGTTTTCGGCCGCGTACTCTGACGGCACGGCCACGCGCATCGACGTCACCACCAAGGGCGCGGAGCGGGTGCTCCGTCTGCGAAACGTCTCGCTGTCCCGCGGGCCCGGCGCGCGCGACGGCCTCGACTCGCGCCTGACCGCATCGGCGAGTTCGGGCAGCGCCGGGCTCATGGGGCCGGTGCCGCGGCTGCCGCTTGGTTTCACGGTTGACGTGACGCGCTCCGACCAGCGACGCGATGTGCCGATCGCGGCCGCTGTCCCGTCGACGGGTGACCTGCCACGTGCGACGCTGCGCAGTGCGTCCACGGGGAGCGCAAGCGCCATGCAAGGGGCAAGCCTTGGGTTCGTCAGCGACAGTTCGTGGCGCGCCGACGCGTCCCTGTATGCGCTGTCGTCGGATGCCACCAACGTCAACGTGTCGGGCGTGACGCTGCCGGCCGCGGGGTCGAGCCAACGCAGCGACGCGCGGGAGTTCCATGCGACGGTCAGCAGGACCGGCCAGTTGTACACGTACACCGGCGGCATCGCGGCCACCTGGAGCAGCGAGCGGGCCGAGGCCAATGCGCGCACGCTGGGCATCATCGTCCCGGGCACCCTTGCCGACGGAGGAGCAGCGGTCAGTCAGGACCGCATGCAGCGCGCGCGGTGGACGATGCGGCACGCGGTGGAGTTCAGCGTCGGCTTGCATCCCGTGAGCGTCGGCACGAGCATCACGCGGAGCGATGACCGCAGCACGCTGACGCCCAATGCGGCGGGGCAGATTACTTTTTCCACGCTGAGTGACTATCTGTCGGCGACGACCGTGGGCGCTCATACGGGCACGGCACTCGTGACGACGGGGCAGGGCAACGCGCGCCACGCGTCCACGACGGCCGCCGTGTTCATCGAAGGTGACATGCTGGCGACTGCGACGGCGTCGGTACGCGGTGGCCTGCGCGCGGATTATCAGTCGCCGGCGGGCGGGGTGCTGGTGTCGCCGAGAGTCTCCGCTGCGACAACGTGGCGCGGGTTCGTGCTAAAGGCGGGCGCCGGACTGTTCGTCGACGAATGGTCCAATGCGCTCTTCCTGCGGGTGATGCAGCACGATGGCAATCATCTACAGCAGACGCTGACCGCGCATGCCGCCCTTGCCGACGTCTCCGCTGGCGGAGCGGCAGCCACGACACGGTTGGTGTCGGCCCGTGCGGACGACCTGACCCCCGCGCGCAACTGGATCAGCAGGGTGTCCGTCGAGCGTCCGATGGGCCCGGTGAGCATTGGCGGCGAGTACACGTGGACCGTTGGCATGCACCGACTCGGCTCGCGCCGGCTGGCGTCGCCCGCGGGCTGGATTGACATGCTTGAGTCAAATCGCGGGTCGCGCGAGCAGCGGCTGCAACTGCGGGCGCGGTACGCGACGGGCATGATCGATCTGTCGGCGACGTACGATGTGTCGACCACACGCGACAACACCGACGGCGCGTCGTCGTTCCCGGCGCGTCAGGGTGACCTCGCGGCGGAATGGGGTCCCGCCGCGGGTACACCGCGGCATGGATTGACCGCGACGGCCAGACTGAAGCTCGGCGCGTCAACGACGCTCACGCTGATCGACACGTGGCGCGGCCCGGTGCCGGTAAACGTCACCTCCGGTGTCGATGCGGAAGGCAACGGCCTGTACACCGACCGCGGTGGACGCGCGCGCAACAGCGGCGTCCTGCCGTCGTTCCACTCGATGGACCTGTACGCGAATCGCCGCATGGCGCTGCGGTTGCCAGGCAGCGACTCGTCCATCACGCTGCACTGGAACGTGGGCCTGCAGGTGGTCAACCTCACCGGGTCGCGATCGGTGCTGAACATCGGAACGGTGATCGGATCCCCGCTGTTCCTGCAACCACTGGCTGCAGCGGCCGGACGCTCGGTCCGGATCACGATTGGCCTGTGAGCACCAACGCTGTGAGCACCAACGCGTGCGCTCCCACCGGTCGCGCTGTAGACTTACCCGATCGCCGGTCGCAATCCCGGCCTGCGCCCACTCATGCTCGACAGGAGTCGCGGCAGATGCCCCTCAACATTCTCATCCTCGGTGGCACGGGATTTACCGGCCCCGAACAGGTGGAATACGCGTTGGCGCGCGGCCACAAGGTCACGCTGTTCAACCGCAACCGTACGCGGCCGGATTTCTTCAAGGGCAAGGTCGAGCAGCTCATCGGCGACCTCAATGACGACGTGAGCGCGCTCAAGGGCCAGGTGTTCGACGTGGTGTTTGACAACCCGACGACGTTTCCGGCATGGGTGCGCAATGCCGCGCAGCACCTGAAAGGCCACGTGGGGCACTACATCTTCATCTCCACGGAGTCGGTGTACCCGGACAACAGCCGGCCGAACATGGACGAGTCCGACGGCACCACGCCCATGCCGGCCGACCTGGATCCGTACACGCTGGTGCGCGAGAACGCGGGCAAGTACTACGGGGCGCTCAAGACGTACGCCGAGCAGGAGGCGGAACGGCAGTACCCGGGGCGCGTCACGGTGGTGCGGCCGGGGCTTATCGTGGGGCCGCTCGACCGCAGCGACCGGTTCACCTACTGGCCGGCGCGCATCGATCGCGGCGGCGACGTGGTGGCGCCGGGCACACCGAACGACGCGACGCAGTGGATCGACTCGCGCGACCTGGCCGAGTGGATGGTGCGTCTCGCCGAGCAGAAGGTGTTCGGCACGTTCAACGCCGTGGGCCTCGTGCGCCCGATGTCGGAACTGCTCTACGGCATCAAGGCGGTGACGACCGCGGGGGCGCAGTTCACGTGGATTCCGGCCGAGTTCCTCGCGGCGCACGGCGTGCGCGGATGGCGCCACATGCCGGTGTGGATGCCGCCAACGGGAGAGACCGCGGGCTTCATGCAGCGCAGCAACGCCCGCGCTGTTGCCAAGGGACTCACGTTCCGTCCGCTCGCGGTCACGGCGGCCGACACGCTGGCCTGGAACAAGGCGCGCACCGACGCAGAGTTGAAGTCGCTCGCCGATGGTGCCATCGCCGGCATATCGGCGGCCAAGGAAGCCGAAGTGCTTGCCGCCTGGCGAGCCAGACCACAGGGAGGGCCGGACAATGACTAGCCGCCGTTCGTTCCTGCGCACGGGCGCCGCGATAGGCGGCGCGCTGGGGCTCACTAACCTCCCGAGAGAGCTGCTGGGTCAGTACGATCCGTTTCTCCTGCCGCAGCCGGTCGCCAAGGCGCGCGCATCGCTCAACATCCTGATCCTTGGCGGCACGGGCTTCACCGGCCCCGAGCAGGTGGAGTACGCCATTGCGCGCGGGCATCGCGTGACGCTGTTCAATCGCAACAAGACACGCCCGGGCCTGTTCAAGGGACGTGTGGCAGAAGAACTGATTGGCGACCTGAACAACGACACGAGTGCGCTGCAGGGCAGGAGCTTCGACGTGGTGCTCGACAACCCGACGACGTTTCC
The DNA here is from genome assembly GCA_025361705.1 of Gemmatimonas sp. Taxonomy (GTDB): domain Bacteria; phylum Gemmatimonadota; class Gemmatimonadetes; order Gemmatimonadales; family Gemmatimonadaceae; genus PNKL01. The sequence continues at coordinate 10,683 of JANYJW010000009.1, forward strand.
GGGGTGGGTGCGGAATGCGGCGCAGCACCTCGCCGGCCACGTGAAGCACTACATTTTCCAGTCGACGACGTCGGTGTACAGCGACCAGAGCATCATCGGGCTCGACGAGACCAGTCCGGTGGGCGTGCTGCCGGCGGACATCGATCCGTACACGCTCGACCCGGCGCACGCCTCGCGCTACTACGGCCCGCTCAAGGTGAAGGCCGAACAGGAAGTGGCGAAGAATTACCCGGGCATGTGGACCGTGGTGCGTCCGTGTCTCATTGTCGGGCCGCTCGATCGCACCGACCGATTTACGTATTGGCCGGCGCGCCTCGACGCGGGCGGCGAGATTCTTGCCCCCGACAAGCCGGACGATCCGTGCCAGTTCATTGACGTGCGCGACCTCGCCGAATTCTCGGTGCGCATGGCCGAGGCGCGCGCGTTCGGGACATACAATGTGATTGGCCCCGAGAAGCCGATGACCATTGCGCAGATGCTCTATGGCGTGAAGGCAATTACCGCGACGCCGGGGCGCCTTACGTGGGTGCCGTGGGAGTTCCTGCAGGAGCAGGGCGTGCGTCCGTGGCGCCACATGACGGTGTGGCAGCCACCGTACGGAAACACCGCGGGCTACCAGCGGCGCAGCGCGGCCAAGGCGCTTGCGGCGGGGCTCACGTTCCGGTCGCTCGCTGACACGGCCAAGACCACGCTCGACTGGCACCGCACGCGGCCCCAGGCCGATCAGGACGCCACGCTGCGTGGCGAGATCAACGGGCTCGACATGAAGCGGGAGGCCGAGGTGCTGGCCGCGTGGCACGCGAAGGTGCAGGGCGGGGGGAACGGTTGACGGAGGCGTCGTCGGGGCGGCTGCACGCGTTGCTACGGCGTGCGGTGGACGTCCGGCCCGATGAAGTGCGCACGATGCTGGTGTCGTTCGCGTACTTCTTTTTCGTGCTCAGCGGATGGTTCGTGCTGCGCCCGCTGCGCGAGGCGGTGGCGGTGGCGACGGGCGTGTCGAAGCTGCCGTTCCTCTTTGCGGGCACGCTCGCTGCGGTGCTGCTCGCCAATCCACTGTTCGCCGCACTCGTCGTGCGCTTTGCGGCGCGCAAGTTCATCGCGATCACGTACCATTTCTTCGTCGCCAACATCCTGGTCTTCTATGCGCTGATGACGTTCGTGGCGCCGGTGGAAGGGTCGGCGGGCGATATCTGGATTGGTCGGGCGTTCTTTGTGTGGACGAGCGTGTTCAACCTGTTTGTCGTGTCGATCTTCTGGGCCTTCATGGCCGACTCGTTCCGCAGCGAGCAGGCCAAGCGGCTCTTTGGCTTCATCGCCGTGGGCGGTACGCTGGGCTCGGTGCTGGGCTCGGCGGCCACCGCCGCGCTGGCGCCACGGATCGGCACGCCCAACCTGCTGCTGCTCTCGGCGGCACTCATTGAGCTGGCCGTGCTGTGCGTGATGCGCTTTCCGGCGCGCCTGGGCACGGCGGATCGTCCGGTGACGCTGCGCGATGACGCGCCGATTGGTGGCAGCCTGTGGGCCGGCCTCACGCACGTGGTGAAGTCGCCGTATCTGCTTGGCATCTCGGCGTTCCTGATCCTGCTGACGATGGGCTCGACCATCCTGTACTTCGAGCAGACGGATATTGTAGGCAAGGCGTTCGCCGACCGCGCGGCGCGGACGGCGGTGATGGCGCGTGTCGAGTTGGTGGTGCAGTCGCTCACGCTGGTGACGCAGATCTTCCTCACCGGCCGGCTCATCCGTTGGCTCGGGCTGGCGGCGTCGCTCGCGTTCCTGCCGTTCGTGAGCCTCGTGGGTTTCGCTGCGCTGGGCACGTGGCCGGTGTTCCTGACGGTGGCGACGCTCGCCATTGCGCGGCGCGCGGGCAATTTCGCGCTCAACAACCCGGCCATGGAGATCCTGTTCACCGTGGTGCCGCGCGAGGACAAGTACAAGGCGAAGAACTTCATCGAGACGTTTGTGTACCGCGCGGGAGACCAGGTGGGGGCGTGGGGCTACGCAGGGCTTGCCGCACTCGGGCTTGGCATCTCGGGGATTGCCTTCGCGGCGGTGCCGATTGCGGGCGTCTGGATGATGCTCGGGGTGTGGCTGGGTCGGGCGCAGGCGCGGCTCGCGGGGCGGCCGCAGCAGTAACCCCGCAGTCGACGGCGCTACACCGTGTACGCCGAGCTTGCGGTGTCGCCGCCGCGGCCCGTCCAGTTGGTGTGGAAGAACGCGCCGCGCGGGCGGTCCGTGCGCTCGTACTGGTGCGCGCCAAAGTAGTCACGCTGCGCCTGCAGCAGGTTGGCGGGCAGCCGCTCGCACCGGTACCCGTCGTAATAGCTGAGCGCCGTTGCCATTGCGGGCGTCCAGATGCCATGCAGCACGGCCGTCGATACGACGCGCCGCCACGCCTCCTGCGCCTCGGCGATGGTGTCGCGGAAGAACGGGTCGAGCATGAGGTTGGTCAGCTGCGCGTCGCGGTCAAATGCCTGCTTGATGCTGCCAAGGAAGACCGAGCGGATGATGCAGCCGCCGCGCCAGAGCAGCGCGATGTTGCCGTAGTTCAGGTCCCAGCCGAACTCGGCCGCCGCCGCACGAAGCAGCACATAGCCCTGCGTGTATGAGACGACCTTGGACGCGTACAGCGCCTTGGCGAGGTCGTCGAGAAAGGCGGTGCGGTCGCCGGTGAACACGCGAGTGGGCCCGCGCAGCGTGCGGGCCGCGGTCACGCGTTCGTCCTTGGCGGCCGAGAGGCAGCGTGCGAACACGGCCTCGCTGATGAGCGTGAGCGGCGTGCCGAGGTCGAGCGACACGACGCTCGTCCACTTGCCGGTGCCCTTCTGGCCGGCGGTGTCGAGAATGCGATCGACCAGTGGCGCGCCGTCGGTGTCGGTGGTGGCGAGAATGTCGCGCGTGATCTCGATGAGGTAGCTGTCGAGCGGCCCGGTGTTCCACGCCTTGAACACCTCGTGCATCTCGGGGGCCGACATGCCGAGCAGGTCGCGCATCATCTGGTAGGCTTCGCAGATGAGCTGCATGTCGCCGTACTCGATGCCGTTGTGTACCATCTTCACGAAGTGTCCGGCGCCGTCATTGCCCACCCAGTCACAGCAGGGCGTGCCGTCGTCGACGCGCGCCGCGATGGCCTGGAAGATCGGCTGCACGTGCGGCCACGCGGCGGGCGAGCCGCCGGGCATGATGGACGGGCCAAGCAGCGCGCCTTCTTCGCCGCCCGACACGCCGGTGCCGATGAACAGGAAACCCTTGGACTCGAGGTACTGCGTACGGCGGATGGTGTCGGGGTAGTGCGAGTTGCCGCCGTCGATCACGATATCACCCGGCGCGAGGTGCGGGATGATCTGCTCGATGAACTCGTCCACCGGCTTGCCGGCCTTGACCATCAGCATCACCTTGCGCGGCGTCTTGAGCGAGCTCACGAGCTCGCCGATGGACGACGTGCCAATGATGCGCTTGCCCTTGGCGCGCCCCGACACGAAGGCCGTCACCTTGTCGACCGAGCGGTTGAAGACGGCCACGGTGAAGCCGCGGCTCTCCATGTTGAGGACGAGGTTCTCACCCATCACGGCCAGTCCGACGAGGCCGATATCAGCTTGAGCAGGCATCAGGAGTTCCCTTCTTGGTCGCAAGAGTCACGGGGTAACGATGAATCCAAGGTCGGCGACGCGGCGCGCCAGATCGGGCGTCGCATGCGGCAGCGAGACGGTGTAGAGCGGCCACTCGCGTCGCAGCGGATGCGCCGTACGCTGTTGCTCGAACGTGTCGGGCAGTGCGCGCAGCAGGCGGTCATCCGCCATGATGTCGTACGTGGCGGCAAGCAGCGCGCCAAGGACATCCTCGGCGTCGCGGTTGGCGCAGTCCTCGCGCCGTGCGGTGTCGGGCGGCAGCGGCACGTCGGTGGGGGCCCAGGCGTCGAGCGGAAGGCCGAACGCGCGACTGACCGCCTGCACGCTCATCGCCGTGCCGTTGGCCTTGCCGTCCGCCGAGTAGCCCGCGATGTGCGGCGTGGCCACGTCGACGAGCGCGAGCAGCTCCCGGTTGATCGCCGGTTCATTCTCCCAGACATCGAGCACGCAGGCGCGCAGGGGCGAGCGCCGCAGGAGGGCGACAAGCGCGGGGGTGTCGATCACCTCGCCGCGCGAGGTGTTGATCAGGATCTGGCCGGAGCGCAGCCGCGCGAGCAGTGCGGCGTCGGCGATATGAAAGGTGCGGTCGTCACCCGCGCGCTGCAGCGGGACGTGGAACGTGATGATGTCGGCCTCGGCGACCACATGGTCGAGCGACACGAACCCCGCGTCGCCCTCGCGTCGGGCGCGCGGCGGGTCGTTGCGGAGCACCCGCATGCCGAGTGCGCGGGCCAGGCGCTCGACCTTGGAGCCGACGTGGCCGACGCCGACGATGCCGATGGTGGTGTCGGCAAAGCGGAGGTGCTGCGTACGGCGGAACAGCGCGAGCACGGCGCCCACGTACTGCTGCACCGACGACGAGTTGCAGCCGGCCGCATTGGTCCACGCGATGCCGCGATCCGCGCAGAACGCCGTGTCGATATGATCAAAGCCAATGGTGGCGCTGGCGATGAACCGCACCGGCGACTGCGCGAGGAGCGCCGCATCGCAGCGCGTGCGCGTGCGCACGATGAGTGCATCGGCGTCGGCCACGTGGTGCGGCGCGATGGAGCGGCCGTCGACGTACGCGACGGTGGCGTACGGTTCGAGGACGCCCTTGAGGTACGGGATCTTGTCGTCGGCGACGACCTTCACGAGAAGCGGCCCCGGTACGCCCAGAGCCCGAGTGCGGGCTGCGAAATGAAGTAGATCTCCTCGCCGTCGGCCAGGCGATTGACGCCGTCCGTGAGGTGCGCGGGGTCATAGCGCCGCATCATCGCGTCGAGGTCGCCGTACCCATAGTGCACCCCCTCGATCTCCTCACGCGTCAGGTGCCCGGGGCAGTAGACAATGTTGAAGCGCCCCTCGGAGGTGCCGTGCATGAGGTGGGCGGCGGCACTCAGGTTCGCGCGCAGGTCGTCGTTCTCCTCGACCGCGCGCAGCACCGCGGGCGTGTGCACGTAGCCGTACTTGCGAATCAGCGCGTCGATCTGGCGGTCCTCGCCGAACTCCGTGAGCCCCGGTGCGAGCACGATGAGCGTGCCGCCATCGGCGATGGCCATGCGCGTGCGGTAGATGCTCTTGTTGCCGAGCCACGTGCTCTTGAACTCGGCGGGATCAAGATATACCACGACCTTGTCGAGGGGCGCGTCGAGCATCTGGAAGTTCACCTGCAGCGACAGCGCCGCGGCCAGCCGGAAGCACTCGTCGTCGTCGCCGATGAACAGGCCGCGCAACACGAGCCCGCCGCCCGCGTCCTGCCCGATGACCGTCAGCCCGTACACGATGGGGAGGTGTTTGGCGAAGTGCTCCGCGGCGTAGTTGAGCACGCGGCGCACGGGCGTGTCGACGCGCCCCATGATGCGCTCCATCCCGTACACCGCGCCCAAATAGTGGCTGCCGTTGATCGCCTCGGGGCCACCCGTGCCGACAAAGATGTTCTTGTTGTGGTTGGCCATCCCGATGACTTCGTGCGGGACCACCTGCCCGAACGAGAGAATGAGATCGTGCGTGCCCTCCACGAGCAGGCGATTCACCTGGGCCTTGATGGGCTGCGTGAGCTTGCCTTCGGACACGGTGGAGACGAAGTCGGCCGGCACGGCGCCCAGTGTGACGACGTCGCGCCGCCAGTCGTGCACGCGGAACAGGTCCAGCGGCACGTTGCCGAACATCTCGCCGATCTGGTGCGGCGTCATGGGTGTGTGCGTGCCGAGCGCGGGGAGCACATCGGCCAGCCGGTCGCCGTAGTGCTCCCAGGTGATGCGGGTCAGCAGACCGGCCTGCGAGTGAATGCGCGTGTGATCGGGCGGAATGGCGAGCACGCGCTGGCGATCACCAAGTGCGGCGAAGGCCTGGGCGAGTGCCGCGCGCACGTCCCGTTCCGTCAGCGCATCCGTTGCGGAGCCGCGGGCGAAATGGAGCATGGGTGCGCCCTACCGTTGGATGCGCGCCGAACCGCCGCGCGCAAAGGCACGCACCTGGTCGACGGTCGCCATGGTCGTGTCACCCGGGTACGTCGTGAGCAGCGCGCCGTGCGCCCATCCGAGCCGCACCGCTTCTTCCGGCGGCGTGCCGGTGAGCAGGCCGTAGATGAACCCGGCGGCAAATCCATCGCCGCCGCCCACGCGGTCGATGACATCGAGCTCGCAGGTGGGCGCCACATACCTGTCGCCATCGACCCAAGCGACGGCGCTCCAGCTGTGCCGGTTGGTCGAGTGCACCTCGCGCAGGGTCGTTGCCACGGCCTTCACGTTGGGGAGCAGGGCGCGCACGTGCTCGATGGCGCCGAAGAACGCCTGCGGGTCGAGCGCGGTGGTGGCCGCCACGTCGGGCCCGGGGATGCCAAGACTCTTCTGCAGGTCCTCCTCGTTGCCAATGAGGACGTCAACGTGCCTCGCGATGCGTCGGACGACATCGATGGCCGTGGACGCTCCGCCGCGCCGGTTCCACAGCTTCTCGCGATAGTTGAGGTCGAAGCTGGTGATGGCGCCCGCGCGGTGTGCCGCCTGCATGGCCTCGATGATCAGCTCGCCGGTGCCCTCGGCGAGCGCGGCGAAGATGCCGCCGCTGTGGAACCAGCGCACGCCACCGGCAAAGAGCGCGTCCCAGTCGAAGTCGCCGGGCGTGAGCTGCGCCGCCGCCTCGTTGGACCGGTTGTAGAAGACCACGGGAGCGCGCACCCCGTGGCCGCGGTCGCTGTACACCGTGGCCATGTTGGGGCCGGCAACGCCGTCGTGCGCGAAGCGCTTGTAGAACGGCGCCACGCCCATCGCCCGCACGCGTTCGGCGATGAGGTCTCCAACCGGATAGTCGACCATGGCCGTGGCGATGCCCGTGCGCAGGCCGAAGCAATCGGCGAGATTGGCCGCGACGTTGAACTCGCCGCCACTCACGTGAATGCGGCATTCCGTCGCCTTGCGGAACGGGACGATGCCCGGGTCGAGCCGATGCACCAGGGCGCCAAGCGAGACGAGGTCCAGTGCGCCTGTCGCTGCGGCCTGCGGTACGGATAGCATGTCGTCTCCTCGGGGCGGGGCCTTGCGTACCAGCGTCGGTAAGTCATAATATGATTGCATCACATTATCACCGCAAGATGACCGCACCCACGGCCCGCCCGCGCGCCCCGATCCGCCCACCGATCCGCCCACCGATCCGTCCCGTGCTCCGCACGACGCTCGCCGACGACGTCGTGGAACGGTTGCAGCTGCTGATTGTCGAGCGCGGCTATGCGCCGGGCGACCGGCTGCCGACCATCGCGGCGCTGGCCCGCGAGTTCCAGGTGGGGGCGCCCACGGTGCGTGAGGCGCTGCAGCGCCTGGTGATCGGGGAGCGCGTGACCATCCGCCACGGGTCGGGGGTGTTCGTCGCCGGGGGCGGCGACGCGGCGCTCGTCATCCCGAATCCCGTGCGTGGGCGCGAGGTCACCAAGGAGCTGCTGCTCGACCTCGTCGAGGCGCGCATGCCCATCGAAGTGCGCACGGTCGAGCTTGCCGCACGCCGCGCGTCCCGCCGCGACGTCGCCGAACTCACGCGGCTGCTGGCCACCGCGCGCGAGAATCTCGCCAACGATGATGTACTGAACCGGACCAACCTGGCGTTTCACCGGCAGATCGCCCTTGCCTCGGGCAACGCCGTGCTGGCGCAGCTCCTCGAGGTGATCACGGGGCTCTTCTCGGTCGAGCAGCGGATGATCATCGACATCCAGGATTCGCGCGAGGCGGACCACGAGGAGCACGTCGGCATCCGTGACGCCCTGCGCCTCCGCGACGCGGGGCTGGCCCGCCGCCGGATGCAGGCGCATCTCGACGGCGTGCGGCGCGACCTGAAACGCTGGAACCCGAAGACGCACCCGCTTGGCTGATCGTGCCGGCGCCCGATCGCGCGACGCGACGGGCGCCACATCCTCTCGATACGGAGTAGCCGTGAGTGCCCACGCGATGTTCGACTTGACCGGCCGAGTGGCGGTGATCACGGGTGGTGGCGGCGCGTTGGCGTCGGCAATGGGCGCGGCGCTCATTCGCGCTGGCGCGCGTGTTGCGGTGCTCGAGCGCTGGGGGCGCATCAACATCCTGCTCAACGCCGCCGGCGGCAACATTCCGCGCGCGAGCAGGCACGGCAAGTCGCCGTGTGACCTGACCGTCGACGCCCTCGATGCGGTGCTGCGGCTGAACTGCCACGGCACGGTGATCCCGACGATGGTGTTCGGCGAGCACATGGCGGCGCAGAAGTAGGGGTGCATCGTCAACATCTCGTCGATGTCGGTGTCGAAGATGCTCAGTGGCATTCCCGGCTTCAACGACGACACCCGGGCGTTCTGCTCCATTCCGGCGCGCCACGACCTCTCGCGCCGCATCGATGCCAACTTCCTGGCCGGACTCGTCTGCCGGCACATCATCGAACGCGACGATGCGCACGCGATGGCGCGTGCCCTCGCCTACGATCTGGTGCGCGAGACCTACCGTCTTGGCCCGGGCGCTCCGACCGGTGGTGGCTAGCGACTGACCGGGCTTCCCGGGGGAAATGAGCGCCGTTTCCCTTGCCTGCGGCGCGTCGTCCTTGCAGCAGTGACGGCGTTGTTCCCGCGGCGAGGTGTGCCTTGAGTGTTGCGACCCACGAGCTGCTGCCGGCCTGCCAGGTGCTCTTTGGAGCCACGGTGGGTCGCGGCGCTGAGTTTCTCGAGACCCTGCACGAAGACCTCGTGAAGCAGGTCTTCCGCAAGCGCGCCGCCGAGACGCACCCCGACCGGGCCAGCAGCGCCGGGCTCGACGCGGGCGTGATGACCCTCCGTTTCCAGGAGGTGAACGCCGCCAATGAATTGCTCCGCCGGTATCTCGCCCAGCGTGCCAGCGCGCCGATTGTCGTGGCACCACGAACCGGCACATCGCCGCGCCAGGCGGCTGCGCGCCCAGCTCCACGCCCGGCCGCGCGTCCCAGCCCGCGCCCATCCCCGCCGCCCAAGCGTCCGCCGCCGAAGCCCGCCGAGCACTTCTGGAGTGGTCGGCTTCCCGACCGTGCACTGCCACTCGGCGAGTTCCTGTTCTACAGCGGCCACATTTCGCTGCAGGCGCTCATTGCCGCCATCCACTCGCAACGGGTGCAGCGACCGGTATTCGGCCAGCTCGCCATGCAGCGGGGATTCCTGCGTGCGAGCACCATCGCCACGGTGCTGTCGAACAAGCGCCCCGGCGAGCGGTTGGGCGAGGCGGCGCTGCGCCTTGGCGTGCTGACGCCCTACCAGCGCGACGTGGTGCTCGGCTTGCAGATGGGCAGGCAGCACCCGTTTGGCCGCTACTTCACGGACACCGGCGCGCTGTCGGAGGTCGCCCTGCGCGAGTTCGTGCGCGCACAGCACCTGCACAACTTCAGGAGCGCCGCCCGCCGCGCCAGCTGAGCGGCCGCGGCCTGTAGCGCACGTCGAGCGAGGGCGGCGTGGACCGGCGCGCGGCGAACGCCAGCACGGTCAGCGTCATGCCCCACGTGACCGCCAGCCGGGCTAGCCCCGCCGCGAGCGGCGGCTGCAAGGTCACGGCGCCAAGGCGTTCGCCGGCAAGAAACGCAATGGGTCCACCGAGGATCCCGAAGAGCGCCGCGCGCGCCGGATGCGTCATGAGGTGGCGCATGCTGAACCGAAACGTCGTGGCGAACTGCCCCCACATCGCGAGGAGCCACGGCGGCGACATCCAGGCGACCACCACACCCGACGTGAAGCGGTACGTGCCGCTCCACACCTGAAACGCTTCCACGGCCAGGCCTAGCACCAGCGCGAGGGCCACGAGCCGGGCCTCGACGGCCCTGTCGGTGGCGTGCCAGACGTGCCACGCCGTGAGCACGCCGGCGATAGCCAGACCGCTGAGCGGCCGGTGCCAAGCGGCGCCAAGAATGCAGGCGAACCACCCGGTTTGGTAGAGCACGTAGTTAATGAATGTCGACTGGGCCATGTGCGCAGTAAACGCGTCGCGCGTGCGCGGCGTTCCCGCCTCGGCCGTCGACCATTGGCGCGTCAGGGTGCGCGGCGCTGGCGGTGCGGCCATGGCTGGGCGCCATTGCTGGGCGCCATGGCTGGGCGCCATGGCTGGGCGCTTGACCATTGCCCTCGCACGCCGATACTCTTCTTCAACAACCATGACGACCTCCATCCTGCCGCGGGCCAACCGCAATCCCAATAATCGGAACCTTCGCGCGAATCGCGCGTGGGCCGGTGAGGGCGTCGTGTAGCGACCAGATCACCCGGACCACCCCCGATTCGCCCACGCGGATCGGGGGCTTTTCTTTTTTAGGGAGTCTTCCATGTGCGGCATCCTCTCCATCCTCAACATCGATCCGGCGCAGTCGCACGGCGCGGAGCTCCGGCGCCAGGCGCTCACGCTGGCGCGCAGGATCCGGCACCGCGGGCCCGACTGGAGTGGCATCTACAGCGATGACCGCGCCATTCTCGCGCACGAGCGGCTGTCGATTGTGGACGTCGAGCACGGTGCGCAGCCGCTGGTCGACACGCGGCGGGGGACGGTGCTGGCCGTCAACGGCGAGATCTACAATCACATGGAACTGCGGCGCGGACTGGCGGAGTTGCACGACTTCCAGACGTTCTCGGACTGCGAGGTCATCCTGTACCTCTACGACGAGATGGCGCCGAAGGACTTCCTGAACCGGTTGAACGGGATCTTCGCGTTTGTGCTGCACGACCCCACGCGCGACACGTGGCTCATTGCGCGCGATCCCATCGGGGTGATTCCGCTCTATGTGGGTTGGGACAAGCACGAGCACCTGTTTGTCGCGTCGGAAATGAAAGCGCTGGTGGGGCAGTGCGAGCGGATTCGCGAGGTGCCGCCGGGACATTTCATGACGGGGCACCAGGCGGACGCGGGCTTCCAGCGCTACTACGATCCGGCGTGGGCGGCACCCGGGCTCGTGCCCGACGCACCCTATGACGCCGTGGTGTTGCGAGAGGCGCTCGAGGGCGCAGTGCGCCGACAGCTGATGTGCGACGTGCCCTACGGGGTGCTCATCTCGGGCGGGGTGGACTCATCCCTGGTGGCAGCGATTGCGGCGCAGTACCGCGAAGGGCGTGTGGAGGAGGGCGGCGTCGCTCCTGCCTGGTGGCCGCGCATCCACTCGTTTGCGGTGGGGCTGGAGGGCGCGCCCGATCTGGCGCCGGCGCGGCTGGTGGCCGAGCACATCGGCGCCATCCACCACGAGATCCACTTTACGGTGCAGGAAGGGCTCGACGCGCTCACCGACGTCATCTACCACCTCGAAACGTTCGATATCACGACCATTCGTGCGTCAACGCCGATGTACCTGCTGATGCGCAAGATCCGCGCGATGGGCATCAAGATGGTGCTCTCCGGCGAGGGCGCCGACGAGATCTTCGGCGGCTATCTCTACTTCCACAAGGCGCCGGACGGCGCGGAGCTGCACGCCGAGTGCGTGCGCAAGCTGCAGAAGCTGCATTTGTACGACTGCGCGCGCGCCAACAAGGCCGGCGCGGCGTGGGGCGTCGAGGTGCGCGTGCCATTTCTCGACCGCGACTTCCTCGACGTCGCCATGCGCATGGATCCCTCGGCAAAACTGCCGCGCAATGCGGCGCATCCGCGCCCCATCGAGAAGTTCCCGCTGCGCAACGCATTCCGCGGTGTGATTCCGGACGCGGTGCTGTGGCGCCAGAAGGAGCAGTTCTCCGACGGCGTGGGCTACTCGTGGATCGACGGCATCAAGGCCGCGGCTGAGCGCGATGTGAGCGACAGCATGCTGCGCGGCGCGGCGGAGCGCTTTCCGGTGAAGACGCCCGAGACCAAGGAGGCGTACCTGTACCGTCAGCTGTTCGAGCACCACTTTCCGAGCGCGACCGCCGTCAACTGCGTGCCGTGGGAGCGCAGCGTCGCGTGCTCGACGGAGACCGCGCTGGCGTGGGATGCGGCGTTTGCAAAGATGGCGGATCCATCGGGGCGGGCGGTGATGGACATTCATGCGGACGGGTATTCGGCAGCTGCAAACTGATGGAGGAGCGCAGGGTGCGGGGGTGTGGTGTGGGGGAACGAGTGGAGGTGGAGGGCGGAGGGACCAGACCTCTCCTCGCCCGACCCCACCCCCCCACACATCACTCCCCACCAAGGCCCCGCACTCTGCCCTCACCTCGTATCTTCAATCCCACCTCCCCATCAGGAGCTACGGCAGTGTCCCGATGCGTCGTCCTCGCGCTCCTCTGCGCGTGCACCACCTTGGCCTCGGCGCAGTCCGCGCCGTCGTCCCAAGCCACCCGCGACTCCGCCGCGCTCGAACGTCTGCGCAATGACTGGGCTGGCTTGCGCCGCTACCAAGCGGCCAACGCCGCGCTGGGGGCACCCGCGAGCGGCGAGCGGCGCGTGGTCTTCTACGGCAACTCGATTACCGACGCGTGGGCGGCTTCCTTTCCGGCGATGTTTCCCGGCAAGCCGTACGTCGGCCGAGGCATCAGTGGGCAGACGACGCCGCAGATGCTGGTGCGCTTTCATCAGGACGTGGTGGCACTGCAGCCCGCCGTCGTCGTGATCCTCGCTGGCACCAACGACATTGCGGGCAACACCGGGGCGTCGAGTCTCGCCATGATCGAAGACAACCTGGAGGCGATGACCGAAGTCGCACGGCAGCACGGTATTCGCGTGGTGCTGTCGTCGGTGCTGCCGGTCTTTGACTACCCGTGGAAGCGCGGCCTCGAACCCGCGCCGACCATCATGGCGCTCAATGCGTGGATCAAGCGCTACGCGGAGTCCGTCGGCGAGACGTATCTCGACTACCACACGGCGATGGCCGATGCGCGCGGCGGGTTGCCGGCCGCGCTGTCAGCCGACGGCGTGCATCCCAACGAGGCGGGGTATCGTGTGATGGCGCCGCTGGCCGACGCGGCCATCACGCACGCGCTGGGTCAGCGCAGGTAGTCGGCCAGCCACTGGTCGAGCAGCACGCGCTGCGCGTCCGTCAAGTACTTGGCACCGCGCACCGTCCCCATGCAGAGTGCGCTGCCGCACTTGCAGTGGAACGGTTCGGCGACTTCATACTCGGTGGTATTGTAGTTGAACGTGATGCCTTCGCCGGCGTCGATGTCACGGCGGGCGACGACGGAGCGGTTGCGAATGACCGTCGTCGGATCACAATCATGGTCCATGTAGCGCCAGCAGTAGCGCCGCACCACTTCGGTGATGTCGTGCGCGTCGTCCTGGTCGAGATGCAAACCCTTGCCGACCTGCACGGAGTAGCGCGTGGGCGTGGGGGTTTCGCGGCCCGTGATGACGAAGATGCGTCGCCCGGCAGGGATGGGACTGAGCGCAACGAGCCGTCGCCAGTCGTGGGTGACGAGCACACCGACGAGTTCGCAGTCGGTGTGGAGCATCGCGCCGGGTGCGTGTGCGGGCGATGGTACGGCGTAACGACGCTGCAGCGGTTCGGTCATGTGTCCAGGCGTCGGCCGACGGTGCAGGCATGTTCACCTGAACCCCGGAATGGTCGAGCGTTGGCCTGCGAAGAAACGATCACAACAATCTATATGCCCGGACCGTTCGCGCTATAGTTATCACGCAATTCGTCGATGGCCGGGCATGCTGTCCATCCGCATGCCCGGCCATCGATGGTGTGCCACAGATAAGGGCCAGTGCGAAGCGGCAGCTATCCCGCGAGTTCGTCGTACGCCGCCGCCAGCACGCGTTCGATCAGCGGGCCGTGATCAGGGAAGCCCGTGAGCGGGTCGGTGATCTTCACGATCACCTCCCTCGGCTTGCCGGCCTTCATCTCGCCGCGCACGAACTCGAGCAGCGCCGCCAGATAATCGCGGTGGTACAGCAAGTCCGCGCGGCTCCCCGTTGCCGCGAAGTTCGGTCCGGCGTGGCCGAAGATGTAGATGGTGCCCGCGTCGTGATCGCGCACGATGTTGTCGAGCACCACCTGCCAGTGCGCAATGGACGCGCCGCCGGGCCGATCGATGACGGGATGCCGCCGGTTGAACACCAGGTCCCCGGCGTGCACGACGTTGGCCTTCTCGAAGGTCACCGTGGCGTCGCCGCCGGTATGCGCCGCGCCGTAGTACTTGAGTGCCAGCACCTCGCCACCCACGGGCTGGCGCCACGTCGTCTCGAAGGTGATGTCGGCCACCACGGGCTCGGGTTGCGGCGGTGCACTGGCGGCCGCAGCCTGTGTGGCGCGCGCGGCCGCCTCGCGCTGCAGGCGGGGCACGTTGGCCTGCGCGAGGATGTGCGTCGCCGCCGGCCGAAACACGCCGTTGCCGCCGGTGTGGTCGCCGTGGTGGTGCGTGTTGACCAGAAAGTCGAGCGAGCGCCCTGCCGTGCGCGCCTGCACCGCATCGAGACACGTCTTGGCCGTGTCGGGGAACTGCGAGTCGATGACGACGGCGCTTGCGCCGTCGATGTGCCAGCCGATGGTGCCGCCGCGCCCGGTGAATGTGCCCACGGTGCCGCGTACGACGGTCAACAGGTCCGGCTGGCGCCCCATCGCGCCTTGGGCAAGCAGGGAACGCCAGTCGAGCGCGGTGGCGGCGAGGGCGAGGGATGACGATTGGAGAAATCCGCGGCGTGTGATCGACATGGCGGGGTGCACGGGAAGGGACAGGGTGTGGTGGACGGGACGCGAAACGAGTGCCTTCTATAGTACCCCGCGCCGTGGCGACCCGCGACCGCGTCCGATGCGCCGCCCCTGACAATTGCCGCCCCGCGGTGTTCCCTCGTCGCAGAATGGCGGTACCTTTGGCGAGTCCACGGGCCTCCCGCATCACCCTCGCCTGCCATCCGCCATGATCATCGGCCACGACGACACCCAGCTGATGCTCGCCGAGGTTGGTCGCTTTGCGCGCGAACGCGTGGCCACGGCCGCTGCGCGCCCGGAGCGTCCGATGGGCGACGACCAGCTCGCCACGCTGTCGAGCGAGGCACAGGCGCTGGGGGTGCTGCCGAGTCTGGGCGACGAGGGCTGTGCGCTGTGGGAGCATCCCGCCAATGCCGCCTCGATGGCGTTCAGCATTGGCGCGCTCCGGCACATTGGTCACGCCAACGCCGGTGTGGCCTTCGCCTGGCACCGCACCGCGCTCGCGCACAGGCTGGCGACGCACCTTGGGATCACGCACCATGCGTCCGGCGCGCTCGATCTCGCGCTCGCGCCCACGGGGCACTACGGCCTCGCGCGCACGAGCCTCGCACACTGGCTCCGCCGAGCACCGTCCGATGCTGCGCCAGCAGGCGCCGATGATGCGCGGCTGATGGCCGACTGGCTTGATCGCCAGTCGTGCGCCACCACCGTCATTGCGCCGCGCGCGTGGAACACCCTGTTGTGGCCGGCGTGGCACGAGGGACGTTTCGCATGGCGTCTGGTGGACCGCGAGCAACTGGACGCGCCGCAGTGCCGCGCCCAGCACGGCCTCGACGAGCTCGCCGCGTTCACGGTGCGTGACGTCGCACCTGCCAGCGTCGCGTTACCGCACGACGACGCCACCGCGCTGCACGCCCTCGCGCACGCCCTCGCGCTCGACTGGCTTGGGCTGCTCGCCATCGCCGTCGGGGCGCTGGAACGCGGCCAGCAGATGGCGGTCGCGTTCGCTGCCATGCGTCAGCAAGGCGGCGTGCTGATCGCGCGCCACCCTGCCGTGCAGCGCATGCTCAGTGACATCGACGGCGCGCGACGCCAGGCTGACCTCGCGCTCGCGAGCTTCGGTGCGGCCATCGATGACATCGACCTCGGCGCGGTCGCTTCGGCGCGCGCGACACTGCACCCGATGCTGTGCGACGCGGCCAATCAGGTGGTGCAGGTGCACGGCGGCATTGGCTACATGAGCGATGCCGGGCCGGAGAAGATTCTCCGCGACCTCAACGTGCTCAAGCTGCAGGGTGGCGGCGTGCTGGCCGCACACGCCTTCGTGGCCGGATGGGCGGAGGTCTTCGCATGAACGCGCCCAAGCGTGACGGCCATCTCGACGGCCATCTGCCGCCCGAACACCCCCTCTCTCCGCACGCGAAGTACCGCGATCTCCCGCCCGTGGGTCGCTTGCTCTCCAACTACGCGGTGCGCGACCTCTGGGACACGGACTTTGCGCGGCTGCCGTGGCCGTTGGCGCGCCAGCGCCGCCGAGCACGCGACTTCGCCGAACGCCACATGGCGCCCATCGCCGACGCGCTCGACCTCGCGCCGCACCTTGCGCCGGGCGAGTGCCATCCGGACGCGCGCGCCTTGCTGCGCGAGGCAGGCCGTCAGGGCTGGCTCAGCTATTTCCTGCCGCGTCCGCTTGGCAGCATGCCGTGGAGCACGCTGGCGTATCCCGCCATCTGGCAATGCAGCGTGATCGTGGAGGAGTTCAGTCGATCGTGCGGCGGGCTGATGCTGTTGCTCTCGGCGCACCATCTGGGCGCCATGCCGCTGCTCCTCGCCGGCAATGCGCGCCAGCTCCTCGTCGACCTGCCATCGGTGTACCGGCGCTGCGAGCGTGGCGATCCGCACCTGATGGCGTTTGCCATCACCGAACCCGGCGCGGGTTCCGACGCCGAAGACGGGCACGGTGCCGCGACGTATCGCCCGGGCGTGGTGGCGACTCCCACCGCAGGCGGCTGGCTGCTGAATGGTCGCAAGTGCTACATCAGCGGCGGCGACCTTGCCACGTCGGTGACCGTCTTTGCAGCGCTGCAGGGCGAGGGCATGGAGTCGTGGACCTGCTTTCACGTGGATGCGGCAACGCCGGGATTCAGGGGTGCGCGCACCGAGCGGAAGATGGGCATGCGCGCCTCGGGCGCGGCCGAGCTCGAATTCGTCGACGTCTTTGTGCCGCACGCGCGCGTGGTCGGCGCGCTGCGGCAGGGGTGGGCCATCAATCGCGCCACGCTCAACGCTTCGCGCATTCCCGTGGCGGCCATGGGCGTGGGCCTTGCGCGTGCCGCCACCGAGGCCGCGCTGGACTTTGCGCGGCGCTACACGCTGGGCGGCAAGCCGCTGGTCCACTATCAGGAGGTGCAGCTGCAGCTCGCCACGATGGTGGCCGAGACGCGCGCCATCCGCGCGCTCGTGTGGCAGGAGGCGCGCCATGCGTGGCGGCCGCGCCAGCTGCACGCGTCACTGGCCAAGTTCCACGCCACGGATGTGGCGCAGCGGGTGTGCGAGATGGCCATGGACCTCGTGGCCGACCACGGCGTGCTGCACGAACAGCGCGTGGAGAAGATCTTCCGCGATGTGCGGCTCACGCGGATCTTCGAGGGCACCAATCAGGTCAACCGGCTGTCGCTCGTGGAAGACTGGCAGGGCCAGCTACTGGATGCCGACCATTCGATGGGAGTGTGACCGTGACCGCGTGGTCCGCCGATCCGTTCTTCCAGTATCCGCAGACGACCGTCGCGACGAGCGAAGGGCCGGTGGCGCTACCCATCCTGTACTACGACGACTCGCAGTGGATGGGGTTGTTTCTCGTGGACCACAAGGCGGCGCAGGCGATGGTCCACGCCGATGGTCTCGATGCCGTGCGCGTCGCCGGTGGCAAGGCATTGGTCGGCGTTGCCTTCTACGAATACCGCGAGACGTCCATCGGGGTCTACAACGAAGTGGGCGTGGCCCTTGCTGTCGTGCCGACTGGCACGCCGATGCCGACCCTGCCGCTGCTCTCGATGCTCGGCAGCCTCGACAAGGGACGCGTCGGCTTCTTCATTGTCGACCTGCCCGTGACGACCGCCGCTGCGTGCGCCGCGGGGCGCGAGATCTGGGGATATCCCAAGTTTGTCTCACCCATCCAGTTCTCCCTTGTGGGCGACCGCTTTGCGGGCGCCGTGTCCGACCCGGCAGGCGCCGGGAGCATTCTGGACATGTCGGGGGTTGCGGGTGTCGGAATACCCGGGCCGATTCTCGACCTCATTCTCTATTCGCGGCGCGACGGCGCGCTGCTGCGCACGCTCGTGAACACGCGCGGCGGCGGGCGTACCTGCCTGGCGGGAAGCATGCGGCTTCGCGTGGCCGCGAGCGAACACCCCATGGCGCAGCGCCTGCGCGCGCTCGGACTCGCCGACGCGCGCCCGGCGTTGGTGATGCACTCGCAGCGCCTGCAGCTGCGACTCAACGCCGGGGCAGTGCTGCCCTAGCGCGCGTGCCGCGCGGCCTGCGCGCGCGGCGCGCGCACGTCGATCACCCGCGCTGCAGCGCCCGGCGCGGGGCCCGGCCAGGTCGTGCGCCAGGCGGCAGCGCCAGCGCCGTGCTGGCGGCGCCAATCGTGCCGGTGGCCGACAGCGTGAAGGTGCCCACCATGTGCTCCAGCGTCTCGGCCTGACCCGTGAGCTCCACCGTCGCGCTGGCGGCTTCCTCCGAGTGCGCGGCCGTCCGCTGCACGCGCAGGTTCATCTGCTCCACCGCCGCAGAGATCTGGTCGACGCCCACGCTTTGCTGCGCGCTCGCGTCGGCGATCTCGCCAATCACTTCGGTGGCGTGCGACGCGCTGTCGTTGATGGCGCGCAGGTCGGCCAGCACGAGCAGGTTGAGTTCCACGCCGCTGTCGGCGTTGTGCACGGACTGCTCAATGAGTTCGGCCGTGCTGTGGGCGGCGTCGGCGCTGCGCTGGGCCAGGCTGCGCACCTCGCCGGCGACGACGGCGAATCCGAGCCCGGCTGTGCCCGCACGTGCCGCTTCGATGGAGGCGTTGAGTGCGAGCAGGTTGGTCTGAAACGAGATCTCCTCGATGGTCTTCACGATGCGCGCCGTCGCGTCCGCGGACTGCTTGATGCGGTCCATCGCCTCGGAGAGTGCGCTCATGTGCTCGGCGCCCCGCTCGGCGGTGGCGCGCATGTCGCCTGATATGCCGCGGGCCTGGCCCGCGCTCGCCGTGTTGCGCCGCGCGCTCGAAGCCAGTTCCTGCAGTGCGCCGCCGATTTCCTCGAGCGACCCGGCCTGCGCCGATGCCGACGCCGCGAGCGTTTCGCTGCCGGTGCGGATCTGGCCCGAGGCGTCCGCCACCTCGCGCGCGGCCGTCGCCACGCCAGACAGCGCCTCGTCGAGGTTCTCCGTGGCCTGATTGAGCGCGTCCTTGATGGTGGCATACTGGCCCTGATACGCGCCGTCCATGCGCACCGACATGTCGCGGCTGGCGAGGCGCTGCAACGCCTCGGCGGATGCGCTGATCGGAGCGGCGACCGCATCCATCATCTGGTTCATGCCCTGCACCAGGTCGCGGAACGCGCCGTCAAAGCGATGGGCGTCCCCGCGCTGAGTGAGGGCGCCGTCGCGCGCCCACGCGGCCAGCCGGTTGGTCTCCACCGTGAGGTCGCGAATGGTCGCCTGCAGCTGCATGAACGAGCGACTGAGCACGTCGGCGTCGCTGCGCGGGTGCAAGGCAACGCTGGCGTCGCCGCGACTGAGCGCATCGGCGCCCCGCGCGACCTCGCGCATGTAGGCGATCATCCGCCGGAACGAGTCGGCGAGCACGCCCAGCTCGTCGCTGGAGTGGATCGTCACCTCCTGGGCGATGTCTCCCTCGGCAATGCGCGCCGCGGCATGCGTGATGGCCGCCAGCGGCTTGGTGATGGCGCGCGTGATGAGGCTCAGCGCCACGCCCAGCAGGATGACGATGGCCAGGCTGGTGCCGATGGCCTTGAACTGCGCGGTCCGCAGGGCGCTGGCCTCCGCCGTGGCCCACCGTTCGAACACCAGGTAGCCGACCGGCTCGCCGACCTTCACGTCGTCGTGGCACTGCAGGCAGCCCGTGGCAGCGCGGAACGCCGAGATGCCCTCGACGTACGGCTTCCCGTCGGCGGTCTGCGTGTATGCGGATGAGTCGTGGCGGCTGGCCAGCACGGCTGACATCAGCACCGCGTCGCCCGGCTTGCCGTTCATCGCCTTGACGGACGACATATACGTCCTGCCCTTGGTGTCCACGATGAAGGCACGCTTCACTGCCGGAATCGCACGCAACCCGGCCATCATCGAGTCGACAGCTTCCTCGTCGGCCTTGAGCATGGCGTGACGCAGCGCGGCTTCCACCACGGCGCTCGTCTCGCGCGCGTGTCCCGCGAGAGCTGCAGGCTGCGAAGTCGGGCCAGCATGGGTGCGATGTCCGGTGGAGGTCGGGCCATTGGTGATCCTCCCTGAATGTCGGCCGCATGCACGCGCGTCTATAGATGCAAGCCGTCGGTCGGCCCCACTGGCGGCGGACGGGGGGAAAAGAAACGGCACTTCCTCATCGGAAGTGCCGTTTCCAAGCTAGTCCCCCGGAGTTTCCCGCTCCGGAGAACCCCCCAACTCTAGAACTTGTAGATCAGCTTCACGATGGCCGTGCCGCCGGTGTACGGGCGATTGCCGTAGCCGGTGGTGATGGCGCCGAGCGGATCCATGCGAGGCGTGCCATCCGCGAGGTTGGTCGTGGCAAAATCCACGATGTCCAGCTTCTCGTACTGGTAGCCAATCCCGAAGCCCATGGTCGGCTTGAACATGTGCCTGATGTCCACCTTCGCCTGTGACCAGGTGTTGGTGACGTTCGGGAATCCGATGAAGCAGGTCGTCGCGGTGGTCGTGCCCGTTGCGGAGCACGGCCGGCCGGTGTCGAGCGGATTGCGCAGCGCCGCATTGTCGGGCGAGATCATCGCCAGAATGCGCGGTCCGCCGTGCACAAAGGCGTTGTCCGAGTTGCTGTAGTTGTAGCTGAACCGGACGTCCGTATTCGGCATCGCCTTGATCAGGTCAATCCAGGCGCCCGCGGACTTCACCTTCTCCGTGTTGCTGAGGTTCCAGTCACGCAGCGGATCAAACCAGCTCTCGTACGGGTTGACGACGCCCGCGGTGAGCGGGTTGGCCGTGCGCGAGGTCTGGAACGTCTTCATCGCGTCAAGGCCGTACATGACGCCGACCGTCACCTTCTCGGTCGGGTACATGTTGACCGTCACGTTCGTCGACGACACGTCGTTGCTCTTCAGGCCGAACTGGTGGTTCGTGCCGTCATAGCTGTCCTTGGTGGCCGACCACGTCAGGTTCACGTCGAACTTGCTGCTCGGCGTCAGCCCGAAGATCACGGTGCCCTTGGTGCGGCTGAGTTCGGCGTCATCGAAGAAGCGGAGGTTTGGCTGCGCACCGCCCTCGACGATGAACTCCTGGTTGAAGCCGGTGCCGACGCGTGCCGTGTTCTCCCAGAGGCCGCGGAGGCTGAAGTACTGGTTCTGGTACGCGTCCAGCGCGGCCCGCAGCGTGTAGTCCGTCATGCTGCCGAACGCGTGATCCTGACGCTGGAACTCGTCCATGATGTAGCCGAGCTTGAGCGACGTGCTCTTGCGCGGGATCGTGAACGTGGTCGACGCCTCGAGCATGTTCTCGCGCACGCTCAGCTCCGCATTCGTCAGGCCCGGGGTGTTTTCCGGCACTGCGTCAAACCGCACGTTGTAGTCGTAGTGCCACACCGGCGTCTCGTCCTTGCGGTCGTTGAAGCGGTACTTCATGTCGAAGCCGAAGAACTCGGTCGGCCGCGTCGAGAAGTTGATCGCCGCGTTCAGGCCCTTGACGTCACCCTGTGCCGTCGAGCGCTGCAGCGACGCCAACCCGGGGAAGAACAGGTAGGTCGCCGCGTTGGCGATCTTCGTGTTCGTCGTGTACGGGATGATGGCGGCGTCCTGCGTGTTCGACGAGAACTGGATGGTGCCGTTCAGCGTCGAGTGTCCGGGCATCTTGTAGAGGCCCTGCAGGCTGAACGTGTTCAGGCTGTTGTCCGGTGCCATTGCCATGCGGCCAATGGCCGGGCCGTTGCCGTTGCTGTAGCCGCTGGCGTCCCACGGGCCGGCGGGCGGCAGCTTGCCGTTGTCGTAGTCCGTGGCGCGAATCGGGTTGTCCCACGTCAGCGACGCGAACTGGTTCTTGAAGAACGAGCCCCGGTACTCGGCGCGGAGCATGCCCCACTCGGGCTTGACCAGCTCGAGACCGGCCATGAACTCGTTGACCGTGTTGTCCAGCGCCATCGGGAGTTCCTGCGCGTCGTTGAACGCAAAGGCGGCGCCCCAGGGCTGGTTGCCGGACTTCTTGGTCATGCTGTACTTGAAGTCGACGTTCGCGAACTGGTTCAGGCGATACTGCAGCCCGAGGTTCAGGTTGTCGCGCTGCGCCGTCATCGGGAAGTTCGTCGCCAGGCCGCGGTAGATCGAGGCGATGTCCGTCGCCGCGGTCGTGCCGATGCCGTTGACGCCCGCCACCTTGTTCTGCACCGACGTCCGCGCGGCCGCGTCAAGCGTCCACGTGTTGTTGCCGGCGTACTTGTACGGCGTCAACGAGTTCTTGGCGTAATTCAGCGGCTGGCCGTTGAACGACGCGGAGAGCTTCATCTTGCCGAACTGGTTGTACGTAAACGCGTACCGCTGGTCGTTATTGCCGACATTGGCAGCGCTGAAGTCGAAGGCCGAAGCCGCCGTCTCCTTGCCAATGCCGATCTTGCTCGCCAGGCCGCTCTTCAGGTCCTGGTACCGCTGATAGCGGTACTCGTCGCCCGTCGTCGTCGTCGCCCGGAAGCCGAGTTCGTATGTCTGTTCAAGTGCCGGTGTCTTCGCCGGCGCCGCAGCCTTCTGCTGTGCACCCGCCACGGTGGCGGAGGCGAGCAGCAAGAGCGCGGCCGAAATGATGTATCGAGTGCGCATCTCTCTCTCCCTCTCCCTTAGCGTAGGAACGCCTTGCCGTTGGGTGAATTGGATCCGTGAATCTGCTGGTGGCAGTTCATGCAGGACCGACCCGTGATCTTGTTTGCATTCGACGAATTGCGCTGCACGAAGCCTTCGTAGACCGTGGGTGGGTGCCGCGACGTGACGTGGCAGCGCTGGCACAGGAACGGCTGCTTGGCGACGAGCATGCGGTCGTTGTTCGACCCGTGCGGATCGTGGCAGGTGCTGCAGTTGTTGACCACCGGCGAGTGCTCGAACAGCGTCGGTCCGCGCTTCTCCTGGTGGCAGCTGGTGCAGGCTTCGACCGTGTTGGTGCCCGCGCGCAGCAGCTTGACGTTCGCCGAGCCGTGCACGTTGTGGCACGAGGCGCACGACAGCTGGCCTTCGCGCACCGGCATGTGGTTGAACCGGTTCACCTTGTTCACGATGACCTGGTGGCAGCTGGAGCAGAGCTTGGTCGCCGACTCGGCCTTGAGCTGCTTGGCAGCCTTGGGGCTGTGGATGCTGTGGCACGTGACGCACCCCACGTTGCGCCCTTCGTGCTTGCTGCCGGCCCAGAAGGTGTGCTCGCCCGTCGCGTGGCAGCCGGTGCACTGCGCTGACGCCTCCGTGGCGCTGACCTTGTTGAACTGGATCGGCTTCACCTTCTCGGGGTCGTCGGCATGCTTGCTGCCCGGGCCGTGGCAGGACTCGCAGCCCTTGCCACCGGCGGGCGTGCGCACGTCGGCCGCCCTGCTGTGGAGACTCATGTCTCCCTTCTTGTTCTCGTGGCAGCCCAGGCAGGTCTCTTCACCCACATAGGTCGCCCCGGCCACTGCCGCAGGTGCAGCCTTCTGCGACTTGGCGGCCTGGCCGTTGACTGCGGCAGGCGCGAACGCCACCGCTGCCACGAGGGCACCGCTCACGAGCCAGGACCACGGCATCATGGAGCGAATGCCACTACCTCGAACCATAGGAAATGTCATCGCACCCTCCTGAGGTGCTCGCACTAGAATGAGTTGCTTGCAGCCCGCCCACGTTCATTATGAGTCACTGCCGGGAGGCAGCGGGGCAACGGGGAATCTGCGGATGAGAGCACGTCTCACCTATCGGGAAGAACCCGTAAAGTGTTGCAGGATTTACTTATACAATACTTAGCACTTTCCCTTACGTAGAGTTACGTGTGAGAATGGGTTTGCGCTCGTCCCTCGAAACACGCCACCACTTCTGGCTCGGCAATGAGTGGTAAGATATTGCGATATAGGCGGTTATGTCGGCAGTACTGCCTTCCACTCGATCTCTATATTTTGGCGACCTTTGATTTGTATTCTCAACTTCCAATTCGGCAGCCGAGGGTGCGTCGTCTGGCGTCGTAGTCCCTATGGCTACGCAAGTACGCACCATGGATGCCACGGTTCACGCGGATGTGCTCAGATCGCGCGGATGTGCACGGACTCGAACGGACGCGGCGCTGACTCGGTCGCGCGCGCTGAGCGACCGCGCATCTACGAGTCTGATCCGTGTATGCCGTAGGCAGGTAGTTGCAGCGGCCGTCGCAGGGGCCATCGCGGCCTCAGCCTG
>JANYJW010000032.1 GCA_025361705.1 Gemmatimonas sp.
CGGGATGATCGAGCCCTTCGAGGGACGCCAGGTCCGCGAGGGCGTCATCTCCTACGGCGTGAGTTCGTACGGCTACGACATGCGGGTGGCGCGCGAGTTCAGGATCTTCACCAACGTGATGAACTCGATCGTCGACCCGAAGGCCTTCGACAGCAACTGCTTCGTGGAGGTGGAGACCGACGTCTGCATCGTGCCCGCGAACAGCTTCGCGCTCGCCCGTTCCGTGGAGTATTTCCGCATACCGCGCAACATCCTCACGGTCACGGTGGGCAAGTCCACCTACGCCCGCTGCGGCATCATCACCAACGTCACGCCCTTCGAGCCCGAGTGGGAGGGCTTCGTGACGTTGGTGATGATGCCGCAGCGGGCGTAGGTGCTCTTGCCGACGGTGATGGTCATCACGTCGCGCGGAATGCGGAAGTACTCGACGCTGCGCGCGAGGGCAAACGAGTTGGGCGGCACGATGCACACGTCGCCCTCGAATTCCACAAAACTCTTGGGGTCGAAGAACTTGGGGTCGACGATGGAATTCAGCACGTTGGTGAAGATCTTGAACTCGCGGGCCACCCGCATGTCGTAGCCATAGGCGCTGACGCCGTACGAAATGACCCCGGACCGCACCTGCGAGTTCTCAAACGGTTCAATCATGCCGTGCTGCTCGGCCATCTCGGTGATCCACGCGTCGTTCTGGATGGTCATCGCACTTAGCGGGTTGAGGGTTGGCCGAAAGATATGGGCCGGATGCAGGGCGAGGCTAGCGGGCGTTGCGCACGGGCGTTGCGCACGGGCGTCGCGCACGGGCGTCGCGCACGGTCACGGACGACGCACCGACCGCTACGGCTCGAGGCGCAGTCCGGCGTGCAGCAGCCAGCCCCGTACCGGGATGTCCGAGGTCGATGGCGCCTCGTGAAAGTGGCCACCCACGTAGTCGGCGCCCCACTCCGCCACGACAAAGCGGCCGACGGGGTGATTCAGCGCCACCTGTGGCACCAGCAGGTCCGCGGCGTTCCGGCCCCCGGCAGTCCATCGCTTCACCTCGACGCCGGTGTCGACCGTCCACGCCTTCCAGTGCGCCCGCGAGTTCGCGAAATATGCCGTGATCGTCGATGCGGCCCGCACCTGTGCGCCCGCAGAAGACACGCCGGCGGCATGCAGCAGCCACGTCCCGGCCTCGAGGTCCAGCGGGCCAAACGCCACGGAGTAGCTCGCGCGCGCCAGCGTCCTGCCGCCACCGCTCAGGGCCACGCCCGCACGCTTGGCGGGCGACAGCGCCATCAGCGATGAACCGATCGACAGGCGACCCGGCCCCAGCGCGCGCTCCGCGTCGGCGCGCACGCGCCAGCGCATGCCGGGAGCCACCGCAACGGTGTGCAGCGACGGCGAGAGCTGGTCGTACGACGCGCTCCATTCGCCGCCGCCAGCAAGCCCCCACTGCCATGCCCCAAGGGTTGTCGTGAAGAAGCCGCCGGCCGACGCGGACGGCGCGCTGCGGCGCCGGTACATCGCGGTAGGCAGGAGGTCTGGCGGCAGCGGCACGCGTCGGATGTCATCATCGGCCCCATGCGCATCACGCACCGGCATGGCTGCCCCGACCGTCAGCGACACGCCCGACGCGCCCACGGGCTGCGTGTACCGGAGGTGCAGGTCGGTGAAACCCCACGCGTGAAAGACGTCGTTGGCCGGGGTGTCGGCACGATTGGAGGCCCAGAGCGTCGAGAGGTCGAGCCGCCCGCGCCAGAGGGGCAGGGAGGCGCTGAATGGCGCAGACATCTCATACACATTGAGCTTGCGGTCGCCCGCGCCCTCGAACCACGCTTCGCCGTACTCGCTCTCATTGCCCTCGGTGGCGAGTCCCGCGTCGCTGGGATCCTCGCCCACGACGAGCGACAGGCCGGGCATCGGCACGACGCCGCCGAGCGAAGCGGCCAATCCTGCGGCGGCCAGCACCCCGGCATCGAACGCGGCATTCACTCCCGGGTCGGCGTCGAGCGCGCGGCGCAGCATGCGCTCGGCTTGCGGCGCGTCACCGCTTTCGATGGCCTCCATGGCCGCTGCCCACGCGACGAAGGACTCGACGTTGCCCGAGGGACGGTCGACAATGGCGCGGCGCTCGGACGCCGTCGGCTCGACGCCGAGCGCGTGGAGCACGGCGACGGACAGCCGTCGCTGTGCGCCAAAGATGTCGTTGAGCGTGCCCGACTGCGTGACCGTAGCATCCACGCGGGTGCGCGCCATGTTGACCACGCGCGCGGTGAATCGCAGCGCACTGCCGAGTTGCACCGCGTCCACCACGACGATGTCGGCCGCGCCGATCAACGCAAACGCCCTCGGACGCGACGCCTCATCAGTGCCGGCGAGCGTCGCTTCCGTCGCGATGGCTTGCGCGCGCATCCGCTCAACCGGATGCAGTGCGTGCACGCGCGCCAGGTCCGACGAGAGCAAGTCGGCAAGGCCGCCCGCCAGTCCGCGCACATCGGCGCCCTGGGATGTCCCCGCGATCACCGCCACGGAGCCGCGCCGTGCGGGAAGCAGGCCCGCGGCGCGCTCCGAAGCCATCGCCTGCAGGACGGCCCGGCGCGCCTCGGCGTGTCGGGCCTCGAGGCGGCGCGCCAGGGCGCGCGGCGACTGGGCAAATCCGGAGGTGGCGACCAGGGAAAGCAGCAGAAATGCACGCATATGCAACTCGGAAAGTGCGGTGACGGTGACGATGCGATGAATTACGCTGATTTCCGCGTGGAAGGAACACTTTTTGAGGAGTTCGGTTTCCCTGACAATTATTCGGGTAATGCCTGAGCCGCATTCATTATCTTCGCGTTGACACTCTCGGCGCACAGTCCCTACTTTTCGAGATAATCTCGCCCGTGAATTCCTTCACGAAGTCGGACTAACGGCATGGATCGCAACTACATCCCAGTTCTGTTCTTGCTTGGCATCTCGGTGCTTACCGCGGTGGCCATTATCGGGTTGTCGCAACTCGTCATGCGGAACCGCCCGACGCCGGTGAAGCAGCAGCCGTATGAATCCGGCATGCCGCCGCTGGGCGACGCCCGAGAACGGTTCTCGATCAAGTTCTATATGGTCGCGATGCTGTTCATCGTGTTCGACATCGAAACCGTGTTCATGATCCCATGGGCCGCCTACTACCGCCAGCTCTCGTGCCACGTGGCACTTGTCGGCGGCGCGTGTCCGGCGGGTCACATCTCGTTCTTCGGGCTCGGCGAAATGCTGGTGTTCATGCTGATTCTCTTTGCTGGCTTTGCATACGTTTGGAAGAAGGGAGCCCTCCAATGGGATTGATCGAAGCACCGACGCCCAACATCGTGTCCGTCGACCCGATCAATGGTGACGGCTGGATCACCACCCGGCTCGACTTTCTGGTCAACTGGGGGCGGGCGAACTCGCTGTGGCCCATGCCGTTTGGCACGGCCTGCTGCGCCATTGAGTTCATGGCATCGGCGGCCTCAAAGTTCGACCTCGCGCGCTTCGGCATGGAGCGCATGGGATACTCGCCCCGCCAGGCCGACGTCCTGATCTGTGCGGGGCGCGTTCCGTTCAAGCTGGCTCCTGTGCTGCGCCGCATCTGGCAGCAGATGCCGCAGCCCAAGTGGGCCATCTCGATGGGCGCGTGCGCGTCGACCGGCGGCATGTTCGACACCTACGCGGTGGCGCAGGGCATCGACACCATCATACCGGTGGACGTCTACGTCCCCGGCTGCCCGCCGCGCCCCGAGGCGCTGATCTACGCCATCATGATGCTGCAGAAGAAGGTGGTCATGAAGGACCGCATGTCCGACATGGCCGCGCGCGTCGAGATGGAACCCGATCCGACGAGCCAGCACTACATCCCGGTCTCGCGCATCGACAAGCTCTCTGAGGCGTTCGGCAACTCGATCCCGCAGACCCGGAGCGGCCAGTGACCGACTTCGTGGTGATTGAAGCGGGAAGCGCTCCCGGACTGCCGGCGCCTGTGACGCCGAAGAACGTCCCGCACCGTGGCGGCGAGGTGAATCCGTCGGCGGAGGCGCTCAAGGCGCAGTTCGGGGCTGCCATCGGTCGGGCGGATGTGGTGTGGGGCGAAACGTCCGTCTTCATCGAAGCCGCCCGGGCGCTCGAGATCGTCCGCTGGCTGCACGACGATCCCTCGCAGAGCTACGAGTATCTCTCGGATGTGACCGCGGTGGAGTTCCGGGACCGCGGCCAGCCGATCGAAATGATCTGGCACCTGCGATCCATCAAGTACCGCCGGTTCCTGCGCCTCAAGGCGCAAATCGCCAAGGGCGCACCACTCGAGGTGCCGTCGGTGTGGCCGGTCTACAAGGGCGCCGATTGGCTCGAGCGCGAGTGCTTCGACATGTTCGGCATCAAGTTCACGGGACACCCCGACCTGCGGCGCATCCTGCTGTGGGAGCAGTACGCCGAGGGCTTCCCGTTGCGCAAGGATTTCCCGTTGCGCGGCCGCTTCAGCCGCGCGGAGCAGTTGCGGCAGGCGCTCGCCGCCAACCCCGAGGCGCGCTACTCGATGGAAGAGCTGTCGATTGCCGACGCCTTTGCGGAACTCCCGCTGGACATGCGCGCCCGTATCAAGGGCGGCGAGACGACGGGAGAATAGACGATGACCACCAAGCGAACCATTGAGGTCGAACTTTCGACCAGCGGACTCGGCCACGACGGCCGGCCGCAGCGCATTCCCCTCGTCGTCGGCGATTCCGGCGGCGTGGCCCTGCAGGCGCCGCCGGCGCTGGAGCCCGATCTCGAGGGTGAGCACATGCTCATCAACATCGGGCCGCAGCATCCGGCGACGCACGGCGTGCTGCGTCTGGTGCTCGAGCTCGACGGCGAGACCGTCGTGCGCTGCATCCCGCACATCGGCTATCTGCACTGCGGCTTCGAGAAGATCGGGGAGTACCGTCAGTACAACCAGATCATTCCCTGGACCGACCGCGACGACTACCTGAACTGCATCGGCAACAACATTGCGTTCTCGCTGGGTGCGGAGCGCCTGTTCGGCATCGAGATCACGCCGCGCTGCACGGTGCTGCGCGTGATCGGCATGGAGCTCTCGCGCATCAGCTCGCACCTGGTGTGGATGGGGACGACGGGTATCGACATTGGCGCCTTCACCCCGTTCCTGTGGTCGTTCCAGGAGCGCGAGAACATCTACAACCTGCTCGAGGGCTGGGTGGGCGCGCGCCTCACGACGACGGCGTCGCGCGTGGGCGGCATGGCAGCCGACATTCCCGATGGCTGGCTCGACGGGCTCCGCGGCTTTCTGCGCTCGTTCCCCAAGACGCTCGACGAATGCGACCGCATGCTCACGCGCAACGCCATCTGGACGGGGCGCACGGTGGGCCTCGGCGTGATGAGCCCCGAGGAGGCCCTCAACTACGGCCTCTCCGGCCCGATGCTGCGCGCGTCGGGCGTCGACTACGATGTGCGCAAGGACTTTCCGTATCTCGACTACGAGACCTACGACTTCGAGGTCCCGGTGGGCGTGAACGGCGACGTGTATGACCGCTACCTCGTGCGCATGGAAGAAATGCGCCAGTCGGTGCGGATCATCGAGCAGGCCATGGTGCGCCTGCCGGACGGCCCGGT
The DNA here is from genome assembly GCA_025361705.1 of Gemmatimonas sp. Taxonomy (GTDB): domain Bacteria; phylum Gemmatimonadota; class Gemmatimonadetes; order Gemmatimonadales; family Gemmatimonadaceae; genus PNKL01. The sequence continues at coordinate 5,596 of JANYJW010000032.1, forward strand.
CAACGTGGACGATCCGCGCGTCATCCTGCCGCCCAAGCACAAGGCAACGAGCGAGATGGAATCGATGATCCATCACTTCAAGAACGTGATGGAAGGACCGCGCCCACCGATCGGCGAGACGTACGTCGCGGTCGAGGCCCCGAAGGGGGAGAAGGGCTACTACATGGTGTCCGACGGAACGGCCAAGCCGGTGCGCTGGCGCATCCGGCCGCCGTCGTTCGTGAACCTCGCCGCCATCCCGAAGATGGTTGAGGGGCACCTGCTGTCGGACGTGATCGCGATCAACGCGTCGATCGACATCGTCATGGGGGAGATTGACCGATGATCACCGGGCGCACCACCACGAGCGTGCACGCATGAGCCACGGACCTTCCGCCACCGGCGGCGCCGCCCTGCAGGGCGCCCCGCACGGCCACCACGACGATCCCTACGTGCCGGTGCTCACGCCCGGTTCGACGCCGCGCGCCAAGCTCGACGACATCCTGTCGCGCTATCCCACCCGGCAGGCCGGACTGCTGCCGGCGCTGTGGATCGTGCAGGACGAACGCGGCTGGATCAGCGAGCACGCCATGAAGGAAGTGGGCGACGTGCTCGGCCTCACCGCCGCGTACGTCAAGGGCGTGGTCACGTTCTACACCATGTACCACCAGCATCCGGTGGGTACGTGGTTCATCCAGGTCTGCACCACCTCGTGCTGCAACTGCATGGGCGCCGAGGACGTGGTGAAGGCCTTCCTGCAACAGACCGGATGCGGCGAGCTGGGGCTGACTTCGCCGGACGGCAAGTACACGGTGATCGAGGTCGAGTGCCTCGGCGCGTGCGGATTTGCCACGCCGATCATGGTGAATGACGACTTCATCGACAGCATGAGCGTCGAAAGAGTGCCGGAGATACTCAAGAAGTATTGCTAGCGCAGCGCACGACCGCATACGACAGAGTGCGACAGACAGATCGATCGTCTCCCGTCTACCGTCTACCGTCTGAACCATGGGTTATCCTCACAAGAGCCATCCGCGCGAGACGCCAGTCCTCAGCAAGTACTTCGGTGATGCCGAAGCACGCACGCTGGAGGGCTGGAAGGCGCGCGGCGGCTACAAGGCGCTGGCGCAAGCGCTGTCCACCGATCCGGTGGCCATCCAGAACATCGTCAAGGAATCGGGGCTCCGCGGTCGCGGCGGCGCCGGTTTCCCGACTGGCCTCAAGTGGTCGTTCATGAAGCTCGGCGACGGCAAGCCGCACTACCTGTGCTGCAACGCCGACGAATCGGAGCCGGGCACGTTCAAGGACCGCGAGATCATGCGGTGGACGCCGCACGGCCTCATCGAAGGCTGCGCGATTGCCGCGCACGCGATCGGCGCCGAGACGTGCTACATCTACATCCGCGGCGAATTCACCGAGCCCATTGCCGTCATGGAGCGGGCGCTGGCCGAGGCACGCGCCGCCGGCATCATCGGTGACAACGCGATGGGATCGGGCAAGAAGGTGAACATCTGGGTGCACCGCGGCGCCGGGGCGTACATCTGCGGCGAGGAAACCGCCCTGATGAACTCCATCGAGGGGCGGCGCGGGAACCCGCGCATCAAGCCGCCGTTCCCGGCCGTGGCGGGACTCTTCGGCATGCCGACGACGATCAACAACGTCGAAACGCTCGCCGCAGTGCCGCACATCCTGAACAACGGCCCGGAGTGGTACAAGGCGATGTGCCTTGGCAGCCCGAAGAGCAATGGCAGCAAGCTCTTCTCGGTGTGTGGCAACGTCGCGCGCCCAGGCAACTACGAAGTGGTGATGGGCTTCTCGTTCAAGGAGTTCCTCTACGACCTGTGCGGCGGACCGCTGCCGGGCCGCAAGTTCAAGGCGATCATCCCCGGCGGCTCGTCGGTGCCGGTGATCACCATTGAGGAAGCCGAGCAGGTCAAGATGGATTACGAAGGCTTCATGGAATTCGGTACCATGCTGGGCTCCGGCGGCGTGATCATTTTCGACGACGCGCAATCGATGCCCAAGCAGCTGGCGCGGCTCGCACGCTTCTACGCGCACGAGAGCTGCGCGCAGTGCACGCAGTGCCGCGAAGGCACGGCGTGGATGACCAAGATTCTCGAGCGCATCGTGGCCGGCGACGGCACCTTCGAAGACCTCGACACGATTTTTGAACTGACCGAGAGCATGACCGGCAAGACGATCTGCGTGCTGAGCGACTCGTGCGGCGCCCCCGTGTGCAGCGGGATCACGCGCTTCCGCGGCGAGTTCGAGGCGCTGATCAAGGGCAAGCGCTCATCCACCGTGACGGTGACCGCCTGATGTCCGACACGAAGCTCGTCAATCTCACCATCGAGGGACGCGCAGTCAGCGTCCCCGAGGGGACGACCATCCTCGAGGCGGCCAAGTTCGCCGGGGTGCTCGTTCCCCACTATTGCTATCACCCCGGGCTCAAGATTGCGGGCGTCTGCCGCATGTGCCTGGTGGAAGTGGAGAAGGCACCCAAGCTGGCCCCGTCGTGCGCGACGACGGTCGGCGAGGGGCAGGTGGTCCACGTCTACAGCCAGAAGGCGCTCGATGCACGCAAGGGCGTGCTCGAACTGCTCCTCATCAACCATCCGCTCGATTGCCCCATTTGTGACCAGGCGGGCGAGTGCGAGCTGCAGGACTACACGTTCCAGGAAGGGCGCGCCGACTCGAGGTACCACGAGCCGAAGCGGTTCAACCCGGCCGAGGACTTTGGCGGCGACGTCCTGTACGTCACCAACCGCTGCATTCTATGCACGCGCTGCGTCCGGTTCATGGGTGACGTGGCTGGCAGCAGGGCGCTGTGTGTGGAAGAGCGCGGCGACCGCGCGCACATCGGCATCGCCCCGGATCTCGACCTCTCGCATCCGTGGGGCGCCAACGTCATCGACCTGTGCCCGGTGGGGGCGTTGGTCAGCAAGGACTTTCTGAACAAGGCCCGTGCGTGGGAACTCGACCGCACGGCGTCGGTGTGCCCCAACTGCTCGCAGGGGTGCAACGTCACGCTCGAGACGCGCGACGCGGATGTGGTGCGCATGAAGCCGCGCTCCAACGCGACCGTCAACCAGTATTACATGTGTGATGCGGGCCGGTTGAACTACCAGTGGATCAACCGCGACGACCGGCTCGAGCTGCCGGTGGTGGCTGGCAAGCCGGCCGAGTGGGATGCGGCGCTTGCCGCAGCGGGCAAGGCGTTGAAGGGCGGTGCGGTACACGTGGTCGCCGGTGCGGGGTTGAGCAACGAGGCGCTGTGGCTACTCAAGCAGGCGTGCGGCACGGGGTTGTTCCGTGTGGCGCAGGGCCCCGAGGCGCCGCTCGCCGGCGTGCCGGACCTCGCGTTGCGCGCCGATCGCGCCCCCAACGGGGCCGGTGCCGAGTTGCTTGGATTCCGCCGTGCCGACCAACCGCTGGCTGGCGCAGCGGGCAAGGTGGTGGTGATTGTCGGCGACGACCTCGATGGACTCGACACGTCGGCGCTCGGCTCTGCGGCGGCGGTCATTGCGATCTGCACGGTGGTTCCCAAGGGTCTGCCTGCCGGCGCGATTCTGCTGCCGATGGCCAACTTCGCCGAAGAGGAAGGAACGTTCACCAACCTGCGCGGCCGCGTGCAGCGGTTCTTGCAGGCGCGCCCGACGCCCGGGTTTGCACGCGCGAGCTGGACGGTGCTTGCTGCGCTCGGCGTGGCGGCAGGAACGGGCGGCTCGTTTGCAACCGCAGAGGCGGTGTTTGCCGCACTCGCCGCGAGCGAGAGCACGTTCGGCGGCATGACGTATGACACGATTGGACTCAAGGGTCAGGTGGCGGCCACGGCCGGGGTGAACGCATGATGCATTCGTTGTCGTTCCTCCTGCAGGTCGCCAACCCGCAGCTGCCGCCCACCATGGGAATGTTCGTCCTGATGGGACTGGTGAAGGCAGGGGCCGCCTTTGGCATCTATATGCTGTGCGTGGCGTACACGACGCTCGCCGAGCGGCGCGTGGCGGCGTGGATTCAGGATCGCCTTGGCCCGAACCGCGTGGGGCCCGAAGGGTTCCTGCAGCCCATCGCCGACGGCATCAAGAACTTCATGAAGGAAGAGGCGCTGCCGGACGGAGCGAGCAAGGCGCTGTTCATCATGGCGCCGGCGATCGCATTCGTGCCGGCGATGCTCACCTGGGCGGTCATTCCGTTTGCATCGCCGCTGCCGGTGCCTGGCGTCGGCCTGGTGGACATGGTGGTCGCCGACCTGCCGGTGGGCTTCCTGTTTACACTCGCCATCAGTTCGCTGGGCGTGTACGGCATCACGATTGCCGGGTGGTCGTCGAACAACAAGTACGCGCTGCTCGGCGGCCTGCGCGCCTCGGCGCAGATGATCTCGTACGAGATCGCGATGGGCATGAGCACGGTCTGCGTGCTGCTGTTGGCCGGCAACGTGAACCTCAATGAGGTGGTGGCGCAGCAGGGGGCGCAGGGTTGGAACGTGCTGCTGCTCACGCTCGCCTTCTTCATGTTCGCCGTGGCGGCGCTGGCCGAGACCAACCGCGTGCCGTTCGACCTGCCGGAAGCCGAGTCGGAACTGATCGCGGGCTATCACGCCGAGTACAGCTCCATGCGCTACTCGATGTTCCCGCTGGCCGAGTACGCCAACGTCATCACGTCGAGCTCGCTGATGGTGACGCTGTTCTTCGGCGGCTGGGACATTCCGTTCACGACGTGGGACAACCTGCCGCCGTGGACGATCACCAAGACGCTGCTGACGATGGCGCTGTATGTGAGCAAGGTGATGTTCTTCGTCTTTTTCTTCATCTGGCTGCGCTGGACAGTGCCGAGGTTCCGCTACGACCAGCTGATGTCGCTGGGGTGGAAGGTGCTGCTGCCGATGGCGCTCGTGTACATCACGGTCGTGGCGTCGCTGCTGCTCGGGCTCGACGCGGCCGGCGTGGCGCGCACCGGGTGGGCGTTCCGCGGCGCGATGCTGGGGATGAACGTGGTCTTCGTCGTACTGGTGTTCTGGGTGCTTGATCGCGGGCGGCTGATCAGCCCCGCGTACTCGCGGGTGGAACGGGAACGGCTCGCCCGCATGCGCGCCGTCGCGGACCGCGGCGATCTCCTGAGCGGGAAGGGGGCCTGATGGCGATCACAACCAGGGTCGTTGCGCGGCCCACCGGCGAGGCGAGCTATGTGCGCGCCACGTTCAAGGGACTCGCGCTGTCGTTCAAGCATCTCGTGGACCCGCACAAGGTGACGGTGCAGTACCCCGAGGAGAAGTGGGACATCGGGCCGCGCTGGCGCGGCACCCACCGCATGCTGACCACCGAGGACGGCACGGCGAAGTGCGTGGCGTGCGGCTTGTGCCCGACGGTGTGTCCGGCCAACTGCATCAAGCTGGTGCCGGGCGTGGACGCCCAGGGCAACCGCTACCCGGTGGTGTTCGAGATTGACGAGTTCCGCTGCATCTTCTGCGGCTATTGCCAGGAAGTATGCCCGGAGGAAGCGATCCATGTCGGGCGGCATTACGAGAACGCCGAAATGGACCGCAAGGATTTCGTGTACGACCTGGCGCGGCTCACGGCGCAGACGCACCCGGTCTGCGAGATGTGGGATCCGGCTGACCCCAAGGGTGAGTGATGCTAGCCAATCAATTCCATTCGCTGTTCTACGCGTTCGGGTTCTACCTGTTCGGGCTGGTGGCCATTGCGAGCGCCGTCGCGTTTGTGACGCGCAAGAGCCCGGTGGCGGCGGCGATGTGGCTGGTGAACGTCATGTTCTGCCTGGCCGCCCTGTACGTGATGCTCGACGCGCAGTTCATCGCCGCCATGCAGGTGCTGGTATACACCGGTGCCATCATGGTGGTCTTCCTGTTCGTGATCATGCTCCTCAACCTTGGGCATCCGTCGGAACTGGCGGACGCGCGGGGGCGGTGGGGCTACATCTTCGCGACGTTCATCGGCCTCGTGATGCTGGCCGAGGTGATGGCGCTCAACCGGGCCAACACGATTGAGCGGATGATTCCGCCCGACCTCGCCGCGCGGGCTGCGGCGGCGGCGGCCACGCCGCTGGCGGGCGGCATCATCGGCCCAGTGGCGGCGCCGCTCTTCAATGAGTACCTGCTGGCCTTCGAACTGACGAGCGTGCTGCTGCTCGCCGCGATCGTGGGCGCCGTGGTGCTCGGCAAGCGGAGGACCGATGCTCGTTGAAGCGCTCGCCCTGTCGGCGGTGTTGTTCACGATTGGCGTGGTCGGCGTGCTGACGCGCCGCAACGCGATCATCCTCTTCATGTGCATTGAGCTGATGCTCAATGCCGTGAACCTGTCGTTCGTCGCGCTGAGCACGCTGTACGGCGCCACCGGGCAGGTGTTCGTGGTGTTCACCATGACCGTCGCCGCGGCCGAAGCTGCGGTGGGCCTGGCGATCATCATCGCGATCTTCCGCCACACGCGGTCGGTCAACCTCCAGAACATCAACCTGCTCAAGGGATGATGCACCCGGCCATGATTCCCGAGGGAGCGCACCCGCTCGCGGCAACCGTCGCGCGCTTCGTGTGGTTGCTCCCGCTGCTGCCGCTGCTCGGATTCCTGATCAACGGAACCCTGGCGATGCTTGGCGCGGCCAAGGTGGGCCCGGCCGATCCTTCGGCGGGGCACGATTCCGATGATCACGGGCACGGGGCGGCGCATGGGCACGACGCGCACGATGCCCATCATGCCCCGACGCGACACAAGTACGCGGCCATCACGAGCCTCGTCGGACCCGGCGTGCTGGTGGCGGCGTTCGGCCTTGCCGTCGCGTGCTTCTTCGCGATGCGCAGCGTCGACATGGAGCGCCCGTTCCTGCTCACGCTGTTCCAATGGATGCCGGTGGGCGACCTCAACCTCACGGCGTCGTTCCTGCTCGATCCGCTGTCGATGGTGATGGTGCTGGTGATCACGGGCGTCGGCATGCTGATCCACATCTTCAGTGTCGGCTACATGCAGGATGACCCGGGGTATCCGCGCTACTTCGCGTACCTCAACCTGTTCGTCTTCTTCATGCTCGTGCTGGTGCTCGGCGGCAGCTACCCGCTGCTGTTCGTGGGCTGGGAGGGCGTGGGGCTCTGCTCGTACCTGCTGATCGGCTTCTGGTTCTCCGAGAAGGCCAACGCCGACGCCGGCAAGAAGGCGTTCATCGTCAACCGCATCGGCGACTTCGGCTTCCTTGTGGCGATGTTCCTGATGTTCGCCAACCTCGGGTCGCTGGACATCGCCACGGTGGCGGAGAAGGCGGTGGAACTTCCGATGGGCGGCGCGATCGTCACCGCCATGGCGCTCTTCCTCTTTCTTGGCTGCACCGGCAAGAGCGCGCAGATTCCGCTGTATGTGAGGCTGCCCGACGCCATGGCCGGCCCGACGCCGGTGTCGGCGCTGATCCATGCCGCCACGATGGTGACGGCCGGCGTGTACCTGGTGGCGCGCAGCTCGGCGATTTTCTCGATGGCGCCGATGGCGCAGCTGGTGGTGGCGCTGGTCGGTGCGCTGACGGCGTTCTTCGCGGCGACGATCGGCCTCAAGCAGTGGGACATCAAGAAGGTGCTGGCGTACTCCACGGTGTCGCAGCTTGGCTACATGTTCATCGGCGTCGGGGTCGGCGCGTACGTCGCCGGCGTTTTCCATCTGGTGACGCACGCATTCTTCAAGGCGCTCCTGTTCCTCGGGTCGGGCTCGGTGATCTACGTCATGCACGCGGCGTATCACGCGACGCACAACCACGACGACGCGCAGGATATGCGCAACATGGGCGGGCTCAAGACGTACATGCCCGTGACGTTCTACCTCATGTGGATTGCGACGCTGGCCATCGCGGGAATCCCGCTCTTCTCGGGCTTCTTCTCGAAGGACGAGATCCTGGGGTCGGTCTTCGCCCGCATCAGCCATTCGACGCTCGCCGAGGCCACGCTGTTCGGCGTCCCCGGCGGCACGATATTGCTGATCGTGTACGTCTTGGGCCTCGCGTCGGCGCTGATGACGGCCATCTACATGACGCGCATGATGCTCTACACCTTCCACGGCCCCAACCGCACGGGCGAGGCCGAACGGTCGCATCTCACGGAAGCGCCGTGGATCATGACCGGACCGCTGGTGGTGCTGGCGGCCCTGGCGGCGTTCGGTGGCTGGCTGAACGTCCCCGAACTGCTGAGCGCCGTGGGCCCGGTGGGTTCGCTCGATCACTGGCTGGAGCCCGTGGTGGGCGAAGCGGCCCTGCGCACGACGTTGGGAGCGGCGCCGCATGTCACGCACCAGACGGAGCTGATGCTCGTCGGCACGGCGATCGCCATTGCCGTGGCGGGCATCGCGTTTGCGCTCCTGCGGCTCAAGCCCGCGGCGCTGGTGCCCAAGAAGGACTCGCCCGCGGCGACGGGCATTTCGCGGGTGCTCGAGAACAAGTACTTCGTGGATGAAGGCTACGACGCGGCCATCGTGCAGCCAACGCTCGCCGTGTCGCGCGCCGTCCTGTGGAAGGGCCTCGATGCCGGCATTATCGATGGCCTGTTCGTGAATGGCAGCGCGCTGTTGGCGCGCGCCTTCGGTTGGATGGGATCGCAGCTGCAGACCGGGCAAGTGGGCACGTACGCCTGGGTGCTGCTGATCGGTGTCATCACCTTGCTTGGCGCCTTCACCTTCCGGTAACCCATGACCGCGTTCCTGTCGTCGATCAATTACAACGCCTGGATCGTTCCGGTCCTGCTGTTGCTGCCGGCGTTCGGCGCTGTCGGGCTGTGGGCGCATGCGCTCCTGACGGCGAACGACCCGGCGGACAAGCGCTGGCGTGAAGTGCGCGTCCTCGCCTTCGCCTTCTTCCTGGGCGAAGCCCTCCTTTCGCTCGGACTCTGGTGGTCCATCGACACGGCGGCCATCGGCTGGCAGGCGATGGTGGACCTGTCGTGGATCCCGCAGTGGGGCATCCGGTTCACCGTCGGCCTCGACGGCATCTCCCTGACGCTGGTGCTGCTGACCACGCTCATGATGCCGCTGGCCGTGCTGGGGAGCTGGACGAGCATCCGCACCAAGCCGCACGCGTACTACGCGCTGCTGCTGCTGCTGACCATCGGCATGCTGGGCGTCTTCGTGTCGCTCGACCTCGTGCTCTTCTACGTGATGTGGGAGATCATGTTGGTGCCGATGTACCTGGTGATCGGCGTCTGGGGCGGGGAACGGCGGCTGTACGCGGCGATCAAGTTCTTCATCTACACCATGATCGGCTCGCTGCTGATGCTGGTCGCCATCCTGTACCTTGGGTCGGAGGCATCCCGCATCGCGGGCGCGCCAACCTTCAGCTACGACTTCATCCTGAACAACGTGCGGCTCGACCCGACCACCACGCTGTGGTTGTTCGGCGCGTTCGCGCTCGCGTTCGCGGTGAAGGTGCCGATGTTCCCGTTCCACACGTGGCTGCCCGACGCGCATGTCGAGGCACCCACGGCCGGGTCGGTGATCCTGGCCGCGATCATGCTGAAGATGGGCACGTTCGGCTTCGTGCGGTTCGCGCTGCCGCTCTTTCCGTCGGCGGCAATGAACCCCGCGGTGCGGAGCTTCATCATCGCGCTGGCGGTCATCGGGATCATCTACGGCGCCCTCGTGGCGCTGGTGCAGCCCGACTTCAAGAAACTCGTGGCGTATTCCTCGGTCAGCCACCTCGGCTTCGTGATGCTCGGCATCTTCGCGCTCACGACCGAGTCGATGCAGGGCGCGCTGATGGTGAACATCAACCACGGCGTGTCGACGGGGGCGCTGTTCCTCCTCATCGGCATGATCTACGAGCGCCGGCACACCCGCATGATCGCGGACTACGGCGGCATCGCCAAGGTGGTGCCGATCTTCGCGACCATCCTGACCATCGTGTCGCTGAGCAGCATCGGCGTGCCCGGGACCAACGGCTTCATCGGAGAGTTCCTGGTGCTGGTGGGTGCGTACAAGACCCAGCCGCTCGCCACGGTGATCTCGGCGACCGCCGTCATCTTTGCCGCGGCGTACCTGCTGTGGGCGCTGCAGCGCATCATCTACAACAAGCTCGACAAGCCCGCGAACGAAGGGCTCAAGGACCTCAACTGGCGCGAGATCGGCCTGCTGGTGCCGCTCCTCATCGCCATCGTCTGGCTGGGCGTCTACCCCAAGCCTCTTCTGGACAAGACCGAACCGGCTGCGCGCCGCCTCGTCGAGTATGTGCAGACGGGCGGAGTCAAGGCGGCGGTGAATATCACTCACACGGCGCGATAAATGATCTTCGATCTCGCGAATCCGTCGCAGCTCATGCAGGCCTTCGGGCCCGACCTGCTGCTCATGGCCGGGGCGATGGTACTGATGCTGTGGGCCGCCTGGCGTCCCGAGTCGCATGAGCACCAGCGCGCCGTCGGCATGGGCGCCCTGGTGCTCATCGCGGCGACGATGGGCCTCACCATCTGGTACGCGACGCGCGGCCTGTCGTCGACGCTCGGCGTCATCGCCGTCGACAACTTCCGCTGGGCCACCGACCTCATCTGCCTGCTCGGGGCGTTTGGCGCGATTGCGCTGAGCATCGAGTACAACGCCCGCGAACGCATCATGCCCGCCGAGGCGCATGTGCTGGTGCTCTTCGCGACGGCCGGCATGATGGTGCTGGCCGCCGCCCGCGACCTGATGATCGTTTTCCTGGGCATCGAGTTGATGTCGGTGGCGATCTACGTGCTCGCCGGGCTCAACCGCCGCAGTCCCAAGTCGGCCGAAGGATCGCTCAAGTACTTCCTGCTGGGCGCCTTTGCCACGGGGTTCCTGCTGTACGGCATCGCGCTCGTGTACGGGTCCACGGGTTCCACCAACCTCGTCGAGATCGGACAGCGCGTGGTGAATGGGAACTACATCGTGCACCCGATGATGCTCGTGGGCACCGGGCTGCTGCTGGTGGGCTTTGGCTTCAAGGTGGCTGCGGCGCCGTTCCACATGTGGGCGCCGGACGTCTACGAAGGCGCGCCGACGCCGATTACGGCGTTCATGGCCACCGCGGTAAAGGCGGCCGCGTTCGCCACCTTCCTGCGCGTCTGGCTCGAGGCGCTGGGCGGAATGGGCGATGCCTGGTTCGCCCCGGTCTGGTGGCTGGCGGCCGTCGCCATGTTCGTCGGCAACACGGTGGCCCTGTCTCAGCGCAACGTGAAGCGCCTGCTGGCGTATTCGTCGATCGCGCACTCCGGGTACCTGCTGGTGGCCGTCGCCACGGGGACGCTCGCCGGGTCGGCCGCATTCCTGTTCTACCTCGTGGCGTACACGCTCGCCTCGTTCGGCGCGTTCGCCATCGTCATCACGGTCGGCAGCACGGGCGACGTGCACGGCAACCTCGAGGATTTCGAGGGGCTGTGGAGCGTGCGTCCGGGCATGGCAATCGCCATGGGCGTGTTCATGCTGTCGCTGATGGGCTTTCCGATCTTCGGCGGCGTCGGCTTCTTCGGCAAGTGGTACCTGCTGATGGCGGCCATCGAGGCCCCGCGGCCGCTCACCACGCTGGCGGTGGTGCTCGTGCTTACCTCGGTGGTGTCGGCGGGCTACTACCTGAACGTGCTGCGCGTGATGTTCATGAAGCCGCGCCCCGAGGGGGCGCCCGTGGTTGAGCGCGCCGGCGTGCTGACGCGCGGCGTGGTCTTCGCCACCGTGCTCGCGATTCTCGTGCTGGGCGTCATCCCCAGCCGTGCGATCGGGTGGAGCAGGGCAAGCATTCCTCGAGCGCCACAAGTCCAGGCGGCGGCCGTCAACGCACCACGCTGAGTACCGGCAACGCCTCGCCCCCGCGAGGCGTTCGTCTGTCGGGTACAGTATGTTTCCGCACTTCCCCCTCTCCCATGGTTCCATGATCAGCGCAGGCATCTTCCGCCAGTATGACATCCGCGGCGTGGTCGGCGACGACCTCACGCTGGAAGCGGCCGAGGGCATTGGCCGCGGCTATGCCGCGCTGCTCGTTGAGCGCGGCGTCCGCGGGGCGGTGGCCGTAGGGCGCGACAACCGCCTGAGCGGCGGCGCATTGCGTGACGCGCTGGTGAAGGGGCTCACGGACTGCGGCGTCGACGTGGTCGACATCGGAGTCGCACCCACCCCGGTGCTGTACTGGAGCCTGCACCACTGCGGCGTGGTCGGTGGCATCCAGGTGACGGGGTCGCACAATCCGCCTGAGTTCAACGGGTTCAAGCTCTGCATCGGCACGGCGTCGCTGCATGGGGACGGCATTCTGCGCCTGCATACGCTCATCGAAGGCAGCGTGAGCGCGCCCATCAAGGGGTCGGTGCGCACCGTCACGGTGCTCGACGACTACGTGAAGGACATCGCCGCCAAGGCGGGCCCGATCACGCGTCGCATCAAGGTCGTGGTGGACTGCGGGAACGGCGTCGGCGCGCTCACCGCGCCCCAGGTGTGCAAGGCGCTGGGCGTGGACGCGGAGTTCCTGTTTGCCGACAGCGACGGCACGTTCCCCAATCACCATCCCGACCCGACCGTGGTGGAGAACCTGCAGGACCTCATCGCAGCGGTCCGGCGCACGGGCGCGGAGGTGGGCATCGGCTTCGACGGCGACGCCGATCGCATTGGCATCGTCGACGGGCAGGGGACCATCATCTGGGGCGACTACCTGCTGCTCCTGTACGCACGCGACGTGCTCGCGCGCACCGGCACGGGGCAGTCGATCATCTTCGACGTGAAGTGCTCACAGGCACTGCCCGACGGGATTCGTGCCGCAGGCGGCAACCCCGTGATGTGGAAGACCGGGCACTCGCTCATCAAGGAGAAGATGAAGGAGCTGCACGCGCCGATCGCCGGCGAGATGTCCGGGCACATGTTCTTCACCGAAGGCTTCTACGGCCACGACGACGCCGTGTACGCTGCCGCGCGCCTGCTCCGCATCCTGGGTGACACGGGCAAGCGCGTGGACGAGCTGCTGGCCGACGTGCCGCGCTTCGTGAGCACGCCGGAGCTGCGCGTGGACTGCCCGGATGACCGCAAGTTTACCATCGTCGCGGCGGCGCAGAAGTATTTCGCGGCGCGGCGTGACGTCGTGGACGTGGATGGCGCGCGCATCCTGTTTGGCGACGGATGGGGCCTCATCCGCGCCTCCAACACGCAGCCAATTCTCGTGATGCGATTCGAGGCGAAGTCCGATGAGCGGCTGGCTGAGATCCGCGCCGAGGTGGAGGGCTGGCTGAAGACGCAGGGTGTCGGCGCATAGCATGACCGTGCGACGCGGCCTCGCGCTGGCAGGCGCCGCACTGGCGCTGGCGCTGGTCGCCGGGCGCCTGCTGTCGGCCGCGTACGCAGACTGGGCGTGGTACACGGCCCTCGGCGCGGGTTCGCTTTGGAGCGTGCGCCTGGCGACGCTCACCGCGCTGCGCAGCGGGCTGTTTCTCGTTGCGTTCACGTTTGCGTTCGGCAACGTGCTGGCGATGCGCCGCTCGATCGTGTCGCTTGTCCTGCCACGGCAACTCGCCAATCTCGAGATTGGTGAAGCGGTTCCAGGCCGTGCGCTCACGGCGGCGGCGGCTGGCATGAGTCTGGTCATCGCGGCGGGCCTCGCGCTGACGCAGGATGACTGGTTGGCAGTATTGCGGGCCCAGTGGGCGACCCCCCTTGGCGAAATCGACCCGTACCTGAGCCGCGACCTCGCGTTCTGGGTAGGGTGGTTGCCGTTCGAACGCATGCTCCACGACTGGAGCGTGACGCTCGCCGTCGTCGTGGGCATGATCGTGATGCTCCTGTACGGTCTCACGCCGTCGGTGCAGGTGAAGCGCGGCCATGTGCACGTGTCCACCTGGGTGCGCCGCCACTTCGCTCTGTACTCCGGCGTGCTGCTGCTGCTCGTCGCCTGGGGCTATCGCCTTGACGCGTTCGACCTGCTGATTCACGGCAGCGGCGCGCGCGAGACGTTCATCGCATTTGACCACCTCATCCTGTATCCGTACCTCATCGCCGTCGGCATAGGCACTGCTGCGACCGGCGTGCTGGTGGCGTGGACGGGGTGGATGGGGCATCAACGGGCAACGTTCGCTGCGCTGCTGTTGACCCTGCTGGCTGGCCCGGTGGGGCGAGGCATCCTGCCGCTCCTCGACCGGCGCACAGCCACCGAGCGGGAGCGCAGCACCATCGACCGTCCGTACGAGCGGGTGCGCGTGCTGTTCACCCGCCGGGCCTACAGGGTGGACGACATCGTGCGGGGTGCCGCGGCCGACAGCCTGCGCGTGGCGGACGAACGGCTCGCCCATAGCGTGAGCAGCTGGGATCCCGCCGCCCTTGCACGCGCTGCATCGGGGCAGGCTGGGGTCGTGCCGATCACGGGCGGTCACGCATGGCAGGTGGGGACCGGTGGTGCGATTGCAGCGACCATCGCCTATGGTGCCGGCGCGGACGGCCGGCACTTGCCGCTCGCCGTGCAATCCGTCGATCCGTCGGACGCCGACGAGCGCGGCGCGCCATGGCCGGCGGCCGATCCGACCATCCCGACGCTCCCCCCGTTGGTGGTGGGGCTCGGATTGCCCGGCGTGGCGCTGATGGCTGATTCGTTGGGGCGTGTGGCAAGCCCGACCTTTGCCGCCGGCTGGCGGCGGCTCGCGCTGGCGTGGAGCGTGCAGAACGTGCGGCTCGCGTTCAGCGACGCCGACCCGATGCGCACCAGGCTGTTGACGCGCCGCGACGTGCTCGAGCGCGTGCGGGCGCTCGTCCCGTTCTTCACGACCGGCGTCACGCCGCAGGCGATGGTGGTGCACGATTCGCTGTGGTGGAGCGTCGAGCTGTTTCACGCGAGCAGTGACTACCCGCTGTCCGAGCAACAGCTGCTCGGTGGCGAGTCGCAGCATTTTGCGGTGGGGGCCGGTGTGGCGTTGGTGAACGCACACAGCGGCCGAGTGCTAGTGGTGCTGCCCGACCGCCCCGACAAGATGACCCGCTGGTGGCGCGATCAGCTGCCGGCGTTGTTCGCGCGCCGATCGGTCGCTGACGCCGACCTCGTGGCGGCGCTTCCGCCGCCCGTGGACCGCGCGACGGTACAGGGCAGCGCCCTGGCGCGCACCGGGTTCCGCACGGACACGCTCGCCGCGCGCCCGCTCTTTCAGGCCGACGACGCAGACGAGGACCTGCTGTCGCGGACACCCACGTCCTTCGTGAGTGCGGCGAAAGGCCAGCCGCTGGCGTGGGGTGTTCCAGCCGTCGACGGCACCGACCGCGTGCGGGGCATCTTCCTGGCGGTCGGCGGGGCGCAGCAACGCACGATGCTGGTGGAGCAGCGAGACAGCCTGCGGTGGGCCGGGATCCTCGACCGCCTGCAGCACGTTGCGGACAGCGCGCAGATCAGCCGGTCTCGGCGGTATCCGCGGCGCGGGCGCGTGCAGGTGGTGCCAATGCGCGATGGCATGCTGGTGGTGCAGGCCTTCTACGACTGGCCGCCGGAGCGTGAGCCGTCGCTCACGGGCATCGTGGCGCTGCGCACCGGTCAACCGGCGCGGGTGGCGGGCTCGCTCGCCGAGGCCTTTGGCCAGGGCGCGCGCCCGCCCGACGGCGATGGACGCCTGCGGCTGCGGCTTGCGCGGGTCTACGGCCAGTTGCAGGACGCCCTGCGGCAGAGTGACTGGGCCGCATTCGGCCGCGCCATGGCGGAACTGCGCCGACTCTCAGGTGAGCGGTAGCGCGCGCCGATAATCTGGCGAACGGGCGTCGCGGGAGCCGAGCGGCTGGGTGTGACGTACATCACATATTTGCAGCCTTCGTTACCTTTTTCCTGATGCCTCGTCGGACGTTGTAAGGCATTACAGGTAACAAACTCCTTAGCCGCCGCCGATGGCCGCTCAGGGCTATTTGCATACCACCCTCACCCCTGTCGTCGGATGAATCCGCTGCACACGGCCCGTGACAGAGAAACCGTCGCATCGCCAGCGCCTGACAGGGCTCGCCGCCCGTCCCTGACGCCGTCGACGGCACCTGTTGTGGCGAAGCGGAAAGAGAGCAAGGGTGCGTGGGTGACGGCCGCGCTGATGCTCCCGCTCGTTGCGGTGAACGTCTGGGGCGCGACGTATTATCTCGCAGCGCCCGGCGGGCGTGTTCGCCATCCGCTGCACACGCTGCTGCGACCATCCGGCTTGGTGGGACAGAGCACGGGCATCGCGGCGTTCGCGATCTTCGTCTTCCTGTGGCTGTACCCGTTGCGAAAGAAGTACAAGCGGCTTGCGTTCACCGGATCGGTGGGCAAGTGGCTCGACATTCACGTCGCCTCGG
Organism: Gemmatimonas sp.; assembly: GCA_025361705.1. GTDB lineage: Bacteria > Gemmatimonadota > Gemmatimonadetes > Gemmatimonadales > Gemmatimonadaceae > PNKL01. Next base: position 21,822 of record JANYJW010000032.1, read on the forward strand.
CGCTCCTGCTGCCGCTGCTGCTGGCCACGCACGCCGCGTGGCATTCCGATGGCGTAATTGGCCTTGGCCTCGTGGCGATGCTCGTGGTGATCGCGAGCGGGGTGGTGGGGCGCTACCTGTATACCCGCATTCCCCGCGCGAAGAGCGGCATGGAACTGTCGCGCGAGGAGACGGCGAGCGCCCGGATGGACCTCCTGCAGCGGCTGTCCGACACCACGGGAATGACGGTCGCCGACCTCGAGGGGATGCTCTCGACGGGACAGGACGAGGAAAGCCGTGGCATTCTTCCCGCGCTCCGGCGCATGGTGCTGAACGACTTCACGCGCCGCCGGCGCTGTCGGGAACTGCGCAACCGCTGGATGGCGACGCGTGAGCGCAGGGCGCAGGACAGCGCGCCGGCGCATGACGAGCGCCGGCAGACGAACCGGGGGCCACAACGCTCGCTGACCGGTCGCGCCCTCGACGAGGCGGTCGCGCTGGCCGACCGCGAGATCGCGTTGCAGCAGCAGGTGCGCATGCTCGAGGCAACGCACCGCGTCTTCAAGTTCTGGCATGTCGCGCACCGGCCGTTCGCGGTTACGGCGCTGCTGGCCGTCGTGGTGCACATCGCCGTGGTCGTTTCGCTCGGCGCAACCTGGTTCTGGTAAGCCATGCTCCTCACCACCTTCGGCTTCTTTGCCCTGACGGGGCTCCTCGTCTGGCTGCACTTGCGTTCGAGCGGGGGCGGGGGCGGAGCTCGACCAAGTGGCCATGTCGCGCGCCCGTCGGCCCCATGCCCGCGTTGCCAGAAGCCGGTCGTCGTCGGGAGTACGTTCTGCCCGGGATGCGGCGTGCCTCTGCAGGCGTTTGAGGTCGTGCAGGCGAAGATCGCGACGGGCCCGCAGACATCCACGGGGGTGCCAAAGGCGGCGGTCCGGGCCGACATGTGTGTCGGGTGTGGCACCTGCGTGGCCGCCTGTCCGGAACCGGGCGCAATCGTCCTGGTGCACAAGCTGGCGGTCGTGAACGATGACCTCTGCAAAGGACACGGCGAGTGCGTGCGCGGCTGTCCGGTCGGCGCCATTTCCGTGGTGACGGGGACGGCGGTGAACCGCGTGCGCGTGCCGTTGATCAACGCCAACTTCGAAACCAGCGTCCCCGGCATGTACATCGTGGGCGAGCTCGGCGGCCGAGGCCTGATCAAGAACGCCATTAATGAGGGCAAGATGGCGGTCGAGCATATCGTTCAGCAGCTCGAGGGCACCGAGGTGCCGCCCTGCGACGAGCCGTTCGTTGATGTAGCGATCGTGGGCTCGGGGCCGGCGGGCTTGAGTGCCGGCCTCGAGTCGATGCGCCGCCACCTGAGTTGCGTGGTGATTGAGCAGGGCTCGCTTTCCGACACCGTGCGCAAGTATCCACGCCACAAGCTGCTGCTGGCAGAACCGGTGCAGGTGCCCCTGTACGGCGACCTGTGGATCGCGGATGCCTCCAAGGAGACGTTGCTGCAGGTGTGGGAGACAATTGTCGCCAACACCGGCCTGCCGGTGCGCACGGGCGAGCGCGTGACCGGTGTCGCGCGCGATGGCGCGTTCTTCCGGGTCCAGACGGCGCTCGGTTCGCAACTGGCGCGCAAGGTGGTGCTCGCGCTCGGGCGCCGCGGCACGCCGCGCAAGCTCGACGTGCCGGGCGAGGAGCTCGACAAGGTGTTCTACGACATCGTCGAGATGGAGGCATTCGCGGGCAAGCGCGTGCTGATCGTCGGCGGCGGCGACAGCGCCATCGAGTCGGTGCTTGGCCTGATCAACCAGCCGGACACCACCGTGACGCTGTCGTATCGCGGCACGGCGTGGGACCGGGTGAAGGAGCGCAACCGCGAGAAGTTGCAAAAGGCGATCGCCGCCGGAAAGCTATCGCCGATGCTCGAGAGCCACGTGCGCGAGATCCGGCACGACGTCGCCGTCCTCGAGGTGGACGGGGAGACGACGATTCTGCCCAACGACTTCGTGGTCGTGCGGGTCGGAGGCGAGGCGCCGTATGCGATGCTCGAGCGGTTGGGAGTGCAAATCGTCGAGAAAGAAGTCGCCGCGAGGGCCGGATAGATGCAGACGATGCGACTGGCGACGATGCTGGTCGGGCTCTCGGTCATGATGGGAGCGCCGCTGCACGCCCAGATTTCTCCGGGGCCGCTGGCGCGCGCGCACGCCAAGTTCGAGGGGTCCACGAACTGCGTGAAGTGCCACGGGCTCAAGAAGGAGCCGATGGCGCAGCGGTGCCTTGCCTGTCATAAAGAAGTGGCCTGGCTGATCGAGAACAACCGCGGCGTGCATGCGAACTCGCGCAATGTGCCGCACAAGGAGTGCGCGCAATGCCACCCCGACCACGCCGGTCTCGACTTCGCGATGGTCGACTGGGGCAAGGGCGGCTCGGCCGAGTTCGACCACAAGCGCGCCGGCTGGGAGCTCGACGGCAAGCATGCCAAGGCCAAGTGCACCGCCTGCCACACGTCAGAGTTCCGCAAGTCGCCGTCCGCCGCGCTTTCGCCTCGCACCACGGGTGCCGGATGGATGGGGCTCGAGACGGCCTGCATCTCATGCCACGCCCGCGATGACGTGCACAAGAACGCGCTGGGCAACCAGTGCGAGCGCTGCCATGATGCCGCGGACTGGAAGAAGCCGACCCGCTTTGATCACGCCAAGTCGTCGTATCCGCTGACCGGCAAGCACGCGAACGTGGAGTGCGACAAGTGCCACAAGCCGGCGAAGCTGAACCTCAGGCCGGATGAGAAGGGCCGCACTATCGGTCTGTACAAGCCGCTGCCATTCGCCGAGTGCTCGGCGTGTCACGCCGACCCGCACAAGGGGCGCTTGTCCCCCAAGTGTGGCGACTGCCACTCGACCAAGGATTTCAAGGACGTCAACCGCAAGGACTTCGACCATTCGCGGACGCGGTACCCGCTGACCGGCAAGCATCTCACCGTGCAGTGTGAAGCGTGTCATGCCGTGGGCCTCACCAAGAAGGCACCGCCCTTTGCGAAGTGCACCGACTGTCACGCCGACGCTCATTTTGGCCGCGGCACGCTGCGTGGGCAGCCAGCGGACTGCGCCGCTTGCCACCGCGTGGAGGGTTTCGTGCCCTCGACGTATACGGTGGCGCAGCACGCCGCGACGAGCTTTGTGCTCGGAGGCCGCCACGCCGACGTGAAGTGCGCGCTCTGCCACGTGGCGTCGGACTCGATGGTGCGAGGTACGCCCCGGCGCACCGTTCGCCGCGTGCAGCTGCGCCCGCAGGCCGCCGCCTGCGGCAACTGTCATGCCGACGCGCACCTTGGCGCTCCCGCGAACACGGCAGGCGCTGCGACATGCATCACGTGCCACGACGATCGCGGATGGTCGCCAACGACGTTCACGATCGCGCGGCATGCCGCCCTCAAGCTGCCGCTTGACGGCGCGCACCAGCCACTGGCGTGCGCGCGCTGCCACATCGCCGTGAAGCCGGCGACTGCCGTGGTCCTCGCAACCGGACGCAAGGCGACGGCCGCCGTGCCGCTGCGGGTGGCCGTCGCCTGCGAGAGTTGCCACCTCGATCCGCACGCCGGCCGCTATGTCGCCGGCGGGCCGCAGGTCACCGCCGATGGGTGCCGGGCCTGCCACGACACGCGCCGGTTCGTCCCGTCCACGCTGGCGGTGGCGCGGCACGCCACGCTCGGCTTTGCGCTGGACGGCGCGCACCGGAGCATCCCGTGCCGCGAGTGCCACAAGGAGCTGGGTGTCGCCAGCAAGTCGTCACTCAAGGTCTCGGGAGCGTCGCCCGCCGCGCGACTGCCGTTCAGTGGGGCACGGCGGTCCGCCTGCATCGCGTGCCACGCCGACCCGCACGCGGGCCAGTTCAACGCCCGCAAGGGTGGCGGCACGTGCGAGAGTTGCCATGACGCCGCCCAGTGGACCGGCGCGGTCCGATTTGTCCATGATCGTGATTCATCCTTCCCGCTGGCCGGCGCGCATTCGCGCGTTCCCTGCGTCGCGTGCCATGTGCACACGCCGCAGTCCGGCGGGGGGACGCGGGTGCAGTACCGTCCGTTGCCGACCGCCTGTGAGGGCTGCCACACGGACGCCAGCTTGAGGAAACGTCCATGACCTGGGCGCTACGCTTCTTTGTCCTGTTTGCCTTGACGGGTGTCACCGTGCAGGGGCAGACCGTGGTCACCACCAACCCGCACGGCCCGAACATCGGCGCCTGCGCCACGTGCCATCTGGCCAACGCCTGGCGTCCCGCGCGCATCAGCAAGCAGTTCGTGCACGCGGCGGGTGTTTTCGGGCTTGACGGCGCGCATGAGCGCACGGCCTGCACCGCCTGCCACGCGTCCCTCGATTTCAGCAAGGCGCCCACGACCTGCGCGCAGTGCCACCGGGACGTGCACAACGCCGAGCTGGGCACCAACTGCGCGCAGTGCCACACGACGCGCAGCTTTGTGGACCAGACCAACCTCAAGCGCATGCACGAGCTCACGCGCTTTCCGCTGCGCGGCGCACACGTCGCGCTCGCCTGCGAGAGCTGCCATCCGTCGGCCATGCCGGGGCAATCACAATTCCGCGGCCGGCCGACCACCTGCATTGGCTGTCACTCGGCGCAGTACCGCGACGCGAAGGCGCCGGACCATCAGGCGGCCGGGTTCCCCCAGGATTGCACGCAGTGTCACTCCAACTCCACCTGGACGGGCGGCAAATTCGACCATGGCGCGACCAGATTCCCGCTCACGTTTGCGCATGCCGCTGTCAGTTGCGACAAGTGCCATAGCGACGGCGTGTTCCGGGGCCGGTCCATGGTCTGCGTGTCGTGCCACCAGAGCGATTACAACTGGTCGAAGAATCCGCCGCACGCGGCCGGCGGCATGCCGACGGACTGTGCGTTGTGCCACACCATGAAGTCGTGGAAGGAAGGGACGTTCAACCACGATGTGACCGCATTTCCGCTCACCGGCGCGCATCGTGCCGTGCTCTGCTCGAGCTGCCATGCCGACGGGCAATACAAGGGACGTCCGACGGCGTGCACTGCGTGTCACCAGACCGACTACCAGAAGTCGATGCGGCCACCGCACGCCCTGCTCACGTTCTCGGCCGCCTGTGCGACGTGTCACACCACCACCGCGTGGGCCGGGGGCACGTTCGATCACAACACGACGGCATTCGCGCTCACCGGCGCCCACAAGACGGTAGCCTGCATGTCCTGTCATGCGAACGGGGTCTACCGCGGACATGCCTCGACCTGTGCGGCGTGTCACCAGGCCGACTACAACGCCAGCAAGAACCCGCCGCACCAGAGCGGTGGCTTCCCGGTGACGTGCAAGGACTGCCATAGCACGACCAGTTGGCTGGGATCCGCGTTTGACCACAACGTGACGCAGTTCCCGCTGACCGGCGCGCACAAGACCGTGGCGTGCACGTCGTGCCACGGCGATGGCGTGTACCGTGGCAAGAGCAATGCCTGCTCGTCGTGCCACCAGACCAACTACAGCAATACCACGCTGCCTCCGCACCAGGCGCTCGGGTTCTCGACGGCGTGCGCAACCTGCCATACCACCACCGCCTGGCTTGGCGCGTCGTTCGATCACAACACCTCGGCCTTCCCGCTGACCGGCGCGCACCGGACCGTGGCATGCAGCAGCTGCCATTCCAACGGGGTGTATCGCGGCCATGCCTCGGCGTGTGTCGCGTGCCATCAGGCGAACTACGCGGCCACGAAGACGCCGCCGCATGCCGCGTCAGGATATCCCACGACCTGCGCGTCGTGCCACGGCACCGCCTCGTGGACTGGCACCAGCTTCGATCACGCGACGACGCGCTTTCCGCTGACGGGAGCGCACAAGACGGCGGCGTGCGCCTCCTGCCATGGCGACGGTGTCTTCAAGGGCAAGAGCATGGACTGCTTCTCGTGCCATCAGCCCAAGTACGCCGCCACGTCGCACCCGCCGCACCAATCGCTGGGGTTCTCCACGGCGTGCGCCACATGCCATGGAACGACGGCGTGGCTGCCGGCGACCTTTGACCACAATACCACGGCCTTCCCGCTGGCCGGCGCGCACAAGGCAGCGGCATGCACCGCGTGCCACGGCGATGGCGTCTACAAGGGCAAGGCAACCACGTGCGCGGGCTGCCATCAGGCGAAGTACGCTGCGACGAAGACCCCGGCGCATGCGGCCTCGGGCTTCCCGACGACGTGCCAGATCTGCCACAACGTCACGGCGTGGACACCGGCAGCCTACGATCACTCGACCACGCTGTTCCCATTGACCGGGGCGCACCGGACGGTCTTGTGCGCGTCATGCCACGGCGATGGCGTGTACAAGGGCAAGAACACCGCCTGCGCCTCGTGCCATCAGCCCGACTACACCAGTTCCAAGTTGCCGCCGCACTCGTCGCTCGCCTTCTCCACGGCCTGCGCAACGTGTCATACGACGACGGCCTGGGCGGGCGGGTCCTACGATCACAACGTGACCCGCTTTCCGCTCACTGGGGCGCATCGCGCCGTCCCGTGCGCGTCGTGTCACGGCGACGGCGTCTTCCGCGGGAAGAACATGGCCTGCGTCGGATGCCACCAGGCGAAGTACGACGGCTCGGCGAACCCGCCGCACAAGTCGGCGGGTTTCCCGACGACGTGCGAAGTGTGCCACGGGACGACGGCGTGGACGCCGGCGACATTCAATCACTCGGCGACGCTCTTCCCGCTCACCGGGGCGCATATCGGCAAGGCCTGCTCGGCATGCCATGGCGATGGCGTGTACAAGGGCAAGCCGACGACGTGCGTCAGCTGCCACCTGGCGGTCTACAACTCCGCCACGAGCGTGAACCACAAGTCGGCCGGTTTCCCGACCACCTGCGAATCGTGCCACACGACGACGAAGTGGGCGGGGGCGACGTTCAACCACGAGACGTTCTTCCCCATCAAGACGGGCAAGCACACTGGAATCGCGTGCGCCACCTGCCACACGGTGGCGACGAACTATGCCTCGTTCTCGTGCTTCAGCTGCCACTCCCAGAGCAAGATGAACAGCGCGCACCAGGGGCGCGCGGGCTACGCCTACAACAGCACGCTGTGCTACCAGTGTCACCCGACGGGGAAGAAGCCGTGACCGGGATGCTGTGGGTCGCCGCGCGCCGGGTGGCGCGCGGCGCGGCGTCCGTCGCACTGATCGGAGGCGCCCTGCGTGCGCAGGGCGTGCAGTCGCCGATCTGGACGCAAATCACGTACATCAGTGGCTCCACCATCTATCTCGAAGTGGGCAGCAAGCAGGGCCTCACCGAGCGCACCACCCTCGAGGTGATCAAGGGGGGCGCGGTGGTCGCCAAGCTGCACGTCACGGCGGTGTCGTCGGGACGCGCCGCCTGCGAGGTGCTGCCGCCGCCCATTGAACTCTCCGTCGGCGATTCCGTCCGTTTCGTCCCCGTCGTAGCGGCGGTCACGCCGACGACGGTGAAACGCGCGGCGCCCTCCTACAGCGGCACCGGACATCTGCGCGGTCGCGTCGGCCTGCGCTATCTCGTCATCGCGCCTGATGGCGATGTGCCCGGCGGGCTCACCCAGCCGGCCTACGACCTCCGGCTCGACGGGCAGCAGCTGGGTGGCACCGGGCTTGGTGTGACTCTCGACGTGCGCGCCCAGCGCACGCAATACGCCGGGACGAGCACGCAGACCGCGAGTGCGCCCGTGAACGCCACCCGCGTCTATCAGGCGGCGCTGACATGGGCGGCGCTCAGCGCGGGGCTGCGCGTGACTGCAGGGCGGCAGATGGCCGGTTCGATGTCGTCGGTGGGACTGTTTGACGGACTCGCCATCGATCTCGATCGACGCCACCTCGGCATGGGTGTCTTCGCGGGCTCGCAGCCGGATGCCTATTCCTTCGGCCCGTCAAGCCTCGTGCGTGAGTACGGCGCCTACACGCAGGTGCATACCGTCAACAGCAGTCGCACCACGTCATCGCTGACGGTCGGCGGCGTCGGCTCGTACGTGGGACGCGAGATTGACCGCGAGTACGCCTTCGCGCGCCTCACCGCGTCCGGGAAGTACCTGTCGATCTATGCCACGCAGGAGCTGGACTTCAATCGCGGATGGCGGCTCGACGCCGAGCACAAGGCCACGACGCCGACCGCCACGTTCGCAAGCGTGCAGTTCAGTCCGGTGCGCGCGATCTCCATCTATGGCGGGGTCGACAATCGGCGGAGTGTGCGGCTGTACCGCGACTACGTGAGCCCGGAACAGTCGTTCGATGACGCATTCCGCGAGGGCACATGGGAGGGCGTTGCTCTCAGCGCGCCGCGGTATGCGCGCGTCAGCGTCGACCGGCGCGACAGCCGGGGGGGAAGCGGAGGCAATGCGAACTCCACGACGGCGATGGCGAGCCTGACCGGGTTCACGCGCCTGCACATCGGCTTGCGCGCCCGCGCCACGGACTTCAGCGGCGATATGTCGTCGGGCCAACTCGCCTCGGGCGCACTCGAAATCAGCCCGTGGGACTTCCTGCGCGTGGAAGGCAATGGCGGCGCGCGGCGCACATCGATTCCCGGATCGACCGATGCGCCGTCAAAGCTGACGTGGTGGGGGGTAGATGCTGACGTCGGTATCGGGCGTTCCCTGTACCTCCTGCTGTCGACTTATCGCGAGCAGGAGGCCGGCCGCGGTTCGTTGCGGACGTACGCGTCACTCAGTTGGCGATTCTAGCGCGCGACCTCCCATCCACGGGCACTCTGCGGTAAATTGCGTGGCGGTTTCTGAACGGCGCCGCTCGGCGCTGCGAACACCTCCCACGGAGTTCCCGTGAACATTCATGAATACCAGGCGAAGGAGATTTTGCGCGGATTCGGCGTGCCGATTCCGAACGGCAAGATCGCCACGACGCCTGCTGACGCGGAAGCGATCGCCAAGGAACTTGGCGTCGCGGTTATGGTGAAGGCGCAAGTGCACGCCGGCGGCCGCGGCAAGGCCGGCGGCGTGAAGTTCTGCAAGACGCCCGCGGATGCCAAGGAGAAGGCCACGGCGATCCTTGGCATGCAGATCAAGGGACTGACGGTGGAAAAGGTGCTCGTCACGGTGGCCGCCGACATCGGCAGCGAGGCGTACGTCGGCATCATCGTCGACCGCCAGCGCAAGAAGCCGGTGTTCATGGTGTCCGCCGCCGGCGGCATCGACATCGAGCAGGTGGCCGCGCAGACGCCGGAGAAGATCCTCTATCTCCCCGTCGACACGAGGTACGGGCTGCGCAGCTACGAAGCCATGCGCATGGGCTTCTTCCTGTACGACGACGTGAAGCGCGCGCGGCAGGCGGCCAAGATCATGCAACAGCTCTACGCCGCCTTCATGGCGAGCGGCTGCTCGCTGGCCGAAATCAACCCGCTCGTCGCCACGCCCGCCGGCGAACTGATTGCGGTGGACGGCAAGATGGTGATCGACGACAATGAACTCGATCGGCGCCCCGAAATCGAAGCACTCCGCGACGTGTCGTCCGAGGCCCCGTCCGAAGTGGACGCGCGGAACTCCAACCTGACGTTCATCAAACTGGAAGGCGACGTTGGCTGCGTGGTCAATGGCGCCGGCCTCGCCATGGCCACGATGGACCTCGTGAAGTACTACGGCGGCGAGCCGGCCAACTTCCTCGACATCGGCGGGTCGTCCAATCCGGAGAAGGTGGTGAACGCCCTGCGCATCATCACCGCCGATGCCAACGTGAAGTGCATCCTGTTCAACATTTTCGGCGGCATCACGCGCACCGATGACGTGGCCAACGGCATCGTCACGGCCACCAAGGCGAACCCGCTGAAGGTGCCGATCGTGATTCGCCTCACGGGCACCAACGAAGAGATCGCCATGAAGATCCTCACCGACAACGGTTTCACCGCGTCGGCCGACATGGACGAGGCCGTCATCAAGGCCGTCAAGCTGGCGAAGGGAGGGCAGGCCGCGTGAGCATCTTCATCAACAAGGACACCACGCTGGTGGTGCAGGGCATCACGGGCCGCGACGGCTCGTTCCACACCAAGCAGATGATCGAATACGGCACGAACGTCGTGGCTGGTGTCACCCCAGGAAAGGGCGGCCAGAAGTTCGATGACGCGGTCCCGATCTTCAACACGGTGCACGATGCCGTCGCGGCGACGGGCGCCAACACGTCGGTGATCTATGTGCCGCCGATGTTCGCGGCCGACGCCATCATGGAAGCGGTGGACGCGGGATGCGCGATGGTCGTGTGCATCACCGAAGGCGTGCCGGTGCTCGACATGACGCGCGTGTATCCCTTCGTGAAGGAACGCGGCGCGCGACTGCTCGGCCCCAACTGCCCGGGCCTCATCTCGCCGGGGCAGGCCAAGGTTGGCATCATCCCGGGGCGCATCTGCATTCCAGGCAACGTGGGTGTCGTCAGCCGCTCGGGCACGCTCACCTATGAAGTCGTCTACCAGCTCACGCGGGCCGGCCTCGGCCAGACCACGTGCGTCGGCATCGGCGGCGACCCGATCAACGGCACCAACTTCATCGACTGCCTCGACGCATTCGAGAAGGATCCGCACACCAAGGCCGTGGCGATGATGGGCGAAATCGGCGGCACGGACGAACAGGAAGCCGCGGACTTCGTCAAGCATCACATGACCAAGCCGGTGGTGGGCTTCATCGCAGGCCAGACGGCGCCTCCGGGACGCCGCATGGGGCACGCGGGGGCGATCATTTCGGGTTCTGCCGGTACGGCCGCCGAGAAGATCGAAGCGTTCAAGGCGGCGGGCATTGGCGTCGCGGTGCGCCCGATGGACTTCGTGGAACTCATCAAGGCGAAGCTGCACTAGACAAGCGGTCGTTCAGGACTTCGAACGGCTGCAGGGCGCGCCACAAAGGCACCAAGCGCACAAAGGGATGTAGGGGGCGGACGGCGCTCGTCCCGCTTCAGCAAGAACCCTTGGTGCCCTTTGTGCCTTTGTGGTGAGCACCGACAACCCCTCTCTCAGATATCACACCATGGCCGGCAACCGCACGCTCGCGATCATCAAGCCCGACGCCTTCGGCTCGGGAATGGCCGGAAAGATCATTGCCCATCTCGAGGCGCAGGGCTTCGCCGTCATCTGCGCCCGCGTCCTCCACATGAGCACGGCCGAAGCGGGCGCATTCTACGAAGTACACAAGGGACGCCCGTTCTATGGCGAACTCGTGGAGTTCATGAGCTCGGGTCCCTGTATGCCCATGGTGCTGCAGAGGGACGATGCGGTGGCTGCCTATCGTGCGGCCATCGGGGCCACGGACCCGGCGGAGGCGGCCGATGGGACGGTGCGCAAGCTGTACGCCGAGTCCAAGGGACGGAATGCGGTGCATGGCTCGGACTCGGATGAAAACGCCCGGCACGAAGGAATGTTCTTCTTCGGCGCGGCGGCGCTGATCTAACGGGCCACACGCCCTAAGTATCGGCCATTCCTGAACTTGACCCAACGCCATCCCGTGAATAGCTTAATGGGCTATGCTGTCGTTTGACATTCGGTCCCTCGATCACGAGGCAGCCACGGTTGACGCCGTCCTGCCTGCGAATGATGCCGTCTGGATTGAGGAGGATATCCTTCGTCCGGTCGGTGATGGCATCCAGGTGACGGGGCGACTGTCGGTCGCCGGATCGGGGCGGTTTTACTTCAGCGGGCACTTGTCTGGTGCCACGTTGCAGGAGTGCCGGCGGTGCCTCGTCCCGGTGGAATCGGCGGTCAGTGCGGATGTGCACGTGCTCTTTGCGGAGCCCGGCGGTGATGACGAAGACGACCCGGATGTCTTCCCGTTGGAAGGCGTCCGGAGTGATGTGATTGACCTGCGCCCGGCGATTCGGGAGCAGTGGTTGTTGGAAGTTCCGGCGTTTTCGGTGTGCCGCCCGGAGTGCAAGGGGCTGTGCCCGAAGTGCGGAGCTGATCTCAATTCCGGGGATTGCGGTTGTCCCCCGGAGTCCGATGCCCGATGGGACGCGCTGCGGAAGATCCGCGACGTGCCCGAATGACCTGACCCTGTCACGAGACGACGATGGCCGTCCCGAAGAGAAAAACCTCCAAGCGCAAGAAGCGGGCCCGCAACACGCACAAGAAGGCCCCTGCGATCAACATCCAGGCGTGCCCGAAGTGCGGTGCCCAGAAGCGCCCGCATCACGTGTGCCCGGAATGCGGCTTCTACGCCGGTGAGCAGCGGGTCAAAGCCAAGGATAGCTGACCTTGGCGCGCATCGCGTTGGACGTCATGGGCGGCGACCTCGCGCCCACGGCGACGATTGCGGGAGCGCTTCTCGCCCTACAAGAACTCGGTCCCGAGCATAGCATCCAGCTCATCGGTCGCGCGGACGTCGTTCGCGCGGAACTTGACGCGCAGCTTGCCGGGGCCGAGCCGGGCGTGCGTGCCGTGGCGGGGCGCCTGACCGTCGTTGACGCGGCCGAAGTGATCGAGATGACCGACAAGCCGTCGGTCGCGATCCGCGGCAAGCCGCACAGTTCCATGGCCGTTGGGCTGCGCCTCCAGGCGGAGGGGCAGTCCGACGCGTTCGTGAGCGCCGGAAACACGGGCGCGCAAATGGCGGCCACCACGTTCATTCTGCGACTGCACGAGGGGCTCACGCGCCCCGCCATCGGCACGCTCTTTCCGAGCGCGCGGGTTCCCGTGGTCGTGCTCGACAGCGGGGCCAACGTTGACTGCTCCGCCGCCGAACTGGTGCAGTTTGCGCGGCTGGGCGCTGTGTACGCGGAGGACGTCCTCGGGCGGCCCAACCCGGCCATCGCGCTGCTCTCGGTGGGCGAGGAAGCCGAAAAGGGCAACGCGGCCGTCAAGGAAGCGCACCGTACCCTTGCCTCGGCGAGCGGCCTCAACTTCATCGGCAACGTCGAGGGGCGCGATGTGCCGATGGGCGCCTGTGATCGCGGCCCCGTGGACGTCGTCGTCTGCGACGGCTTCGTCGGCAACGTGCTGCTCAAGTTCTACGAGAGCGTCCCCAAGCTGCTCTTCGGACTTCTCGCCAGGAGCGGCGTGTCGCGCGAACAGCTCGCGGGAGCGCTGCAGGGACTCGACTACGCGTCACATGGCGGCGCGCCACTGCTCGGCGTGAAGGGCGTGTCCATCATCTGCCACGGCAAGTCGTCTCCCGTGGCCATCAAGAACGGCATCCTGGTCGGCCATCGCACCGCCGAGTCCCGGATGAGCGAACACATCGGCCAGCGACTCGCCGCGACCGCCGGAGAAGCCACCGCATGAAGCGCCCCCTTGCAATGATCACCGGCACCGGACATGCCGTGCCGACGAAGGTGCTCACGAACCACGAGTTCGCGGCGATGGGCATCGACACCAACGACGAGTGGATCACCGACCGGACGGGCATCAAGCAGCGCTACATCGCGGGCGAGGGCGAGTCGCTGACATCGCTTTCGGCCGACGCAGCGCGCATGGCCATGAAGGCGGCGGGCGTCTCGGCCCCCGAACTGGACATCATCATCCTTGGCACGGCATCGCCTGACCGGCTGCTGCCGGCGACGGCGGTGGAAGTGCAAGCGGCCATTGGCGCGACCCGCGCGGCCGCGTTTGACATCTCGGCCGCGTGCAGCGGCTGGGTGTACGGCATGAAGATGGCCGAAGGGCTGCTGGCGATGGGTGACGCCGAGACGGTGCTCGTCATTGGCGCCGAGACGCTGTCGCGCATCGTGAACTGGAAGGACCGCAACACGTGCGTCCTGTTCGGCGACGGCGCCGGCGCGACGGTGGTGAAGCGTTCCACCAAGGGGCGTGGCATTTTGTCGGCGTACATGCGCAGCGACGGCACGCTGGCCGACCTGCTGCAACGACAGGCCGGTGGGTCACTGCGCCCCGTCACGCCGGAGATCCTCGCCGATGGAAGCAACTGCATTTCGATGGCGGGGCGCGAGGTGTTCAAGAATGCGGTGCGCTCCATGGCCGACGCCTGTGACCGCGCGCTCGACGGCGCCAAGCTGGCCTCGAGCGACATCGACCTGCTGATCCCGCACCAGGCGAACATCCGCATCATCGAGGCAACCGCGAAGCACGCCGGGATGCCGATGGACAAGGTGTACGTGAACGTCGACCGGTACGGCAACACGTCGGCGGCGTCGATTCCGATTGCGCTGGACGAAGCGCTGCGCGCCGGACGAATCAAGGAAGGAATGACGGTGATGTTTGTCGCGTTCGGGGCGGGATTCACGTGGGGGAGTCTGGTGGTGAAGTTCTAGATCTGCTGCGGTCAGCCGCCGCGCGCTGTACGCTCTTCGCCGTCCGCTGTACGACACACGCACCCCTCTTCGATGTCTCTCCTCCTGCTCTTTCCCGGCCAGGGTTCACAGAAGCCCGGCATGGCCAAGGACCTCGCGGCGGCATATCCCGCCGCGCGACAGGTGTTCGACGCGGCCGATGCCGCGCTCGGTGCGCCGCTCTCGACGCTGTGCTTCGAGGGGCCCGCTGAGGAGCTGACGCGCACGCACAACGCGCAACCGGCGCTGCTGGCGCACGGCGCGGCGGTGTGGGCGGTGGTGCAGGCCCGCGCGTCGGCGCACGTGGTCGCCGCCGCAGGCCACTCGCTGGGTGAGTTCTCGGCGTACCACGCGGCGGGCGCGCTCCCGCTGGGCGATGCCGTGCGGTTGGTCCGCCGCCGTGGCGAGCTGATGTATGAGACGGGCGTCCAGCGCCCCGGCGCCATGGCTGCGATCCTCGGCGAGTTGCAGCGCCCCATCGACGAGGTGTGCGCCGAGGCGAGCGCGGCCGGCGTGGTAGTGCCGGCCAACTACAATGCCCTCGAGCAGGTCGTGATTTCTGGTGAAGTGGCCGGCGTCGAGCGCGGCATGGAACTCGCCAAGGCGGCCGGCGCCAAGCGCGCGGTGCGTCTGCAGGTGAGCGGCGCGTTCCACTCTCCGCTCATGCAGCCGGCGGAGGCCGGATTGTCGCAGGCGCTTGGCATCGCGGCCTGGACGGCGCCCCGCTGGCCGGTCTACTCCAACGTGACGGCGCTCCCCGTGGATGATGCAGCGACCGCACGCGATGTGCTCCTCCGCCAGCTGACGTCGCCCGTGCGTTGGGTCGCGGTGATTCAGGCGATGGCGGCGGCGCACCCCGACGCGACGTTTGTGGAAATGGGTCCCGGCAACGTGCTGACGGGCTTGCTCAAGCGGCTCGCGCCGACCCACGCGGCGCGGACGTGCGGGACGGTGGGGGAGGTTGAGGCGTTGCTGGAGAGTTTGTAAGCCAAAGGCAGCCGTGAGCTGCATGCTATACGCTATACGTCGTACGAAGGGAGTTTGCACGTTCCCCGTGGGTCGTCCCTCGCCCGTCATCTCTTGTCTCTCGTCCCCAATCCCCCCCACGCCATGATCTCACTTACCGGGAAGACCGCCCTCGTGACCGGGGCCGCACGCGGCATCGGTCGGGCCATCGCTGAGACGCTGGTCGCGTGCGGCGCGCGCGTTGCGATTGCCGATCTTGACCTCGCGGCCGCCGAGAAGACGGCGGAGGAGATCGGGGAGGCGCGCGGCTTTGCGTGCGATGTCTCCGACCCGACGGCCGTGACGATGCTTGTGCAAACGGTGGAGGATGCTTTTGGCTCGCTCGACATCCTCGTTAACAACGCCGGCATTACGCGCGACAACCTGATGGCGCGCATGAAGGACGAGGACTGGGACGCCGTGATGGCGGTCAACCTGCGGTCGGCGTTCGTGGCCACGCGGGCCGTGCAGCGCGGCATGGGGAAGCGGCGCTGGGGGCGGATCATCAACATCGCGAGCGTCGTGGGCCTCATGGGCAACAAGGGGCAGGCCAACTACGCCGCGTCCAAGGCCGGTCTGATTGGCCTCACGAAGTCGGCGGCCAAGGAGCTGGCGTCCCGCAACATTCTGGTCAACGCCATCGCCCCGGGATTCATCCAGACGGCGATGACGGACAAGCTGCCGGACGAGGCCAAAGTGGCGCTGGCCGCCCAGATTCCGATGGGCCGCCTGGGGGAGCCGAAAGACATCGCGGGCGCCGTGGCCTTTCTGGCCTCCGATCTGGGCTCCTACATCACCGGGCAGGTCCTGGTGGTGGACGGCGGGATGGTGATGTAGCGGAACGTGACACAGACTATATTAAGGTTTCCCTCCACTCCAACGTTCGAGAGGATCGCGGCAATGGCCGATCATGGCGAGAAGGTCAAGGACATCATCGAGAAGGAACTGGGCGTCGAGCGCGAGAAGCTGACCGCCGAAGCGAGCTTTATCGAAGATCTGGGTGCGGACAGCCTCGACATCGTCGAGCTGGTGATGGAGTTCGAGAAGGAGTTCAACATCGACATCCCGGATGAGGATGCCGAGAAGCTTCGTACGGTGGGTGACGCGATTGCGTACCTGAACCAGAAGCTCGGTTGATCGGATGAAGCGCCGGGTCGTCGTAACGGGTCTGGGGTGCTTGACTCCCGTCGGCAACGACGTGGAGAGCACATGGCAGGCGCTGCTCGCAGGGACTTCGGGGGGCGCCCCGATCACGCATTTCGACGCCTCACACCACAAGGTGCGGTTTGCCTGTGAGGTGAAGGGTTTCGACCCGGCGCAGTACATGGACCGCAAGGAGATCAAGCGGTCCGACTTGTACACGCAGTACGCGGTGGCCGCCTCGTCGCAGGCCATGCAGGATGCGGGGCTCGCCGGGGGCACGGGGTACGATCCCGAACGGTGCGGCGTCGTGATTGGCAGCGGCATTGGCGGCATCAACACGTTTGAGGAACAGCACCACGTCCTCGAAACGGCGGGCCCGGGGCGCATTTCCCCGTTCTTCATCCCGATGTTCATCAGCGACATCGCGTCCGGCGTGGTCTCGATGCGTTTCGGCGCCAAGGGACCGAATTTCTGCACGGTGTCGGCCTGCGCGTCGTCGGGACACGCGATCGGCATGTCGTTTCGCGCCATCCAGTACGGCGATGCGGACGTGATGATTGCCGGCGGCGCTGAGGCGAGTGTGACGCCGCTGTCGATGGCCGGTTTTGCCAACATGCAGGCATTGTCGACGCGCAATGACGACCCGGCCCGTGCCTCGCGACCGTTTGACGCCACGCGGGACGGCTTTGTGCTGGGTGAGGGCAGTGGCGTGGTGATCCTGGAGGAACTGGGACACGCGCAGGCGCGCGGCGCACGCATCTACGGCGAGCTGGCCGGCTTTGGCATGACCGGTGACGCGTACCACCTCACAGGGCAGCCGGAGAATCACGAAGGACTGCAGCGCGCCATGCGCCGCGCGCTCGAGGACGGCGGCCTGTCGCCGGCCGAACTGCATTACGTCAACGCGCACGGCACCTCGACGCCGCTGAACGACCCCAACGAGATTCGTGCGATCAAGGCCGTGCTCGGTGCGCATGCATCGGCAGTCAACGTCAGTTCCACCAAGTCGTGCACGGGGCACATGCTGGGTGCGGCGGGCGCCGTGGAGACGGTCTTCACGCTGCTCGCCATCCATCACGGCGTCATCCCGCCGACGATCAACCTGCAGACGCCGGACCCTGAGTGCGACCTCGATTGCACCGCCAACGTGCCGGTGAAGCGCACGGTGGCTGCGGCGCTCAACAACTCGTCCGGATTTGGCGGGCACAACACTTCGCTCGCGCTCACCCGGTTCAGGAGCTGAGCCGATGACCGCGGCGCCCTCCGTCGCCTTCGACCGCATCCACGATCCCGTCCTGCGCCGCATCGGCGAGCGCGTGGCGGCTGGCGAGCGGTTGGATGCGGCGGACGGACTGGCGCTCTTTCGTAGCGGCGACCTGACGGGACTCGGCGTGTTGGCCGATGCCGTGAATCGGGCCAAGAACGGCGACGTGGTGACCTTCGCCTCGAACCAGCACATCAACCCCACCAACATCTGCGTCTTGCGGAAGACCTGCGTCTTCTGCGGGTATGCGCGCCTGCCCAAGGAAGACGGGGCATTCCGCTACACGCTCGACCAGGTGCTGGCCGAGGCGGCGCACGCGGCCGACGGAATGACGCGCGAGTTCCACATCGTCGGCGGGCTCGACATGAAGGCCGGGCTCGCCTACTACCAGGAGATGTTCCGCGCGCTCAAGGCCAATTTCCCGCACGTGCACATCAAGGCACTGACGGCGGTGGAGATTGCGCACATCGCGCGCATCGAGAAGATGTCGTGGCACGACGTGCTGGTGGCGCTGCGCGAGGCGGGACTCGACACGATGCCGGGCGGTGGCGCCGAGACGTTCAGCGCGGCAGTGCGTGACCGCATTGCCGACAAGAAGCTCGCCGGCGCCGAGTACATCGGGGTGCACCGCACCGCGCACCAGCTGGGCATCCGCACCAACTGCACGATGCTCTACGGGCACGTGGAGTCGCTCGAAGAGCGGATGGACCACCTGCAGTTGCTGCGCGACTTGCAGGACGAGACGGGTGGTTTTCTGGCGTACATCCCGCTGGCCTACCACCCCGACGACAATGCCCTTGGCCGCGAGCTGGGGCGCGAAGGGACGGCAACCACGGGGTGGGACGATCTGCGCCAGCTGGCCGTGGGGCGACTCTTCCTCGACAACTTCCAGCACGTGAAGTCGCACTGGATCATGGTCACGCCGTCGCTCTCCCAGGTGGCGTTGCACTACGGCGTCAACGACCTCGAAGGGACCGTGGTGCGCGAGAAGATCTACCACGCCGTGGGTGCGCACACTCCGCAGGCGATGACGCTCGACGCCATCCTCACGCTGATTCGCGGCGCGGGCAAGTTGCCCGCCGAGCGCGACTCGTTCTACCGCATCCTGCGCACGTCGTTCGAGCCGGCGGCCGTGCCCGCCGGGGCACTGTGATGCGCGTCGGACGCATCCCGTACCTCAACTGCGCGCCCGTCTACGGCGCGGTGGACCGGGGCATCGTGTCGCTCGACGCCGAGTTGGTGAGCGGCGTGCCGTCGGAGCTGAACCAGGGAATGTCCGATGGCCGCATCGACGTGTCGGTGGTGTCGGCGGTGGAGTACGCGCGTGATGCGGCCAAGTACCTCCTGCTGCCGGATCTCGCCATTTCGTGCAACGGCGCGGTGCGCAGCGTCATGCTGTTCTCCACGCGGCCGGCGCAGGACCTCGCGGGTGCTGAGGTGCTGGTGAGCCGCAGTTCGATGACGTCGGTGGCGCTTCTCGAGTTGCTCTTTGAGCACGTGTGGAAGGTGCGTCCGGTCTTTGTGCCGGGTGATGCCGAGGCTGACGACCTGCGCCGCGATCAGGCGCCGGTGGCGGCTCGGCTCGTCATTGGTGATGCCGCCCTGATGCTGCGGCACCGCGACCATCCGGTGGCGGTGGCGCACGGCCGGGAGTATCCGCATCTGTACGACCTTGGATCCGAGTGGAAGGCGTGGACAGGGCTCCCGTTTGTCTTTGCGGTCTGGGTCGCGCGACGCAATGTGGATGTGCGCGCCGCCTTGCAGGTACACGGTGCCCTGATGGAGAGCCGCGACTGGGGCCTGTCGCACCTTCCGCAGATTGCCAACGAGGCATCGGCTGCCTGCCGTCTGCCGTCAGCGGTCATCCACGAGTATCTCGCAGGTCTCGATTACGGGCTTGGGCTCGAGTACCTCGAGGGGTTGTCCGAGTTTTTCCGCCGCCTCGAGCTGGCGGGCAGGGTACCGCAGGGGAAGCTGGTGTTTCTGCCGGCGGCTTAGCGCGTACGGCGCCCCGCGAAGAGCCCAGCACTGCCGTGCGCTCTCCGCGGTACGCCATCAGCCATACGTATTCACAACGGTCTCCCATGTCCGAACTATCCAATCTGCTCGACCTGTACAAGCGGGCCCCGCTCCTCGAGCTGGGGGCACTCGCCGATGCCCGCCGGCGCGCGCTGCATCCCGAAGGCGTGGTGACGTACATCGTCGACCGCAACATCAACTACACCAACGTCTGCGTGGCGGACTGTGGATTCTGTGCTTTCTACCGTCGCCCGAAGGACGGGGAAGGGTACACGCTGTCGTTCGAGCAGATCGGCGAGAAGATCGAGGAGACCAAGGCGCTTGGCGGGGTGCAGATCCTCATCCAGGGCGGCCACAATCCGTACATCCCGTTTGAGTGGTATCTCGAGCTGATCCGCTACATCAAGCGCAACCATCCCATCCACGTGCACGGCTTCTCGCCGAGCGAGGTGGACTTCTGGGCGACGCTGTACCGCATGGAGGCGCGCGAGGTCGTGCGCCAGCTGATCGCGGCGGGGCTCGACTCGATTCCCGGCGGCGGCGGTGAGATTCTGGTGCAGCGCGTCCGCGACATCGTGGCCCCCAAGAAGGCCGGGGCCGACCGGTGGCTCGAGATCATGGAGATCGCGCACCAGGAGGGGCTCAAGACATCGAGCACGATGATGTTCGGCATCGGGGAAACCCCGGAGGAGCGGCTTGAGCATCTGGTGCGCCTGCGCGACGTGCAGGCGCGCACCGGCGGCTTCACGGCCTTCATCACGTGGCCGCTGCAGCCCGAAAACACGCCCACCCTGAGCCATCAGCCCAAGACCGACGCCGTGGAATACCTGCGCACGGTGGCGTTCGCGCGCCTCGTGCTCGACAACATTCCCAACCTCCAGGCGAGCTGGGTGACCATGGGTATGAAGGTCGGGCAGATTGCGCTCTCGTACGGATGCAACGACTTTGGATCATTGATGATCGAGGAAAACGTGGTGTCGGCGGCCAACACCACGTACTCAACCACGACCGACGAGATCGAGCGGCTGATCAGCGACGCGGGCTTCACGCCCCGTCGCCGCCGGCAGGACTACCAGCTCATCGCGTCCACGTCCGCAGCCGCCTAGGAGCAGAGCGCCGCATGGGAGTTCGTTTCGGGTCTGGAGCACGCAAGGCCATCGATGCCGCGATGGTCGAGGCGGAGCGTCATGGCCTTGACCTGCCCAACTCGCTGCACCTGTTGCTCGGCATGCTCAACATTCCGCGCGGCGTCGCCGCGCAGATGTCGGCGATGCTCGGCATGCCGGTGGAACTGCTGGTGCGCGCCGTGGAATCACGCCTGTCCGGAGCGGGCGCCGCGGCCATGGCCGAAAGCGACGACGCGGCCGAGTCGATTCTGCGCGCGGCCGGCGACCTCGCCGCACGGCGCGGCGGCGGCGTGGTGACCGAAGCCGACATTCTGCGCGCCATGGGCCACAGCCCCGCGAGCGGCGCCGGGCGGGTGCTGCAGGAAGCGGGCATCGCCGGCGACCGGCTGGACGTGATGCCGCTCGAATTGAACGGCGAGACGGCGCCGGTGGCCGCCGCTCGGCAGATCATGCGCGTGCGCACCGGCATCGGGTACGATTCGCACCGCTTCGGCCCGGGCGATGGCATCGTGCTGGGCGGCGTGCTCATTCCGTCGACCACGCGGTTGGTGGGGCACAGTGACGGCGACGCGGTGGCGCACGCCGTCACCGACGCCATCCTGGGCGGTGCGGGCGTGGGCGACATCGGAGAGATGTTCTCGGACCTCGACGACGCCAACAAGGGACGCGACTCCATTGAGATGCTGCATCTCGCCGTGGAGCGCGTGCGGCTGGCTGGCTGGACGCCGGCCCAGGTGGACGTGAGCGTCATCGCCGAGGCGCCGCGGATTGGCCAGTACCGCGCCGCCATGCGCGAGCGGTTGTCGCATGCGCTTGGCATTGGAGCGTCCGACGTGATGGTGAAGGGCAAGACCAACGAGGGGATGGGCTGGATCGGCCGGGGCGAGGGGATTGCCGCGATTGCCGTGGCCACGCTGCACTCGTTCGAGGTGGAGCACCGGTGACTGCTCTGATGGATTGGGTGCTGCAGCTCGACCTGACCACCCTCTATGCGTTGCTCGCCCTCGTCGCCTTTATCGAGAGCATTTTTCCGCCCGCACCGGCCGATGTGGTGGTGGCGCTGGGTGCCTTTCTCGCGGCGCGGCGCGGCGCGCACTATCCGGTGGTCGTGGCCGCCATTGTCTCGGGCAGTGCGCTCGGGGCGATGGTCATCTACGGTGTGGCACGGCGGTTCGGCGCCGACTGGATGCACGGCCAGCTCCGCCGCCTCAAGCTCATCGGCGCGGAAGAGAAACTCGAGAAGCTGTACGAGCATTATGGCCTGGCAGCGCTCTTCGTGAGTCGCTTTTTGCCAGGGCTGCGCGCGGTGGTGCCGCCGATGGCGGGCGCACTCCGCGTCAAATGGCTGCGCACGTTCGTGGTCATCACCGTGGCGAGCGCCATCTGGTATGGCATCGTCATCTGGATTGCTTTCCGGGTCGGAGCCGACTGGGAGACCGTGAAAGCGTCGATGCACGTGGTCGGCCGGCGAGTGGGGCTCGTGGCCGTCGTGCTTGCCCTTGGATTGGGCTTCGTCGGCCGGCGCCTCTGGCTGCGCCATAAGGCCCGCCATCCCCAGGCGGAGTGACCGGCGCAGTCGACACCGCGCGCCCGTTCCTGCTCGAGCGCTTCGCCGAGTTCCTGACACTCGAGCACGGAAGCTCCGCGCGCACCGATGAGGGCTACGGCCGCGACCTGACGCGCCTGGCGGAGTGGGCCGTGGCGCACGGCGTGACGGATCCCCGCGGGCTCACTGCGGCACACCTGCGCGAGTTCGTCTACCATCTCAAGGACCTGGGACTGGCGCCGGCGTCGATCCGGCGCGGCGTCTCGGCCATGCGCACCTGGTACAAGTTCCTGATGGCCGAGGGTGTGCTCACGGGCGATCCCAGTGAGCGGCTGGAGACGCCCAAGAAGTGGCGCACGCTGCCCGAGGTGCTCTCGGCCGCGGAGGTGGAACTGCTCATCGACGCCATCTCGCTGGACGAGCCCCTCGCATTCCGCGACCGCGCAATGCTCGAGTTGGCGTACGGCGCCGGGCTGCGCGTCGGCGAGTGGATTACCATCAAGGTGAGCGACCTCCTGCTGGACGAGGGCGTGGTGCGCGTGTTCGGCAAGGGCGCCAAGGAACGACTGGTCCCGGTGGGGCGGCGCGCCACCGGGGCGGTGGCCATCTACCTCCGTGAACTGCGACCGCGCCTCGAGCGCGGGCGGGGCGCGGGGGTGCTCTTCCTCAATGCGCGCGGCGCGCCGTTGAGCCGGATGGGGGCGTGGAAGATCCTGCGGAAGTACGTCGTGCTGGCCGGCATCACGAAGAAGGTGACGCCGCATACGCTGCGCCATTCGTTCGCCACCCACCTGCTCGAGGGCGGCGCGGACCTGCGGTCGGTGCAGGAGATGCTGGGGCACGTGGACATCAGTACGACGCAGATCTACACGCATGTCGACCGCGAATACCTGCGCTCGGTGCACCGCCAGTTTCATCCGCGCGGATGAGCAGGGGAGGAGGCACGGAACTCTGCGTGATGGTACGTTTCCCCGCGTGATTCTCGTCATCGACAACTACGACTCGTTCACGTACAACCTCGTCCAGTACCTCGGGGAATTGGGCGAGACATTGCGCGTGGAACGCAACGACGCCCTCAGCGTGGACGACGTCGGCGTGCTTGCGCCCTCGGCCATTGTGCTGTCGCCGGGGCCGGGGACACCGGCCGACGCCGGCATCACCGTGCCGGTCATCCGGCGGTATGGGGCGACGGTGCCGATGCTCGGCGTCTGCCTGGGCCATCAGGCCATTGGCGAGGCCTATGGCGGCCGCGTCATTCGGGCGCCCCGCGGCGTGATGCACGGCAAGACGTCCCCGGTGCTCCACGCCGGCACGGGCCTGTTTGCCGGCCTTCCATCGCCGCTGCAGGTGATGCGATACCACTCGCTCGTGGTGGAGCACGACACGCTGCCGGCGTGCCTCGAGATCCTCGCGCACGCTGCCGACGACGCGACCGAGATTCACGCGCTCCGCCACCGCACGCACCCTGTGTGGGGCGTGCAGTTTCACCCCGAATCCATCCTGACGCAGCAGGGCCAGCAGATTCTCGTCAATTTTCTCGCCCTGGCGCACGCTGGAGCCGCCGCATGAAGATCGTCCACCGCAGCCTGAGGGGTGTCGCCATCCTGCTGCCAGTGGCGGCCTTGGTCTTCTTCTTTGGCGCGGCACGCTTCGTCGGAGCACGCAGGAACCTCGTCGACGGATCGCAGGCGATCACGGTGTCGGATCGCGCCCGCGCACTGCACCAGACGCTTCGCATCGCGGACTTGCACAACGATTTGCTGCTGTGGGACCGCGACCTCGTGCAGCTTGGCATGTCGGGTCACACCGACATTCCGCGTCTCGTCGAGGGGAACGTCGCCGTGGAGGTCTTTTCGACCGTCACCAAGACGCCGAAGGGGCAGAACTACGAGCACAACGGAGCGGAGACCGACAATATCACCCTGCTCGCCGTGGCCTCGCGTTGGCCTTGGCGCACGTGGGACAGCCGCTTGCAGCGGGCGCTGTACGAAGGCGCCAAGCTTCAGCACGCGGCTGGCGTGTCGGAAGGGCGACTGGTACTCGCCAGCACTGCGGCCGAGCTGCAGCAGGCACTCACGTTTCGCTCCGAAACGCCTGGGATCAAGCCGGTCATCGGGCTGCTGAACACCGAAGGACTGCAGGCGCTTGACGGCGAACTCGCTGCCGTCGACACGCTCTTTGCGCACGGCTTTCGGCTGGCGGGGCTGGCGCACTTCTTCGACAACGACGTGGCCGGCTCGGCGCATGGGACGGCACAGGGCGGACTGACGCCGTTTGGCCACCGCGTGGTGCAGCGCATGCAGGAACTGCGCATGATTGTGGACCTGGCGCACGTATCGCCGCAGGCATTCGCGGAGGTGCTGGCGGTCGCCACGCGGCCGGTGATCGTCTCGCACACGGGGGTGCAGGCCACCTGCACCGGGCCGCGCAACCTCACGGACGACCAACTCCGCGCTCTTGCCCAGCATGGTGCGCTCATCGGCATCGGGTTCTGGGACGGCGCGGTGTGCGACCTCTCGCCGCGGGCTATCGCGCGGGCCATTCGTCATGCCGTGACGGTAGCCGGACTCAGGAACGTAGCGCTTGGATCCGACTGGGATGGCGCCACGACAGTGGCGTTCGGTGCGGACCAGATCAGTCAGGTGACGGAGGCGCTGCTGCAGGCAGGGTTCACGGACGAGGAGATCCGCGCGGTGATGGGCGAGAACGCCATCCGCTTCCTCTTGGAGAATCTGCCTCCGGGCACGTAGCTTTCCCAGAAGTTCGAGCGTGTGGCGCCCCCCCTCTCCGGACGCATCGCGCGTGTCCATGACAACGTCCATCCTCCCGGAGCACCCCGTGGCCATCCACCTTGGCGACGCAGCGCCCAACTTCACGGCCGATACCACCCAGGGCCGCATCAATTTCCACGAGTGGAAGGGGACGAGTTGGGCCGTCCTCTTTTCGCACCCGCGCGATTTCACGCCGGTCTGCACGACCGAACTCGGTACCGTGGCGCGGTTGATGCCCGAGTTCGCCCGGCGGAACACCAAGGTGATCGGGCTGTCCGTCGATCCCGTGGCGTCGCACCACGCGTGGGAACAGGACATTGGCGAGGTCACGGGCTGCGCCGTGAACTTCCCAATGATCGCCGATCCCAATCGCACGGTGTCGGTGCTATACGACATGATCCACCCGAACGCGAGCGACACGTCCACTGTCCGATCGGTCTTCATTCTGGCGCCGGACCACACGGTCAAGCTGTCGCTCACATACCCGCAGTCGACGGGGCGGAACTTTGACGAGGTGCTGCGGGTGCTCGACGCGTTGCAACTGTCGGCCAGGTTCCCGGTGGTCACGCCCGCCGACTGGCAGCCCGGTCAGGACGTTATTGTCGCGCTGTCGCTGAGCACCGAAGACGCGATGGCCCGTTTTGAGGGCGTCACCGAGGTGAAACCTTACTACCGTACGATGCCGCAGCCGAAGTAGCGGCGCGCCGGCCTGCCACCTGTCAACTGGCCCCCTTCCAGCTGCCTAACTGCCGGAGGGGGGCCGACTTTTGACCTGCTCTGCCCCCGCTTGTATATTCCGTGGCGTGGATTTTGCATCTACGACACTGTTCCCCGGAGGGGCGACTTGAGCATTCTGGCCGTGATTCCCGCCCGGCTGGGTGCCACTCGGCTCCCCAGGAAGCCACTTCGCCCGCTGGGTGGAGCTCCACTGGTGGTCCGCGTCTGGGAACGCGTCTGCGCGCTCGGCTTGGCCGATCAGGTGGTGGTCGCCACGGAGTCGCGGGAGGTGCTCAATGTCCTCAACGCGCACGGTGCCATTGGCGTGCTCACGTCAGACCAGCATCCATCGGGCACGGATCGCGTGGCCGAGGTGGCGCGTCGCCCGGAGTATGCCGGCTGCGATATCGTGGTGAACGTGCAGGGCGACGAGCCGTTCATGCGCGGCGACGCCATGGCGGGGGCCATCGCCATGGTGCGCGACCATGGCTTTGACCTTGGCACGGCCGCCGGGCGCCGAGGCAGCGAGATCATGAGCGACCCCAACTGCGTGAAGGTGGTGCGCGCCGATGACGGCCGCGCCCTCTACTTCTCGCGCGCCCCCATTCCGTTTCTCCGCGACGAGAGCGACCGCCCCAGCCGCGACGCCCTCGTGCTGCAGCACATGGGCATCTATGCAGCGCGGCGCGAGGCGCTGGCTCGCTGGGTGTCGCTCCCCCCGCATCCGCTCGAGTTGGTCGAGAAGTTGGAGCAACTCCGCGCGCTCGCCGCCGGCCTGGCGATGGGCGTGGCAATCGTCGACGCCCCGTCGTGGGGCGAAGTGAACACCGAGGAGGACCTCGTGCGCGCCAACGCGCACTGGGCACAGACCACCGCCGCCGGGACCGCCTGATGACGCCGACTTCCTCGACCACCAAGTACATCTTCGTCACAGGCGGCGTCGTGTCGTCGCTTGGCAAGGGCATCGCGGCCGCCTCGCTCGGACGGCTGCTGGTGGAGCGCGGCTTGCGCGTGACGATGATGAAGTTCGACCCGTACCTCAACGTCGATCCGGGCACCATGTCGCCATTCCAACACGGCGAGGTGTTCGTCACCGACGACGGCGCGGAGACGGACCTCGACCTCGGCCACTACGAGCGGTTCATCGACCGACCGCTCAGCCAGGCGAACAACGTCACCACCGGGCGCATCTACCTGAACGTCATCACCAAGGAACGCCGCGGCGAGTACCTGGGCTCGACGGTGCAGGTGATTCCGCACATCACCGACGAGATCAAGGCGGCCATCCGCCGCATGGCGCCAGAAAACGACGTGGTGCTCGTCGAGATCGGCGGCACGGTGGGCGACATCGAGTCGCAGCCGTTCCTGGAAGCCATCCGCCAGTTCCGCCACGACATCGGCCGCGACAACGCGCTGTTCGTGCACCTCACGCTGGTGCCGTTCATCGCCGCGGCCGGCGAGGTGAAGACCAAGCCGACGCAGCACTCCGTGCGGGAACTGATGGAAATCGGCATCCAGCCCGACATCCTCATCTGCCGGACGGAGCGTCCGCTCAGCGAGGACACCAAGCGCAAGATTGCCCTCTTCTGCAACGTCGAGTTCGGTTCGGTCATCGAGAGCCGCGACGTGCCGTCCATCTACCAGATTCCGCTTTCGTTTGCGGAGCAGGGACTTGATCAGCTCGTCTGCCGCAAGCTCGGGCTCGAGACCAAGGCGGCAGACATCTCGGCGTGGCGCACGATGGTGCGAAAGGTGGTGGAGCCCAAGTCGAAGGTGCGCATTGCAGTCGTCGGCAAGTACACCGACTACGCCGACAGCTACAAGAGCATCCAGGAGGCGCTCATCCACGGCGGCATCGCCAACGACGTGGGCGTGCAGGTCGCGTGGACCTCGTCGGACCTCTTTACCGACACCGAGACGGCCAAGCGGCTCCTCGCATCGTACGACGGGTTGCTGGTACCGGGCGGCTTTGGCGTGCGCGGCGTGGAGGGGATGGTCGAGGCAATTGGCGGCGCCCGCTTGTCGGGCACGCCGTTCTTCGGCATCTGCCTCGGCATGCAGGTGGCGATCATCGAGTTCGCCCGCAACGTCTGCGGGCTCGACGATTCCAACTCGGGCGAGTTTGCCCCGGAGTGCGCGCATCCAGTCATCGCACTGATGGAGAGCCAGCACACCGTGAAGGACATGGGCGGCACGATGCGCCTGGGCGCCTACGCGTGTCGCCTCGCGCGCGGGTCGCGCGCCGCCGACATCTACGGCGTGCCCGAGATCAGCGAACGGCATCGCCATCGCTACGAGGTCAGCAACCAGTTCCGCGACCTCTTTGTTGAGAAGGGCATGCGGTTATCGGGACTCTCGCCCGATGGGTCGCTGGTGGAGATGGTGGAGCTGCCTGATCACCCGTACTTCGTGGCGTGCCAGTTTCACCCCGAACTGAAGTCGCGCCCGACACGACCACATCCGCTCTTCGCGAGCTTCATCGCGGCGGCGGTGAATCAGCGCAATGCGCGCGCCGCTGCCCCCGAGGACGCGTCGGCGCCCTCGCTTGCCAAGGTGAAGTGATCGATGCCCGCCTCGTTTCCGCGCGACCAGCTCTTTCTCATCGCCGGGCCCTGCGTGGTGGAGGGTGACGACGTGATGCTGCGAGTGGGTGAGCACCTCGCCCGCCTGGCCGAGCGCGTGCCGGGCGGCATCATCTACAAGGCGAGCTTCGACAAGGCGAACCGCTCCAACGCCGAAGCGCATCGCGGGCCCGGACTGGACGAAGGGCTCGCGGCGCTCGACCGCGTGCGCGCGGCCACCGGACTGCCCATCATCACCGACGTGCACCTGCCCGAGCATTGCGCCACGGTGGCGCAGGTCGCCGATGCACTGCAGATCCCGGCCTTTCTGTGCCGGCAGACCGACCTGCTCGAGGCGGCCGGCGCCACCGGCCGCCCAGTGAACATCAAGAAGGGCCAGTTTCTTCACCCCGAAGGGATGAAGGGCGCGGTGGCCAAGGTGCGCAGCATGGATCCCGCCGGTGCAATGGGTCGCGGCGCAACGGACGTCGCCGTCACGGAACGCGGCTCGTTCTTCGGATACGGCGACCTCGTGGTCGATATGCGTGCCATTCCCCGCATGCGGTCGGCATGCGATTGCCCGGTGATCTTCGACGGCACGCATTCGGTGCAGCAGCCGGGCCGCGGCGAAGGCGGAGCATCGGGCGGCGTGCGGGCGATGATTCCCCACCTGACGCTTGCCGCGTGCGCTGCGGGCGCCGACGGACTGTTCCTCGAGACCCACCCGGACCCCGACCACGCGCCGAGTGACGGCCCCAACATGGTGCCACTGCACGCGCTCGATGAATTGGTGCTGCGGGCCGTGGACGTCTGGCTTGCGGTTCGGGGCCGGCCATGACCGCGTCCGTTGCGCCGACTGTCGCCCGCGCCCTCGACGAAGCCACCGCCAAGCGCGTCAGGTTCGTGGGGCTCGATGTCGATGGCGTGCTCACCGACGGCGGCATCTACCTGGGCGACGTTGATGGCCGGCGGATGGAGTTCAAGAAGTACGACATCCAGGACGGGCTCGGCATCCTGATGTTGCGCTGGGCGGGCATCAAGGTGGGCATCATCACCGGACGCGTGTCTGACAGCGTGGCGATGCGCGCCGCCGAGCTCAAGGTGGACGAACTCGTGCAGGACGAGCAGGCGCGCAAGCTGCCGGCACTTCGCAGCATCTGCCATCGGCTGGACATCAGCCTCGACGAGGTGGCGTTCCTCGGCGACGACCTGCCCGACGTGGGCGTCCTCCGCGCGGTCGGCCTGCCGGTGGCGGTCGCGAACGCGACGGACGATTGCGTGCGAGCAGCAACCCTTCACCTCACGCGCCGCGGCGGCGCCGGTGCGGTGCGCGAGTTCTGCGAACTGCTGCTGCGCGCGCGCGGCGAGTGGGACGCGTTGGTGGAGCGCTACGTGCAGAGCCGGTCGGAGGGGACTCACAAGTGACGACACCTGCGGACATCATCGCGCGCGGACGCCGCGTCATCCTTATGGAGCAAGCCGCGCTGGCGCGGACGGCGGAGCGCATCGGGCCCACGTTCGCCGACGCGGTGGCCTTGATCGCCAATGCCAAGGGACGTACGATCGTCGCCGGCATCGGCAAATCGGGGTTGATTGGGCGCAAGATCGCCGCGACGCTCACGTCCACGGGCACGCCCGCCACGTTCCTGCATCCCACCGAGAGCGTGCACGGCGACCTCGGCATTGTGGGCATGCATGACGTCGCAATTCTCATCTCCAAGAGCGGCGAAACCGACGAACTGCTTCCGCTGCTGGAACAGCTCCAGCGGCTCGGGGTAGGGGTCATCGCGATCACCGGAGAGACGGACTCCACGCTGGCGCGCTCGGCGGATGTTGCGCTCGACGCATCGGTGGAAGAGGAGGCGTGCCCCCACGATCTCGCGCCGACGACCAGCACGACGGTGACGCTGGCGCTCGGCGACGCGCTGGCGGTGGCCCTGCTGGAGGTGAAGGGCTTCCGCCGCGAAGACTTTGCGCGCCTGCATCCTGGCGGATCGCTGGGACGCAAGCTCCTCACGAAGGTGAGCGACGTCATGCTTGCCGATGGGCTTCCCGTGCTGGGGTCGACGGCCACAATGCGCGAGGCCGTGGTGTTGCTGGCGGAGAAGCGAGGCATCGTGCTGGTGGAGGAGCAGGGCAAGCTGCTGGGCCTGCTCACGACCGGCGACCTCACGCGACTGATGGAGCACGAGCAGAACGTCTTTACGGTACCGGTGGAGCAGGTGATGGTGCGCACGCCCAAGACGGCGCGCGCCGACGAGCTTGGAAGCGCGGTGGTGTTCCGGATGGAACAGCACGGCATCATAGCGATGCCGGTGCTTGCCGAGGATGGCACGATCGTGGGGGTGGTGCACCTCCACGACCTGATGCGGGCGGGGGCGGCGTGAACGAGACGGCAGATCGCAGATGGCAGATGGCCGTTGGCAGACGGCGTCCAGCGTACGGCATACAGCGCACCGCTGCTGTACTGCTCGGTCTCGCGCTGCTCACCAGCGGCTGCCAGAAGACCGCGGCACCCAAGTTGGGCGAAGTGGCGCGCGGCATCGACCCCCTGGCCGACCAGGTGGTGTTCGGATCGCGCACGCTCATCACCGACGCCGGCTTGCGCCGCGCCGAGGTGTTCAGCGACACGTCGCTCTTTTACGACGACAACACGCGCATGGACATGCGCGTCGTGCGCATGATCTTCTTCAACGCCGGCGGCATCAAGGAGGCCGTGCTGACGTCGCGCACGGGCCGGTACTTCACGCGCGACAACGTACTCGAAGCGCGCGGCAACGTGATCATCGTCACGGTCGACGGTCGCCGGCTGGTCACGGAGCAGGTGAAGTTCGACTCGCGCGTCAACCAGATTTCCTCGGACAGCGCGTTCGTGCTCACCGAAGAGGGACGCGAGGCCAGCGGCATCGGGTTCGTGTCGGACCCCGACATGAACAACCTGCGCATCCTCAAGGCGTCGCGCGCCAAGGCGCACGATATCAAGGTGCCTGGTCCGTGAGACGTGGCCTGCTCCTCGTCGCCGGGACCTGCGTCCCGCTCGTGCTCGCCGCGCAGCGGCCCGCCGCCGCGCGCTCGTGCAACCTGGAGCTCTTCAACTACGACTCGACGACGACGCTGGCAATCAAGATGCCGGGCGGCCAGTACAACAGCTTCTACGGACGCGGCATCCGCGGCAAGTGCACCAACACCGATCAGCGGCTGGCGGGCGATTCGCTCGAGGCGATTGGCGATGCCAAGTCGTACACGATCATCGGGCATGCGCATTATGCCGAAGCGCGCATCACGCTCGATGCCGACCGCATCCTCTACTTCCAGCTCGAGGAGCGGGTGGTCGCCGAGGGCAACGTGGTGGCGGTGACCGAAAAGGGCACCCGCATGCGTGGACCACGCGCCGAGTACTTCCGGGCCATGCCGGGCATCCGGGCGGTCGCACAGCTCGTGGCCACCGGCCGGCCCGTCACCAGGCTCAGCCCGTCTGATGCCGGCGGCGGCGCCACCGACACGGTGGAAGTGGTGGCGGATCGCATCAACGACGTGGCGGACTCGCTTATCTACGCCGGTGGGTCGGTGGTCATCACGCGTCCCGACCTCACCGCGGTGTCGGACAGCGCCACGATGGATGGCGGCACTGAGTGGGCCCGGCTCAGCGGCCGGCCGCGCATCGACGGCAAGGGCGAGTCGAAGTTCACGCTCGTCGGCCGTCAGGTGGATCTCTGGTCGCGCAACAAGCGGCTCGAGCGCGTGCTGTCCGCCGACAGCGCCGTGGCCACCAGCGACGATGTGCGGCTCGCCTCCGACACCATCGACATGCGCCTTTCGGGGCAGAAGCTCTCGCGGGCATACGCCTGGGGTCGATCGCGGGCCAAGGCGCACACGACCGATCGCGACATCGTCGCCGACTCCATTGATGTCGACATGCCCGCGCAAGTGCTGCGCGAACTGCACGCCGTGCGCGGTGCGCGAGCGAGCAGCCGCACCGACAGCACCCGGTTCACGTCGACGGAAGACGACTGGCTGCTCGGCGACACCATTGTCGCGACGTTCGACACGGTGCGTGCCGCTGCCGATACGGCGGCCAAGCCGGTGATTCGCAGCATCGTGGCGGCGGGCAACGCGGCCTCGTTCTATCAGGTGGCTTCGTCGCAGGGCGCCAAGGCGGCGCCCAACCTGAACTATGTCAAAGGCAAGGGCATCACCGTCGACTTTGGCGCCGACCGTGCGGTCAACTCCGTCACGGTACGGCAGAAGGCATCGGGGGTGTACCTCGAGTTGATGCCGGTCGACTCACTCAAGGCCGACACGAGCGCGGCATCGGCGAAGGACGCTGCAAAGAACAAGGGCGCAGCCTCACCAGCGGCCAAGACGCCCGGGGCCAAGACGCCCGGGGCCAAGTCGGCCGGGGCCAAGTCGCCCGGGGCCAAGTCGCCGGCGCCAGAGACGCCCGCCAGGGGATCCGTTCCCGCCACTTCAACTCCAGTGCGCAAGCCGTGACCACGCCTCCCCTTGACGACGGCCACTACGCCGCCACCCGCGACATCGCCGAACGCATGGCCTCGGGCGACCGGTCCGCCGCTCTCGCGCTCATTGCGCTCATCGGCGTGGCCGACGACAACGGAGGGGCGACGTTCAATGCGGTCGCCATGCACTACCGCGACGATTACCTCGAGGCACTGCGCACCGAGGGGCGCGATGTCGAGCGCGAGGCAGGACGCCTGAGCCTCGATGAGGTACGGAGCCACCTGTCAACCGTCGCCCTGCCGCGCCTGATCGGCAACGGCGCCGTAACGGTGGGTGACCTCGACGACCCCGACAGCCGCATCGCCATGACACCGGGCCTCTGGGTGTCGGTGCGCGACGGACGGGCGTCCTTTGCCGACGCCCTGCGTGCGACGGGCGAGCACGCGACGCAGCGCGCGGCCGCGGCCGCGCTGCCGCCGGTGGCTGGGCGCAGCGTGTTGCGCGCCGAGGGGCTGGTGAAGACGTACCGGCGCCGCCACGTCGTCAACGACGTGGCACTCGAGCTGCATCAGGGCGAGATCGTCGGCCTGCTCGGCCCCAACGGGGCCGGGAAGACGACCAGCTTCTACATGATCACCGGGCTCATTCCGCCGGCGGCTGGCCGCATTCTGCTCGACGGCGTCGACATCACCAAGATGCCCATGTACAAGCGGGCGCGCCTGGGCATCGGCTATCTTTCGCAGGAGCCGTCGATCTTCCGCAAGCTGACCGTCGAGGAGAACATTCTCGCGATCCTCGAAGAGCTCGACATCACCAAGGCCGAGCGCGCCCGACGGCTCGAGACGCTGCTCGACGAGTTGGGGCTGAAGCACCTGCGGCAGAGCAAGGCCTTTCAGCTCTCGGGCGGCGAACGGCGGCGCCTCGAGATCACGCGGGCGCTCGTCACGCAGCCCAAGTTCATGATGCTCGATGAACCCTTTGCGGGCGTCGACCCTATCGCGGTGCACGACATCCAGGTCATCGTCGCGAGCCTGCGGCACCGCGGCATCGGCGTGCTGATTTCCGACCACAACGTGGAGCAGACGCTCGACATCGTGGACCGCGCCTACATCATGTTTGACGGGCAGGTGAAAGTGTCGGGCACCGTGGAGGAGCTGGTGTTCGATGATACCGTGTCGAGCATCTATCTGGGGCCGACATTGACCGCGCGGCTGCGCGAGCGCTTCCGCCGCGAGCATGCAGTGGACGCCACGCCGACCACGCCCACTGCGATGGCGGCGCCCGCCGTGCCAGGCGCTGACGGCGCGGCGATTGAGCGTTCGCCGGTCGACACCGCCCCCGTGCTTCCGGTGGTCGATCCCGGCGCCGAGGCCTCGTCGCCATGAAGGCCGGGCTGAGCCAGTCGCTCCGGATGGGGCAGGAGATGAAGATCAATCCGCGCCTGTACCAGGCGATGGATATGCTCACCATGCCCCTGCTCGACTTGCAGCAGCACCTCAAGCAGGAGCTGCTGGTCAATCCGTTCCTCGACCTCGTCGAGGATGATGAAGACGAGACTGGCGAAGCCGATGGTGCAGACGAGGCGACGCAGGGCACGACGGATGCGTTTGAGGTACCTCTCGACGTCGCCGCCCCAACGCCCGACAACGACCCGCGACAGCAGGAGACGGACTGGGAGGGCATTCTCCTCGACGGATTCGACGTATCAGGGCCGCGGGAGGACGCCGATGAACGTGAATGGAATGAACCGGTCACCATCTCGCGCGGCGGTCTCGATCGCGACCTGCGTGACCAGCTCGCCCTGCTCACGCTGACACCCCGCCAGCAGGTACTCGCCGAGGAGTTTGTCGGCAACATCAGCGACGACGGCTATCTGGCGTGCGGTCTCGACGAGATCCTGCGCGGCATCAATCAGGAGATCCAGCGCAGCGCCGAAGCAGAGGGGGTGGAGGGTGCGCTGCCGCTGTTCACGATGGACGAAGCCGACGCGATGCTCGCCATCATCCACGGGCTCGAACCCGCCGGCGTCGGCGCGCGCGACCTGCGCGAGTGCCTGCTGCTGCAGCTGCGCGAAGCGCGCGGGGACGCCACGCTGGCCTGCCGCATCCTCGTCGAGCACTTCGACGAGCTGATTGCGCACCGGTGGGCGGAAATCGCCAAGCGCACGGGAAAGACGACAGCCGAGGTCCAGCAGGCCGCCGACCGGATCGCCAAGCTCAATCCGAAGCCCGGCTTCGCCATGTCGGCAAGTCTCGACAATTACGTCATTCCCGATCTCGTGGTCGACAAGATCGACGGACAGTACCTCGTCTTCCTCAACGACACCAACATTCCGCGCCTCCGCCTGAGCCGCGTGTATCAGGAGATCGCACGCGACCGCAAGAAGTTCACGCCGGAGCACAAGGAGTTCATCGCAAGCAAGCTCAACGCCGCGCAGTGGCTCATTCAGGCCATCGAGCAGCGCCGCCACACGATGCTCCGCGTCATGCACTTCATCGTCGATCGGCAGCGCGACTTCTTCGAGAAGGGCGTGCAGCACCTCAAACCGCTCACGCTGCGCGAAGTGGCCGACGTCATCGGCATGCACGAGTCGACGGTGAGCCGCGTGACCAACGACAAGTACGTGCAGACCCCGCGCGGCGTGCTGCCGCTCAAGTACTTCTTCTCGTCCGGCATCTCGACCACGGACGGCGAGGACGTGTCGGCACGTGGCATCAAGGACAAGATCGAGAAGCTGGTGAAGGACGAAGACGCCAAGGACCCGCTCACTGATCAGGCCATCGTGGCGATCCTTGAAGCCGAGGGCATCCGCATCGCGCGACGTACGGTGGCCAAGTATCGCGACCAGTTGAAGGTGCTGTCGGCGAGGATGCGGAAACGGGTCTAACCGCTTCTGCAGCTGTAGTTGGTACGCTGTAGGCCGTAGGCTGTCCGTCAATTGCACCAGCATTCAGGGACCCGATAACCGTTGCGCGTTCCCGCTCCTCCGCATTTCACGCGTTCCGCTCCACCACACCCCTGCACCCCGCACCCGTGCCCCAGATCGACATCTCCGTGCTGGTCCCGGCGAAGGACGAGGCCGAGAACCTCCCGCTCTTTCTCGACCTGTGCGCGCAGGCGTTCGCCGGCCGCCCGGAACGGTACGAAGTCGTCGTCATCGACGACGGCTCCAGCGACGGGACGCCGGCCGTGCTCGACGCGCTCAAGGCCAAGTACCCGTTCCTCCGCTCCGTCCGGCATCGCGCGCGCCGCGGCATCGCCGAGGCCCTGCGTACCGGGTACCTCACGGCGCATGGCGACATCCTGGTCTTCTATCCTGCGGACCTGCAGTTCAAGCCTGAGGACATTCCTCGGCTCGTCGCACCGATCCGTGCCGGCGAGAGTGACATGGTCACGGGCTACAAGCAGGGCAGATACGAAAAGGCCTTCGTGTCGGGCATCTACAATTGGCTCAGCCGTGTGCTGTTCGACATCCGCGTCAAGGACCTCAACAACGTCAAGGCCTACCGGCGCGAGATCATGGACGCGCAGCCGACGCGTCCCGACTGGCACCGGTACATGATCGTGCTCGCCACGCAGCAGGGGTACACGGTCAGCGAGATCCCGGTGCCCCTGTATCCGCGGCACGCGGGCAAGTCGAAGTTTGGCCTCGGGCGCATTCCCGTCGGCATTCTCGACATGCTCTCGGTCTGGTTCGAGTTGCGCTTTGGGCAGAAGCCGCTGCTCCTGTTTGGCATGATGGGCGCGTTCCTCTTCCTCACCGGCTTCGTCGCCGGGCTCGTCGCGCTCTACATGTTGTTCACCGAGAACGTCGGCGTGCGCGCGATCTGGACCGTCATCCAGACGTGCCTCATCGTCGGCTCCGTCTTCTTCGCCACGGGACTGCTCGGCGAACAGATTGCGGTGCAGCGCGCCGAGTTGCGCGAAATGCGCCGCCGGCTCGACGACCGCGACGCGCCTCCCCCCACGTGATGAGCAGCCGCGCGCCGCTCGATGTCCTGTTCGTCACGCACGCATTCCCGCGGCATGAGGGGGATGCGGCAGGAGCGTTCGTGCTCGCACTCGCCAAGGCCGTGTCCGCTCAGGGCGTCCGCGTGCGCGTGCTGGCCCCGTCGGCCCCAGGGCTCGCACCACACGACACCATCGAGGGCGTGCAGGTCACCCGGTACCGGTACGCACCGGCATCGTGGGAAACGCTCGCGTATGTCGGCACGATGGCAGAGCAGGTGAGCGCGTCGCTCCGCGGCAAGCTCACGTTGGCCCTGATGCTGTGGCGCGGCCGGCGCGCGGTGCGCGCC
>JANYJW010000006.1 GCA_025361705.1 Gemmatimonas sp.
TCCGCCGTCATCGTCGGCCTTCTGGTGCTGGTGGCGCTGTCGTACCGCCAGACGATCTTTGCGTACCCGGCGGGCGGCGGGTCGTACACTGTCGCCAAGGAAAACCTCGGCACGTCGCCGGGGCTGATCGCGGCAGCCGCGCTGCTGACGGACTACATCCTCACCGTGTCGGTGTCGATCTCCAGCGGCGTTGCGGCGATCACGTCGGCGTATGCCTCGCTGGCGCCGCACACGGTGGCCCTGTGCATCTGGGCGATCACCATCCTGATGCTGGTGAACCTGCGTGGCGTGCGCGACTCGGGCATCGCGTTCAGCGTGCCGACGTACGTGTTCATCGCGTTGATGATCCTGCTCATCGGCACGGGCATCGTCCTCGGCTCGCAGGGGCATGACATGGCGCCCGCCGCGGCACTGCCACGGGTGGACGCGGTGTCGGCGGCGCAGCACGGCATGTCGCTGCCCACCGGGTTTGCCCTCACGTTCCTGATTCTGCGCGGATTCGCCGAAGGGTGCGTAGCAATGACGGGAACGGAGGCGATATCGAACGGCGTGGGCGCATTCCGGAAGCCGAGTTCACGCAACGCGGCCACGACCTTGGGCTGGATGGCGACGATCCTCGCGGTCTTCCTGCTGGGGACCAGCTACCTGGCGCGGCACTACGGGGTGATGCCGTCGGCAACCGAGACGATCCTCTCGCAGATCGGGCGCCACGTGTTCGGCGGCGGCGTGCTGTACTACGCGCTGCAGTACGCCACGTTTGCCGTGCTCGTGCTGGCCGCAAACACGGCGTTCGCCGACTTTCCCCGGCTTTCGAGCATTCTTGCGGCCGATGGCTACATGCCGCGGCAGTTCGCCGCGCGCGGCGACCGGCTGGCGTTCTCCAACGGCATCATTGTGCTGGCGCTGCTGGCGATGCTGCTCGTCTGGCTGTTTGCAGGCGACACGAGCGCACTGATTCCGCTGTACGCCATTGGCGTGTTCGTATGCTTCTCGCTGTCGCAGGCCGGCATGGTGGTGCACTGGTTCAAGGTGAGGGGGCCGGGCTGGCACTGGCGTGCCTGGCTGAACGGCGTTGGAGCGACGGTCACTGCCGTGGTGTCGATGGTGCAGATCGTGACGAAGTTCACGTCGGGCGCGTGGATCGTGGCACTGATCATTCCGTTCATCATCCTCGTCCTGCGCAAGATTCATCAGCATTACGAACAGTTCAGCGAAGACCTGGCATACACGGGTCATGCGCCCCTGATGTTCCTCCATCACACGGTCATCGTGCCGGTGAACGGCATTTCGAAGGCGACGGCCGGCGCGCTGGTCTACGCCACGACGATCTCGGAGGATGTGCGCGCGCTGTACATCGAGGTGGATCCGGCGAACACGGCGCGCCTGAGCGAGGCGTGGGAGGAATGGGACATCGGTGTGCCGCTCGTGGTGGTGCCGTCGCCCTTCCGGTCGATTCTGCGACCGCTCGTCGAATACGTCACGGGGTTGTCGGCGCGCGGTGAGACGGATCTCGTGACCGTCGTGGTCCCTGAGATCGTCCCGAACCGCTGGTGGGAGCACCTGCTGCACAACAAGACGGCGCTCTTCATCCGGACGGCGTTCCTGTTCCGGCCGAACGTCGTGGTGACGGCCGTGCCGTATCACCTGGGTCACGCGGCGCGCCTGCGTGACCTGGCGATGTACGATGAGTCCCTGGCGCAAGCGCGGAACGGTGCGACGAACGGAGGGGGCACGTGATGCGACGGTTTCTGATGGTCACCTACGTCGCCGTGGCGGCCGCCGTGGTGGCGTGCGCACCGACCGGCCAGCTGACCGATCGCCGCGCCGTGGCGCTCGAAGGCGACTGGCAATTGGAACTGCGAGACGAGGCACGCACGGCGCAGCCTCCGGCACTCGGGCGCATGGCGCTGGTCGGCGTGCGGTCGGACGCACGGGCAGTGTCTGGGGATGCCAGGACGCTCGCGGCAGGTGCCGTCTCGATGGACGATGGCGCGTTGGGTCGGCTCATTGCGGACGGCACACGGGTCACGGCAAGCGCTGCGGGCGGCGATTCCGTGATGCTCAGGTTCTCGTCGACACGCGGTGAATACTATGTGGTGCTGCGTGGCGTGCTGCGCGGTGACACCGTGTCGGGCGGATGGCAGAGCGTGCTTGCCCGCAGCAACGGCTCGGGCGGGAAGTTCCGGATGACGCGCCACCGCTGAGTGCATCTGCGGTCCGCGTTCCACGACTAACTGCTGTAGTACGCCGCGTTCTCGTCGATGTAGCCCTTGGTGAGGTCGCACCCATAGGCCCGCGCCGTGGCCAGCCCCGCGCCGAGCGAGACCTCGAGGTCGACGACCTCGACCGCAAGGGCAGCACGCACGACGGCGTCATCAAAGTCGAGTCGTACGCCGTTGCCCACCACCTGATACCCGTTGACCGAGGCGTTGGTGGCCGATGTGTTGATCGTGACGTCGGTGCACTTGCCGATGGCCATCAGGATGCGTCCGACGTTGGGATCGGCGCCGTGCACCATGGTCTTGATGAGCGGCGAGTTCACCAGCGCCTTGGCGACGAAGCGTGCCTCGACGTCTGTTGCCGCCTGGCGCACCGTGACACGCAACAGATGCTCGGCGCCCTCGCCGTCGCGGGCGAGGATCTCGGTCATGCGCACGCAGCCAGCCACGAGCGCTTCGCGGAATGCCGGTTCGTCCACCGGGCCGGCAAGGCCGTTGGCGAGGATGGCGCACGTGTCGGATGTGCTGGTGTCGGTGTCCACCGACAGCATGTTGAACGACACGCCCACGGCGTCGCGCAGCAGCCGGTCGAGCGTGGCGGCGTCGAGTGCGGCGTCGGTGAAGATGTAGGCGAGCATCGTCGCCATGTTGGGTTCGATCATTCCCGAGCCCTTGGCGACCCATGTGATCGTGGCATCACCGACCGATACCGACAGCGCCTTGGGGTGCGTGTCGGTGGTCATGATGCCCTCGGCGCCGACGAGCGGATCGTCCTGCAGGTCGGCCGTCATGCCGCGCACACCCCGCTCGATCTTCTCCACCGGGAGCTGCACGCCAATGACGCCCGTGGAACTCACGAGCATCCGGCCGGCATCGGTGCCGAGTTCGGCGGAGGCGGCGGCCGCCATGCGCCGCGCATTCTCGATGCCACGGTCGCCGGTGGCGACGTTGCTCACCTTGCTGTTGGCAATGATCGCGCGCAACACGCCGCCCTTGAGGGTCTCGCGCCCGAGGATGATGGGCGCGCCGGGAAACTGGTTGCGCGTGAAGACAGCGGCGGCTGCGGCGTCGACTTCGCTGGCGAAGAGCGTGAGGTCACGCGCCTCGGGTTTGAGGCCGACGTTGCGGCTGGCGCAGCGAAATCCCCTGGGAAACCGGGCGCGGTCGTGAAAGGTCATGAGCAGTTCGGTCAGAGCTGGGCGCGATTCTGCCAAAGGATCAGCACGCCAATGACAACGAGGAGCAGCGCAAAGGCACGCTTGAGCTGACGGGTCGAAATGTGGCGGACGAGCGCCGTGCCGGCGAGGATGCCAACGACCGCCACGGCCGTGAAGCGCACCACGAAATCCCACGGGACCACCTCGCGGCCGAGGTGGCCCAGGTAGCCCGATGTGGAGTTGAGGGCGATAACAAGCAGCGACGTGCCCACCGCGGCTTTCATGGGCACGCGCCCGAGGATGACGAGCGCCGGCACGATGAGAAATCCGCCGCCGATGCCAATGATGCCGGTCAACACGCCGACCCCGAGCCCCACGGCGAGCATGAGCGCGGGGTGCGCGGGAGCGGACGCACCGGATTCGGCCGTCTCACGCACGGCGCTGCGCAGCATCGACACCGCGGCGGCGAGCATCACCGTGCCAAGGATGACCAACTGCATGCGACCGGTGAGCAGTACACTGGCGCGGGCGCCGGTGTACGACCCGACCATTGCGACGGAGCCAAACAGCGCGGCGGTCTTGAGGCGCACGTTGCCGGCGCGCCAATGCGACACCACGCCGACGAGCGCGGCGGTGCCGACCACCGGCAGGCTCATGGCGATGGCGAGCTTGGGGTCGAAGCCGAGCACATACACGAGAACGGGGACGGTCAGGATTGACCCGCCCCCGCCAAGGGTACCGAGCGCGAGCCCGATCAGCGCAGCGAAGAGGTAGCCGAGCACGCCGTAAGATACGGCGGTGGCGCGTGCTACGCGGTAGTCGTCTCAGTCGCCGCCGCCGTTGCCGCCTTCTTTGCCTTCTTGAGTGCGTCGCGGAGCGGGAGATCCTTGGCGCCAGGGCTGAGCTTGCGCCCGTGGCCGGCCCACGAGGAGACGCCGCCGCCGAGCACATGCACATCGGCCTTGCCCGCACGGCGCAGGGCCGTGGCGGCAGAGGATGCACGGCTCCCCGAGTGGCAGATGACGATGACGGGCGCCTCGGCGGCCGCGATCTGCGCGAGGGACGCCTGAAGCTGGTCGAGCGGAACGAGGGTGGAGCCGTCGATGTGGCCCTGCACGAACTCGTTGCGGGTGCGGACGTCGAGCAGGATGGTGCCGGGGTACTCGGCGCGGACCTGGTCGAACTGTTCGGGGCCAAAGGACGAGCCGCCGAGCATCGATGCGAGTGAGGAGAAGAGGCTCATGGTCTTGGAAAGGGAATGTATACCTAAATAGTAGTATAGTAGATTATACGGGAAAGGGAAGAGGGCTTCCTCTTCTCACCCGGCGATCGGCGCATAGTACCGCTGCGGCTTGCGGCGTTCGACGACGGTGTCGGCAAAGGCGGCAAGGCGCAGCAACAGGCGTTCGCTCCATGCCTTGCCGATGGCCTGCAGGCCGATGGGCAGGCCCGCGGCATCATAGCCGGCCGGGAAACTGATGGCCGGGTGCCCTGTGAAATTCGTGAGGTAGGCAAACCGCATCGTCTCCATCGACCGGCCGAGGTCGGAGACGGCACCGCCCGTGGGGTGCACGCGCGGTGCGGTGTTGCCCGATGCCGGCGTGATGATGGCGTCGCACCGTGCGAACGCGCGCTCCACATGGGCGATCAGCCGGGTCCGTGCCCGCTGGGCGTGCACGTACTCTACGGCCGACGAGGTGCGGGCCATGGCGAGGTTGAGTTGCGTCTCGCTGCCGAACGCGCCGAACCGCGTGCGCACGTACGGCAGCATGCCGGTGGTCATCTCCGACGTGATCGACACGAGATGCGCGACGCGCGCGAGTTCGAGTTCCGGAATCTCGACCTCGACGAGCGTGGCGCCGCGCTGGCACATCTGCTCGAGCAGGTGCTCGCACGCGGCCACGACGTCGGGCTGTGCGTGGCGGAACCAGGGCCAGTAGACGCCCAGCGTCACGCCGGCGAGCGAACGTGGCGCGTGGTCATCGATGTCGACAGCGGGATGTCCCACCGTGTGTGGATCGCCGGGATCCGCGCCGGCCATCACCGCATAGGCCAGCGCGGTGTCGCGCGCGCAGTTGGCGAGCGGGCCAAGAAAGGCGACCGACCAGCAGAGTGGCGCGGCGCCGAATTCACTGATGCGGCCGTACGTGGGCTTGAGTCCCACGACGCCGCAGAACGACGCGGGCAGG
The DNA here is from genome assembly GCA_025361705.1 of Gemmatimonas sp. GTDB lineage: Bacteria > Gemmatimonadota > Gemmatimonadetes > Gemmatimonadales > Gemmatimonadaceae > PNKL01. The sequence continues at coordinate 5,566 of JANYJW010000006.1, forward strand.
CGAATGGATCCGCCGCCGTCGGCGCCGATTGCCATCGGCACGAGGCCAGCGCCGACCACGCAGCCGGGGCCCGCTGAGCTGCCGCCCGTATGATAGTTGTCATCATAGGGATTGCGTGCCGAACCGAAGTGCTGGTTGAATCCCGACACGCCAATGCCAATTTCGTGCATGTTGGCCTTGCCGACCATCACGGCGCCGGCTGCGCGCATGCGCGCCACCGCCGTGGAATCGTGCGCGGCGGGCGCGCATCCCTCGAACAGCGTGGTGCCGATCGTCGTGACGTAGCCGGCCTGATCGATCTCGTCCTTGGCAGCAATCGGCACGCCGTCGAACGGGCCGATGGGATGTCCGGCCTGCCATCGCTCGGTCGAGGCGCGCGCCTGCGCCAGGATGTCGTCGCGGCGCATGGAGATGAAGCCGCGCAACGGCACCTTGGCGCTCTCACTCTCTTCCCACCGCGCGAGAAAACGGTCGGCCACCTGCAGCGGCGTGAGCATGCCGGTGCGATACGCGTCGTGGTAGTCGAGCACGGTGGGAAAGCGAAAGCCGGCGCGTCCGTCATCGTCACGCGCGTCGAGCGCGGGCAGGAACGGCGCTGCATCGGGCAGCATCGGCAGGAAGGTCGGCGCTTCGGTGATGGGGGTGTCGGTGAGCGCGGCGAGTCCCGCGTCGCGGCGCAGCTTGTTCACCAGCAGGGTGCCGATGACCGGTGTGCCGGTCAGAGCGTTGAGCACGCGAATGCCGCCGGGGCCGAGCGTGGGAAGCGCGACGGACTTCAGGTCGTAGGTCACGGTGCGGTTCCCTTGAAGGCGACGATGCGACCGCGCGGACCGACGGCCCACCCGGTATCCCTGGTGGCGAAGTCGATGGCGTAGAGCGTGAGCGTGTCGCCGTGCGTCCACGTGGCACCGAAGTCGCTGGTGAACGCGGTGCCGAACGCGCCCACTGCAGCAAAGAGCGGCTTGGCCGCGCCGCGAACTGCCACCACGCCACCGGTGATCCCCTGCGAGGGCCATCGCGAGGCGCGCGTCCACGTGACACCGCCATCGCGCGTCATCACGGTGACGTCTCCCGCACTGCGCGCGATGGTGTAGTCGCCGGCCACGGCAATGCCGCGATGCGCATCGGCGAACGCGATGCCGAAGAAGCCCGCGCTCGGGCCCGCCTTGACGCCCGCGCTGGACACGTGCCACGTACGGCCGGCGTCGGTGGTGCGGAATACGCGTGCCTCGCGCCCGCCGCCGGTGGCAATCCACGCGTTGGTGCGCCCCTGCACGGCGATGGACGTTCCAGATGCCGCAAACGACGCCTCGCCGGGAATGACTGGCGGGATGCTGGCGGGATCGACGCGCTGCCACGTGGCACCGTCGTCGGTGCGCAGGATGACGAGCTTTCCGTCGACGGGATCGCTGAACGCGAGCCCGTGCGTGGCATCCCAGAACGCCATACCGTCGAGAAAGATGCCCTTGGTGGTGTCGCTCCACTGCAACGTCCAACTCTGCCCGCCGTCGAGCGTCTTGTAGATGCGGGCCTGGCCTTGCTCGGCGGGGCCGGCGCTCATGGCGTAGGCGATGCGCGAGTTCACGCCGTGCACATCGCGGAAGTCGAGCGAATCGGCGCCGCGGACGGCGACATGCTCCCAGAGCACGCCGCCATTCACCGTGCGCAGCACGGTGCCACGACTGCCGCCGGCCCACGCCACGAGGCTGCTGGCCGCGCTCACGCCGCGGAAGGACGCGGTGACGCCGCTCTGCTGCACCGCCCAGTGCGGATTGCGCTCGACGGCCGTCAGGCGCGCGCCGATCTGCTCCGCCAGGGCGGCCGCGTTCGCGGAGGAGCGGTTGGTGAGGACGATGATGGTGGCGCGGAGCGTCGGATACCGGATGATCGCGTTGCGGAAGCCGATGCTGGTGCCCGTATGGCGCGTGCGTGGAAGCGCGTGCTGCGTGTCGAGGTACCACCCAAAGCCATAGTCGGCGTTGGCGGTGTCGGATCGCGTGCCGCGCGTGAAGAGCAGGGTGCGCAGCGAGTCGGCGAGCAGTTCCCGTGTCTCGAGGGCGTTGCTCCAGCGGTAGAGCTCCGACACCGACGAATAGACGCCGCCATCACCGAGCACGGCGCTGGTGCTGCTCTGATCCGTGCGCACCCAGACGCCGTTGCGGCGCGAATGCCCGTATGCCCGGCGCTGCACCGGGGCGTGGCCGTCTTCGCGGGCGAGCGTCCACGGCATGCCGACACGGTCGAAGATGCGCGCCTTGAGGAAATCGGCGAACCGCGTGCCGGACCGCTTCTCGACGATCATCGCGAGCATGGCGTAGCCGGTGTTGCTGTATCGGAATTGCGTGCCGGGGGTGAAGTACGTCGAGCCGAGCGACGTCATGCGCCGCAAGACATCGGCGTCGAGCACCTGCGTGGCCTGCGAATCGGGAACGAAGTCCTCATAGTCCTGCAGGCCGGCCGTGTGCGTGAGCAGGTGGCGCACGGTGACGCGGCCGCCGTACGCCGGAAAGCCGGGAAAGACGTCGACGAGCGTCTCGTCGAGACGCAGCTTGCCGTCCTGCACGAGCAGCAGCGTGGCCATCGCCGTGAACTGCTTGGTGACCGAAGCGAGGCGGAAGTTGGTGTGCGGCGTGACGGGGACGCGCGCGTCGAGGTCGGCGAGTCCGTAGCCCTTGCTCACAAGCACCTTGCCGTCCATTGCCACCAGCACGGCCGCGCCTGGGGACGCGGGCGTGTTGAAGTCGGCAAAGAGCGAGTCGACGAACGCTTCGTCCACCGGGCCGCCGTCGGCGGCCCGCGTCGTGACGTGGCGCGACGCGAGATCGTACTGGTCGCCGGGAAGCAGCGTCTGATACGGCAGCCCGGGGTCGTGGTCGTCGCGGCCATTGTGGACGAACGCCTTGCCGCGTCCAATGATCTCGCCGTGGTCGCCGGTGACGACCAGTGCGGTGCCTTCGTCGAGGCCGATGCCGAGCAGCGCGGGATGTGCCGTGATGACTTGCTGCAGGTCGGCCTGCCGGTTGCGGGCCACGATGTGCTGATCAATAGCCATGCCGCGCAGGAACCCGAAGCCCTGTTCGTATCCCTTGGCCATCATCTCGGTGTTGCCCGCGCGCGCCCCGCGCACCATGTAGCTGGAAAGGATGGACGCGCCCGCCGAGGTGCCGCCAATCACGCCGCCGCGCATAAGCACGAGGTGCAGTTCGCGCTCCGTGCGCGTGCCGAGGTAGGAGTCGACGAGGTGCCATTGCCGTCCGCCGGGAAACCAGACGCCGCGGGCCGCGCGAATGGGCGCAACAAACGAGTCGCTTTCGGCGATGCCGCGGTCACGGGTGTGCAGGATGGTGAGGTTGCGGGCGCCCGCTCCCTTGAGTCCGCTGAGGCCACTCCAGTTTGCCGGATACACCGAGTCTTCACCGGCGGTGGGAATGACGACGATGGGCGCGTCGGGGCCACCGGCGAGTTCGATGAAGCGCGCGAGCACTTCGGGGCCCATGTTGCCGCCCCCGACGACGACAAGCGATCCCATGACGGGTCCGACGCGTGCGCGGGCCGGCGTGGCGTGACCGCCAGGGCCGCGGGCGCATGAGGCGAGGGCAATCGCCACAGCGCCGAAGGCGGGAAGGAACAGGCGACGAATGGTCATGACCGGATTGGCACGAGTGGCGAGGGCCGAGCGTTCGGTGTGCAGAGATGCCACATTAACATCCCGCACGAACGCGCGGCGGGCCAGACCACCGGGGAGGCAGATGCAGGGCTTGACCACTCTGTTGTTTGCGCAGGGCGTGGCGTCCGGACTCATGTTCGTGGCGTGGCTGCTGTATCGCGCGACGGACAAGGCCAGTTGGGTCGACGCGTTCTGGGCGGGCAACATCGCCGTGCTGGCCGCGGGGTACGCATGGACGCAGCCGGGTGACCCGACGCGCCGCACCTTGGTGGCGGTGGCGGGTGGCCTATGGGGCCTGCGTCTGGCGCTGCACCTTGCGGTGCGCGTGGCCAAAGGGCCCGAGGATCCGCGCTACCTGACGCTGCGCGCCGAATGGAGGGACAACCTGCCGGCGCGCTTCCTGCGGTTCTTTCAGGTGCAGGCGGTCGTCGACGTCGTATTGAGCGTGCCGTTCCTGTTGATGGCACGCGACGCGGCACCATTTGGACGCCCCACGGAGATGGCGGGGCTCGTGCTCTGGGTGGTCGCGCTCGCCGGTGAGAGCGTGGCTGACGCACAGCTGGCGCGTTTCAAGCGCACGCGTGGCACGGCGGGGCGCGTCTGCCGCACGGGACTTTGGGGCGTGTCGCGCCATCCCAACTATTTCTTCGAGTGGCTGGTGTGGTGCGCGGTCGCGTTGATGGCCACGGGCGCGCCGTGGGGCTTGGTCAGCTGGAGCGCGCCGGCGATGATGCTGTATGTGCTGTTGCGGGTGACGGGCATTCCGCTCACGGAGCGACAGGCAGTGGCGTCGAAGGGAGAGGAGTACCGGGCGTACCAGCGGGAAGTGGGGGCGTTCGTTCCTTGGCGGCGGGGGGAAAAGACGCTGTGAGCTTTGCGCTTTGCACTGTACGCTGATCGATATTATCGGGCGGGGTTGGGGTGGGTTAGGTTTCTGCCTATGCGCTCCTTCGCCCTGATCATCGCTCTCGTTGCGCTGCCACTTGGCGCGCAGGTTCCCAAGGCTTCGACGGCGCGCCGTGCGCCGACAGTGCCGCCTCCGCCTGCGGTTGCCGTGCCGTGCGCTGACACCGACAGCAGCTGCGTGGCGCCCGAGCTGCGCCGTGAATTCCGCGGCGTCTGGGTGGCGTCGGTGTCGAACATCGACTGGCCGTCCAAGCCGGGCTTGTCGACGGACGAGCAGAGGGCGGAGTTGCTGGCGATCCTCGATCGCGCGCACGCCGAGCATTTGAATGCGGTGATCCTGCAGGTGCGCCCGGCCGCGGATGCGCTGTACAAGAGCAGCATCGAGCCGTGGTCAGAGTATCTCACGGGACAGCAGGGACGTGCGCCGTCGCCGGCGTGGGATCCGCTGGCGTACGCGGTGGAGCAGGCACATGGGCGCGGCCTCGAGTTGCACGCATGGTTCAATCCATACCGGGCGCGCCACCCGAGCGCCAAGGGGCCGTTGTCGAAGCGGCACATCGCCAACACGGCGCCGGCGTTGGTGAAGAAGTACGGCACGCACCTGTGGATGGATCCGGGCGAGAGCGCCGTGCGCACGCGCACGCTGCGCGTGGTGGTCGACGTCGTGAGGCGCTACGACCTCGATGGCGTGCACCTCGACGACTATTTCTATCCGTACAAGGAAAAGACGGCGAACGGCTCGACGGACTTTCCCGATGCGCGCAGCTGGAAGCGGTACGTGAAGGGGGGCGGCACGCTGTCGCGCGACGACTGGCGGCGCGAGAACGTGAACACGCTGGTGCGCCAGATCAACGCGCAGGTGCACAAGGCCAAGCCGTGGGTGAAGTTTGGCGTGTCGCCGTTCGGCATCTGGCGCCCGGGATACCCGGAGCAGGTGAAGGGCTTCGACGCCTACGAGCAGTTGTACGCCGACTCCAGGCTCTGGTGGGCGAATGGCTGGGTGGACTACCTCACGCCGCAGCTCTACTGGAACATCAGCAAGGCGGAGCAGAGCTTTCCCGTGCTGCTCAAGTGGTGGGGAGAGCAGAACACGACGGGACGTCACCTGTGGCCGGGATTGTACACGAGCCGGGTGAAGGAAGCGACGGCGGCGGGTAATGGCATGACCGCCAACAACGCGTGGAAGGCCGACGAGATCGTGGCGCAGGTGGACAGTGCGCGCGCCAACCTGCGCAGTTCTGGCGTGGTGCATTTCTCAATGAAAGCGTTCCTCACCGACCAGGGCGGCGTGGGCTCCCGGCTGGCGGAGAAGGTGTACGGCGATGTGGCGCTGGTGCCGCCGTCGCCCTGGATGTCGAAAGGGGCGCCGTCGGCGCCCACCGTGCGCGTGAAGAAGAACGCCGTGACGGGCGGGCTGTCGCTCACGATGTCGTTGCCGGCGCCGCAGGTGGCTCGCTGGTATCTGCTGCAGACGCACACCGGCGACTTGTGGGCCAGCCGACTGGTGGCGGCCTGCGCGTGCAGTGAGGAAATCACCCCCACCTCTGACGGGCAACTCCCTGACCGTCTGGTCGTCACGGCGCTTGATCGTGCTGGTGTAGCGTCGCCGCCGGTGCGGCTGACCGTCATCCGCTGAACGGCGGCAGGAGCAGCGAGCTGGGATGGGTGGCCGGGTGCGCACCATCCAACGCGCGGGGCGGTGCTCCGTAAATAGGGGCATGACACAGACCCGCCTGTTGGTGCTGCTGCTGGCCATTGTCGCCGCGCGCGCCACTGCTCAAATGCCCCGCGTGCATGCCACGCGCGACAACCTGCGACTGGACGGCAAGCTCGATGAGGCTGCCTGGACTCGCGCCGACAGCATCGACGATTTTCGTCAGCGCGATCCCGTAGAAGGCGCCGCCGCCTCAGAGCGCACCGTGGTGCGGTTTCTCTCCTCACGCGAGGGCCTGTGGGTCGGTATCCACGCCTACGACCGTGAGCCGGGGCGCATCCTGCATGCGCAGCTGCGGCGCGATACGGAGCTGTCGACGGACGACGGCGTGCAGGTGATGCTCTCGCCGATGCAGGACAAGCGCACGGCGTTCTGGTTCGCCGTGAACCCCAACGGCGCGATGACCGACGCCGAGGTGGTGTCGTTCGAGAGCGAAAACCTGGACTGGGACGCCGTGTGGGATGCGCGCGCGCAAATCACCGACGATGGGTGGGTGGCCGAGCTGTTCATCCCATGGCAGACGCTGCGCTACCGGGACGCGCAGGGCGCGTGGGATGTGAACGTGCGTCGCGTCATCCGGCGAAAGAACGAAGACGTGCTGTGGAAGGCGTGGCGCCGCACCGAAGGAATCCGGTTTCTCGAGAAGGCCGGCGTCGTGGAAGGGTTCACCGACTTGCCGCCGCGCGCAAAGGCGGAGATCCGGCCCTACGTCTCGGCGACAGCCAATGGCACCGGGCGCGTCTACGAGCGTGATGGCGGCCTGTCGACCAAGGTGTCCGATTCGGGATTGAAGGGCGCATTCGGACTGGACGCCAAGCTCGCGCCGTCGCGCGGGTTGACGCTCGACTTGACCACCAACTCCGATTTTGCGCAGGCCGACGTGGATCGGCAGGTCATCAACTTTTCCCGGTTTCCGCTCTTCCTTCCGGAGCGCCGCCCGTTCTTCACTGAGGGCGCCGGCATCTTCAACTTCGGGCGTCAGGAGGAGACGCAGCTGTTCTACAGCCGGCGCATCGGTCTCTCGGAGGACGGATCGCCGATTCCGTTGCTGGCGGGCGCGCGGTTGTCGGGACGCATCGGCGACCAGCAGGTGGGCGTGATTGCGGCGCGCACCGGTGGTGATCGACCGGCGACGGACGCGGTGGTGCGCGTGCGTCGCGACCTGCTGGGTCGCGGCTATGTGGGGGCGATGTTCACCGGGCGCGACGCGCGAGACGCCGATGCTTCGACGGCAGGGGGGCTTGATGTCAACCTGCCGTTCATCGTGCGCGGGCAGAATCTGATCTTTCAGGCCGCCAGCGCGTGGACACACACGGGTGCTGGTGGCACGCCGAACTACTCGCGGTTGGTGGTGGACTTTCCGAACGACTTTGCCGACATCTCGTCGCGCGTCGAGCGTGTGGAGGCTGGCTTCAATCCGGCACTTGGTTTCGTGCAATCTGACGGCATCCTGCGGTACGGGGGGTTCGTGCAGGTCGCTCCGCGCCCCAATATCCCGCATGTCCGGCAGTTGCAGTTCAAGCTGCTCGATTACAGCTACGTGCAGCGGTTGAGTGGCGGGTTGAGCAATGCCGAGTTCCAGTTTTCGCCGCTGGGCATCGTCTTCAATTCCGGCGACCAGGTGGAAGTACAGTTCACGCGGGCCGGCGATGCGCCGACGGAAGCATTCGATGTGTTCGAAGGCACGACGGTGGCGCCAGGCACCTATTGGTATGATCGATGGCAGGTGCAATACGAAGGGTCGTCGCATCGCGCCGTGCGGCTGGAAGCGCAGGCCAGCTTTGGCGACTTCTACAACGGCGGCGGAGAGGACTACAGCGTGTCACTCGAAGGACGCTGGCAGCCGCATTTGCTGTGGTCCGTCTCGTACGGCTACACCGACGGCCGCTTTCCCACGTCGCGGTTCATTGCGCATACGATGACGACGCGCGTGGACTATGCCGTGACACCGCGGCTCAACACCACGCTCTTTGCGCAGTGGAACAACGAGTCCAACCGAGCGGCGCTCAACGCGCGGCTGCGCTGGACGCGCACGCCGGGCAGCGACCTGTACGTGGTGCTGAACAGCGCGTGGCCGACTGGTCTCGATTCCGGAGGGATCCCGTGGTCGCGTCCGCAGCGGGGTGGGTTGGTGGTGAAGTACGTGCAGTATCTGCGGTACTGAGACTCCCTGCCGGCTACGCACCACCAAGGCACGAAGGGCACCAAGAAATGAATGGGGGTTCGGCGATGAACATCTCGCCGAACCCCCTACTCACTACATGCCTTCGTGCCTTGGTGGTGCGCTCCGCGAACCGCCTACGGCTCGTGCTCCTCGTCGTCATCGTCCTGGAACGGGAAGCCGCCACCGCTGCCGCCGCTCACGCGCTCGACGTGCAGCACCTGCTTGAGCGTCTGACCACCGACGGTGATTGACACGAGGTAGTCGCCGGTTCCCACGAGGCCACCACCACCACCACCGCCGCGCCGCCCACCACCGCCGAACATCGAGTTCATGCCGCTGCGACCGGCGACGGCCTGCAGCACCGTGAACAACTGATTCTGATCGGGCATGGCCGCGCCTTCACCCGCACCGGCAGGCGGACGATTGCCCCCGCGGCCACCTGCCGCACCCGGCGCTTGCGTGGGCGTCTCACCCGGACGGTCCTGCCAGCGGCCGCCCGCTCCGCCGCCGAACCCACCACCACCGCCACCCATCGCCGCGAACTGCGTCGCCATCTGCTGCATGGCATCCGGTCCGCCCGTGAGCCCCTGCCGCAGGCGCTCGAGGATGGGCTTGGGAAGCGTCGTGGTGCTGTCCTTCTCGATCGAATCGAGCGCGGCGATGATCTTGCGAATGTTGCTGACCGAATCGCGCACTTCTGCCGGCGACAGCTTGGGCGACGGCGCCGGCTTGCCGCGGAAGTCCCACGTGACGCGCTGGATGCCGGCGCCGCCCGGACCGTTGAGCGTGCGCAGCGTGTCCCCCGACGCATCCTGGATGACGACCTTCACCTGACCCGTGTTGGCGGTCGCCAGCTTGTACGTGATCTCGGCCCCGTACTGCGGGCTCGGTACCTGAAACAGCTTGTTGCCCGTGGACTCGCCGTTGTACGACTTCTCGCCCCACTGATAGGCCGTGCGCGGCTTGAAGAGATGCGCGGCCTTGGCGACCACGGCCGAGTCGATCTGCTGCAGCGCGCTGATGTCGACGACGTAGAAGCCGCGGCCGTGCGTGGCGGCAATGAGTTCGCCGTCGCGTGGATGAATGGCGAGATCCATTACCGGCAGCGTCGGCATGCCCGTCATGAACTTCTTCCACGACTTGCCCTGGTCGAGCGACGCGTAGGCACCAACCTCGGTGCCGACGAACAGCAAGTTCCTGTTCTTGAGATCCTCGCGGATCACATACGCGTAATCCGGGCCGTCCGTCGGCAGGTTGCTGGTGATGGACGCAAAGCTCTTGCCGCCATCCTTCGTCATGACGACGTAGGGGACCAGATCGCCGCGGCGATGGTTGTCGTACGTCACGTAGAACGTGAGCGAATCGAAATGCGACGGCTCGATGCGTGACACATACGTGCCGGCCGGAACACCCTTCACGTTGGCGGTGTGCTCGGTCCAGGTGCCGCCGTCGTTCCACGACGACCAGAGGCGGCCGTCATCGGTGCCGGCATACAGGATGCCCGGGCGCAGCGTCGACTCGTTCAGCGACACGATGGTGCCGAATGTCTCGGCGCCGGTGGCATCGATGGTGATGCCACCCGTCGTCTTGGTCGACACGCGGATCTTCATCGTGTCGGCGTATGACAGGTCGGGCGAGATGAAGAACATGTCATCGCCCTGCTTGGTGGACTTCAGCACGCGGTTGGCGCCGAAGTACAGCACCGACGGGTTGTGCGGGGAGATGAAGTACGGCGTGTTCCAGTTCCAGCGGATGTCGGCGTCGATGGAATCCTTCTTCTGCGCAGCGTGCAGCGCCGCCTGACGCTTGGCCTGCTCCTTCGTCATCGGCTTGGTGGTGTCGGGCCGGTCAACGAGGATGGAATCTTCCCACTGCATGTAGCGCGGGCGATACTGCGGCTTGCCCAGCGCCGTGCGCTCGCCGGTGGACACCTTGTAGCGGCCGATGTTGCCGCCCTGCGACTCGCCGTAGATGATGTCGGGGTTCGACGGGTCCTGCGCGGTGACGAACCCGTCGCCGCCATTGAACGTGAACCACATCGAGTTGGTGATCATGCCCGCCTTGCGGCGTGACGGCGCACACCACGAGCCATTGTCCTGCGCACCGCCGCACACGTTGTACGGCACGGCGTTGTCGAACGAGACGTTGTAGTACTGGCCCACCGGAAGTTGGTTGCCCGCGTCCCAGTTGCCGCCGCCGTCCCACGTCTGCGACACGCCGCCGTCATTGCCGACGACGATGTGCTGCGGGTCCTTGGGATCGATCCACATGGCGTGGTGGTCGACGTGAATGCCAACCGTCGCGTTGCCCGCCGTCTTGCCGCCGTCATTGGAGAACTTGACCGGCGTGGACGACCAGAACACCCGATCGGGATTGACGGGCGAGACGCGCACCTGCGAGTAGTAGAACGGCCGCACGTTTTCGTCGTTCGTCCTCGTCCAGGTCTTGCCGCCGTCCGCCGAGCGATAGAGCCCGCTGGGCGACTTCTGCGCCTTCACCTTGGCGTCCTTCTTGGGGTTGGCGAGCGTGTCGGCTTCAACCATCAGATACATCACGTCGGCGTTGGACGCGGCGATGGCGATGCCAATGCGACCCTTGGTGGTCTCGGGGAGACCGCCGCCCTTCACTTCGGTCCACGTCTCGCCGGCGTCGGTGCTCTTCCAGAGCGCCGAGCCCTTGCCACCCGAGTACTGGAAGTAGGGGCCGCGGAGGCGCTGGTAGCTGGCGGCCCAGACGACCTTGGCGTCGCGCGGATCGAGCGCGACGTCGATGAAGCCCGTGCTGTCGTTGATGAACTTCTTCAACTGCCAGGTCTTGCCGCCGTCCACGGTCTTGTAGAGACCGCGTTCCTTGTTCGTTGCCCACGCGGCGCCGAGGGCGGCGACGTAGACGATGTCCTTGTTGGTCGGATCGACGACGACTCGGCCGATGTGCTGCGTTTCCTTGAGGCCCACGAACTCCCACGTGCGTCCGCCGTTTGCCGACTTCCACATGCCCGCGCCCGGCGACATGGAATTGCGCGAGTTCGGCTCGCCGGTGCCGTAGTACACGACGTTCGTGTCAGAGGGGGCGATGCCAATCATGCCGCCCGACGACACACGCTCGTTCTCGAAGACCGGGCGGAACGTCGTGCCGGCGTTCGTGGTCTTCCACAAGCCACCGCCTGCGGACGACACGTAGTACGTGCGCGACGGAAACGGAATGCCGGCGACGTCGACGATGCGACCCTGGTGGTTGGCCGGGCCGATGTTGCGCCAGCGAAAGCCGGCGACGGTCGACGAGTCGAGCTGAGCGGCCAACGGGGCCGCCATCGCTGCGCTCAAGACGACCAGCTTCAGGACAGATCTCATGGCTGTGAGGGCTGAGGGGTACGGGGTGGGGCGGACTATCCGAGAACTACGGGTGGTGCATCTATAGTGTTGGGGCGGCTCCATTGAAAAGACGCGGTGGGCTGTTTGCTGTGTGCCATAAGCTGACCGACGAACCGTGGATGGGTGACCGTCCATCGATTCCCGTCTACTGGGGCATGCTGGCCGGAATTCCCATGCGCTCGGGCGGCGGGATCTTCCTGGTCCGGCCGAACTCGCGGCGCGCGGCGTCGACCATCAGCGAGCGGTTCCACCACAACTGGACGGCCGAGTCGTAGCGCGTGAGCACGTTGTGCAGCCAGTACGGCCGGTTCTCGGCGCGCCAGCTCTTCTCGTACAGTTCGCGGCCCAGCACATACGCTTCGCGCATCGTCTGCAGGCGGCCGTTGATGCCCGAGATGTCGGCGAGGTCGATCCACGTCACGGGCGTCGTGCGCGCGGGGTCGGTGGCGGCGGCGTACATCTTCACCATCTCGTCGGCGAACTGGAACTTCATGCCGATGAGGTCCATGCGGCGCGCCCCCATGTCCATGGCATCGAGCGCGTCCTGCTCGCGCAGGTTCGGCTGCAGACGCCGCGCCTGCGCGATGAGCACCGACGCCGACTCGGCGTGGATGCGCAGAGCCGGGGCGGCGATGCGCACCTTCTTGGCGATCTCCATGCCTTCGGGCGAGTAGGGGTCGACCCAGTACAGGAAGTCGTGGCCGCTGGCTCCCGCCTTGCCGAGCGCCACGTGTGCCTGCATCAGGTGCTGCTGTGCGGCGTCGATCTTGCCCGTGGTGTCGCCGTGGAACTGCAGGCCGTACGACGCCTGATAGTCGGCGATGGACGACTCGCCCTTCTGCCACGACGCGGCGGCGCCGAAGACGACGCCGTACCACGTCTGGTTAAAAATCTCCTCGCCGTCGTCGCCCCAGCTGGTATTGAGCATGCCGCTGGCGCCCATTGTCTGCCCGTCGCGCACGAAGCCCTGGATGTTCTTCAAGGCCGTGTTGTTGTCGGGGTAGGTCATGCTCCAATTGCTGACGCCAGGTGCGACCCACGTCTGCATGCCGCTGCCGCTGAACGGCGTGAGGTACTTCTCAAAGCCGCTCGTGCTCCAGTAGTTCCAGGCGACGGCGACCATATCCTTGGGCAGCGACTTGACGAGTTCGGGGGAGTTCATGGCGATGTCGCCCCAGAACATGAAGGTCTTCCTGTTGCCCTGGGCGCGCAGTTGCGTCTGGATGTCACCGAGGAACTTGAGGTAGGTGGCGCCCATGCCGTCACGCGTGACGGCCTCCTTGGTCTGACCCTTGCCGAGTTCGAATGTCTCGTCGGCGCCGAGGTGGACGAACTGCGACGGAAAGAGCGAGTCGATTTCGGCGAACCAGCGCTTGATGATGTTCATCGACTCCGGCTGGCCCGGCGCGAGCACATGGCCATGCGGCGTTTCGGCGACCTGGCTGTAGATCTCGTACTTGAGCGCGTGGTGCAGGTGGCCGAAGGCCTCCTGCTCCGGGATGATCTCGACATGAAGGGGCTTTGCGTACGCGACGAGTTCCCGCACCTGCTCGTGGGTCATCGCGCCGCCCGGCGGCGCGACCAGCGGGTCGCTGTCGTAGGCGAGCGTATGCTCGAAGTACGGCGAGTACGCGTTCATCTTGAACGCGGCGATGGTGCGGACGATGTGCTTCTGGAACTCGAGCGTGGGGACGGGGCCGCGCGACAGGTCATCGTGGAATCCGCGCCAGCGCATGGCGGGCCAGTCGCGGATGACGCCGGTCTGGACTGTCATTGCGCCGTCGTGTCCGGTGACGAGCTGTGCCGCCGTCTGGGCGCCGTAGAAGATGCCGGCGGCCGAAGCGGCGATGACGTGCGCCACTTGCGGCTCGCTGATGAGCACATAGCCCTCGTCGGTCATCGCGCCCGAGAACTCGAGCTTGCGCTTGGCGAGCAGCTGCTTGGCCTCGGCGGTGTTTGTGCGCAGCAACTGGATATGGAACGCGCGACCGGGCGCGGGCAGCGTGGCCACGACCTTGGCCCCGCGCGCCTTGAGAGCCGCGGTGAGTTCCTGGACCGCGAACCTGTCGTCCGCGTTCGCATCGGCCGTGACGGCGATCGCGCCCTTGAGTGGGTTCGTTGAGCCGGCGGTAAACTCACGCGGGGCGGGGATCAACCGCGGGGTCTGGGCGGCGGCGGCGGGGGGGAGGAGGGCGGCAAGCAGGACGAGGCAGGCGCGCTTCATATTGGGGAGAGGCGAGAGGTGGTCCAACCTGTGGAATGTCGCCGCGCGTGGGAGGGGGCGCCAGCGGCTGGCGTACAACGTGCGTGTGGGCCCGGCCACTGACCGGTCGCCGGTCGGCCGACGCGGATGCGCGCACGCTGCGCCGCGCATAGAATAGAAGACGCCCCCCGTCGTGCGTTGTCCCCTTCGGGAGGATCCCATGGTGTTGCGCGCTGGTGAGCTGGGCCGACGCGACTTCCTGCGAATTGTCACGGCAGGTGTTGCCCTCATGCCGGCGTTGGGCACAAAGGGTCTGGCGCAAGCCATCGGTCCGAAGCGCAGTCGCGTGGCGCTCGTCACCACCACCGACCGCAAGCGCGGCGTCACGGCGGCGCTCACGCTGCTCGACCTGGGCGCGGTGAAGGGCAAGCAGGTGGTCATCAAGCCGAACTTCAACTCGGCCGATGACGCGCCTGGTTCGACCCATAACGACACGCTGTCGCAGTTGGTGACCGAACTGCACAGGCTGAACGCGCGCAGCATCACGCTGGGTGAGTCGAGCGGCCCGCCCAAGACCCAGGGCGTGATGCAGCAGAAGGGGACGTTTGACCTGGCGAAGGACTTCCGCTTTGACGTCGTGGACTACGAGCAGATTGCCGACGCGGACTGGGTGAAGTTCCCCAGCGACCACTGGCCCGACGGCTACGCGCTGCCGCGCCTCGTCGTGGACGCCGGCTACAACGTGTCGACGTGCTGCCTGAAGACGCACGGCTTCGGCGGCGTCTTCACCATGTCGCTCAAGCTGTCGGTGGGGCTTACGCCGAAGGCGATTCGGCGGACGATGCACGCGTCACCCGACATGCGGCGCATGATTGCGGAGTTGAACACGGGGTATCGCCCCGACCTGATTGTGCTCGACGGCGTGTCGGCCTTCACCGACGGCGGGCCGTCGCGCGGCACGTTGAAGGCCGGCAACGTGATGATTGCCGGCACCGACCGCGTGGCCGTAGACGCCGTGGGCGTGGCGATGCTCAAGCTGCTCGGCGCCAATCAGGCCATCATGGGACGCAAGATCTTCGAGCAGGAACAGATCGCGCGCGCGGTGGAACTCACGCTTGGCGTGGAGAGCGCCGACGCAATCGACCTCGTGACAGGCGACGCGGAGAGCGCGGCGACGGCCGGCGCCCTCCGCCAGATCCTGGCGCAGGGGTAGCACCGACCGCGGCATGCAAAGGGGGACCGGCGCAGCTTCGGCCGGTCCCCATCGTGTTGCAAGGCATTGTGTCCTGTCGCCTACGGTGTGGTGCCAGTCAGCGCCGCCGTCGCCGTGCGTCCCGCCGGTCGCGCAACGACGGTGATCGTGCCGGTCTCATCGACGATGTACAAATCGTCGTCCTTGAGCGCGATGCCCGTCGGCTTGGCGAGGCCGGGAATGACGTGTGCGGCAATGACGCGGTGCGTCGCGAGCTCGATGGTGAGCAGTGTACCATACGCCGCGCTCACGGCATACATCAATCCATCAGCGACCGTGGCGCCGGTGACATAGTACTCGCCCAGCGTGCGGTTCTCGGCGAGGGCGAGTCCTGCGTCCCTGGCCAGCGTTGGCACGAACTCCTCGGACAACGTGAGGTCCTTGCGGTCGAAGCGCGAGACGACGAGGCGTTTCACGAGGTTGTTGGGGACGGTGAGCGTGTAGAGGGAGTTCGACGCGGCGTCGTACGCTGCCGACATCGTGTAGAGCAATCGCGCCCGCACCGTGCCGAAGCGTGACCGCGAGACCTCGTTGAACTGGTCGCGCGACTCGAGGAAGTAGCGGAAATTCGAATCGGCGTTTGCCTTGTCGTCGGGCGTGAGAACGACGTAGCTCTTGTTTTCGCCAACCGCGATGAGCTCGCCCTTGTCGAGGAACGCGGCGCCGGCGAAGCGGCCGAGGTCCACGGAATAGCCGATGTCGATGACGGTATGGCGCTTCAGTTGCGCGAGCGCCGCGTCGGTGAGATAAATGCCATCGGCCGTCGTGATGAGGAACTGTCCCGTGGCGGCGTCAAACGCGAGATCGGTCGGCGCGCCGTTGAGCGCCAGCGCCAGCGGCCGGCGTTCCTTGACACCGAGTACGGGTAGCACGCCGAGCGGACCTGCGGCGGGGTCCGTGGAGGCGCGCGAGACATCGGGCTTGTCCACCGCCCAGCGCCCGCGGAACGCCACCTTGAGTGGCGGCTTCCATTCTTCCAGTGACCAGTGCCAGTACTTGGGGTTGAAGCTGAAGCGGATGGGATCGCTCTGGCCCATGAACGGCGGCGGGCCGGTGCTGGCGAACGCCTGCACGACGTTGCCGGCGACGACCACCATGAAGGCACCGAACGCGAACCGCTCAAGGCCGTTCAGGGTACGTACGCCGGCGTCGAGATGCGCCGGGCGCGTCATGAGCAGCAGCAGGCCCATGGCGAACGCGCAGACCCAGTAGATGAAGAACGCCCACGTGTAGGTGTGGGCGCCCAGGAGCTCGGCGCTGAACCCCTGGCCCACGTCACGCGCGGCGTGCATGCCGACGTGTCGGAGCCCCATGAACATTCCCCACATGGCGATGAGCACGGCCATGCCGACGTACTTGGGTCTGGGGCCGAAGCGGAGGACAAACAGCCCGACGAGCGAGATGAGCAGCATGCCGATGCGCTGTTCCCAGCACATTACGCACGGCGAATCGCCGCGCGCGAAGCCCAGCCAGAAGACGGCAGTGCCGACGGGAACGGCGGTGAGGATCAAGACGGCCAGCGCGACGAGCGAGAAGACGACGTCGGGCCTGGCGGATGGCGACGATGCGCCGGGCGCCGCGGACGGAGTGGTCATCTCAGTAGTTCACGCCCGGGAGCAGCCCGGAGCGCGTCGCGAGGGTAAAGAGGAAGACCATCAGCACGGAGCTGACGACGAGGATCCGGAAGGCCGCGCGTTCGCGCTCGGGCTGCCTGAGCACGAGGTACGCGGCGGTGAGGATCAAAATGAGGTTCAGGAACTCCACGACGGCACTCGCTCCGGGGGGCCGATGCGCGGGACGGCGGCGCTCAGTGCGGCCGCTGCGGTGAATTCTGACAGCGTGCAGGATCAGGCGCAATGATCGACGGAGCCGTACATTCGAGCATAACTTCAGCTCCCTCCCTCGATGCGCCGTTTCATTCCAGTCTTATTGTTCGCGGCCAGCGCCACCTCGCTTGCAGCGCAGTCGGCCTCCATGGTGTACCGGCTCGGCAAGGACACCATCGCGATCGAGCAATACACGCGCACCGCGACCTCGCTCGCAGGCGAGATGGTGCAGCGCTCCGGCATGACCGTGGCGCGCGTGCAGTACCGTGTGACCCTTGGCAAGGACGGACGACCGACGTTTGCGAGCATCAAGCGGCTGCAGGGTGACGGGACGCCGGCGCCGAACGCGCCGACTGACACCCGGTTCACGATCAGTGCGGACTCGATCGTCCGCGACGTGGTGTTTGCCGACAGTACGCAGCGGCGCGCGTTTGCGGCGCGTCAGGCGATGGTCAATTTTCCAACGTTCGTGTATGGCCCCACGGAATTGCTGGCGGCCCTCCGAAAGGCGGGTACAACGACGGACTCGCTGCCCGCGCTCGGAGTCGGCGGCACCCTCGGATACACTGGCTTCGCACCGGCTGGTGGCGACACGGTGCGACTGCGTGGCGGATCCTACGCGATGGTGTTGCGCTTCGATGCAACGAATCGCCTGCTGCTCGTGGACGGGACGGGAACCACCAACAAGGCGGTTGCCGAGCGTGGCGTCGGCGGGCTGGACATCGCGGCGATCGCGCAAGCGATGAAACCGACGGGGGTACTGTCGGCGCGGCAGGACGTGCGCGCGGCGTTTGGCCCGGGTGGGATGGTGGTGATCGACTACGGACGGCCGCAGGTGCGCGAGCGCACGGTCTGGGGCGGCACGCTGGTGCCGTTCGACTCGGTGTGGCGCGCCGGGGCCAACGACGCGACGCACCTGTTCACGACGCGCACGCTGGCCATGGGATCGCTGACGCTCGTTCCCGGCATGTACACGCTATGGGTGCAGCACACGCGCGAAGGAACATTCCTGATCGTCAACCGGCAGACGGGCCAGTGGGGCACGCAGTACGACGCCACGCAGGACGTGGGACGCGTGCCGATGCAGATGGGACCCACGCCGTTCTTCGTCGAGGAGTTCGCGATCTCGGTGAAAGCGCAGGCGCCGACCCGCGGGCTCATCGAGATGGCGTGGGGGTCGAGCGCGGCGTCGGTGCCGTTTGGGGTGAGCGTCGCTGCCAATGGGGTCGTGGCTGCTCCGGCTCCGCCGTCAGCGCCGTCACCGCCGTCACCAAGCGCTGCGGCCACGCCGAGTGTCCCAACGGCGCCGCAGCCCGAGACCAGGCCGACACCTGCCGTGCCGAAGGTCACCGGTGTGCCACCTGCGCCGTCGGCCGACGCACTGACCGGCAAGCCACTGTACGAAGCGCAGTGTCAAAGATGCCACGGCGCGCGCGGTGTGCCGTCGAAGGGGATGCAGTCGAAGTTCGCCAAGCTGGTGCCGTTCGACGCCGCTTTCTTCAGCACCCGATCCGACGCCGCCATCGTGGCCCTTCTGACGAAGGGGAATGGCGCGGCCATGAAGCCGTACAAGGACAAGCTGTCGCCGGCGGAGATGTCGGCGCTGGCCGCCTACATGCGGACGTTCGCCGGCCACTGATCGCCGAGCACGGAAGGGCAGGAATGGACGAGGCGCACACCATGCACGGTGTGCGCCTCGTGGCATCTGGCACATCTGCCGCCGGCTACAGCCTCATCAGCCCCAGCGTCACCAAGATCGGGATGATCACGGCGACGATCGCCTCGCCGGCGATGAAGCCGGAGGCCGTTGCAATGGAATAGCGCCTGTGCGACTCGGCGTTTCGCACTTCCCACACCTTGTCGACGGCCGCGCCGAGAAACATCACGCTCACCGCGCTGATGGGAATCAGCACGCCGATGCCCATGCCAGTGGGTGACGGGACGAATTTGCGCCACGATTTCTTCTGCTCGAGCAGCGTGAGCAGGACGCCGATCAGGGCGCCGACGGCGAATGACGACTTCATCCACGTCAGGCGCATGACGGCCTCGGGCGACAGCGCGCCGGGCCCCGACAGCTGTTGCGTGACGATCTTGGCGAACCCGACCCACCGCGCCGACACCGGGCTGGAAAGCTGTGCGCCCTCGCCGATGATGCCGTAGGTGTCGCGCAGCAGGGGATACGCAAAGGCGAGCGCGAGCGCCCCCACCGGCACCGCGATGAGCTGCATGTAGGTGAGGATGCGCGGCGTCGAGCCGATCATCGAGCCCACCTTGTAGTCCTGCATGATGCCCTCGGACTCGGCGGCCACCGCGCCGGTGACGCCGGACGACACCATGCTGGCGTTGAGCGACCCTGGCGCGATGACCCCAAAGACGGCTTGCGTGAGGTTGGCCATCGTCGAGATGGGGCCCCAGTTGGTTTCTCCCAGCACGCGCAGCGCCACGAGACCGAGCGGTGCGGCGAGGAGAATGGCGATGACCGACTGCCAGACGGGCGTGCCGAAGAACGACGCCTGAATGGCGATGAGCGCCGTGGCCGCGATGGCGCCGCCGATGCCGACCCATCGCAGCGGCAAGTCGCCGCTGATGGTGCCGGATCCCGAGAGTGAGCGGAACGTGGACACGAGCGAGCGCCAGCGCAGCGCCAGCGTGGTGATGCCGCCGGCGATGAGCACGGCGATGCCCGGCCACATGACGGTGAGCAGGATCTCGGTGCGCTTGGCGTGCGCGCCGATGTAGCCGTGCGTGAGCAGCCAGTCGGGCGCGACGACCCACGCGATGATGGCGCCGAGGAACATGCTGGCCGTGATGCGCAGGCCGATGATCATGCCCGAACCGACGTTGAGCAGCGAGATGGCAAACCCGAGGCCGACGGTGGGCGACCAGGTGTTCACGCGGACGGCGATCACCTCGATGATCCAGCGCGCCTGCGTGGCGAAGAAGATGATGCCCGAGATGAACAGCGAACCCACCATGGTGATGGTCGACTTGCGTGCCTGCGGACCGCGCGAGTCGAGCATGATGAGCGTTTCGCCGGCAGCAATGCCATCGGGGAAGGGGAGCTTTTCGTCGTCGATGAAGTGCTTGCGGAGCGGGACGGCGAGGAAGACGCCGAGGATGCCCGCGGTGGAGAGCCAGAGCCAGATCTGCAGGCGCGTGAGGTGCACGTTGAATCCGCTGCCGGGTTCCGCGGCCAGAATATCGAATGCGGCGAGCAGCCAGCAGAGAAAGGCGATCTGTCCGGCACTCGTGCCGGCGGTCTGGACGACGTTGTTCTCCCAGCGGTTGTAGTTCCTGGAAAAGACGCCGAGGGCCAGGAAACCGAAGAAGGCCGACACGACCGAGATGTTGGGGCCGATGCCGAACTTCAGGACGACGTAGGGATAGGAGGCGCCGATGATGACGGCGACGAGAAGGCC
The DNA here is from genome assembly GCA_025361705.1 of Gemmatimonas sp. Classification (GTDB taxonomy): domain Bacteria; phylum Gemmatimonadota; class Gemmatimonadetes; order Gemmatimonadales; family Gemmatimonadaceae; genus PNKL01. The sequence goes on from JANYJW010000006.1 coordinate 26,088, forward strand.
GACGGCGATGGACCGCGGCGTGAACTCGCGGATGTGGGCTGGTTTCTGCGGGGCGATATCGCTCACAGGACAACCTCCATTCTGATGCCCGGGAAGGTAGCGCGGGCGGTCGTCAGGCGACACCGGACGCCGCGTGAGTGTCCTGCACGCTGGCAATTCGGCGCGGCGGCACCGATTTTTCATCCATGCGCATTGGCCTGGTGGGTTTCGCGGGGTCCGGGAAGACGACGGTCTTCAATACACTCACGGGGCTCAACGTCCCCATCGGCTTCGGTGGCGAGGTGCACCTCGGCACGGTGAAAGTGCCTGACGCACGCATCGACACGCTGAGCGCGATGTTTTCGCCGAAGAAGACGACCTTTGCCGAAATCATCTTCAGCGACATCCCGGGCGAGCACGGCGCCGAGCACAAGGGACTGTCGGGCAAGGCGCTGCAGCAGATCCGCGACCAGGACGTGCTTTGCCTGGTGGTGCGCGACTTCGCGAATCCGGCGCTCGACGGCGCCGCCAGCCCGGCCACCGACCTCGATGCGTTCGTGACCGAGTGCCTCTTCGCCGATCTCGCGATGATCGAGCGCTGGCTGGAACGGGCGCGGCGTGAGAAGAAAGACGCGCTCGAGATCGCCGCGTTCGAGATGATGAAGGCAACGCTCGAGGCGGAGAAGCCGCTGCGGTCGATCCCGCCATCGCAGCTGGATCGGAGCAAACTGACGAGCTACGGCTTCCTGACCGACCGACCGCTGCTTGTGGCAGTAAACCGGAGCGAATCGCACGCAGCAGATCCGATGCCGACAGAAATCACCGCTCGACTCGGACCGTTGTTCGCGGCCGGGATGGTGCTGTCAGCGAGTGTGGAGGCGGAGATCGCAAGCATGGACGCCGCCGACCAAAAGGCATTTCTGGACGATCTCGGGCTTACCGAGTCAGCGCTGACGCGGTTCATTCGCACGGCGTATGGACTGCTCGACCTCATCTCGTTCTTCACCGTCGGCACCGATGAAGTGCGCGCCTGGCCGATTCTGCGCGGCACCAAGGCCAAGCAGGCGGCGGGCAAGATCCACTCCGATCTGGAGCGCGGTTTTATCCGGGCCGAGGTGATTCCGTACGAGCATTTCATCGCCTGCGGGTCGGAGCACGCGGCGCGCGACACGGGCCACCTGAAGGTGGAAGGCAAGGACTATGTGGTGCAGGACGGCGACATCATGCACATCCGCTTCAACGTCTAGGGGACCGGTGACGGCGGGAACGCCGCGCGCTGGATACGCTGCAGGTACTCGCCACCGGGATTCAGGTCGCTTGGCCGGACCGTGAAGTTGTAGGAGAAGAGCACGATGCCGCGCGCGCCTTCGGCGCGTGCGGCATTGATCTTTGCCACAGTGGAGTCAACGCCTTGGCGGTATGCGCCGAGCCCCGCCCACACCCTGTCGCCCCCACCGGCGTCGACGGCCACCTTGACCTGATCGCGCACGACCTGCGTGTTGGTCGAATAGGCCATGAGCGAGGCGACGTCGAGGAAGCCGCGGCGCAGCCAGTCGCGCCAGTCCTGAAAGCGGTTCTCGTACGCGTCCTTTGCATTGGCAAAGACATCGGCTGACACGACCACGTGCGGGTTGCGCTTCTTGACCGCATAGTAGATGCGTTCGACCGTCTCGGTGACCTGCGCGCGGCGGAAATCGCTGAAGCGTGCCGGGAACGAGTCGACGTAGACCAGCGGGTCGCCCTCGAGCGCCGCGTAGTGGGCGCGGTCGGCGTCGGTCAGATGCGGCAGAAGCCACAGCCGAAAGCGCTGCAACGCGACGCGCGAGTAGTCGTAGTCCGGCGCGGGGTACCGGACGTAGTCAAAGTTGAGTCCGTCCACGTCGTAGTGCTCGAGCACGTCCATCCAGAGCGAGTAGATGTGCTCCTTGGTTTCCGGAGCTGCCGGCGACAGGTAGACGCCCTCGACGTGATCGCGCGCGTCCCTGGAATACTGGATGATCTTCGCGCGATACTCCAGGTTAAGCGGGTTCATGGCGTAGAGGGCGCGCGCTAGCGTGTACGGCACGGCGAGCAGGTCGGGCCGCCGATTGTACATGTGCGCCGTATCGGTGGGCGGGGTGTCCATGTTCGCAAGGAACATCGTGTTGAGCCACGCATGCACGGCAATGCCGCGGCGGTGCGCTTCGGTGATGACGAGGGCGAGCGGGTCGAAGCCCCGGATGTCTGCAATGCCGGCAGCGCGCGGTTCCCACCGTGCGTCGTAGTAGGCGTCGCCGCGGCCGCGCACCTGCACGAGGAGCGTGTTGAAGCCGCTCGCTCCCGCGCGGGCGACCATGACGCGAATACTGTCGGGATGCGTGAGCGCATCGCGGACGACCCAGAGTGCGCGCACCTCGCGGGGCATCGCGATGGGCGGGCGCACGGTGACGGGGCGATGCGGGGCGCAGGCGGCGAGGAGGAATGCGGCAGCCAGCACGCCTCGAGAAATGGATGTCATCGGAGGAATCGTAAGAGGGTACGCAGAACGCGCGGGCCCGATCCGTGATGGCACGAAGACCGGGGCCGCGTGCTTTGGTGCTCACTGATTCTACGCCGATTGTGGCGCGCGCGCCCCGTGGCACTGACGCAGCTCTGACAACGACGCGGGCCGCGCGACACGGGGCCCGCGTTGATCACGTCCCTTGCCCATGCAACTCAGGACGTCCGGATGCCCAGCGTCGCGACATTGTTGTCGAATTGCGCCTGCTCGCCCAGCGGACGCGCCGCGCGCAACTCCACTCGCTGGCGCCTGCGCAAGTCCTCGATCCTCGCGGCAACCGACGCTCCGCGGCGATGCTTGCCACGCCCAGCAACGGCAGGATGCGATGACGCAGCGTGAGGGGCCTGACGAATAGGTACCATCGTCGCGAGCCCGTCACCATCGCGCGAATTGACTAGAGGTTGTTTCACAACTGGCGTAGCGTGATCAGCATGCAGGCCGCGTATAGAAGGGCGCGGTAATGCTCGATCTTGTTGTCGTAGCGGGTGACGAGGTGCCGGAAGTTGTGCAGCCAAGCGTTGGTTCGCTCAATGATCCAGCGACGGGAGTACCGGCGAAGCGAGCGTCCGTCTTGATAGCGGGTCACCCGCGTGGAGCGATGCGGGACGATCAGTTGAATGCCGCGGCGCTTCAGGCGTTCCCAGAGCGGACGGCAGTCATAGCCGCGGTCGGCGATGATGCGTTGCGGTTTCTGCTTCGGGCGGCCCGGACCTGCGCGAGGGACGGCTACGTGGGCGAGCGTTTCTTCCGCGAGTTGCGACTCGGCTCGATTGGCAGGCGAAAGGTGCACTCCGAGCGGAATACCCTGGCCGTCGACCAGTACCATGAGCTTTGTCCCCTTACCCTTGCGTGTGTTGCCGATGCAAGGGCCCCCTTTTTTGCGGGAGCAAACGTCCCGTCCATGAAGGCCTCACTCCAGTCGAGCTGCTGCGCTTCATCAAGGTCCTTGAGAAACGCTCGCCACAGCGAAAGCCACAGGGCCGCACGCTCCCACTCGCCGAGCCGACGCCAGCACGTCGCATATGCGGGATATCGCTCGGGCATATCGCGCCACCGGGCGCCGTTGCGCAGCACCCAGAGGATGCCTTCCATCACGTCCCGATCATTCGCCCGCGGGCGACCGCCCTTGGGCTTCGCTTTCGGCTTGGGGAGCAGCTTGGCAATCCGGGCCCACTGCGCGTCCGTCAGCTCGACTTTCATGCCCGCCTCGCTCGGTGAGAGGGTGCTCTCCTCTCAAACGACCGAAACTCGGTTTAGAAACCACATCTAGCGGTCGACCTCGAAACGATAGCCGACACCCGGTTCGGTGATGATGAAACGCGGGGCGTAGGGCTCCGCCTCGATCTTCTTGCGGAGGTGCGTGATGTAGACTCGGAGGTACTGTTGCGGCTGGCCGTAGGACTTGCCCCAGACCGCACTGAACAGCTGGTCATGCGTGAGCGTGCGGCCTGGGTTGGTGACCAGCGCCACGAGCAGCGCCCATTCCGTCGGCGTGAGGTGCACCGACGCCTCGCCCCGTGTGACGGTGCGGCGATGGATGTCGACGGTCAGGTCGCCGATGACGAGCGGCTGGTCGGTGGCTGGTCCGGTGGGCATGCGGGCGCGTCGCAACTGTGCACGGACGCGGGCCTGCAGTTCGATGGACCCAAAGGGCTTGGTCACGTAGTCGTCGGCGCCCGCATCAAGGAGCGCCACCTTGCTTTCTTCCGTGTGCCGGGCCGACAGCACCACAATCGGGGCGGAGGTAAGGGCGCGCAGTCTACGGCACACGTCGAGCCCGTCCATGTCGGGCAGGCCGAGGTCGAGCACAATCAGGTCGGGGTGCTCCGCCACGGCAATGGCGAGTCCTTCGCCACCCGTGCCCGCATCGAACCATCGATCGGCCGGTTCGCAGAGGGCGTCGCGCACGATGGCGCGAATCTTCTGCTCGTCCTCAATCACGAGGACGGTGCGTGGCTCGGCGGCGTTTCCTGATCCGCGAGGCGGCGGTGCGTCGTCGTTCATCGTCCAGGAGTGATCGCGATGGCTCAGGAAAGGCGTGCGCGTAAAATATGTGCGTGCGCCGGTCCATGCGCGACCCGGTGGAACGCCGCGTGGAACGCCGCGCGCCCGTTCAGGGTATATTGTGCCACCACCCCTTCCCCTCAGGAGTTGAGCATGAAGAAGCAGATGCTGGTTGCCGGGCTGTTGCTTGCCGCTGTGAGCACCGTGTCGGCTGCGCAGGGCGCGGACGGCAAGGCCGTGTACGAAGCCAACTGCAAGAAGTGCCACGGTGCGACTGGCGTGCCCTCGGCGGGCATCAAGAAGATGAACCCGAAGATCGAAGACCTGAACGCCGCGTTCTTCAAGACGCGCACGGACGCCGATCTCATCAAGCAGATCACCGAAGGGAAGGACAAGATGAAGCCCTTCAAGGACAAGCTGAAGGCCGATGAGATCGTCGCCGTCGCGAAGTACATGCGCACGCTGGGCAAGTAGCACGCCCTTGCGCCGCCTGGCGGCGGGGTGACAAGGTGATCGGCATGATCGGTCTCTTCAATTCCCTGCCGCTGCGCGGCGTCGTGTTGCACAATCGAGTGGCGATGTCCCCGATGTGCCAGTATTCCGCGGTCGATGGCCGCGCGAATGACTGGCACGTCGTGCATTACGGGAGCCGCGCGGCGGGCGGCGCGGGGTTGATCCTGCTCGAAGCGACCGCCGTCGTGCCGGAGGGCCGCATCTCGCCGCAGGACCTGGGCCTGTGGAGTGATGACCAGATCGAACCGCTCGCGCGTGTGGTGCGCGTGATCGACGCACAGGGCTCCGTGCCGGGCATCCAACTGGCGCACGCGGGTCGCAAAGCGTCAATGCGCCGGCCGTGGGACGGCGAAGGCGCCGTGCCGCCACCGCTCGGCTGGGCGGTGGTGGCACCAAGCGAATTGCCGTTCACCGAGGGCCACCTGATGCCGCACGCTCTCACGGAAGCGGAGATCGCAGAGGTGGTCACGGCGTTTGCTGACGCGGCGTGGCGCGCACATGCTGCGGGCCTGCGCGTCATCGAACTGCATGCGGCGCACGGCTACCTGCTGCACCAGTTTCTCTCGCCGCTGAGCAACCGCCGCACCGACCGGTATGGCGGCAGCTTTGAAAACCGCACACGGTTGGTGCGCGACGTGGTGCGCGCCGTGCGCGCACAGTGGCCCGGTGAGCTCCCGCTCTTCGTGCGCCTCTCGGCGACCGACTGGACCGACGGCGGCTGGGACATGGACCAGACCGTGGAGCTTGCGCGCATGCTCAAGAGCGACGGGGTGGAGCTCATCGACTGTTCGTCAGGTGGCAACGTGGCCGGCGCCCGGATTCCGGTGGGACCCGCGTATCAGGTGCCATTTGCCGAGCGCGTGCGCCGCGAGGCGGACATTGCCACTGCCGCCGTCGGGCTGATCACCGACGCGGCGCAGGCCGACCACGTGATTCGCAGTGGCCAGGCTGACCTCGTACTGCTCGGCCGCGAGTTGCTGCGCCACCCGTACTGGCCACTCCATGCGGCGCGTGCCTTGGAGCAGTCGGTGGACTGGCCGGCACAATACCTGCGTGCCGTGCCGAAGGCGACCCCAGCGCCCAAGGGCGGTTAGACGGTTCGAGCCGGCGCGGGGTCAGGAGCCCCGCACCGGCTCGAACCGTACCTGCACGCGCCTAGCGGTGCCGGCCGCGCGAACCGCCACGACCGCCGATGATGATCGGGAATCTGACAGAGACGCCAGAGTAGTACGGCCGGTAGCCGACTGATCCGTAGAGGCCGAAGGCCCAGGGATCATAGAATGGATACGGCGGGCCGTACGTGTAGACATTGGTGACATGGCGCGGCTCGCGCGTCTGCACATCGGGCGGCACGACCGTCACCGCCGAACTGCCCTGCACGTCCTTGCACGAGCGCCGTTCCTTGAGTGCGCTGGCAATCTGCTTGCCGTCCATCCACAGTTCCATCGATGCCTTGGATGGCGAGGCAAGCTCCACCGACTCGCGCGCATTGAGCGTGAGCCGCGTGTGCTGTGTGCCCCGCTCGAGGCCGTACTCGAGGTCGATGGGCTTGGTGCCGTCGTTGCGGATGACGAAGCGGTCATCGCAGAGGTACCCAAAGGTCACCTGCGCGGCGTCGGCAATCGGCGTGCGCGCAACTTCGGTGATCTGCGCGCCAAGTGGCGCGCCGGCGAACGCGGCGCCCAGCACGAGGCTGAACACCGTTACGAGTGAGGGACGAAGGTTCGTCATGAGCAGTGTCTCCTGGTCGGTCGCCCTCGCGCGCGGCCTTCGTCGCGTGACGCGAGTGGCACGGGTCATCGTACCCAGCGAGAGGCGCCGGGTTCCTGTGAGATGACACCACGCACGCGGCGCACCCTGGCCGACCGCGTCGATCATTTCGGATTGCGACCAACCGACGCGTTCCGGGGCGAGGCGCAAATCTCCCGCAAATTCTACACCGCGCCATCGGGAAGGATCCATGGACGGAATTGACGTGCGCTCCCGCTAACACTCGCCGCCGCCAGACGTCCACTACGGTGACGACGCGATGGGTCGCGTCGAACCACTTCCTTCATTGCAGGAGCCCCCCATGTTGAGCACAGGATCGCGCATGACCGTTCGCGCCGCGCTGTTCGCCTGGACCGTAACCTCAAGCCTCACCGGCTGCAAAGACGAGGCGCCCGTCGCCCCCGCGCCGTCGCCCGTTGTCGCACACATCGTCAACACGACGCCGGCGGCCCAGCTGATCGGCACCGTTGGAACGACGCTCTCCAGCGCCGTGAGCGTGCAGGTGCAGGATGCGAACGGGAAGCCCATGAGCGGAGTCCCGGTGACGTGGACGGCACTCGATGGCGGAACGGTCATCACGACGACGGCGACCTCGGACGCGCAGGGCAACGCAACGGCCACATGGACCCTGGGCACGGTGGCGGGCGTCGACTCGTTGCAGGCCGCCGTGGCCCCTGACATCTGGACGGAGGTTGTGGCGACTGCGCAGGCCGGATCGGTGGCGCAGTTGATTGAAATCAGCGGCGACCAGCAGCAGCTCCCCGAAGGTGCGACGTCGAAACCGCTTGTCGTGCAGGCGGAGGATCAGTACGGCAATGCCGTTATGGGCGCGACGGTGACGTGGCTCGACGAGAATGGCGGTGCGCTGAGCGGTTCGACCACCGTCACGGATGCGAACGGGTTGGCGCAGGTGACGCTCACGACGGACACGACGCCGGAGCAGTATGTCATCATCGCGCAGGCGGCCGCCACCTCCGTGGCCTTCGTCGAAGTCAGCAACTGAACGCGGGCCGTGTGCGCCGCTTGCGGGGCGCCGCGCGCACAACGCTGACCATGGCCTCTCGGCGAGCGCCGGCCACCGGACGGTGGCCGGCGCTCGTGCCATCATGGCGCTGACGCGCCCACGTTCTTGCCCTCGACGTAGAAGTTCACGTCGATGCGGAAATCCGTGGCCGCCGGCAGCGCGAACCGTGCCGACTGCCACTGTTCGGTCGGGTGTACCCACTCGTACGCGTCGCCAGCGAGGCGCAGCTTCAGCGGCATAGCGAAACCCGGCACCACGTTCGTCCACCGGAACTTCACTGCGTCGCCACTCACTGCGTATTCGAGCACGGGGACCTTCGTCGTCGTCAGGTACTGTGCGAACACTTTCGACAAATCGGTGCCCGCGCCCTTGCTGATGTAGGCCTGGATCTGGCTGCCCGTCACCGTCTGATGCCAGAACGTCTTGTTGAGCCCACGCAGGATCTCCTTCCATTGGGCGTCGTCGTTGACGATCTGGCGGATGGTGTGCAGCATCTCGCCGCCCTTGATGTACATGTCGCCCGAGCCCTGCGCGTTCACGCCGTAGTCTGTCGGCACAATGGGACGATCGTTCCGGACGCCACGGCGATTGCCCACGATGTAGTCGGCGCCGCTCTGCGTGCCGAACAGGCACTCCGTATAGATGCCCTCGGCATAATTCGCGAAGCTCTCGTGCACCCACATGTCGGCGAGGTCCTTGGTGGTGATGTTGTTGCCGAACCACTCGTGGGCGCTCTCGTGCACGATGATGAAGTCCCACTGCATGCCGAGTCCGGTGCCCGACGATTCGCGGCCGCGGTAGCCGTTGGCGAATCCGTTGCCGTACGCCACGGCGCTCTGGTGCTCCATGCCGTTGTTGGAGACTTCAATGAGCTTGTAGCCGTCCTCGTACCACGGGTATGGGCCAAACCAGTTCTCGAAGCATTGCATCATGGGGCGCGTCTGCGCCCATTGCCGCCGGGCCGCATCCATATGGTAGGCAAGCGGCCAGAAATCCATCGTCAACTTGCCCTTCACTCCGTCGTACACCTCCGACCAGTGGTCGTACGTTCCGATGGCAAGGGCGATGGCGTAATTGTTGATCGGGTTCACCACAAACCACTCGTACGTCGTGGTGCCGTTGGCGTGGTGCACGGTGCTGCGCAGGCGCCCGTTGGAGACGTTGACGAACGGGTCGGGCACGGTGATGGCGACACGCTGGCTGTCGGGTTCATCGGCCTGCGTGTCCTTGTTGGGCCACCACGCGCTGGCGCCCATCCCCTGATCGGTGGTGACCACCCATGTGGCGCCGAGGCTGTCGGTCTTCCACGAGAAACCGCCGTCCCATGGTGGTCGCTTGGCCGGCTGCGGCTTGCCGTGGTAGAAGACCTTGAGTGTCTGCAGGCTTCCCAGGCGTTGCGGCGCCGTGAGCGTGGCGAAGAACGCATTGCCGTCGCGGCGGAACTGCACCGCCCTGGCGTCCTGCACCATGCTGTCGATGACCAGCGGCACCATGAGGTCCACCTGCATCTCGCTGGCCGGCCCCAGCACCTTGTAGGTGATGCCATTGTAGCCGCGGATCGAACTGTCCGATGGACTGACCGCGACGTGGAGGTCGTAGAAGGTGACATCCCACCACGCGCGCTGCGGCGTGGTGAACGACCCGCGCAACGTGTCGGCACGGGTGTAGGCGGCGCGTCCGCCCTGCGCCAGCACTTGGTGCAGGGCAGCGGTGACGAGCACGGCGAGCACGGCGAAGCGGGTCTTCATGGGGTTCCCCTGTCTGGTGCGACGCGTCAACGCAACCGGCGCTGCCTGAATCTGCGTTGGGTGGCGTACCTGGGCCAACGGCGGCAGCGCCCACGCCGTTTGTCCTGAGACTGGCACTTCGCCTCCCGTGGCCTCAAGATCCATGGAGACGGCGCCCCCCGTCCAATACTCCCCGTGGAGCTCCTGCGATGAAACCGATTGCGTTCACCCTCAACGGCGTCGCGAAGACCGTGACCACCGATGAGGCCCGGAACCTCTTGTGGGTCCTGCGCGACGACTTCGGAATGACCGGCACCAAGTTCGGTTGCGGCGCCTCATTCTGCGGCGCGTGCACCGTGCTGGTGGACGGCAAGGAAGTGCGCTCCTGCATGACGCCGATGCGGAATGTCGCGGGCAAGAAAGTCGTCACCGTCGAAGGCCTGGCGCAGGGCGACACGCTGAGTCCGGTGCAGGAAGCCTTCGTGGAACACGTGGGCTACCAGTGCGGCTACTGCACGAGCGGCATGGTGATTGGCGCCACGGCGCTGCTGGCAGCCAATCCCAGGCCGACGCGTGAGCAGATCGCCCAGGGCATGGAACGGCACCTGTGCCGCTGTGCGGCGCACCTGCGCATCGTCGACGCCATCGAGGCGGCGGCCACGAAGATGGCCGGAGGCAAGAAATGACCCGCCCAACAGATGAAATGATCGTCCCCGAAGGCTGGGGATTCGTCGAGACCATCGACCGCCGCGACTTCCTGCGCCTGACGAGCACGGGCCTGATGGTCGTCTTCGCGGTGAAGCCGCCCGAAGGGACATTCCGGCCGGTGTGGAACTTTGCCACGCAGCAGCGGACGCCGCCCGACTTCAACGCGTTCCTGCACGTCGGCGCCGATGGGCGCGTGACGCTGCTCGTCGGCAAGATCGAGATGGGCCAGGGCATCATCACGGCCCTGCCGCAGATCGCCGCCGAGGAACTCAATGTGCCGCTGGGCATGGTGGACTGCGTGATGGGCGATACCGACCTCACGCCGTTTGACAGCGGGACGTTTGGTTCGCTGAGTGTGCGCGTGCTCGGTCCCATCCTGCGCGCGGCGGCGGCGGAAGCCCGCGCTGTGCTGGTGCAGTTGGCGTCCGAGAAGCTCGGCGTTCCCGCGGCCGACCTCGAGGTGAAGGACGGCGTCATCTCGGCCAAGGCGGACGGCAGCAAGAAGGCGACCTACGGCGAGCTGGCCGGCGGCAAGAAGATCGAGCGCCGCTTCGAGGGCAAGGTGGCCCTCGAAAAGGTCGCGGAGTTCACGGTCGTCGGAAAATCAGCGCCGCGTCGCGACGGCATCGAGAAGGTGACGGGCAAGGCGAAGTACGCCGGCGACATTGCGCCCCCCGAGGCGCTGCACGCACGCATCGTGCGTCCGCCCGCACACGGCGCAACGCTCACCAGCATCGATACGACTGCCGCGGAAAAGATGGCCGGCGTGCGCATCGTGAAGGACGGCGACTTGGTGGCGGTGCTGCACGCGCATCGCGACGAGGCCGACAAGGCGCTCAAGCTGGTGAAGACGACGTTCACGCCCTCGCCATCGACGCTGAACAACGAGAACATCTTTGCGCACCTTGAACAGGTGGCTGTCGAACTCCGGAACATCGGCACTGCCGGGGATGTCTCGGCCGGCGAAAAGACGGCTGCGCAGGTGGTGGTTGGGAAGTACACCAAGGGCTACGTGGCGCACGCGCCCATGGAAACGCACTCGGCAGTCGCCGCTGTCGGGCCCGACGGCCGGGTGACGGTGTGGGCGAGCACGCAGACGCCCTTCCCGCTGCAGACGCAGGTGGCACGCGCCCTCAAGCTGCAGCCCGACAAGGTGCGCGTCATCACGCCGTTCGTCGGCGGGGGCTTCGGCGGCAAGAGCGCCGGCGCCCAGGCCGTCGAAGCCGCACGGCTCACCGTCGCGGCGGGCAAACCGGTGCGCGTCACATGGAGTCGCGAAGAGGAGTTCTTCTTCGACACGTTCGATCCGGCCACGGTGGTCAACATTCGCGCTGGACTCGACGCGGCCAGGCACATTGTCTCGTGGGACTACGAGGTGATCGGCGCTGGCGAGCGCGGGTCGCGCATGTACTACGACGTGCCCAACCATCGGTCGGTGGCCAAGGGAAGCTGGAGCGGCAACGTCGGCGGCATGCACCCGTTCAACGTGGGGCCGTGGCGTGCGCCGGGTGCCAACGCCAACGTCTGGGCGCGCGAATCGCACATTGACGTGCTGGCCGCCAAGGCGGGCATGGATCCGGTGGAGTTCCGCCTGCTCAATCTCAAGGACGCGCGCATGCGTCGAGTGCTTGAGGCGTGCGCGAAGAAGTTCGGCTGGACGTCCAAGGCGGCACCGAGCAAGCGTGGCGTTGGCGTGGCCTGCGGAGAGGACGCCGGCACATATGTGGCAAGCATGGCCGAGGTAAAGGTCGATGCCGCCACAGGAGCGGTGAAGGTGGTGCGCGTGGTGTGCGCCCAGGACATGGGGGTGTTGGTGAACCCCGAGGGCGCCACCCAGCAGATGGAAGGCTGCATCATGATGGGGCTGGGCTACACACTCTCGGAGGAGGTGCGGTTCAGCAACGGCGAGGTGATCGACAAGAACTTCGGCGGGTACAGCCTGCCCAAGTTCTCGTGGCTGCCGAAGATCGAGACACAGATTCTCGATTCACCCGACCTGCCCGCGCAGGGCGGGGGCGAACCGGCGATCGTCACGATGGGTGCGGTGATTGCCAACGCGGTGTTCGACGCCACGGGCGCGCGCGTGACGCAGCTGCCGCTGACGCCGGCGCGGGTGAAGGCCGCGATGGCGAAGAAGTAGCCCGGTGAAGGCATCGCTGCTGGATCGCCTGCTGCCGATCGGGCGCGGGATCGTCGCCATCGTGAGTGCGCTGGCGACGTTCTACTTCGTTTCGTTTGCGGCCAGTGCGTTGCTGATGCGTATCGGCGTGCCAGACGCCGTCCGCGTCATCGTGTCGTTCGTCGTGGCGCTGGCGGCGGGCGTGCATGTGGCGCGATTCCTGATCCGGCGCCCGTCGGCCGAGGCAGGATCAGCGCGGGCGCCGTGGATGCGTGTCGTCTTGGTGAGCGCGCTCGTAACGGGTGCACTCGGCTTTCTCGCTGGCTTCATCGGGCCGATGATCCTTACGCCCAACGCCAATCAGGGGCCAATGCTTGGGTTCATGCTCGGGCCCGCCGGGTTCATTGGTGGCGGCATCGGAGGCGCGGCATGGCACTTCTGGGCGGTGTCGCGGCGCGACGGGGCGTGAGGCATGCGTGATGGGGCGGCCGGAACGCGGTGTCATCGCGAATCCCGGTCGCCCCATCGTCGCACCGGCTACTTGTTGGCGTCCAGCAGCGCCTTGCGATCCACCCAGCTCTGCCCGTCGGTAATCCACTTGGGAGCGGCCTCGCCCTTGAGGTAGTGCCCAAACCACTGCAGGATGCGCCGCTCGTAGTCGATGGCGTTCTCGCGCTTGGTCAGTCCATGGCCCTCGCCGGGATAATACAGCATCACGGCGTCCTTGCCGGCGCGGCGCGCGTAGTTCCAGAACTCCACGCCCTGCCGGTTGTCCACGGTGCCGTCATCGCCGCCGACTTCAATGAGCATGCTCTTCGCCGGCATGTCGTTGACCCGGTTGAGCGGTGAATTCCGCATCATCGCTCCCACGTCCTCCCATGGCGCAACCTCCATGCGGAACTGCCCGGTCTCCCAGTGGGCGAACTCGGGAATCGAGCTCCAGTGCATTTGCCCGGCAAAGCTCCACATGTCGGAGATGCCCGATCCCGCGACGGCGGTCTTGAACAGCGTACTGTGCGTGGCGAGGTAGAAGGCTTCGTACCCGCCCTGCGAATGCCCGCAGTGGCCGATGTTGGCCGCATCAACGAGCCCGCGCGCAATCACCGCGCGCACCGCCGGCTCCACCGAGTGCAGCACCGCGACGCCAGGCTCGCGCGGGCGGAAGACGATATCGGGCATCAGCACGAAGTAGCCGTTCTGCGTGAAGACGTTGGCGTTGTAGTAGTCGTTCTCGCGCGGCACGATGAACCGGTGATACCCCTGCGTCAGCAGTTCGTAAGTGTACACGATCATCGGGTACTTCTTCGTCGCGTCGTAATTGGCCGGGTAATAGAGGATGGCCTGCAGCGGTCGGCCAATGCTGCTGGTGTACGACACGAGTTCTGCCTTGCCCCAGGCGTAGTCCTTCTTGAACGGGTTCGTGTCGGACCAGCGCGTGGCACCGGCAAGGTCGGCGCCGGCCACATAGACATTGGGCGACTCGTCGAAGCGCTGGCGCACGAACACTGCACGGTCCGCGCTGTCGGCCTTCGCGAGGCCCGTGATCGACGCGTCGGCCAGCAGCAGGCGCTGCACCTCGCCCGCCGGCATCAGACGCGCATACCCACTCTGCTTGGTGCGCTTGCCAAAGAGCGACAGGTACACAGGCTTCGTGCGGTCGATCGCGCGCTCGACGGGCGACGCCCCGCCCCCGCCGAATCCACCAAATCCGCCGAACGACACGAACCGATGCACCACGCCGTCCCGCGCGCCATCGGTGAGCTTGCGCCCGCCCGAGCCGTCGAGCGACAGCGCCCAGATGTCGTACTCGGCGTTCACGTACATCACCGACCCGTCCTTGGGCCACGTGGGTTGCCCAATGGCAGGCTTCACATCGGTGGGATAGTCGGCCTCGTGGTCCACGAAGTCGGCTTTGCCGCTGGCGGTGAGCCTGGCGGTGAGATTCGTGCGCGCGCCGCTCGCGACGTCGATCACCCAGTAGTCGCGTCCGTCGAACCACGGAATGCGCGTGCCGGTGGGGTCGGCCGCAAAGACATGCCGTACCTTGGTGAGCAGCTTGGTGCGCGCGCCGGAGGCGACGTTGGTGGCGTAGAGGTCCTGGTCGGGGCGGCCAAACTTCTGGCCGAACGGGTACGGCGTGCGGTCGGTCTCGGTGGCAAAGGTGTCGCCCTCGAGCACCGTGACCGTTTCGGCGGGGTCTGTGCCGAGTGCGACGACCTGTGCGGCGCGCATGGGCCATGCCACCAGCATGGTGGCGCGCAGGTCGCGCTGTTCCGACGCGCGCTGCTCGGTGATCGCTCGGATGTCGTGCGTATGCCAGATCTCGACGTCCGACACCTTGTCGTCGCTCTTCTTCACGGCGTCGGCCACCGGCTCGCGCGTGCGGACGCCGAGGTAGAGTGTGGCGCCGTCGCGCGACCAGGCGGGGCGTCGGTAGTCGGCGATGCGTGTGCCGGCGGGGAAGCCCTTGGCCGCAGCCGCGTCGAGCAGCACGGGTGACGCGCCCGCCGCCCCCGCGGTCGTCCACGCGAGCACCATGTGGGCGGTGTCGGCAAAGGCCTTGTCCACCTGTGACCGGAGCACGGCAAGCGCCTCGGACTTCGGGCGCCACGCAAGCGCGCGGTAGACGGATGGTGACGCGTCGAGCACGCGCACGGCGCCGGTGACACCGTCAAACACGGAAACGCCGTTCCCGGCGCCGCCGTCCATCAGGACGGTGAAGGCGAACAGCGGCTTCGCATCGCTCCATGCCTGCTCCGACACGTTGGCGAACGCATAACGCGTGCCCTTCGCCAGGTCGAGCACGAGCACATCGTTGGTCTTCTTGCCCTCGGCGGCATACTTGCTGACAGAGACGAATCCACCAGAGGCATTGAATGCGAACGCGCTCACCTCAGGAATGGCAACCGTTTCGCCAGTTGCGAGGTTGCGCAGTGCAAACGAGGTGCGCACCGGTTTCTTGTCCTTGAGCAGCCGGTCGCGTTCCTTGGGCGCGACGCCCACGAGGTACGCGAGCCAACGCGAGTCGGGCGCGAACACCGCTGCCTGGCCGAAGGCGATCACGATAGTGGAGTCCTTGGCGCCTCGAAGACGCAGTTCGTTTTCTTCGTTGCTGCGTGTGATGGCGTAGGCCAGCCATGCGCCGTTGAGCGATAGCCGGGTCGCGCCGAGCGACTCCCACCTGCCAAGGTCCTTGGCCGCGAGGGTGGGCTTCGACTGGGCGAACAGGGCGCTGGCGAGCGGCGCGAGGAGCAGGACGGCGGCTAGCAGGCGACGACGCATGGGAGTTCGGATCGGCTGGGAGCGGCAGGCAAGGCCGCTCGTGCGGAGGGAAGCGCGGCAACGCACAGAACATACGATGCACACGCTCCGTGCGCCGCGACCTGGCGGTCCAATCGCGGCGGTACGCCATTCCGTTCCACGAGTGACCACACGCGCCCTTCGCGCCGGCGTGCGCCGGCCGTGTCGCACGGACGGCCACCGTCTTGCGAAAGCAGCGTGCCTGTTCGATTGTCCGTGACATGGTTCCCGATGTCACCTTGCACGAGCATCCCGCGATGATCCCTCCGCTCCGCCTTCGTTTCCGCGCACTGGCTGCTGCTGCGCTGCTGTGCTGCGTCGCCGCCACGCCTTCGGCGCTTCACGCGCAATCCCGGCGCGACGTGCGCGCGCTCGACGCCCGCGTGTCGGCGCCGTGGGTGCGCGACGGCGTGCTCTACGAACTCAACGTCCGCACCTTCTCGTCCGAGGGGACGTTCAACGCCGTCACCGCGCGGCTGCCGGAACTGCAGAAGTTGGGCGTGACCATCATCTGGCTGATGCCCGTTCACCCTCTGGGGCAGGTGAAGAAGAAGGGCACCATCGGCAGTCCGTACGCGGTGCGCGACTACATGGCTGTGAACCCGTCGTACGGCACCAAGGACGACCTCAAGGCGCTCGTGGGCGAGGCGCACCGGGTGGGGCTCAAGGTCATCATCGACATCGTGGCCAACCACACGGCGTGGGATAACGTGCTGATGAAGACGCCGGCGCTGTATCGGCGCGACACTTCGGGGCAGATCCTGTCGCCGTATGACTGGACCGACGTGGCCGCGCTCAACTACGGCAACCCGGCCACGCGCACCTACATGCTCAGCGTGCTGCAGTACTGGCTGCGCGACTTCGACCTCGACGGCTTCCGGTGCGACGTGGCCGGTGAAGTGCCCACCGGCTTCTGGGAGGAGGCGCGCCGCAGTCTCGAGAAGATCAAGCCCGACCTCGTGATGCTCGCCGAGTCGCACGAGCCCGAGTTGCTGGCGAGCGCGTTCGATCTCGACTACGGCTGGCCGGGCTATCACGCGCTCAAGGACGCCATTCTCGGCACGCGCAGCGCGCGCGCGGTGCGCGACGAGTGGGAGGCGGAGCGCCGCATCTATCCCAAGGGCGCGCTGCACATGGGCATTTCGGACGACCACGACGAAAAGCGCGCCATCACCTTCTTCGGCGAACGCGCGGCGTTGGCAGCATCAGCCCTGGTCTTCACCATGGACGGCGTGCCGCTGCTCTACAACGGCATGGAAGTGGGCGACGCCACCGAGAGCTTCGCGCCGGCGCTGTTCGAGAAGATGCCGGTGTGGTGGGCGATGAAGGAGCGCCGTCCGGAGTTCCCGAAGTTCTACGAAGGCATGATTCCCCTGCGACGCGCCCACTCGGCGCTGCGCCGGGGCGCGACAACGTGGGTGAAGAACACCGACGAGGATCGCGTAATCACCTTCGTGCGCTCGGATGCCAGCGAAGACGTGCTGGTGGCCATCAACCTGTCCAATCGTGCCTTTGCCGGTGCAGTGGAAGTGGCCGGTGGCGGCTATGCCGAGATCACGCCAGGAGCGGCGGCAAGCAGCGCGGCGGCCGTGCCGGCGCTGACGCTCGATCCGTGGGGCGTGCGGATCTTTCGTCGCGCAAAGTAGCCTGCGCAGCAAGCACGCGGCCCGCTGGCACAGTGCCAGCGGGCCGCGGTGCGTGGTGCTAGTACTTGATCACCACGCCCGCGCGCACCGTCATGGCCGTCATGCGGTAGTACTGCGCGTCGCCGAACTCGCTCTCCGCCACGACATCGCGGCGATTGCCAAGGTTGCGGCCGTCGATGCGGTACTCGGCGCGCGCCATCCGGTAGCCAACGCTCGCGTCGACCGTGGAATACCCCGGCACGGGTGCCGTATTGCGCTTGTTCATGAAGCGGTCGCCGACAAAATTGATGCTCGCGTTGCAGAGCAGTCCCTGATCGGGCGCATGCGAAAGACCTGCCGACCACAGGTTCTTGGCGGACATCTCGAAGCGCTTGCCAGCCAGCTGCGTGTTGGTGGCGCCGTCGAACGAATAGAGGTAGTCGGCGAACTTGCTGTCGTGCGCGCTGTAGCTGGCACGCAGGAAGTTCGACCCGGCCAGCCGCAGGTCGGTCGCAAGCTCGACGCCCTTGAAGCGCGTCGCGCCGCCGTTGGCGAGTGCGGGGAGCTTGTTGACGACCACGGCCGTCACGATGTTGGCCATGTCCATGCTGAAGTACGACGCCTCGACGTCGGCCGCACCGTCGAAGAAGCGTCCCTTCACGCCGCCTTCGTAGCTCGTCGACGTTTCAGGTTCGAGCACGCCCTCGTTTTCGGCGAGGCTGAAGTCGAAGGCCGCCGGCTTGAACGTGCTGCGGAAGTTGCCGAACGCCTTGAGATGGTTCTGCCCCTGCTGCCACAGCGCCCAGATGGCGCCGATCTGGCCGCTGAGGCGTGTATGCGTCACCGCCGTCCCCTCGCCGTGCGACTCGCGCGTCATGTTCGCGCGCGCGCCGGCGCTGAACGTAACGGACGCGGCCGGCGTCCACTCGGACGAAGCGTAAGCGCCGAAGAACAGGCGGTCGCTTCCCGCATCGAGGTTCAGGGTGGACGGCTCGGTGACGTGCGGCGCCGAGGTGGCCGCCAGCGGCGCGGTGTACGTGAACGTTGCCCCCTTGCCCTCGCCACCGGCCATCATCACGTCGGCGCCCGTCAGCCAGCGCAGATTCGCTCGCATGGGCCACACGATGTGCGTGTCGGCGTAGAGGTCGTTGATGTCGATGGTCTCCGTGAAGCCCGAGGCGTTGTTGGCCGCATTGGAGATGTCGGTGAGGAAGCCGCGGAACATCTTCTGCGCCGAATGGGTGTACGAGGCGGTGCCGCTCCAGCTGGCGCCGCTGGCGAACGGACGCTCGAAGCCGCCCGACAGGAAGACGCGCGTCTCGTCGAGGTACGCGCCCGACGGGTTGTAGTTGGCGTCGAGCGGCGTCGACGTGGACAGCGCGGCGCCCTCGCGCGGATGCGGGCTGGCCGGGTCCTGTCCGAGGATGTTGAGGTCGGCGGTCAGCCAAGTGCGCGTGTCACCGTCGGACTTTGACGCGCGCCAGAGCGCGTGGCCGCGCGAGTATCCCGTGCGGGCGTCCTTGAATCCCTGCTTGTCGAAGTCGGCGCTGAGTCGCGCGTTCCACTTGTCGAGGAACGGCATGGCGAAGTCGGCGCTGACGCTGCCCGAACCGAAGGTGCCGCCGTTCACGGCGAGGTAGCGCGACGTTTCGGCGCCGTCCCTGTGAACCACGTGAATGACGCCCACGAACGAGGTGGCGCCGTAGGTGACGGGCGCCGGACCGCGCAGGATCTCGACCCGCTCAACATCGCGCATGCTGAGCGTCGAGATGGCGGGGTTGAACGCGCCTCCCCACGGCGTGCCGTCGACGACCAGCAGGAAGGCGTCAAACTCGCGCAGGCCCCACATCTCGGGCACCGCGCTCGCCGGGCCGGCATCGCCGCCCGGAGCAATTGACACGCCGGTCGCGAGGGTGAGTGCATCGCGCAGATTGGACGCGCCGCGGGCGCGGAGGTCTTGCCCGCTGATTACTTCAATAAGACGCCGGGACATTGTGCGGTGCCTCCGGCACCTTGGTGGCTACCACTTCGACAGCAGGGATCCGCGCGGCCGGCTTGTCCTGGGCGGAGGCGACGCCGGAGATCGCAAGCAGCGTTGCCAGGGGCAGAAGTCGAACCGGAAGCAGGCTCATCGGGGGCTCCTGTAAGATGAACAGTTTATGAATCGTACAGGATGATGGTAGTCTGTGCCAAGCTGCTGGACCAGTGCCAGCCGCAGGGCGCCGGGCGCCGGGCGCCGGGCGCCGGGCGCCGGGCGCAGGGCGCAGCGCGCGGGGCGCAGCGCGCGGGCGCCGGATGCCGACTGCGTCTCTCGTCAGCGCGGCATTCGGCGCTTGACCGGGCTGAGCCCGAGCACGAGGCCCGCGTTCGCCGGTATGGTCAAGGTCACCGTGAAACTGCCGTTTCTGGCGACCACGATGGGCGCGTCTGGTGCAGCTCCGAAGAGAAGCCTGGCGCGATACCGTCCCGGGGCGAGTGTTCCCGCAGCAGCCGTCACGGTCGCGCTCGCGAGGGGAGCAGATCCGGTGTTCGCGACGACGAGTACGGTCTGCGTGCCGTCGCGCCGGAGAAAGGCCACGACCGACGAATCACGCGTGCCGAGCGGCACCAGGCTGCCGCGGCCCAGGGCGAGGTTGGACGCACGCAGCTGGATGAGCGTGCGATGCACGTTCAGCAGCGATCGCGCATCGCCGGACTGCACCTCGACATTCGCCTCGAGCGAATCAGCCGCCAGCGGTTGCCACGGCGTGCCGGTGGTGAAGCCGGCATGGGGTGCGTCGCGCGTCCACGCCATCGGCGTGCGGATGAGTTCGTCGGGCTTTGCGCCGGTCATGCCGAGTTCTTCTCCGTAGTACACGAACGGAAGGCCGGGCAGTGTGAGCAGCAGCAACGACGCCACGCGCGCCTTGCCCCAGTCGCCGCCGAACTCGGTGCGGGTGCGCGGTTGGTCGTGGTTGCGCAGAAACGGCGACCACCGCGTGGCGGGCTGCGCGGCCTGCAGGCGCAGCACCGGCGCCAAGATGCCGCGCGCGTCGCCCCGCCGCACGCCGGCAATCAGCGAGTCGGCGACCTCAAACGCAAAGTAGCCGTCCAGCTGGTCGGGGTAATACGCGAGCAGCGCACCCGTGCTGTCGAACACCTCGCCGATGGTGAAGGCACCGGGCGTGGTGCGGTGCACGTGTGCGGCGTATTCGTGCAGCACGCGATGCGTGCCCGGTGTGTCCTCCGCCACGGCGCCGGCTTCGACGAGGTACTTCACGGCATCAAGCCGGAATCCGTCGACGCCCATCTCGCGCAGCCAGAACGTGGCGACCTTCTTCATTTCGTCGAGGACGGCCGGCTCGTCGTAATTGAGGTCGGGCATCCCTTTCCAGAAGAAGCCGTAGTAGTACTCGTCGCGGACCGGCGAACGGTGCCAGGTGTTGCCGCCCCAGCGGTTGTTCGGCCCCGGCGCCGGTGCAAAGCGGAACCAGCGGCGATACGGCGACGTGGTGTCGCGCAGTGCTGCCTGGAACGCAGGATGCTGATCGGACACGTGATTCAGCACCATGTCCACCAGCACCTTGATGCCGCGCTTGTGCGCCTCGGCGACGAGTCGTGTGAAGTCGTCGTTGGTGCCGTACGCGGGTGCCACCCGGTAGTAGTCGGTGGCATCATAGCCGTGATAGCCGGGCGACGCGGTGACGGGCATCAACCAGATGCAACGCGCGCCAAGTGACCGCGTGCTGCGTGCGTTGCCGTCGTTGATATAGTCGAGTGCGGCGGTCAACCCGTTGAGGTCGCCGATGCCGTCGCCGTCGCTGTCGCGGAATGAGCGGACGAACACCTCATAGCACGTGGCGCCCTGCCGCCAATCGGCGGCCGAAGTGCGGCGCGGCGCCTGGGCGCCGGTGTTCACGGCGAACGTGGCAGCGCTGAGAAGGAGCAGGACGCGGGCCAGCGTGCGAATGCGCATCATGGCACGCTATCGCGCCCACGTGGTGACGGCAAGCAGAGTTGTCGTTGCCCCTGCGGAGTCAGCGCGCCCGCAACGCCCGCGTCAGCGCGCGGTCGAGCGCATTGGCAAAGGCCTGCGTGTCCTTGGGGCCGAAGGCCGCGTGACCGCCCGTGTCGACGCCGGAACTGCGGAGGCCATCCATGAAATTGCGCACCGAGAGCCGCTCGCCGATGCTCTCGGTCGTGTACGCCTCGCCGTGCGGGTCAATGACCGCCACGCCCTTGGGGACGAGCAATGCGGCAAGCGGAATGTCCTGCGTGACCGCCACATCGCCTGCGGCGGCGTGTGCGGCGATGTAGCGGTCGGCCTCGTCAGGGCCCGCGTCCACGCGCACCGCCGACACGTGGGTGTAACCCGCTGGCAACTGGATGCGCATGTTGGCCACCAGCACCGTGTCGAGTTTGAGGCGGTCCGAGGCGCGAAAGCAGACCTGTTTCACCGCCAGCGGCGTGGCGTCCGCGTCGATCCAGAGCTTCATGCCGCGGAAGATAGCGCCGCGTGGTCCGATTCGGCCGGAGCGCGCTGGCGTCCCCGGCCGCGAGAGGCAATCGTTCGTCAACATGCCCACGCCACCTAACCCAGCGCCCGGCAGCACCGGCGACCCCCTGCACGGGGTCACGCTGGAGCGCATGCTCAACGAGATGGTTGATTACCTCGGCTGGGCGCAGATGGGACGCCGCGTGAAGGTCGCCTGCTTTACCAGCGAGCCGAGCGTGGCGTCGAGCCTCAAATTCCTGCGTCGCACGCCATGGGCCCGTGCCAAAGTTGAGGCGATGTACCTCGACATGCTGCGGAAGCGCGCGCGCAAAGACCCGTAGGCGGCGGTGCTGGGCATGCCTTGCACGAACACCGCGAAACCTGGAACCCGCTCACGGGTACGACGTCCGGCGTGTTGTAATGGACATCGAGACCGAACCCCGGAGCGCCCGTGCGTCGTACGATGACAGTGGTGGTGGCAATGCTGGTGGCCGCGCAGTCGGTCCACGCGCAAATCCCCGGCGGCGGGGGCGGTGGCATGGGCGGTGGCATGGGCGGTGGCGGCATGGGCGGTGGCCGTCGTGGGGGCGGCATGGGCGGTGGTCGCGACGGTGGCATGGGGCGCACCACGCGCCAGCCCGACATGAAGTTTCCCTCGGCCAAGACGCTTGAGAAGTACAACCCCGCGTCACTGCTGCTCGACAAACACAAGAAGCTCTCCCTCGCCGACTCGCAGCAGGCCCGACTGACAGGGCTCCGCCTGCAGATCTTCGAGCGCAACGCGCCGGTGCTGGCGCATTATGACTCGCTGCAGCGCGACTTCACGCCGCCCAAGTTTGACCCGCGTAGCGCCGAGGGCGGGCAGCCGGCGGCGGATAGTGCGCGACGCGTCGCCGTCCGGCAAATGTTCCAGTTGCGCCAGCTCGTGGATTCGCTGCAGGACCGGCGCCGCGCCGATGTGCAGGACGTGCTGCGGGCGCTCGGCGACGATTCGCAGCGCAAGAAGGCTGCGGAGTTCCTCGACAAGCAGGACATCGAGTTCTCCAAGGAGTTTCCTGCGCCGCCAATGCCGCGCGGCGACCGCGGGGAGGGCGGGGAGGGCGTGCCCGGTGGCGCGCCGCCCGGTGGCGGGCGCGGCGGTCGTCGTCCGCCGGGGTGACGGGAGTCACCCCGGAGCCACCCCGGAGCCACCCCGGAGTCACCCCGGAGTCACCCCGCGTGATCGCGGGCCCAGGCGGCGATCTCCGCGTGCGTGGCGAACCAGACGTCCTTCTTTGCCGCCGCGTGCCGGATGATCTCCTCGAGAATCCAGATGCGTGAGCGCGGCGTGATGTGGTGCGGGTGCATGGTCAGCTGGAACAGCCCGCCCTCGTCGTACGCCGCGTCGAGCTCGCGGCGGAAGATGTCGAAGACGCCCTCGGGGGGCGTATACGGGCGGAGCGACTGGAAACGGTGCATGCCGAAGTAGACGGCGTCGTCGCGAATCCACTCCACCGGCAGTTCGACGATGCCCGACGGCTCGCCGTCGAGCAGCAGCTCGTAGCAATCGACGTCGGCCATCAGCGACGAGTCGTACTGCAGTCCCATGTCGCGCTCGATGCGCAACGTGTTGGGGCTGAAGTCCCACGACGGCGTGCGCAGGCCGACCGCACGCACGCCGCTGAGGCGCTCGAGCGTGTCCGCCGAGCGGAGCATCAGGTCGCGCTCCGCCTCATACGGCAGCACCGAATTGAGTTCGTGGATCCAGCCGTGGATGCCGATTTCGTGCCCCTCGGCGATCACCTGCCGCTGTTCGTCGGGATGCAGGAGCGCCGAGACCGCCGGGACGAAGAACGTGGCGCGCACGCCGTGCGTGCGGAGGACGCGCAGGATCTTTGGCACCCCCACGCGGCTGCCCGACTCGCCCCACGCCATGCGGCCGATCGACGCACCGCCGTCGCGCAGCTCATTGGTTTCGTGATCGGAGTCAAAGGAGAGCGCCACGGCACAGCGCGCACCGTCCTTCCACACGGCGGGGCGCAAC
>JANYJW010000016.1 GCA_025361705.1 Gemmatimonas sp.
CGACGGGTTTGTCCGACTGCCTGAAGACCGGCGCCGAGAAGTTCGGCTGGGCCGATGCGCGAAAGCGCGCGGCCACCAAGAGTCATATCAAGCGCGGCATCGGCATGGCCGCCGGCATGTGGGGTTCGCCGGGTGGACCCAACGCCACGGTGATTCTCAAACTGTACCCCGACGGCTCGGTCAATGTGAACTCGGGCGCAGCCGATATCGGCACGGGCACGAAGACCCTGTTCGCCCAGGTCGCCGCCGAAGAACTCGGCGTCCCGGTGGAACGGGTGAGTATCGAGTATGCCGATACGGCGAGCACGCAGTACGCGCCAAGTTCCGGCGGCAGCCAGACCGTGCTCGTCACCATGCCAGCCGTGCGCTCGGCGGCAGCGGCCGTGAAGACCGAGTTGCTTGCCCTCGCGGCGGAAGAACTGAAGCAGGATATCGCCAAGCTGTCCATTCGCGACGGCAGCATCGTGATTGCGGGTGAGAGCAAGACGGTGCCGTTCAGCGCCCTGCGAAGCCTCGCGCAACGCCAGCAGTTAGTGGGCGTCGGCCGCCGCGCGCCGCATCCGGCGGGCAAGGTGGCGCTGCCGTTCGCCGCGCACTTCGTCGAGGTGGAAGTGAACACGCGCACGGGTGAAGTGCGCGTGATTCGCTATGTGGCGGCCCAGGACTCCGGGCGCGTGATGAACGCGCTCACGTTTGAAAACCAGGTGCTCGGCGGCGTCACTATGGGCATCGGGTTCGGCCTCACCGAACAGCGCGTGCTCGATCGCCAGACGGGCAAGCTGGCCAGTGGCTCGTGGCACGATTACAAGATTCCAACGGCGATGGATTTTCCGGTCGATTTCCAGTGTGTCCCCATCGACCTGCACGACAGGGAATGCAACTCGACCGGCGCCAAGGGACTGGGAGAGCCCGCCACGATTCCTGCCGCGGCGGCCATTGCCAACGCCGTCTGCAACGCGATTGGCGCGCGCCTCTACGATGCGCCAATCACGCCGGCATCGATCGTTACTGCGCTGGCCAGCAAGGGAGGGAAGTAGACCATGCTGCCCACGTTCACATACGTACAGCCGACCACCATTGGTGACGCGGTGCGCGCACTGGCAACGCCGGGCGCACGGGCGTGCGCCGGTGGCACGGATCTCCTCGGCTGCCTGCGGGACCGGGTGCTCACGGTAGAAACACTGGTCAGCCTGAACGGCCTGACCGAGCTGCACGGTGTCAGCGAGTTGGCGAACGGCGGACTCCGCATCGGCGCGCTCACCACGCTCACCGAGTTGGCATCGCACGCCCTGGTGCACGCACGGTATCATGCGCTCGCGGCGGCGGCCGCGGCGGCGGCCAGCCCGCAGCTGCGCAATCAGGGAACGATAGGCGGCAACCTCTGCCAGCGGCCGCGCTGCTGGTACTATCGCGGCGATTTCCACTGCGCACGCAAGGGCGGCGATACGTGCTTCGCCAAGGAAGGCGAGAACCAGCTTCATGCCATCTTCGGCGGCGACGTGTGCGTGATGGTGCATCCGTCCGACACGGCGCCCGCGCTGATGGCGCTCGATGCCAGTGTGCGGCTGGCCGGGCCGGCCGGCGCGCGCACGGTGGCGCTCGATGCGTTCTTCGTGCTGCCCAGCACGAACTACACGCGCGAGACCGTGGTGGAACCGGGCGAGCTCGTGACGGACATCCTGCTTCCGCCGCCGCCGGCCATTGCGGTCAGCACCTATCGCAAACTGCGCGCCCGCGGCGCCTGGGACTTCGCACTGACGGGTGCCGCCGTGGCGCTCGGGTTGCGTGGCAAGAAGATCGAACGCGCGCGCATCGTTCTGTCTGGTGTGGCGCCGGTCCCGTGGCGCGTGGAGTTGGCGGAACGCGAACTCGTCGGCCACGAGCTGTCCGACGCGCTCATCGAGCGGGTAGCCCAGCGTGCGAGCGCCGGTGCCACTCCGCTGTCGGCAAACGGGTACAAGGTGGCGCTGGTTCGCGGCGCCGTGGCTGAGGCGCTGAGCGAACTGCACGTCCAGGGGTAGCGGCGCGCGGGCGAGCTACTTCGCGAGCGTCGCGCTGTCGATTACGAAGCGGTACTTCACATCGCTTGTCAGCATGCGTTCGTACGCCGCGTTGATCTGCTGCGCCGGGATCAGCTCGATGTCCGCAACGATGCCCTTGGCGGCGCAGAAGTCGAGCATCTCCTGCGTCTCGGCGATGCCGCCGATCAGCGAGCCGGCAATCGCGCGGCGCTTCATCACCAGCGCCGTGTAGTTCGGCGTCGGGTGCGGTTTCTCGGGTCCGCCCACCAGCACCAGCGTCCCGTCGCGCCGCAGGAGGCTGGTGTAGGTATCGAGCGAGTGACTGGCCGAGACCGTGTTGATGATGAGGTCGAAGCTCCCCGCATGCTGCGCCATCTCGGCTGCGTTCGTCGAGACGACCACCATGTCGGCGCCGAGCCCCTTGGCGGCGGCCCGCTTGCTGTCGCTCGTCGTGAAGGCGACGGTGCGCGCGCCCATGGCGTGGGCAAGCTTCACCCCCATATGGCCGAGCCCGCCAATGCCGACGATACCCACCTTCTTGCCCGGTCCCGCGTTCCAGTGGCGCAGCGGCGAGTAGGTGGTGATGCCGGCGCAGAGCAGCGGCGCCACCGCGGCGAGCTGCTCTGGCGCATGGGTAACGCGCAACACGAAATCGTCGCGCACGACGATGCGCTGCGAGTAGCCGCCGAGCGTATGCCCCGGTGCGTCGGCCGTCGGGCCGTTGTAGGTGCCAATCATGCCGCGTTCGCAGTACTGCTCGAGCCCGTCGTTGCATGAGCTGCAGTGTCCGCAACTGCCAACGAGACACCCGACGCCCACGGTATCGCCAACCTTGAAGCTGCGCACATCGGCGCCGATTGCGCTGACGTGACCGACGATTTCGTGGCCCGGCACGCAGGGGTATTGCGTGCCCGGCCATTCGGAGCGCACGGTGTGCACGTCCGAGTGGCAGACGCCGCAGTAGGCGATATCGATCTGCACGTCGTGCGCACCCGGCGTACGGCGCTGAATGTCGAGGGCCTCGAGGGGCTTGTCGGCGGCGTATGCGCCGTAGGCTTTGGTGGTCATGCGATCCCCATTCGTGTGAGCGTTGGCGTTCAATTATCTAAGAGCGGCGCGTCACACGCGCTCCATCAAAGCTACGGTCTTGACCGTCAGGCGTGGTGGCGACGTGACGATGGAGCCGGTGTGCCCCTGCAGGCCGGGCGACCGCTCATCGCACCGCCGCCCGGATAATGTCACGCGGATCGAGCACGCGCCGCTCATAGCCGTGGCGCGCTACGGAGAGCATGGCGCGACCGTTCTGCCTCGTCGTTGTAATGTGGTCGGGCAAGAGGCGCTTGAGCAGCGGCAGCAGGGGCTGCGTCAGTGCGTAGAGCACGCGGTACAGCGGTGTCTTCGACACGGCGCCGCCGTCGGGCTGGATGAAGCCGGGCCGGAACATGTACGCCGCACGGAACGGCAGCGCAAGCAGCGCGTTCTCCGTGCGCCCCTTCACGCGACCCCACATCGAGCGCCCCTGCGCGCTGCTGTCGGTGCCCACACCCGACACATAGACGAATGTCAGTGCGGGAGCGATCGCCGCAAGCTGCCGGGCCACCGCGAGCGTGAGGTCGTACGTCAGCGACGTGTAGCGCGCCTCGGTCATGCCCGCCGACGAGACGCCAAGGCAGAAGAAGCAGGCATCCACGTCTCGCAACGCGTCGGTGTGAGCGCCCAGCGCGGTGACGTCCGGCTGGATGATCTCGCGCAGCCGCTCGTGCGCCCGTCCCGTCGATTGCCGGCCGAGGACGAGCACCCGCGCCACGCCAGCGTCGGCCAGGCACGCGTCGAGTACACCCTGCCCAATCATGCCGGTCGCACCGAAGATCAGGATCTTCATGGTTCCCTCGCGCGAAGCCGTCCACTCATGCCACCGGTCACTTGCTCCAGATCACGATCGCGCCGCACCCCGACATCGCCTGCTGAAATTGCGGCGGCACCGTGGCATCGGTATACACCTCGATGGCGCGCACGCTCTTGGCCCGCACGATGTTGTCGAGCTCATCGGCGGCAAGCGTAAACAGGTGAAGCCCGTCCACGTAGAAAGACGGCGCACAGTACCCGCCAAACGAACTGCGCATCGTGATCTGCAGCGTCCCCGTCGTGTCGTATTCGGTGCGCACGCCCGGCAGGTTCTTGAAGACATCCGACGTTTCAATGACGCCGCGCCGCTCGAGGTCCGCCGCCGTCAGGAACCGGCCGAGTCCCGTGCGACTGCGCTCCTCAAATCCGCTCAGGTGACGATCGGGCGCGCCCGCAGCCATGATCTTCACCGTGTCGAGCACCGCCTGGAACGTGGAGAGCGCCAGGTGCAGGGGCGCGGCGCCCTCGAGCACGTCGACGGCGCGGCGCACTGGATAGAAACCGACGGCGCGTACTTCGAGGGTGCGCGTGCCGGCGGGCGCGTTGGCGATGGACCACGCTCCGCGGGCATCGGCACGGCTCGACGGGCCGTCGCTGAGGCGCGCGATCGCGCCGGCCAATGGCCGCTCGCCGACGACGGTGACCACCGTCCCCTGCAGCCGCGCGTCGCCAACCCGAAGGCGGCGTGGCGCCGGGGCGAGCGTATCGACACGCGTCGTGTCGCCCACCACCACCACACGCGATGCGCCGACAAACAGCTCGCGCCGCAGAAAGCCCTCTGATGGCACCTGGATCTCGATGACATCGGTGGTCTCGTCGCCGCGACTGGCCCCGACGAACATCGTGCCGCCACTTGGCACGTTGCACAACGCAAACCAGCCGCTCGGCCCCGTCGTCGCCACCACGCGCGGGCGGCGACGGTCGATCAGTCCGCCCGGCAGAAACGAGATCTCGAGCCACTCGCCCGTGACCGTGGCCCCGCCCACGCTCGCCCGGCCCCGCGCGTCGCGCACCACGCCCACCACCACGCCGCCAACGGCGCTCCCGTCCACCGGCGTGCGCGCGCCGCAGATGGCGGCACGCAGGCGTTCCGGCGACGGCGTGGAGAGATCGGTGCGCCCCGCGCGGCCGCGGCGAACGATCACCTCGCGCAGCATCGGCTCCACGCCCAGCGAATCGAGCATCGGATGGAAGAAGCCAAGCGTGTAGCGGCCGTCGGGCACCTCGGCGATGGCAAAGTGCCCAAGCGAGTCCGACACGACCGCACGCGCGGCAGCGCCCTGTACGTCGGCAGCGACGAGCTGCACCCACGCGCCGGCGAGCGGCGTGCGCGCCACACTGTCGCGCACCACACCGCTGACCGTCGCACCCGTCACACGGCGCGCGGGGTCGCTCACTTGCCCGCTCGCCGGGCGTGCGAGTGACGCCATCAGCAGCACCCCGCTCGCCAACGCGGCGCGTGCCGGCCGAACGATCGCACGACGCATCGTGTGTCCGCGCGTCGTGTTCACTTCGTCCAGACGAGGATGACGCCGCAGTTGCCCCACAGCTGGTACTGCCATGGCACGTTCGGCTCCGTGTGAATCTCGATGCCCATCACCTTGCTCGCGGTCACCGCCTGGTCCAGATCGTCCGCGCTGAAGTACAGCATGCGCAACCCGTCGAGGTAGATGTCTGGCTGGCACCACCCGCCGAACATGGCGCGCACCAGGATGGGCCGACGGAACGAGTCGCCGACATCCAGGCGCACGCCCGACAGTTGGCGCAGTCCGTCGGTCAGGAAAGTCACGTTGCGCTTCGCCAGATCGTCCGCGGTGATGAAGCGCCCGATCTTCTGCTGCCGGCGCTTTTCGAACTCGCCGCGACTGCGGTCCGCCATGCGCGCCGCCAGAATCCGCACCGTGTCGAGCACGGCCGCAAAATTGGAGAGCGCGACCACGACTGGCGGGGCGCTGGTGATCACGTGCACCGCGCGCTGGGCGGGATAGTAGCCCACGGCGCGCACCTCGAGCGTCCGCGTGCCACCTGCCGCGTTTGCCAACGTCCATTCACCGCGGTCGTTGGCCCGCGTCTGTGGACCGTCCGTCAGTCGCACGTGCGCGCCGGCGAGTGGCAACCCGCTGATGGCGCTCACCACTGTGCCGGTCAGTCGGCCCTTGCCCACGCGCATGATGCGAGGCGGCGGGGCCAGGGAGTCGATCCGCAGCCCCGTGTCGCGCACCGCCACAGCCAGCGAGCCGCCCACGTACAGTTCTCGCCGCACAAACCCGGCCTTCGGCACCTGCACTTCAAGCACGTCCGTGCTGTCGGCACCGCGTACCGCACTCAGCGACATGACGCCGCCCATCGGCACGCTGCACAGGAAGAACCAGCCATTCGCCAGCGTCGTCGTCTCGAGCCGTATTTGCAGCGGATCGACACCGCCCTTCCGGAACGTGAGTTCAAGCCACTCGCCCACCACGCGTGCGCCGGCAACAGGCGAGCCGTCACTCGCATCGCGCACGACGCCCACGACCACGGCGCCCGCCCCGGTATCTGGAAATGGCCGCGGAGCGCAAATGGCCGCGCGCAGCCGCGCCGGCGACGGGCTCGCCAGGTCCGCGCGCACCGGACGCGTGCCGCGCACGCGCACCGGACGGAGCATTGGCTCCACACCAAGCGAATCGAGCACCGGGTGAATGAAGCCGATCGTGTAGCGTCCTGCGGGCACGTCGGCGATGGCATACTGCCCCTCCGCATCCGACATCACCGTGCGGGCCGAGGCCGCCGCACCTTGGGCAGGCACCAGCTGCACCCACGCACCCGCCAGCGGGGCGTGCGCCACGCTGTCACGCACCACGCCGTGGACGGTTGCGCCGCGCGCCGTCGGCGTCGCACCCGGCTCCTGCGAGGACACGCCGCGCGCAGCGAGTGCGCACGAGGCGATGAGGAGAATGCACGACCGGAGCCGCATGTGCCGTCCGCCGGACAGAGGGAGTTCCCTCCAACCTACCAATCAATGGCCCTCACGCCAGTCGCAGCGCTCGCAGCGCCTTCGCCCACCGCACCAACTCGTCCAGCATCGCCGTCGCCTTCCTGGCCTGCGCATCGCCCGGCGTGAACGTCCCCGCCGCCTTGTCGATGTACTGCGTCACCTGATGAATCGACACCGCCTCGACCAGCGGCACCATCTTGAACGTCGTCACCGCCTGCTTGGTCATCTGGACGCTGCGCAGCGCCCCCGATTCCCCGCCATAGCTCACAAACGCGACGGGCTTGTACGTCCACTCGTGGTACAGGCACTGCAGCGCGTTCAGCAGCGACGCGGGCATCGCAAAATCGTACTCGGGCAGGACAAACACATAGGCGTCGGCGCGCGCCACCGACGCGCTCCAGCGCTTGCTCTCGTCGTGGTCGTATTGCCCGAACCGCGGGTGCCTGGCTTCGCCAAGAATCGGCAACTGGAACTCGGCGAGGTCGACGAGCTCCACGGCGCACTGCCCGTGCGCGCGCGCCTGGTCCGCCGCCCACGCAGCGACCATTGGGCCCGTGCGCCCGGGACGCGTGCTGCAGATGATGACCTGCAGAATCAGCGGTGCCTCGGTCATGCGAGTGCCTTCCGCACCGCCGGTGCCACCACGGTGCCGTAGAGTTCGATGGCGCGCAGCATCTGCGCGTGCGGCATGGTGCCGACGCTGAGCTGCAGGAGAAATCTGTCCATGCCGAACAGTTCGTGCTCGTACAGGATCTTCTCGATCACCTGCTGCGGACTGCCAAGCAGCAGCGCGCCGGTTGGCCGGCACTCGCGATCAAAGTGGGCGCGCGTCGGCGGCGGCCAGCCGCGCTCGCGGCCGATGCGCCCCATGGCGTCGGCATACCTCGGCCAAAACGACTCGGCAGCCTCCTGCTCCGTGTCGGCAATGAAGCCGTGCGAATTGATGCTCACGCGCGCCAACGCTGGATCGTGCCCCGCCTGCATCCACGCCTCACGGTAGATCTCGACGAACGGCGTAAAGCGCGCCGGTTCGCCGCCGATGATTGCAATGGCAAGCGGCAAGGCGAGCGTTCCGGCGCGCGCCGCCGACTGCGGGGTGCCGCCAATCGCCACCCACACCGGCAGCGGGTCCTGCACGGGGCGCGGATGCACCGGCTGGTCCGTGAGCGCCGCCCGGTGCGCGCCGCGCCATGTGACGCGTTCGTTCGCGCGCAATGCGAGCAGCAGGTCGAGCTTCTCGGCAAAGAGCGCGTCGTAGTCGTCGAGTGCGTACCCGAACAGGGGAAACGACTCGATGAACGACCCGCGTCCCGCCATGATCTCGGCGCGGCCGTTCGACAGCAGGTCGAGCGTGCTGAACTCCTGAAAGACGCGCACCGGATCGTCCGAGCTGAGCACCGTCACCGCGCTCGACAGGCGAATGCGCCTGGTGCGCGCCGCTGCCGCCGCCAGCACCACGGCGGGCGCCGCCACCGCAAAGTCGGGCCGATGATGCTCACCAACGCCGTAGACGTCCAAGCCCACCTGATCGGCGAGCGCGATCTCCTCGAGCAGGTGGCGCAGGCGCTCGGCGGTGTCGGCGCGCACGCCCGTGGCTGCGTCGACGGTGGTTTCGGCAAAGCTGTAGAGACCGAGTTCCATGGCACCGGGGTTGAGTATTTATCTTTGTACTGAGATATATCCCATCACCCGCCACGTGGCAAGTCGCATACCTTTAAGGACGACAATGTCGGCCTCTCCCGCACTCCCTCACCGCTGCGTGGTGCCCGCGTGACCGCCCGCCAGCGCTTTCTCGCCTTCCGGCGCGCCGCGCCGCGCGCGCCGCACTTGGAGCACGCGACGGTGCGCGCGCGCGGACTCGACTTCGCCGTCTTCTCCACACCGCCCGTGCCCGGCGTCCCGCCGCTGCTGTGCATCAATGGCGGCATGGTCTATTCGCACATCCTGCTCTGGCCGGCGCTGTCACCACTCGCCGTGCGGCGGCAACTCATCCTGTACGACCTGCGCGGTCGCGGACGCAGCCAAGCGCCCCCGGGCACCCGCGCCGCGCGCATTGAACACGATGCCCTCGACGTGCGCGCCCTTCGCGAGGCACTCGGTATCCCGCAGTGGGATGTTCTCGGACATTCGTGGGGCGGCGCCATCGCAATGCTTGGCGCGGCCGAGGACCCCGAGGGAGTCCGCAACCTCGTGCTCGTCGATGCCGTGGGACTCACGCCCGAGTGGCTCGACGCGCTGCACGGCGTCGCGCTGTCACGCCTCACCGGCGAGGCTCGTGCTCAGCTGGCGGCGTTTGATCCCGCCCTGCTGCACGACCCCGAGCCCGGCCGGCAAGCCGAGTACAACCGCGCGCTGTATCCGGCCTGGTTCCACGACGGCGAAATGGGCGCGCTATTCGCGCCGCCGCTTGCTCGCAGCGAGACGGGAGCCGCCGTGGTGGCGCGCCTGCGCCGTGAGGGCTTCGACTGGCGCGGCGCCGCGGCGCGCATTCGCGCCCGCACGTTGCTCGTGCACGGCACATCCGACATGATCCCCGTCGCACAGGCCGAGCGCACTACGGCCACCATCTCCGGCGCGCAACTGCACCTGATTCCCGGGGCGGGGCATATGCCGTTCTGGGAACAGTCCACGCTGTTCTTCGCAGCGGTCGAGGAGTTTCTCGCGTGAAGCGCTCCATCGTCCTGCTCGTGCTGGTCGTCAGCGCCATGCTGGCATTCGTCGCCGTGTCGGCGTGGCGCGTGCCGCGTCGCGCGGCACCGACGACGATGGCGGCCGGTGACACCGCCGGATCGATGGCGTCGCCGGCCGATTCCGCGCTGCCGCTGGGCGGCGAGGCGGGCATGGCCGCGGTGCGGCCGTCCACGCTCCCGGCGCCACGGCGCGACCTCGCCGAAATCCAGCGCCGCCTCGCCGATGGCGAATCGGGCACGTACATCCGCGAAATCCTGCTGCAGCGCGACGACAACAATGCGCGCTGGCCCGACCGCCAGGCCGAACCGCTGCGGGTCTGGATCCAGCCGACGAGCGCGTTCGCCGACTTCCATCCGAGCTATCCGGTGCGGGCGCGCGAGGCATTCGAACGCTGGATGCACGCCGGCGTTCCCGTGCCGTACACTTTTGTCGTCGACTCGGCGTCGTGTGACATCCCGGTCACATGGGTCGACCACTTCGACATTCCCATTTCGGGACGCACGCGCTGGGTACGCGACCAGCACTGGTGGATCGTTGGCTCATCCATTGAAGTGGCGCTGCATCATCAGAGCGGGGCGGCGCTCACGCCCGAGGCCATTTACGCCATCACGCTGCACGAGATTGGCCACGTGCTGGGTCTCGACCACACGCAGGACGAACACAGCATCATGGCGGCGCGGGTGCGCGTGAGTGAACTGAGCGACCTCGACGAACACACGGCGCAGCTGATCTACAGCATCCCGCCGGGTTCGGTATCCAAGCCATAATGCGCCACCCCCGTGCCTTCGCCCGTACCGTGGCGTTGCTCGTCACGGCGACGACCGCACCAATCACCGCCTCAGTCGCCGCGCAAGCCGCCGTTGCGGACGCCGTCGTCACCGTGCACACCGAGCGCGTGCCGGTCAACCGATTTGACCCGCGCTCGACCTTTGGCGGCGGTCTCGACGGACACGGCAAGGGTGTCGTCGCCGACGTCTTCACCCGCGCCAACATCAAGGCGATGAAGACCACTGGCCTTGCCATGGCGACGTACCGCCTGCGCACCGAACTCGGCGTGCGCGCGTGGCATTGGAACCCGAACGGCCGCTGGAGCGACACAGCGAACACCCAAGGCTACTGGACGTCGCACGACACCTCGGCGCGGCCAATTCTGCTGACGCACGGCTATCGCCTCCCGCGCCGCGGCACCACCGACGAGAACGACGACAGCGCCTTCTCGCGCCTCGATGATGGCGACACGGCGACGTTCTGGAAGAGCAATCCGTACCTCGCCCAGCGCTTCACGGGGACGGTCGACTCGCTCCTGCCACAGTGGGTGATCGTCGACCTCGGCCGTCCGGTGGCTGTGAACGCGATGCGCATCCACTGGGGCCAGCCGCACGCCGAGGCGTTCCGCGTGCAGTACTGGCGGGGCGACGAGGTGCACGACATCGACGAGACTCCGGACGGCCGGTGGATCACGTTTGCCAACGGCAGCGAGCGCAGCGGACGCGGCGGCACCGAGTTGCGGCGACTCGCCGACGCCGCGGTGCAGGCGCGCTTCGTGCGCCTCGTGCTTACGGCCAGCGCACACGACGCGCCGCCCGGCGCCACCGATCCGCGTGACTCGCTCGGCTTCGCCATTCGGGAACTCGAGATCGGCACCGCAGACGGCACTACTGTGCGCGATGCCATGCGGCACGGCGGCATCTCGTCGCGGCAGTCCACCACGTACGCATCGAGCACCGACCCGTGGCATCGCGCCACCGACATCGACACCGATCTCGAGCAGCCCGGCTTTGACCGCGTCTTCCGCAGTTCGCTCACCTTCAACCGGCCCGCGATGGTGCCCGTGGCCGTGCTGTACGGCACGCCCGACGACGCGGCCGCCGAGGTGCGCTTCTTGCGACGGCGCGGATATCGCGTGGGCCGCATCGAGATGGGTGAGGAACCCGACGGCCAGTACGTGACGCCCGAGGATTACGGCACACTGTACACGCAGGTGGCGCGCGCCATTCGCGCGTCGTGGCCCGACGCCCCGCTCGGCGGGCCCGGCTTTCAGGGACTCGAAAGCCGCGTGATGTTCGCGTGGCCCAGCGACACCACCGGTGACACGTGGATTCCGCGCTTCCTGCGCACGCTGCGCACGCGCGGCCAGCCCGGCGATTTCACGTTCTTTTCGTTCGAGTGGTATCCGTGGGACGACATCTGCGGCGAGTCCGCGCCGCAGCTGGCCGAGGCGTCCGCGCGCCTCACCGACCGGCTCGGCCGCGTGGAACGCGAGGGCATCGACGCAAGCGTACCGCGTGTGATCGCCGAGTTCGGGTATTCCGCGTTCGCCGGCCAGGCGCAGGTGGACATGGCAGGCGCCCTGCTCAACAGCGACATCATCGGGCGCTTCCTGATGCTCGGGGGGCGTGAGGCGTATCTGTACGGCTGGGAACCCACGTCGCTCGACAAGTCGCCGCGCTGCGATCAGTGGGGCAACAACATGCTCTTCCTCACCGACGACCGGCGTCGCATCCGCGCGCGCGTGGCCACGTTCCACGCCTTGCGCCTCGTCACGCAGGACTGGACATCACCGCGCGGCGGCGAGCATGTGATGTATGCCGCCGAGTCCGACGCGCGCGATGCCGACGGCAATGAGCTGCTGTCTGCGTATGTGGTGCGGCGCCCCGACGGCTCGTGGGCCACGATGCTCGTGAACAAGGATCCCGGGCGCAGCTTCCGCGTGCGCATCGACGCCGGGCCGGCCGGCCCGGCGCCGGTGCGACGCACGGTGACGAGCTTCTCTGCTGCGCAGTATGCGTGGCATGCCGATGGCGCACAGGGTCGGCCCGCGCGCAGCGAAGCGCCCGTGCGGCACGCCCTGGCGGATGGCGACCCGTTGGTCATTGCGCCATTCTCGATGATGGTGGTGCACCAGCGTCGCGCACGGTGATCGCGCTCGTGCGCGCCGAGCCCGTCCATCGATCACACTATATTGAGAACATGCCGGAACTCAGCGCGTGAACTTCGTTGCCGCCTTGCGACAGGCATACCATGCGTGGCTACCCGAACGCATGCGCCGACGCTTGCGGCTCAGCCGGTGGTCAGCGAGCCGTCGTGCACGCGAGCGCCTCTGGAAGCAGACGGGCGGCCGCGTCGCCGCGGGCCCGTTTGCAGGCCTTCGCCTGCGCGCCGCATCGCCGGGTGACGTCGAATCGGCGGTTCTGCTCGGTGCCTTCGAGTGCGAGACGCACGCGTGGCTGGAGCGCGAGTTCGCGCGCGGCTGGTCGATTGCCGTGAACGTCGGAAGCAACGCCGGCTACTACTCCACCGGCATGGCGATGCGGCTGACGAGTGCGACGGTCTACGCATACGAACTCGACCCCGCCTGGCGCGCCGAAACGCAGCGCAGCGCAGCGCCGACGACAACGGCGTGGCGGCGCGTGTGCACGTACTGGGGCGCGCCGATATCGACGTGCTGGCGGCACTCGCGGTGCCGGCGGGCGAGGGAGCACTCGTCATCTGCGACTGCGAGGGGTTCGAGCGAGACCTCCTCGACCCCGCCCGCATTCCCTGGCTCGTCAACGCAGCACTGTGCGTCGAACTGCATGACTTCGCCGCGCCCGGGGCCTCCGATGTGCTGAGCGCGTGGTTTGGCGACACGCACGACATGGTCATCGCAGAGCAGGCATACCGGCAACCCGCGGTGTGGGCGGCGCGCGCCAACATCGACCCCGGCGACGCGGCGCAGATGTGCGACGAAGTCCGCAGCTGGGGCAACGTCCACATCCCCGGCCGTTGGCTGCTCGCGTCGCCGCGCAGCCGGCCGGGTGCGCGTTAGTTCACCACTTCAGCCACACGGTCCGCGCCTTCCCCTTGCGCACCACCTTGAGCTTCAGGGTGCGGTCATCGGCATCGCCGATGAGGCGTTGCAGCAGGTGCGCGCTGGTCACCGCACGGTCCGCCGCCTCCACAATCACGTCGCCGCCGCGCAGTCCCGCCGCGGCGGCCGGCGTCTCTGGCCCCACGCGCTGCACCAGCACGCCGCCGTCGGCGCCCGTGAGTTCCTTGAAGTCATCGGTGAGCGTCGTCACCTGCGCGCCGGCCACGAGGCTCGTGAAACCGGCAATCGCCACGGGCGGCGGCGTGGTGATGGAGTAGGTGTAGCCCGGTCCGGGAGCATCGGGGGCCGAGGGAGGGGTCGGCGCACTCGCCGGTGAGCGCGGCGCCGGTGCCGGCCGCACGAACGTGAACGTGCGCGGCGACGCCGTGGAAAGCCGCACCATCGGCGCCATCTCGAAGTCCAGGTCGCTGCATTGGTCGCCAAAGCCGTCGGGGCGCTTGAGCACCTGCGTCACCACGGTCAGTTCCTTGCCGTCGCGCGCGAGCCGCAGCGGCAGCTTGCGCCCCGGCACCAGCAACTGCGCGAGAATCACGTCGCGCCCCACCACGTCCTTGCCGTCCATGGCGATAATGCGGTCGCCGCGATGCACGCCCACGCGGTCGGCAGGCGAGCCCGTCTCCACCGTGATGATTTCGGGTGGTTCGTCGAACCGGTACACCTCGGGGCCGTCCTTGTCCCGCTTCACCGTGCCGTTGATCCCGAACGTCACACCCAGATAGCCCTCGGGCGCGTGGTCCGTCGCCTTCTGGCGCGAGCAGGCCATCTGGATCTTCGACATCAGTTGCACGTTGTTTTCCGCCAGCTTCTGCAGCTGTTCCTCGAGCGCGCGCCGTCGCGTCACGTTGGCCTGGGCGGCGCCGTATTCGCGCAACGCCATGCCAATGCGCTCTTCGAGCGCGCGCGACTGCATCAGCGTCCGCATCAGGCTGTCGAGCCCGTCGAGCACGATCGTGACCTTCATCGTCTCGTTGGTGTCCACCCGCACCGTGACGTGCCGACCCGAGCTGCGCGTCGTCGTCGTTGAGGACGACTGCTGCGCGCCTCCTGTCGAAGCGATCACCGCACCTGCCACCGCAACCGCAGGAACCATCTGCCGAAACGTCGAGAAGACCCCCCGCATGGCTAGTATCGCTCCAGTTGCTGCTTGGCCGGCAACGCCGCCTGCAGCTGCCGCAGCGTCGCCTCGCGCGCCGCCACGGCCGACAGGTAGTACTGATTGAGCACCGGATCCTGCGGCGCC
Organism: Gemmatimonas sp.; assembly: GCA_025361705.1. Taxonomy (GTDB): domain Bacteria; phylum Gemmatimonadota; class Gemmatimonadetes; order Gemmatimonadales; family Gemmatimonadaceae; genus PNKL01. The sequence goes on from JANYJW010000016.1 coordinate 14,703, forward strand.
TGGTACAGCGCCGTGCGCGTCGAGGCCACGATGTTGTCGAGCGCGGTGAGCCGCGCGCGATAGGTGTTGACGTTGAGCCCGATGAAGTGCGACGTGGTGTCCTGCGCGGCCAGGTACGCGGCCGCGTCGGAGTACTGCTGCTGCGCCGACGTCAGCACCTGCATGGCCGCCTGCGACGACGCGAACGTGGGTGCAGCGGCCGGCGCGGTGGCGGCCGTCTGCGGCGCGGCACCACCGAATGCGAAGTCGACGTCGCTGTAGGAGCGTCCGACCAAGGCCCCGCCAACGACGAGCACGAGCCCGGCGGCAATGCGCACGATCCACTGCGTCCGTGACGTACGCGCAACCGACACCGGCGCGGCGGAGACGATGCCCTCGGCGCGCAGCATGGCGCCCAGCGACGCCCAGTCGTTCAGCGGCGGCCCCTCGCGCGGCGTCTCGGCATAGGCCATGCGAACCAGTCGCCGGTGCGCGGCGAGTTCGCCCTCGCACGGCGCACAGGTGGCGAGGTGCGTGGCCTCATCGGGCGACGCCGTCTCGTCCACCAGGGCAGCAAGTCGTTCAGGAGAGATGTGCAACATGCGACGATTCCTGCGAAATGGGTGCATCCACCAGGTGCGCCAGCAGCCTGCGCAGCTTCGCGCGCGCCTTGAACAACTGCGACTTTGACCCGCCCGCCGTGATGCCGAGTTCGACGGCGATTTCCTCGTGCGTGTACCCTTCGACGTCGTGGAGCACGAAGACCGTCCGCGCCCCCGGCGACAACTTCTGCACCGCCTCGTCGATGGTCTGCGCCAGCAGCGCCCGGTCACCTGCGTGCTCGACCATCGCCGAGTCTTCCGCGATCTCCGTTTCCACCTTGCCGAGGCGCCGCAGCGACCGCAGGGCGTTGAGCGTGCGGTTCACCGCGATGCGGTGGGCCCAGGTGGCGAACTGCGAGTCACCGCGATACGTGGGCAGCGCACGAAAGATCTGGATCCAGACCTCCTGCGCGACGTCCGCGGCCTGGTCGGGGTCGCCCACCAGGCGCCGCACCACGGCGTCGATGCGCGGCGCGTATTGCACCCAGAGGGCACGCAACGCCGCTTCGTCGCCATGAATGGCGCGTCGGATGGTGAGTTGATCGGCCATGAACGTTCGCTTGGTATGTCACCCGGTCGGCAGAATTGGTTGCCGTGGTGACTGTCAGGGATAGTACTCGTCTTGCGGGTACAGGGCTTGCATGGTACTGCTTACGTTCCAGTGTCCCCCTACCGGCTCGACCTCCGGGTTGATTCGGTGCGCTTGCCTTCCCTGCCCCTTCCAAGGCGCCCGTGCTTCTTCATCTCCTTGCCGCGCTTGTACTTGGAGGGCCGGACACACGCTTGCCCGTTCGTTCGCCGGCGAGCGTGGGCATGTCGCCCGAGCGACTGGAGATCATAGACCGCGTAGTCAATGAGGGCATTCGTGCCGGGGGGTTCCCTGGTGCGGCCGTCGTCATCGGACGCGGCGGAGCCGCCGTCTGGCGCAAGGGATTCGGCACGCTGGGATGGGGCGCCACAAGTCCGGCCGTCTCGACCGATCGCACCATCTACGACCTCGCCTCGCTCACCAAGGTCGTCGCCACCACGACGGCGGCAATGATCCTCTTTGACGAAGGACGCCTGTCGCTCGACGCCAGGGTCGTCGACATCATTCCCGGTTTTGTCGGCAAGTGGAAAGATGAAGTCACCATCCGGCACCTGCTCACGCACCGCAGTGGCCTGCCTGCAGGGCGCGATCTGTGGCGCTTTGCGCGTTCGGCCGACGAAGCGCGACAGGCCGTCATTGCCACCCAGCTCGGCTACCGCCCGGGTCGCTACTTCGAATACTCCGACCTCGGCGCCGACATGTTGGGCATGGTGGTCGAGGCCGTCGCCGGCATGCCGCTCGACGTCTTCATCAAGCAGCGCGTCTTCGACCCGCTGGGCATGAACGACACGTTCTTCCTGCCGCCCGATTCCGTGCGCGACCGCACGGCGCCCACCGAAGTGTCGCCGCCGCGCGGTTACCCGCTGCAGGGTCAGGTGCACGACGAGAACGCCTATGCGCTGGGCGGCGTCGCTGGGCATGCCGGGCTCTTCGGTACGGCGGACGATCTCGCGGTCTTTGCGCAGATGATGCTCGATGGCGGCATCTATCAGGGCACGCGCATCATCAGCGACTCCACCGTGCGGCTATTCACGCAGCGCGCCGCCGGCTCGCGGGCGCTCGGCTGGGAGATGGCCGAGGGGCGGCACGGCGCCGGCGAATATCTCAGCCCCACGGCGTACGGGCATGTCGGCTTTACCGGCACGTCAATGTGGATCGATCCGCAGCGCAACATGTTCGTCATCCTGCTCACCAACCGCGTGCACGCCGCGCGCGCGCGCCGGCCAGCGACCGTCATTGCCGATGTCCGCTCCGACCTCGCCGATGCGGCGGCGCTCGCCGTGACGGACGAAGAGCTGCGCATTATCACGATGCCCGCCGCGTTCCGCGCCGACCGCGCGGTCAACTGGAACAAGCCGCTGCGCAGTCGGCGGTCGCGCCACACGAAGGGGCGGACGCGCCCGCTAGCGGCGGCCGTCAGGGCGAAATCCGCATCGTCGAAGGCGAAGCCCGGCAGCAGTGCCAACGGAGCGTCCAAGGCCCTCGGCGCGTCCAAGGCAAAGGCGGCCAAGGGCGGCGCAGGTACCGCAAAGAAGCCCGCCAAGGGACGCGGTTAGCCGGCCAGCTTGAATTCCTGCGCGTCACGCGGCGATACTGCGAAGACCTCAGGAGCTCCCCATGACCGATGACACTTCGCCTCTCGACGCCGCGTCCCCGGACGCGGCGGCATCGTCCGACGGCACCGACCTCGTCACCGAGGACCTGGTGAAGCTCGCGCTGCGCCGCGTGAAGGACCCCGATCTCAACCTCAACATCGTCGACCTCGGCTTGGTCTACGAGATTCGGGTCGCCGGGACAAGCGTGGAAGTCGACATGTCGCTCACGTCGCCCGCCTGCCCGTCGGGGCCGGAGCTGCTGCACGACGCCACCACGCAGGTGCAGGCCGTCCCGGGCGTCACGAGTGCGCAGGTGAACATCGTCTGGTCGCCGCCGTGGACGCCCGACCGCATCGAGCCGCGGGTGCGGACGTACCTGGGGTTCTAGCGCCTCACTTCTCCAGGTACGGCGACTCGGGCGCTGGCGGCGCAGCTGGCGGCGCAGCTGGCGGCGTGTTGGCCGCCTTGACCTTGAACCCGCTCAGCGCCTTCACGAACGCCGCGCCCATCTCGGCAATCTGCCAGCGGCGCAGGTCCGGAAGTGTCGCGAGTTCTTCCACCGAGCGCGGCACGAGCCGCGCCACCGACTCCAGACGCTCACGCGATCCGAGCACCCCGGGGTCGAGGTCGAGCCGCACCGCGGCGGCGTCACGCACCGCCTTCAGGCGTCCCACCTTGTCGTCGAATTCGGGGTCCTTGTCCCATCGCGCTGCCTTGGGAAAGCGCGGCAGCTGCGACTCGGGCACCGCCAGGCCGCGCTCAATACCTGCCAGCACGTCGGGGGCGGCGCGCTCGATCATGCCGCGTGGCATGCCCTTGATCTTTCCGAGCGCGTCGGCCGTCTTGGGCTGCACCCGGCAAATTTCCAGCAGCACCTCGTTGGCCACCACGCGGAACGTCGAGCGGTCGAGTGCGTGCGCCGTCGCGTCGCGCCATTGCGCCACCTCGCGCAGCACCGCGAGCTCGCGCCGCGTCAGGTCGCGCGCGCCCTTGATGCGCAGGAATCCCTGCCCCGCATCTTCCGGCGCCCACCGCGTCCCCTCGAGCCGCTCGAACTCTTCTGCGGCCCAACTCCACCGCCCCTTCTGCTCGAGCTGGTCCTTGAGCACGTCGCGCAGCTGCAGCAGGTGCAGGGTGTCCTGCGCCGCGTAGTCGAGCATGCCCTGCGGCAGCGGACGCATGGACCAGTCGGCGCGCTGATGCTTCTTGTCGAGCCTCACGCCAAAATGCTGCTCGAGCAGTGCGGCCAGGCCAAACGCCTTGACGCCCAGCAACTGTGACGCAACGCGGGTGTCGAAGATGCGCCGCACGTGCCAGCCGTAGTCCTGATGCAGCAGGCGCAGGTCGTAGTCGGCGTCATGAAAGACCACCTCGACCTTGGGATCCTCGAGGAGCGCGCCGAGTGCGGCGGGCGATGCGATGGGCAGCGGATCGATGATCGCGTGCACGTCGCGCGTCGAGAGCTGCAGCAAGTAGATGCGGTCGATGAAGCGATGGAAACTCGCCCCTTCGGTGTCGATCGCGAGGATCGGCGTGCCGCGGATGCCGTCCAGGAAATTCTCGACCGCGTCGTTCGAATCGAGGTACCGCACCGCCGATGCTGCGCTCTTGGGACTCACTCGCTTCCTTCCTCTCCGGTGCCGCGTGTGGTACAAATGTAGCGTGTCGCCCCGCCGTTCACCCGCTGGCCCACCCCTGGCAGGCCCCGCCCCATGATCACCTTTGCCAACGGCCAGACCATCGGATACGACGATGTCGGCAGCGGCACGCCGGTGCTGTTCCTGCACGGCTTCCCGCACAACCGGTCGCTCTGGTCGGCGCAGCTGGGCGCCTTGGCCGCGCCCGCGCGCACCATCAGCATGGACCTGCGAGGCTTCGGCGAGAGCGGCGCCGGCGCACACGACGGCGTCGACGGATATGCCGACGATGCGGCAGCCCTGCTCGACGTCCTCGGGATCGAGCGCGCCGTGGTGGCCGGCCTGTCGATGGGCGGCTACGCGACCTTCGCCTTCTGGCGGCGTCACCGGGCGCGCATTCGCGCGCTCGTGCTGTGCGACACGCGCGCCACGCCCGACAGCGACGCGCAGCGTGCCGCGCGGCGCGAGATGCAGGCGCTCGTCGTCGAGCGTGGCAGCATGGCCGTGGCCAACCAGATGATCACGGGCATGGTAGGCAAGACCACGCGCGCCAAGCACCCCGAGCTCGCCGACGAATTGCACCGCATGGTGTCGCTCGCCCCCTTGGAGGGCGTGCTCGGCGCGCTCGACGCGCTGATGACGCGCCCCGACTCGACGCCCACGCTCGCCACCATTGATGTGCCCACGCTGATCGTCGTCGGCGACGAAGACGCACTGACCCCCGTCGCCGACGCGCGCGCCATGCACCTTGCCATCGCCGGCAGCCGGCTCGAGGTGATTGCCGGCGCGGGCCACGTGAGCAACATGGAGCGCCCGGCGACGTTCAATCACGTGCTCAGCGAGTTCCTCGTGTCGCTGACGGCGCAATAGGCGGCCCTGTTATCTTTGGTTGGTCCGCCATCTGCCATCCGCCATC